>JBJXFL010000214.1:0-77289 GCA_046155405.1 Bryobacteraceae bacterium | reverse complement strand
TGGTGTCGCGTTCGATGCGCGAGATTTCGAGATTGCAGCGGCGAATGCGGAGGTCGAAACGGTCGAGGGTTCCGGATTCGGCGGAAGCGCGTATCTCGGTTTCGCAGACGATGGAAAGTTGCGAAGCGTCGGAGTCGCAGTTGGAGGCGACGTCGTTGAAAATGCGAACGAGGAACTGGCGGCGGACGGCGCGGAGGCGGTCGAGTTCCCAACGGTAGGCGACGAGGTCGTCGACTTTGGCGGTGACGTACTGATTGGCCGGCTTCCAATCGGATTGGCAGGTCTGGCGGAAGGCGGCGTAGAGCGGCTCTTCGACCGTGGGCAGCAGATTAGGTTCGGTGGCGTAGAGGCCATGGGTGAGCGGTGCGGTGCGAGCGCGGTCGCGGCCGCGCGACGTGTTCGGGCCGCGAGACTTGGCGCCGTTGATGCGAGATTGCTCGACGCGTTTGATTGTTTGAGGTGACGGTTGCATTGATTGATCCCCTACTTTCATCTGTAGCATGCGCGGGGGCGGGAAAGTACCTTTTCGGTTTTAGTACTGGGTAGGGTAAGTTGTTGATTTGGTTTGGGTTGTTGGTTTAAAAATATATTTGCATCTAACGTGAACGGTGTCGCGGACAATATCAGACGGGTGCAATTTTCTTGCAAAGGGTTTCTTTTGTTAGACTTCGGCTGTGAACGGGGCCGAATCGGCGGGTGGCCCGTTACCGGGCTGGCGAAACTGCCCGACATCAAGCGACCTTCCTGGGGACAACGGCCATTACTAGTTCTTTACCGAGCGCCGCGAGGGCCGCGGAAAGCTTGCGATCCTTTGTCTCGTGATCCGGGTCAAGGAGGCGGCGGACCACGGCCTCCGATACGCCGAGCCGCCTGGCGAGTTCGATATTGGTGATCCCGGCTTCCCGCATTGCCAAATAGACGGCTAGTTTTCCGGCAATCCAGAACGGCACGGCGATCATACGCTGGCCGCGCTTGGGAGCGGAAGGCGCTGGAATGTCCTCCTTTTCGGCGATGCCGTGAGCGATGGCGCTTCCTAGCAAGTCGGCCGCCTCCGTCAGCGCCTCAGGTTCATTCATGCCGCCGGCGATGGTTCCCCGGAGATCCGGGAACCGCACGATGACTTCACCGTCGGCGCAACGTTCCAGGCTGGCTGGATACTGAAACAGAAACATTTTATAACTCCGTAGGGTCGATAAAAAGCTGGGCGCACATCCCTTTGAGAGTGCCCTTGGGAATTTCTTTCTTTAGATTCTGGAGCGTCGTACGACCTTTCTCGCCAACGTAGAGAGTGCCGTGGCTTCCCTTGCCATGCGCCGGAACCCAGCGAAAGCTTAGCTTTCGGCTGTCCGCATATCGCTTGATCTTACGAAGAAACCCACCGGCCGTCACCGCTCCAGTTTCGTACATTTCTGTACGGAGTTCAAGCCAAAGCTATCAGGCGGGACGAGCGGGTTTGTCAGGCCATGCTGGAGGGTACTAGGCGCGTCGTTCGGCGATGGAAACCTGGATTGATTTTCCAGGGCGGAGGAGGTTTGAGATGCAGGCGACCGTCGCTCGGCTGGTGCGACGAAGTCCTGTGCGAATGGCAGAGTTCGGGGTCACTCAGAAGCGGCGGACTCGACAAGTAAATCTTCCAGGGTTGCGGGGGAGTTGTTGTCCGGGAGGACGAAGAAGATGCCGGGGTGGGCCGGTGACTGTGTCGCCTCGGACGGTGGGCCAGTTGGGGATGCCAAGCTGGACGGTATCCTTGCAGTTAGCTTTCGTTAAGGGAGCCGAATCGGCGGTTGGCCAATCCGATTAGCGCCAGTGTTTAGCCGATAGCTTTCCAAAACATGGCACGAATTTTGGGGAAAAAACCATGTTCGGTCCCCGGCTGGTTTTATAACCCGTCGCCCGCTTTCCCGGCTACCGATGAATTGGTGCCTTTTGAGACGACAGGGACTCTCGGCATTCTGGACCTAGCCGCGAAGCGAAAGCTCATTGATTTGCGGGACGCCATCGAGCGTCTGAAGAGGACAAATTTTCTCTACCGCAAGGACCTTGCTGGCGCAGCTTAAGGACCACTGAGAGGAACGATCCCCAAGAATCGACTTTCTTCCAGGCTTGATTTGTATATCGGGTTCTGATATAACGGAATCCGACTATGAAGAAAGATGTGGATCCCTTTCTGCCACTGGCTCCGGCAACTTTGCACATTCTGTTGGCGCTAGCCGGTGACGAGATGCACGGGTACGGAATTATGCAAGAGGTGTCGCGTCAATCGGAAGGGCAGTACAAGCTTGGCCCGGGAACACTCTATGACAACCTGCAAAGGCTGATGGAGCAAGGGCTGGTCCAGGAGGTTGGCCGTGCCGACGGGGAACAGTCGCGGCGCCGCTACTATCGTTTGGATTCCCTGGGCGGCCGTGTCCTGGCGGCCGAGATTGCCCGCCTCGAAGGCGTCGTTCGAGAGGGAAGACTGAGACTCGGCTCGGCTAAGCCAAGGAGGGCATGATGGGCCGCTGGTTGTACATCGCACTGCTCCGCTTGCATCCGCGCGCGTTCCGCGAACGCTTCGGCGACGAGATGATCCATATTTTCGACGAGGAGGGGCGCGGTCCGTCGTCTACCGCTCTCTTGCTGGATGGAGTGAACTCGCTATTCCGGCAGTGGGTGCGTCGACCGGCACGCCAGCAACCCTCGCTTTCGATGGCCAGTCCGGTAACGCCTCCCGGCGTGCCTGTATTCCAGACATTCGAGAGCTATTCCATTCGCCGAGGCGCTCTGGTAAACGGCGTAGTTTTATCGATCGTTTTGTTTGGCGTGGTGAACTTCTCCATCAGCAAAGCTGGCGTCCGGTTTCCACAACCGCTCATTGGAGCGAAGTACCCGCGGCCGACTGTGCTTCCGATGGAGCGATCCTCCATCGCTGAGCGCGAAGCAACCACCGATATCAAGGTGGCCTCTCCACCGGTTGACCCACTGTACGAGCTGGCCGGCGTGTACTTCAAAATCATTCGTGTCCTGTACGTCCTTGACGCGAACCAGGACCGAGATATTTCGGAGTGGGAGATTGTGACGGCGGCCTCGCCGCTTAAGAGGCTCGACCTGGACCGCGACGGCAAGCTGAGTGCGGAAGAGTGCGGGTTTTCTATGGAACCTGATCCAACTCTGGTGATCGACCCAGCGTTTGTGCGGCGCGCGCGCCTGGAGTTCATGCGAGGGAATCCGGTTCTGGCGGCTCTTGACGCCGATCATAGCGGCGAGATCTCCGCGGATGAGATTGAGAATAGCTCGTTGGCCTTGCGGGGGCTTGACCGGAATCACGATGGGGCGCTCACGCCGGTTGAACTGCTTCCAGTGGCAATCGACAATCGAGTCACTTTGATAATGTCCAGAATCGATACGGACAGGGATCGCAGCATTTCACCACGGGAGCGGGCATCTGAATTCGCGCAGCCGCTCCGGGAGCTTCTGGAGCGTGCGGATCGGAACGGAGATGGGGTCGTTACTTCGCGGGAGCTGTCTCAGGAGGTGCAGTTGCGCGATGAGATGAAGAGGCAGCGGGAGAAGGCGCTTGGTTCCGCGGGTTTCACCAAAATCCGGCGCGACGGCAGCAGACAGGGTGGAAACCGCTGATCTTGGAAGTTTGCTAGCGGCAGATTCGTCGCCAGCGGAGTCTCCGGACAAACCACTATCGAGGGAGCTACCGCGGCCGCCAGGAGCAAATGCCGGCATCGCGTTGCGGCCCGAGTTCCCGATAAACGGCCTCGCCGGGTCCGGCGCCAAAGCCAGGCTAACATGATGCTATGCACCTACGGCTCGGCACGGTGGGACAAACGTTCAGAGCGTCGTACAGGCGTGCGGAGATTGCCGTCTGGCGGCTGAACCGGCACTCATCATCATTATCGACCGATTAGGGCGTAGCCGATTAGCATTGCTCAAATTTATGGTAAAACCGCTGTTGACGCTGCACGGCTATTCAGAATCCACCCGGTCACCGTCCGCAGGCTCCTCGCGAGGCCGCCCGCCCACCCGCTCAGGAAGACGGTTAGAAGATGACGAACGTTGAAACCGGTTTGTTCGGAAACGGGGTGCCGTACATTCGCGGCGGGTCCGGCCATCGGGAAGCGGTGGTCTTCTTCGGTGCCAATGCCCTTTTCAGGCGTCTCGACAAGACTTCGGACCCCGGACGTCACGCGCGGCAGGTTTCACGACTGCTTCCGGGACATAAGTTCACGATTCTGGGATACGCCGGCTCCAGCTTCGAAGCGATCGTGCGGGACATGGCACTCGCAATCCGTACTCCGCCCGATGTTCTGGTGGGGATTTCTCTTGGCGGCTTGGTGGCAATGCGATTCGCAGCCCAGCACCCGGAGTTGGTCAGGCGCCTGGTGCTGCTGGTCTCCGCGCACCGTTTCTCGCCCGGTGGGTGGCGAATAATGGAACGCCAGTTCGAGGCGCTGGAACGAGGAGACTTCCGAACGCTCGTACACGAAAACGCGCCGCTGTTCCGCAGACCCTGGTACAACTGGCTGGTGCGGTTCAAGCTTTGGAGGGATGGAAACCGGCTGGCGACCGATTACCGGGACCCGGCTGCGATTCTGCGTGACTACCGCCAACTGTTTGAACCGGATTTCAAGAACAACGCCGAGTACGCCAGACGGATTGTAAGCCCGACACTCGTCATCGGAGGTACGGCGGACCAATATTTCGACCGTAGGGCTTCCGAGGAGACAGCCGACTTGATTCCCGGTGCCCAAATCCATCTCTTCGAAAGGGAAACGCACATGCTGCCAATCGAGAACAGCGACGAAGTAGCTGGCGCGATCACGGATTTTTTGGGCCGATTTTGATTGTAGTCGATTCGCCCGTGGCGCGCTGCGCAGCCGGAAGGAAACACCGACCAGCAGCACTCCGGACACGATTCGCCCTATCCGTTCGCGCGCCCGCAAGCCACATGGAACGGATCGTCGAAGCGATTCGCAAGCCATACGTCTCGTGGCGTCGCCTCGGAAATAGCGATCAATCGCGCACGTAGAGGATCGTGGTACTCGCGCCTCCGTACCAACCACAAGAGCAGGCCAGCGGATCGCGGGCAAACGTGCCAGTCGGGAGACTACACCAAATAATGTTGACGGAGGTAGGCCAGATAATTGTGAAAGTAACAGGGTGAGGCATCAAATTAATCGAGAATATGCTATTTCTTAAGAAACCCAATTTCAGCGCATTTGCGCCGGCGCCGCCATAAACTACTCCCCTGCCATGAACAACCCGGTGCCCGGCTCGGCCGTCGATTTTCGCGAGAACAGGCAAGTGGCAAGGCGTGAGTGCGCGAGGCGTTCCCTGCCCGGAGCGTTGGTCTTTTCTCTCGTAATGGTCGTGGTCTGGTTCTGCACCGACTACGGGACCGTGTTCCCGGCCTTTGTCGCCGTTGTCACCGTACTACTGTTCGCTCTCGGCTTAGTTCGTATTTTGACCGCGACTCTGCTGGTCCGCGACCAGACGAAGGCCGGTTTTTTCGATGGGCCGGGTCGCCTGCTCCATTTCGCTTTTTACGCATCGGTGATCGGCACCTTCGCCGTCTGGGGAATCTTCAGCGGATACACGGCGTTCCAGTATGTCGCCGAGCCCAAGGGACTGCTGGTTCTGCTAAGCTCGGCGGCCCTGGTCGCCGGCGCAACCACGTCACTCGCGCCGGATCGAAGGCTGGCCTGGCTGTGCGTGGGTCTTATCTCGTTGCCGACCATTGCGGGCGCACTGCTGCGCCCGGAAACGGAGTTCCGCGCATTTGCACTGTTGTCGTTTGTCTACTATCTCTTTCTGCTCGCTCAGACCTACATGAACTGGAAGTCATTCTGGACGGGTTACCGCGTTGGCGAGGTGGAATTGGCGCGCCTGGAGGCGGTGCGTCTGGCCGCGGCAAAGTCCCTGTTGCTGGCGACGATGAGCCACGAGATTCGGACTCCGATGAACGGTGTCGTCGGGATGATTGAGTTGGTGCTTCGAACCGATCTACCGGACGAAGCGCGGGGGTACGCCAATCACGCCCGCGCTTCGGCCCTAAACTTGTTGGACGTACTCAACGGCATTCTCGCCTTTAGCCGCAATGAGAAGGCCGGTTTTCAAATCAGTCCGACCGATTTCGACCTGGGAGAATGGCTCTATAACGTCGCGTATCCGTTTGCGTGCGAGGCGAATACCAAGGGTATAAAGTTTGACGTACTGGTCGAATTCCCGGAACCGGCCTGGTATCGCTGCGACCCTATCCGGCTTTCGGAAGTACTTTCGAACCTGTTGTCGAATGCAATTAAGTTTACGAGTACGGGTGGCATAACTGTACGGGTGTCGCGCGATGTGGAGTCGGCGGAACAACACAGGCTTCACATTTCCGTTCGCGACACGGGAACGGGTATGTCCGCAGCCGTGCAGGCACAACTCTTTGAGCCGTTCGGGCACTCGACGGTCACGCCCGGCCGGCGAGGCGCTGGACTCGGGCTGGCGATTACCAGGCAGATCATGGACGCTTTGGGGGGCCGGATCACGGTAGAGAGTCAGCCGGGAAAAGGTTCCGCCTTTTTGGTGTCCCTATCCATGGCTCCCGCGCAGCAGCAGCCGCCGCAGGCCGCCGCCGCTGGCCTGGGTGAGAGCGGGCATGGGCTTTCGGCCCTGGTAGTGGAGGATGATCCGGTGAGTGGACTGGTTGCCAAACGCCTATTGGAAAAACTCGGCGTGAAGGTGGACCTGGCCGTCAATGGGCGAGAAGCGCTCGAATGCGTGTCGGGTCACTACGATCTTTTCCTCCTGGACGTCAAACTCCCGGATGCCGATGGAATAGAGATCGCGGCGACGATCCGGAAGCTGGATCGGCATCCGCGCGCATTCATCGTCGTGGTGTCGGCCAATCAGTCGGAGGAGGTCGTCGAACGCGGCATGGAGCATGGAGTGGACGCGTTTCTCGCCAAGCCCTATACCGCTCTTCAGTTAGGCGAGATGGTCAAAGGATTTGCGGCACGATGAACCGGTATCGCCGTCGAACCGGCCCGGACGAAACTGTTCCCCCCGTCCCGCTTTAGCTTGCGTCCGCGACAGGCGTTCGGGTATGGTGAATTAACCGCGAGCGCCGGATTGCCCAAACTGTCAAAGAAAGCCCAAGTCGAGTACCCGAACCTTCTTTCCCGACTCGTCCTTGCGGATAGTGTCGATGAACAATTCCCCTTCCCCTTGCGGCCGCGTCCCAAGCTGGAAACATGGTGGCTCCGGTGGTACGAGCGGCACGTGCTGCGGGTCGACACTCGCAATATCACGATCGATCGGCCGATTTTTTTGGTGGGACTCCCGCGGACGGGCACGACGATGCTGCAAGATATTCTTTGTTCGCATCCGGAAGTCGGTTACCTCACCAATCTAATGCCCGCGTACCCCGATTGTTTCTGCGCGGCGCATGTCATTTGCAAGCGCCTTCATATTGATTTCAAACTAGACCGGTTTCTAGGCGACAGCGTGGAAATAGAACTCGGTTCGGCCAATGAAGGCTTGAGTATTCTGAAGGGGTTCGAAGACGACTTTTACAGTTTGAAATACAGGGAACTCAGGATCGGGGATTTCCCGCCAGATTTAGTTGAAGAGTGGCGGCAAACAATCAAGCGAATCCTCTGGTGCTTCGGCGGCACGGCCCGGCGCTTTTTCAACAAGAACCCGGAATTTCTGGTGCATATACGCTTTCTTAAGGAGCTGTTTCCCGATGCGAGAATCATCTACTTGATCCGAGACCCGAGGGCCTGCGCGAATTCAATGGTGAAGTTGTGCCGCCTGGTTCAGGCCCAAGAAGTGAAACTGCGCGGGGGTAGCAGCCCCGCCGGCCTGTTCGTGCCCTACCCCAGGCTGCCTAAGCTGGCGGAATACGTAGCGCGGTATGGCGCGGCCGATATCCGCACCACCGCGAACCTATGGAACGACTCGATCCCGTTTGTCGAGGCCTGCGCGTCCGAGTGCTCGTTTCTCACCGTGCGCTACGAGGATATTCTGGCCGACCCCACGGCGGAGATTTCCAAGATCCTTGATTTTTGCGAGCTTCCAGAAGTCGGCGAATCGGTGGAGCGCTTCTGGGATAAGATCCGGGGAATCGGCGTGCTTCGACACTCCAACCAGTACAGCGACTTTGAGCTCATCGAAGAAATCTGCCGGGCCAACATGGAGCGGTACGGTTACTGAAAATCCCCGACCGGCGCAATGGTGAAAATCGAAACGGACCGATTCCGCGGCTGGGGCTACGCCAAGGCGCAGTTCAGAAGCGCCTACAACATCGCGACATCAATGAACGGAAGCCGGGTGTCCAACGCGCCTTCGCCGAACCACTTCCGATTCAGGGCTATCAGCGCGATTCCGAAACGAAGGCGATCAACCCAATATCCATGCGTGGCCTCCAGCAACGGATCCTCCGAGCAGGAGCCGAAGACGAGGCTGAAATAGCCGCGGCGCCGATACTCGCAATACGTATGCTCGATCAGCGCGCGCAGGATGTCGATGGAGCGGTCGCGCACCGCCCAATCGGTAAGGAAGACATTCCGAAACGGTTCGCCGGGAGCGGGCAGGCCGGGAAAACCACCGGCGAGAGAAGCCAGCCCGGTTGTTAGCCGCACCAGCTTCAACCAAAACCCATACTCCAGCACCCGATCCTGCTTAAAGGCGCTAGTGTCCCAGGCGGCGCAGACCCCGGCCAGCTTTCCGCCGTGTTCAACCACATAATAATCGTCAATCGACAGTCCCGGCCGCCGATTCAGCCGAGCGACAAACCGATCGCGATCGACGGCCAGGCCGAAGAGCCGGGGTTTATGTTCGTCGCGTAACAAAGAAACTATATCGTCGATGTCGTCCATCCGCGCACGCCGCACGGGGAAATGAGACCGCTTTCGGCGGGGAAGGAACAGCAGCACGGTTTGCGCCGTGAGTTCGCCGAAATACCTGGTGGTAATTCCGGAGCGTGTCTTAACAAATTTCCGGCGTAAGTGAACCTTCGATCCGCGATTTCCCTCCATTTTGACGGCATAGCCGAGCGATGCCGTACCACCTTCGAAGAATTTCGGGAGAGCCGAAGTGAGATAGCCCCGGCCCCGCGCCTCGGGATGGAAGTAGCAATCGGTAAGATGCATCACTTGTTGCACCTCCCCATTGACAAAGCCCCGATGATAGCCTACCAGGCCGAAGCCCATCAATTTTCCATCTTCGAAAACCCCGTTCCACGCGGGCGGGTCGTACTTGAGGTCCGCCATTGCAAACATGTCGGGCTGCCGATCGAAACACATGGTAAGTCCACCGATCTCCACCGGCGATCGCCGTAGGATCTCCAACATCGGCGAGTTATAACTCCGATCGAGGGGCCGGATCTCTGTCATTCCGA
Source organism: Bryobacteraceae bacterium (assembly GCA_046155405.1). GTDB lineage: Bacteria > Acidobacteriota > Terriglobia > Bryobacterales > Bryobacteraceae. The sequence continues at coordinate 67,910 of JBJXFL010000214.1, read as the reverse complement.
CAGAGTATAACCCAGCGCAAATCCCGCGCGCGTCGATTGCAGCGTTAGCGGACCATGCGGGTCGCTGAGCTATACTTGTGAGGAATTTGCGCAAAACGGACTCGGTCGCGACTGGGGTCGCGGGAAAGTTCGTGGTTGGTTGGGGTCCGCGACCGGCCTTTGCGCTTATCTCCAACTCGTAGAAAATGCCATTCAGTCCAGCAGCTTATGATCCGAGCCGGTGGCCTCGCTTGCCGAGTAAGTTCGCCGACTTCGCCGCTCTTGATTCCGGCGATACCGCAAATCTGGAATTGCTTTTGAGCGATGATTGCCTGCGCCGGATCGAGGCCGCCGATCGGGAACAGTGGGGCCGCCATGTTTTGCTGTTCGGCGCGACTGGATTCGTCGGTTCTCACCTGCTGCACCGGCTGCTGCGGAGGTCGCAAACGGAAAGGGTTTATGCAATTGTCCGGTCCCGCGCGGGTTTTTCCGGCTGGGATCGAATCGCAGCCACTTTAAGAAAATATGAACTGCTCGATTCACTGGTGAATCGGGACAAGCTCACGCTTCTCGATGGCGATTTCGCGGCGGCGTCCTTCGGACTTTCCGGCGACGCGCACGATCGACTGGCGTCGCAGGTAGACACCGTCATCCAATCCGCGGGCTCGACCGATTATCTTCCCCCGTATGAAGAATTGCGGCGAGACTGGGTGCTCGGACTACTCGGCGCAATGCAATTTTGCTTCGAGGGACGCGTTAAACAACTGGTGTACATGGGCAGTACGATTGCGCACCTGTTTAAAACACGCGAAGACTTTCAGAAACCCGACTCCTGGTGGTATTCCGGCTACGCGCAGATGAAATGGGTGAACCAACAGATGATGGCCAGTCTGGCCCGGCAAGGAATGCGGGCCCAGGTTTGCGAGGCGCCGTATGTGCTGGGCAGCATGGATGTCGGCCTGGATCCCGGTTACGTATACAGTTTCTGGAGAGGGGTCGCGTTTTCGGCCGCATTGCGGGTCGGCTGGGATGGGCCGTTACCGGCTTTTGTCGCGGTGGACGTTTTACGGGATGCGGTACTGGGGAACGCATTCTCGCGCGATCCGCTGCCAGTGATTCGTCCCGTCTCGTCGAACGATCTGCGAAACGCCGACGTCGCGGCGCACCTGAGGTGTACGATTTTGCCGTGGCAGGAATTCCAGGAGCGAATCTCCCAACACGCGACGATGGAGCAGCTTCGAATAATACCTCCCGATTTTCCCGAGCTTGTGAGTAAAGGGAACCTGCCCGCGATTTTTCCTCCCGGCTACAGGATGCCGCCACTTCCCCGGCCCGATGAACTTTTCAAGTTGTATCTCACCAAAATCGGGTTGATCCGAGGAGAGCGCGCCGGTGCCGCGCCTCTCTGAGGGGACCCTCGCCCAATGGGGCGCCGGTCTCGACACGACCGGCAATCTGGCGATCGGCGGCGCCGGCGTCATCGAGCTTGCAGGCCGCTTCGGAACTCCGCTGCACGTCGTGAACTACGAGCGGCTCCTGCTCCACGCGGCATCGTTCGCCAGCCAATTCCAGAGCCGCTATGCCGGGAAGGTGGAAGTGTATTTCGCCGCCAAGAGCAACCCGGTCGCCGGGATTATCGAAGCGGTCATGACCGCCGGACTAGGCGTCGAGGTCTTCACTCCTTTCGAGCTGCGCCTGGCTCGTCTGGCCGGATGCCCCGCCTCGCGCATCATCGTGAACGGCCCCGCCAAGACGCGCGATTTTTTAAGCGAGTGCATCGGTGCCGGAGTCCACTTGATCGTGGCCGACTCGCTGAGGGAGGTCGAACAGATGATCGACCTCGCGCGTAAGCGGGACACATCCGTCGACATTCTGCTTAGGGCCAACGTCGATTATGTACCGCGCGGCATGAATCGCGGCTCGGCGACAGCGTCGCGCGGGAGCGTATTCGGCATGACGCGGGAGGAGTTGGTGCAAGCGGCCCACATTTGCTCACACGACTCCCTGGTCCGTTTTCGAGGCCTGCACACGCACATCGGGAGCGGCATCCGCCACGCGAGCGCTTACCGCGATGCCTGCCGCATTCTCTGCCGGATTGCCCTCGAACTGCGCGACAAGACGGGCGCGGCAATCGATTATCTCGATATCGGCGGGGGGTTCGGCACCCCCATGGTGCGGGAGTTTTCGGATCTGGAATTCCTGCTGTATCACGGTTTGAACCGGGCGCCCGCGCCACCGGCGCCCGAGGAGGCGCCAGCATTCGGAGCGTTCGCGGAAATGATTGCGGAGCCGGTCACTCGCGCATTCGGCGACCGCAGTCTGCCGCTGCCGACGCTCGTGCTTGAGCCGGGGCGCTGCCTGGTTAGCTCCAACCAGCTTCTGTTGTTGCGAGTATTAGCGGTCAAGCGCAAGTCCGGTCATCGCGATTATGTCGTGACCGACGGCGGCCAGATGCCGGTCAATTTCCCCACATTTTACGAGTACCACGCCCTTCTTTGCTGCCGGGAACCGTTCCGAGCACCCGCTCCGGCGGTCGATGTTATCGGCCGGGGCTGCCACTCGGCGGATTACGTGCTGCGTAACGCGGCGCTGCCGCCGGTGGAGGAAGGCGACGTTCTGGCGGTGATGGATTCGGGCGCCTATTTTCTCTCGTTCGAAGGCAACTTCGGCTTTCCGCGGTCGGCCGTGGTGGCAGTCGGGAACGGAACGGCATCGCTTTTGCGGAGGGCGGAAACCTATGAGGACATGCTGAGCCGGGAGCAAATCGATGCGGCCGGGCAACCGGAGAATCCCAAAGAGGCGTTGCGGCACGATCCCGCGCGCTGATCGTCAGTCCTTCGGACTCGTGGGGCGCCGCTTAATCGCCGCGAATTCCGGCGGCGGGACCGGGAAACTCGCCCGTGGTTGACATCCCGCGCCGGTTCGGGCGAAAGTCGGAACATGGACGCCGCGCCACGTCTGGTAGAGATTGCCGACGCCTTCGCGGCCGCGCATCTGGAGGCGATTCTGATTGGCAACGCCGCCGCGGCGCTTCACGGCGCTCCAGTAACCACTCTCGACTTCGACTTCCTCTATCGGGCTTCCGCGGGGAACGAAGCGAAGCTCCGGCGGGTCGCCGAGCTACTCGGCGGGCATATCACTCAGCCATTTCCGGCGGTGTCGACGGTTTTCCGGATTCTGCGAGAGGACTCTCAACTGCAAATCGATCTGACCAGTCAAATCCACGGTGTGAAGTCATTCAACAGTCTGCGGAGCAACGCGGTCCTGGTTGAGATCGAGGGCCGGACCATTCTGGTTGCTTCGCTGCCTGATATCATCAGGAGTAAGAGGGAAGCCAATCGGCCTCAAGACCTCGCGGTGCTTCATGTCCTCCAGAGAACTCTCGAAGAGCAAGAAAACGGCCAAGGCGGCACAGAGTGATCCGGCACTGGAAACCATGCGGCAAGCGAGCGAGCGGGAATTAACCGGTATGATCCGGCGGCAACTGGCGCTACCGATGAGCAAGCGGACCCACTTCCTTCGCAAGCGTCTCCCTAACGGCGGCTCCTGCCTGTAAGGACCGGCGCGAGACGTCCAGGGATTCCGGCACGCGAAATTCTCCGGGGCTGGGAAGCGAAACGAAGGCGCTGTTGAGCGGCCCCGCGGCGAGTTCCTTGGGGTGAGAAGGACGAGAACTTAATGCTGTTAGACGCAGCCGTTACTCACTGAGGTTCGTGGCCGATTTAGCGCCAATGCCGCGCAGCCAATCCACTACCGATTCAGCGCCATTGCGACTTGCCGCGTCCAGCGGCGTAAGCCCATCGTAGCCGACCCAGTTCAGGTCGACTCCGCGGCCGAGGAGATATTCAGCGGCCACCCGCCGCCCACCGTGGCACGCACACCAGAACGCCTGAGTAACTTCGGCCGCGGATGGCGACGAATCCTTCGCGAAGTATGGCTTGACGCGGTCCATCAATCCGAGCGCCGCCGCCTGCCAGAGCGTCGCCGCCGCGCCGCGCTCGACGAGCCGCCGAGCGGCCCGCCATTGTCCGAAGGAAACGGCATCGGCCAGAGGAGTGCCGCCGCCGATTACCCCGCCGGGCGCCTCGATGTCAGCTCCGTGGTCCAGAAGGACGTCGAGCACATCCACGTCATTGCCGCTGGCCGCCCAGTGCAATGGCGTCTCGGAATGCCGGCCGATGAACGGTGAGTTGACGGCCGCGCCGGAAGCAATGAGGACAACAACCGTAACGGCATTGTTCGGGAAATTGCCCGGCCAGTCGGTAGCGACGTGGAGTAGCGTCCGCTGCCCGTCAATCCTCTCGTTTACAAGTCCTGGATGGTCCTCCAAAACCTGTCGCAACGAACTGATATCTCCTATCTGAATCGCCCTCACAGCCGCGGCCGCGGGACCGCCGTTTGCGGCGATTGTGTGTGCCATGTCCTGACGATTATGCCATTCGGCCTCTTTCGTATCAAACGTGAAGCGGCGCCTGAAGTACGCTGGTTGGCTACTCACCGACTGCCAATCCGAATCGGAGAGCCGCCCAACCAGCCGGACCTCAAGCTGCGGGAGTGTGACGAAGAACAACCGGAAATACGACGCCGCATGGAATCCGGCTTGTTTCGAGTCAAGCGAAGTGCATTCCGCCGGCGCGCCGCGCAGTTCGCGTTGACGCACAGCGTTCGAGCCGGCGGCCGCCACCCCTACTTCGTTTGCTTTTTTTGGCCGCCGGGTGTTCCAGGCAGCCAGCCCGGAGGCGCAAGTTCCTTATTCCAAGCTTCCCAAGCGGCCCGCAGTTCTTCCACTTTCTCCGGGCGCTTAGCGCTCAGGTCATTCGACTCGCCGACATCCGCCGAAAGATCGTAGAGGTGAACCGGGCCAACCGGCATTTTCGGCAGGGCGATAGGGGGCAACATCTTTTCTTCCGATGCCTGGACTAACTTCCAGTCGCCCTTGCGGATGGCCCACTGTGGACCAAATCTCCAGCAAAGTGCTTCATGCGGCCGGCCGGACGCCTTGCCCTCCAGATAAGGGAGCAGATTCACGCCGTCCAGTTTCCATTTCTTGTCGATGGCGCCACCGGCCGCGGCCAACGCGGTCGGCTGGATATCGAGTTGGATAACCGGTTGATTGTATACTTTTCCGGCTGGCAGGCGGTCTTTCCACTGCACGAGGAACGGGACGCGGATGCCGCCTTCCCACGTCGAGGCCTTGTAACCTTTAAGCGGCGTGTTGTCGGTGCGCCTTCCCGGTTGCGGCCCCCCGTTGTCGCTGAGGAAAAAGATGAGCGTGTTTCCATCGAGCTTCAGTTCGCGGAGCTTGCCGAGGACTTTGCCGACACCGTCGTCCAGTTCGGCGGTAATGGCGGCCTGGTACCGCCTCTCCTCCGTCGCCGCATTCTTAAACCGGTCGAGCGTCTCCGGCGGAGCCTGTGAAGGTGCGTGAACCGCGTTCCACGCCATGTAGACGAAGAACGGGCGGTCCTTGTTCCCCTCAATGATCTCCGTCACTCGCTGGGCATAGGCGCGGGTGGTATAAAAGGCCGGATCCTCCACTCGCGTCGCCTCCGGACCGACGCGTGAATCGACGAACTGCGGGGGATGATAGAAGGGGGTGTTGGCGACCGTCCCGTAGAACTCGTCGAAGCCGCGTTTCATCGGGCGATATTCGAGATCGTTGCCCAGGTGCCATTTGCCAACGGCGTATGTTGCGTAGCCCAGGTCCTTAAGGCGTTGGGCGATAGTCGTTTCGGTCAGGGGGAGGCCGAACTTCACCGGGCCCGGACCCTCGTTGAACTCGTGGCCATAGCGCGTCTGATACCGGGCCGTCATCAGCCCCGAGCGGGTGGGGCTGCAGTAGGGGCCCGACACGTATCCATTGGTGCAGCGTATGCCATTCTTCCCGATCGAGTCGATGTTCGGCGTCAGCATCTCCGTGGAGCCGTGAACGCTCACGTCGTGGTAGCCCATATCGTCACCGAGAAAAACAATGATGTTAGGCTTGCGGTCGGCCGCGGGCGCGGTTCCGGCGGCAGCCAACGTAGCAAGGAACGATCGCCGTGTAATCATGGTGGGTCGATTCTATCAAACTCGCATTGCTCATCGTCCGGAATCGCGACTCGGAATCGTGAGGGCCGGCGGATCGCGAAACACTTCGGCGACTCGCTTGAAATCCACTCCACGCTTGCTGGATTTCGCCCTCGCCTTGGCTGGATCCCATTCGGATTCATACAAAAACGCCGCCGTTGATGGGTTACGGAAGAGCGTCAATCGGGGGTAACGGCGGGGCGGTTGACTCTGTGCCCGTTATCGGAAAGTGGAACGGCAACGGCACGCGGGCGCACCTGTGCCGCTGTAGATCCCGCTAGGTCACGCGAAGGGCAGAGCTATCCGCGCGGTTGTGGACGGATCACGCGCATCCGGAAGTTGGGGCTGAAGGACGTTGTGGAGCTAGAAGGATGTTGCCGGGCGAAACGAGCGGCACCGCCGGGACGCAACCATGCTGAGGGATAGTCCGGCGGGCTCATCGAGACGATGAACGGAGCGCAGAGTGCCGCTTTCCGCGCGCTCCATTTCAAGCTGAACATACAGTGGTGATATCGTACGGTGGCATACCCGGCGGCAGGGTACTTATCGACCGACGGAGATAGTCCGTCAGTAACACGGGCTAGGGGAGGGAGCAACGGGACAAAATGGCGCAAGCTTGCGCCATTTCGTCATGGTAACCCTCGTTTTTTCAACGGCATAAGGTGTTTTCTCGCCTGCAAATGCATCCAAAGTCCCATTGAGCCGCGAGGAGCGTAACCGTACGCTGGTATCACAAAGGAACAAATCAAGCCAAGTCCCGCCGCCCGCGTGACTAGTCTTGCTCTAAACAACAAACCGATGAAAACACCCATTATTTTTCTCGCCGGAATTCTTTCCATCACGCTCGCTAGCGGCAAAGACAAGTTTGCCGCGGACATTGAGAAGTCGAAGGACAAGGACGGCAGAGTCAAGGTCTTGGTCCTCTATAAAGACCCGATCCAAGCCAAGGAGCCGACGAGGTTGCTGGATCTTGGCGCGACGGTAGCGGCGTTATTCGAGGCCACCGGGATTCTGAAGGTGGAGATGGCCGCCGCGAATGTCAGGACGCTCAGTGAGCAGCCCGAGATTCAATACATCGCTCCTGACCGCAAATTACGGCCCAGCCTCGACTACGCCGCCGCCGCCAGCCAACTGACGGCGGCGATCCGGTCGGAATGGACAGGGGCCGGGATCGGCGTTGCCGTGATCGATTCGGGGATCGATCCCCACCCCGACTTCCAGCGCGGCCTTGTTGGGGCCCTGGTCTATCAGGAGTCATTCCTGCCGGGGACGCTGGCACAGCTCGACCGGCAGGATTCCTATGGGCACGGAACTCATGTGGCCGGAATCATCGGCGGCAATAGCAACGTCGCGAAAGGTTGGGGGAGTACGCGGTCGTTGGCCGGAATCGCGCCGAAGGTGAATCTGATCAATCTGAAAGTATTGGACGCCGACGGGTATGGCACCGATTCGATGGTGATCGCCGCAATTGAGCGGACCATCGCTTTGAAGAGCAGGTATAACATTCGCGTCGCCAACCTATCGCTGGGGCGGCCGGTGTTTGAGAGCTACCTGGACGACCCTCTAACACAAGCCGTCGAGAAACTATGGCGCAGCGGCGTTGCGGTCGTCGTGGCGGCGGGCAACCACGGACGCGACGACTCGGCTGGGACGAAGGGCTATGGGACGATTACCTCACCCGGAAATCACCCGTTGGTGATTACCGTGGGCGCGACGAGAACAATGGGCACTTACGACCGGACGGACGATCAAATGACCAGTTATAGCTCCAAGGGTCCGACGGCTATCGATCATGTCGCCAAGCCCGACTTGGTGGCGCCGGGAAATACGATCGTTTCGACGATGTACACGGCCACCAGCTCAATGGCGCGAGCCTATCCGCAGAATCTCGTTTCGACGAGCTACTACAGTAGCTTTCCAATTTCGACGACCTCCGGCGCCTACTACAAAATGAGCGGTACGTCGATGGCGGCGCCGATGGTGGCGGGCGCGGCGGCGCTGCTGTTCCAGAAAGATCCGACGCTTACGCCGGACCAAGTGAAGGCCCGGCTGATGCGGTCGGCGGCAAAGGTGCTCCCGGGTATCTCGGTGGCGACGGATACGGTGACGGGAATCACCTACAACATACAGGGCGATCTATTTACCGCCGGCGCCGGTTATCTGGACATCCGGGCGGCGCTGGCCGATACATCGAAGCTGATTGGACCCGCCGCTTCGCCGGTGGCAATGCAGAAGGACGGGGACGTCTTCCTGTCGTTCGCCAACGCTTCGTGGGGGCAGAGCGCCCTATGGGGAGAGAGCGCGTTGTGGGGCGAGAAATCGGTTTATGGCGCCGGCATGTTCTTGAATGGATCGAGCGCTTTGTGGGGAGAGAGCGCGTTGTGGGGCGAAAGCGCCACCCAAGGTTCCAGCGCGCTGTGGGGGGAAAGCGCCTTGTGGGGGGAAAGTGCCCTGTGGGGAGAATCGGTGTCGGCGGCGAGCGCCGATCAGCTCAAAGCGCGCGGCGACAAGTAACAAGGAATAAGAGACGAACATGATTACAATATCTAGAACACTCAAAACGTCGGTCGTGACGGCGCTCGGGGCGACACTCATTCTGGCAAGCGGGGCGACACCGGCGGGTAAGATATCCAACGATCTGATGAGGTTGGGAGAGGACACCCAAGCCTCCGCGATTGTCGTCCGAAAACGGGCCGCGAAGAAGCTGACATTCGGGTTTGGAGTTAGCGTGCAGTGGAGCGCGCTGATTACCAACGGCGGATCGCTGCTGGCGACTTTGAACGAACTTAATCAGACTCACGTGCGGGCCAAAGTCAGGGATATTAAGAAACTGGCCGATGATACCGATGTGATTTCGATCGTGCCGGATCGCGGCGTGCGAGCCAACCTCGTGACGGCGCGGCAATCGACGGGCGGGTACGTTTCCGACTCCTATGGACTCACCGGCGCCGGAATCGGCATCGCGGTGATCGATAGCGGGGTTACGCTGCATCCGGACCTCAAGAACGGCGACTGCACCACGAGCCGGATTGTGTACAGCCAGAACTTCGTCCCGAATCAAACCTCGACCGCCGACGGGTTTGGCCACGGCACGCACGTGGCCGGCATTCTGGCTGGTAACGGAGCCTGCTCCGGCACGTCCTCTTCGCTGCCGAAGATGAAGGGTATCGCTCCGGCGGCATCCATCATCAACCTGCGGGTGCTGAATAGCTCGGGGGTGGGGCGGGATTCGGATGTAATCGCGGCGATTAACCGGGCGATTGAACTCAAGACCGTACATAACATCCGGGTCATCAATCTGTCGCTTGGACGGCCGATCTACGAGAGCTATACAATGGACGCGCTCTGCCAGGCGGTGGAGGCGGCGACCGAAGCTGGGATATTGGTCGTTGCATCGGCCGGTAATTCGGGCCAGTTGAACGTGGGTGGCTTGAGCGGCTACGGCACGATCAAATCACCGGGGAACGACCCCTTTGTCCTGACCGTTGGGGCGGTGAATATGAAGACTACGGCGGGCCGCGGCGACGATGCCGTCGCCTCCTACTCGAGCAAAGGGCCGACGGCGCTGGACCGGATCGTGAAACCGGATTTGGTGGCGCCGGGCAACCGGATCGGCGGGCCGCTGGCGGCGGGAAGCACGATCGGGAGTAACAACCCGGCGCTCATCGTCTCCGAAAGTTATCCGGCGTCCAAATACATCCGGCTGAGTGGAACGAGTATGGCGGCGCCGATGGCGGCGGGCGCGGCCGCGCTGTTGTTCCAGCGCGAACCGGCGCTGACACCGGCCATCGTAAAAGCCAGGCTTATGCGAAGCGCCGACAAAGCGTTTTCGGCCAGTTCCACCGTGACAACGCCGCTGGGGTCGTTCACCACCTATCACGACACGCCGACAGTCGGCGCGGGCCACTTGGATATCGCCGCCGCTCTGCAGCAGTCCAGCACTTCAGCCGAAGGGTCGGTGTCGCCGAAGTTGAACCTAAGTTCAAACGGTGTGGTGACGCTCGTCAACTCCAGCACGGCATCGGCGGTGAACTGGTCTACGGCTGGCCCGCTGCTCTACGGATCCATCAATGTTTCCACGAATCTGGTTTTGGGCGGTACCGGGAAGCCATGGGGGGACGCCTCGGTAACCGGCTACAGCGTGCTGTGGGGCGACTCCGTACTCTGGGGCGATTCGGTCCTGTGGGGCGACTCCATTCTATGGGGCGACTCGATTCTGGCTGGCGAGAACTAGACGGGCAGCCGGGCGCGAAGGCCCCGGCTACCGTACTAAAGGAAACGTCCCTTCCTGCCGATAAGTCCTTTGAATTGTTTAATACCTTGCAGATCGACCGCGATCAGAGTCACCGATGAATTGGAAGGCCAGGGGATACATCACGGTTATCGTACTGGGAGGGCTAACCACCCTGGCCCAGTTGCCGCTCTACTGGCAGTGTGACGATCTCCTGCGCTTCCTGGTATTCACATGCCTGGCATTGTTGACCTCCGCCTGGAAGGTATCCCTTCCAGGCGTCAAGGGCACAATGTCCGCGAATTTCCTGTTCGTACTCGTGGGAACGGCGCAACTGAGCGCCGGAGAAACACTATTGATGTCGGTATTGGCGGTCGTCGCGCAGTATTTTTACCGAATCAAGGCGAAGGGTTCCGAACGGTTGGTGCAAGCGGCGTTCAACGTCAGTAGCGTGGCCATCGCGGTGCGAGTCGCCACGTTGACGTATGGAGTGGTAACCCCGGCATTTCCAGTCCTGGAATTTCCATTCCGGCTGGCGCTAACGGCAATCGCGTACTTCCTCTTCAACACCGTTCCAATTTCGATCATCATCGCCTTGACGGAACGGAAATCCCTGCTAACGACATGGCGGACCTGCTTTTTCTGGTCGTTCCCGTACTACCTTGTCGGCGCCGCCATTTCCGGTTTGCTGTGGGCGGTGAAGATGGCCGCCGGATGGCAAACAGCGGTGCTGCTGGTTCCATTGGTCTACGTCATCTACCGCTCGTACGGAAACTACCTGGAGCGGTTGGAATCGGAGAAAAATCAGGCCGAAGTCGAGCGGAATCACGCGGAAGAGATGGCCGCGCTGCACCTGCGCACAATCGAGGCGCTGGCGCTGGCCATTGAGGCGAAGGATCAGACCACGCATGACCACCTGCAGCGCGTACAGGTTTACTGCACCGAGGTTGGCCGGGAATTGGGCATGAATCCGACGGAACTGAAGGCGCTGCTGGCCGCCTCGCTTCTACACGACATCGGCAAACTGGCGGTGCCGGAACATATTATTTCGAAGCCCGGAAAATTGACCCCGGAAGAGTTCGACAAAATGAAGATCCATCCGGTGGTCGGCGCCGAGATCCTGGAAAGCGTGCGATTCCCCTATCCGGTGGTGCCGATCGTCCGGCATCATCATGAAAAGTGGGATGGTACGGGTTATCCGGACGGGCTGTGCGCGGAGAAGATCCCCCTGGGGGCACGAATCCTTAGCGCAGTGGATTGTTTCGACGCCCTGTCGAGCGACCGGCAGTATCGTCGCGCGTTGCCGGTGGAGGAATCCATGGCTTACCTGCAAAAGGAAGCCGGACGTTCGTTTGATCCGCAGGTTGTGGAAGTGATGGCGAAACGGTACCAGGAACTCGAGATCAAGGCGCGGAAACATTCCGAAAACGAGCGAGCCAAGCTCTCGGTGGACTTCAAGATCGCACGCGGCGAGGCTCCGGCCGCCGGGTTCGCCGAGGAGGGCGCGAAAGATCGCTCGGAATTCGTGGAGAGCATCGCGTCGGCCCGGGCGGAGGCGCAGTTCCTGTTCTCGATCTCTCAGGATCTTACCCAATCCATCGATCTATCCACGATGTTGTTGCGATTGGCGGAGAAGTTGCAGACTTCGATCCCCTTCGAAACCATTGCCTACTACCACATGGAAGGGGATTACTTGAATCCGCTTTTTGTTCGCGGCAATGAGGAAGAGTTGTTCCAAAGCTTGCGCATCCCGGTGGGCCAGGGTCTGTCCGGATGGGTGGTGCACGAGAAGAAGACGATTCTAAATGGCAATCCGGCGGTGGAACCGGGGTTCCTGAAGGATCGAAAAACGATCACCCACCTGCGATCGGCGCTCTCCGTGCCATTGGAAGGTGAATCGGGCGTGATCGGCGCGTTGACTCTGTATTCCATGACGCGGGACCGGTATTCGCGCGAACATCTTCGGGTGCTGATGGCCGTCGCCACCCGGCTCGCTTTCCAGGTGGAGAACTCGCTGCGATTCCAAAAGGCAAGCGGCGACGCCTACACCGACGAACTGACGGGGCTATCCAATTCCCGATGGCTGGTGTCGCACTTGGGCTCGGCCTGCGAAAGCGCGGTCGAAGAGAATGGCTCTTTCGCGATCCTGGTGATCGACCTGGACGGATTCAAGCGGTTAAACGACACGTTCGGCCATCTCCGCGGCAACGATGCGCTGCGGGAGATCGCCGCCCGCTCGCGACTGCTGTTGCCGGCGGCGAGTAGCATGGCGCGCATGGGGGGCGACGAGTTCGTTGTCATCTTGCCGGGACACAATGCGGACGAAGCGGTAGAATTTGCGGGCAAACTCCAAACGACCATTGAGCAGGTCGGCGTAGACCTGATAGGCGAATGCCGATTATCGGCCAGTTGGGGGCTCTCTATCTTTGGTATTGACGGGCGAAGTCCCGAAACCCTGATGGCCGAAGCGGATCGTCGCATGTATGAAAACAAGCGATCCAAGCAGGATCGAATGGCCGCCCGGCTGGGGCGCCTGGCGTCCGGAGTGGAGGGCGTGACGGATAGTTCGCGGGAAACGCTTCGCGAACCGGCCGGGATCGCCAGGAGTTAGTAATCAATATACCTGCATCGTTTCTTCGAAAAGGCGGGCGAAATCGTCGTTCGTCGCCGGACGCGGGGAAAGCTTCGTGACGCGGTGCTGCGGCAGCGTGCCTTCGACGAGCGCCGGAATATCGGAACTCGTATACCCGAGCGCCTTCAGACCGCTGGGCACTTTCAGACGCTCCATGATAGAGACAATGCGGTCCGAGAGAATGCGGCCGGCGTCGGCGGGATCGGTACCGCCGACATCGACGCCGAGCGCGCCGGCCGCGTCCAAATGGCGCTGCGGGCAAGCGGGCGCAGTGAAACGGAAGACGGCCGGAGCGTTCAAAATCACCGAGAAACCATGCGGAATCATTGAGTGCGTCCGCGGGTAGCCGGCCTGATGATAGCCCTTCACCATACCCGAAACCGGGTACGACATACCGTGCGGGAGATGCACGCCGGCGTTGCCGAATCCCACCCCGGCATAAGCCGAAGCGAGGATCATCTGTGAACGGGCTTCGTCATCGGACGGGTCCTCCACGGCGCGGGTGAGATAGGCGCCCGCCATGCGCAACGCCTGCATAGACCAGACGTCGCTGATGGGATTGTTGCCCTGATAGGCGGGGCGGAGAATGGGCCGGTCCGGCGCGGGGCGCTCGGTGTAGTGCACGGCGGTGTAGGACTCAATGGCGTGGCTCAGCACGTCGAGACCGGTGGCGGCGGCGACCTCCGGCGGCATGGTGCGCGTGTTATCGGGGTCGAGATAACCGAGCGTGGGTTTCAGGCGGCGATGGGCGATGCCGGTTTTGGCGTGCAAGTGCGCGAGATCGAAGATGGCGACGCCGGTGGTCTCGCTGCCGGTACCGGCGGTGGTGGGTACGGCGAAAAGCGGCTTCAAGGGGCCGGGGACAGGTTTGCCTTTGCCGATGGGCGGGTTGACATAATCCAGGAAGTCTTCCGGCGGATGGCAGGTATAGAGATTGACGGCTTTGGCGGTGTCGATGGTGGAGCCTCCGCCGACGGCGACAATCGCGTCGAACTCGACACCGAGCGCGAAGTCGATGGCTTCGCGGAAAGAGACGTCCGTGGGTTCGACGCGAACGCGGTCATAGAGCGTGTAGGCGACTTTGCTATCGGCGAGCGACTGCTCCACGGCGGCGACTGGGGGCAGATTTCGTATCCATGGATCGGTGAACACCAGCGCGCGGCGTAGCCCCAGTTCGGCGAGATCCATTCCTATTTCTCGAGTGACGCCGGGACCGAAACGAATAGCGCTGACGGCCATCTCAAAGGCGGTTTCGTGACGGGACATTATCGGGTGGCTCCTGACTAAAAAAGGCGGGACACAGCGCGCGGCCAGCGTTCGACGACCACCTTCTGCTTCGTGAAGAAATGGAATGCGTCGCGACCCTGGCCATGGAGGTCGCCGAAGAAACTTCCGCGTGCGCCGCTGAATGGGAAGAAGGCCATGGGAGCGGCGACGCCAACGTTGATGCCGACATTGCCGACGTCGGCTTCGGAACGGAAGCGGCGGGCGAGGTCGCCGCTGGATGTGAAGAGGCAGGCCATATTGCCATATTGGCCCCGGTTAATGATGGCGAGGGCCTCGTCCAGATCGTCCGCTTCGTGGATGCTGAGCACGGGGCCGAAGATTTCAGTGTGGGCGACATTGCCATCGAGCGGAAGGCCTTCGAGGATCGTGGGCTTCACGAAGTGTCCGTTTTCGAAGCCCGTTACGATGGCGTCGCGGCCATCGACGGTAACGCGCGCGCCTTCCCCTTCACTGGCGGAAATCAGGCTCGCGATGCGGGCCTTGCTCTCGGCGGAAATGACCGGTCCCATCTGCACGGCGTCCATGCCGAAACCGGTGCGGCGAGTGGCGGCCGCGTCGCGCAGGCTATCGAGGAAGCCCGTGCGGGCGTCACCGACAAGAACGGCCATGGAAGCCGCGAGGCACCGTTGACCGGCGCAGCCGAAAGCGGAATCGGCCACCACTTGCGTGGTGGATTCGAGATGCGCGTCATCGGCGATGACGATGGGATTCTTCGCGCCGCCCTGACACTGGACGCGCTTGCCGCCCGCCGCGGCGCGGGCGTAAACATGGCGGGCGGTGGCGGACGAGCCGACGAAGCTGACGGCTTGCACACGGTCGTCGTCAAGCAGCGCGTCGACGGCTTCGCGGTCGCCATTGACGAGATTCGCGACGCCCGGCGGCAACCGCAGTTCTTCCAGGATACGGAAAACGTGAGTCATCGTCAGCGGCACGCGTTCGGATGGCTTCAGCACGACGGTGTTGCCGGAGACGAGCGCGTAGGGCAGGAACCAGAACGGAATCATGCCGGGGAAGTTGAACGGCGCGACGATCGCGCAGACGCCGAGCGGCTGGCGGATCATGAACTCGTCGATGCCGGGCGCGATGTCTTCGGAAAAGATGCCTTGCGTAAGGAGAGTGGCGGAGCAGGCGACCTCCACGTTCTCAATCGCGCGGCGTAATTCGCCGCGCGACTCGGCCAGCGTCTTGCCGCACTCAAGCGTGATGGTCTTCGACAACTCCTCGAAGTCTTCCTCCATTCGCGCCTTCAAGCGAAAGAGAAATTGAACGCGTTCCGTAAGCGGAACGCGCCGCCATTCGGGGAAAGCGCGATAGGCCGCCTCAATGGCGGCATGGGCTTCGGCGGCGCCGGAAAGGGCCACGGTAGCGAGTACCTCGGCCGACGCCGGGTTGTGAACCGGCCTCGTATTTTCGGAGCGCGAACGAACCCAGTTTCCGGCGATGAAGTTAGACAGTAAAGACATGGGAGCGGACTGTCATTATAGCCCCCGGCGCCGCTTCATTTCGACGCTGATCGCTTCCAAGCCGGCCGGCGGAAGAGTCCGCGCGACGATAGCCGGGAAGCGCGCATCCTCATTCCGGATGTGTTGGCGGTAGAGCGCGCAAAGCGCGGCGGCGAGTTCGGTGTAGCGGATTTGACAGGCCGCGGTGGGCGGGCTGGCCATGCTGGCCACATGCGCCTTCAACTCGTCGTAAAGCCCTTCGGCGCGAGTGTGTTCGATCTGCAGGTCGCTCAAGAACCGCCGTTCTTCCGCGGTGATATGGGCGGCGAGACGCGGGAAGAAGCTTTGTTCTTCATCGGCGGTGTGGTTAACGCCGCTGGAATCGAAGAACCGGAAAGCGGTTTGGATGGCGGCCAGGGCCTCTTCGGGGCGAGCTTGCAGGTGCGGGGCGACTCGCTCCAGCGTGTCGAGACGTTCTTCAATGCGCCGGTGGCAAGCGGCCAAGTGGTCGACTGGCGAGTCCAATGTCGCCACTGCCGGCGCCGTGCGGATGGAAATCATGAACGGGCTCCTTTATTCATCACCAACAGCATGACAAGCTCCGTGCGGGCGCGAATGGCGTGTTCCAATTTGGCCGACATTTGCGCGAAAGCGCCGGCGGCGGCGTGGTGCGTGTTGTCGCCCAAACGGAGATCCGCTTCGCCGCGCACGATATAGATGGACGCCGGGAAGGGTGCGGTGTGCGCCGAGAGTTCGGCGCCGGGCGCGAAGGTGAATTGAACGACTTTGTTCTGGTCGTCGTTGTGAAGTGTACGGCTCAGGATGCCGCTTTCGGGAACGACCGCGGCGGGGTCCACGTTGGGGATGAATGTGTAGGGGGCGGCGGCTGCCATGCCCCGATTATGGTCACAATCCAGCGCGAACCGCTTTGGCGACTGGATCGATAATGAGTTTTTGCGAGACTCTTGAAGGCAGCGACGTAAGCAGGACAAAGGTGGCTTCCCTGCCCGCGTCGGCCCAACAGGAAGTACCGGTGGAGCCGCCATGGCCGAAGGGCGCGGGCGAGACGGACCAGCCGATGCCGTAAGGCTTGTCTAACCCCATGTTTTGATTGGCGATCATGCGTTGCGCCGTCTCCTTCTTAACGGGCGTGCCAGTGGGATGGAGGAAGGCGTTGAGAAGTTTGGCGATATCGGCCGCGGTGGAATGGGCGCCGCCCCAGGGAGCTCCAAATTCGCGCCACCAAGGGCTATTCCAATCCCAGGCCGCCGTTTCGGGCGTGCCGCCGGGAGGGTCGGCATGTTCGGTTTGATTGCGGACGGTGTCGGCAAGTTTGAACTTACCCAGGCCGAGCGCGGTACGGGTCATCTTCAGCGGTTGAAATAGCTCGGTGTGAAGAAATTGGCGAAGCGGCTTGTGCGCGACACGTTCGGCAATCTCGGCGGCCAGCAGAATACCCATACTCTGATAGCTCGTGCGCGCGCCCGGCGTGAAGAGGAGAGGAGTGGTCAGCGCGCCTTTCACAAAGTCCTGCATGGGCGCCTGCCGTTGGCGCAGCGCGATGTTATCCGGCAGCATGTCGGGCAGCCCGGAGGTGTGGGTGAGCAGATGGCGAATCGTGATTTTGGAGCGGTCGCCGGCGGTGAAGTTGTCGAGGTATTTCGACGCCGGGTCTTCGTAGCGCAGCAGGCCCCGGTCGGCGAGCAGCATTACGGCCGTCGCCGTCATCGGCTTGGTGATAGAGGCGATGAGGAACGGAGAATCGGGCTTCGCTTTCCCGAAGGCGCGTTCGAAAACTTCGCCCCTTTGCTCCACGCGGAGGACTGCGGCATGGAGATGTCCGGACGCGACGGCTTTGTCGAGAATGAGTTCGGCGGATTGAAAGCGGCCAGGGGCGAAGAGCGCGCCGGCAAGCAGCGTGCGGCGGGAAAGGAGCGGTGTGTTCACGTTGGCGATCATACTCCAAGCGGGAGGGTGGTGAGAGGGA
Organism: Bryobacteraceae bacterium; assembly: GCA_046155405.1. Taxonomy (GTDB): domain Bacteria; phylum Acidobacteriota; class Terriglobia; order Bryobacterales; family Bryobacteraceae. The sequence continues at coordinate 50,283 of JBJXFL010000214.1, read as the reverse complement.
AGTAGGAGTTATAATGAAGAGATGCCGGAGGCGCCTTGATGGAACACGAAGCCAGATTCAATCGGATTGAGGCGGTGCTGGAACGTCTGGCGGATGCGCAGTTGCGCGGAGAATATGCGTTGACCGATGCCGTTGAACATATGGCGCGGTCGCACAAGCAACTGCTTACCGCGCAGGTGTTAATGGTGGATGAGCACCGCAAGCTCGCCGAGGCTCAGACGCGGACGGAAAAACACATGGATGAACTGTCCATAAAGAGCGCCGAAACGCAGGGCAAGCTGGACGCACTGATTCACATGTGGGATAACTGGATTCGGGAGCGGGGCGGGAAGAACGGAACCCCGCCGGCGAACTAACTTTTCGCAGGGACAGTCACTCGGCTTAAATAGCCTCACCGTCGTGTAGCGCCATCTACTTGAGCCTGGCTACCCGCATCGGCAAGCGCGGCAACGACTTGGATGCGCTGTTCAAGGCCACCGAGGCTTTCGGCAAAGGCCTGTTGACCATTGGCCGAAGAGGTTCGCAAACTCACCGAGGTCCAGGCCAAGCACGCCGAGAAACACAACGGCGCCACAACGGTTTACCATGGCTCGTCATATCCGATGGAAGCCCTTCAAAATATCCCGCGTCGAATAGCGCAGCGCAATCGGGCGGCCGTGTGGGCAGTTCGTCGGATGTTCACAACGGGCGAGTTCAGCCAGCAGCCACTCCATTTTCTGCTGGTCCAGACGCGTGTTGATCTTGATGGCCGCGCGGCAAGCGATGGTAGCGCAAACATTGCGCCGCACCTCGTCGAGCGAGGCGCCGCGAAGCTCCCGTTCGGACGTCTCCAGAATCTCGAAAAGAATACGCTCGATATCGCCGGGACGAACCGCCGCGGGCGCGCTGGAAATCGCAATGGTCCGGTTGCCAAACGGCTCGCTATCGAAACCGCTGGCGCGAAGCTCGTCGGCGATCTGCGCGTACTCTATCTGCTGGCCGGCGGTCAATTCAATTACCATCGGCATCAATAGCGCCTGTTGTTCCACGCGGCCGGCCGCGCGCTGCTTCAACACCAGTTCAAACAGAATCCGCTCATGCGCCACGTGCTGATCGATGATCCAAAGCCCGTCGCGGCCCGCCGCCAGGATAAAGCTCTCGTGCAACTGGCCCAACGGACGGAGGTCTTTAAGAATGTCGAGCGACTGGACAGCGTCGAGGATGACGCCATCGGGCAGGCCGCCGTGCGTATCGGGAATACGTGTCCGGACCGGCGCGGAGGACACCGGGGATTCCGGCGGCGGCGGCGCGTCGATAAACTCAAATCGCGGCGCGGGCGCGGGCGGCTGATGCAGCGTGAACGATGGGAGATTCGCCTCGTTCGCGTCCTCGTGCGGAATCACTTGACGGACGGCGGCATTCTCCATCTGTTGCGAGAACTCGCTGTATGGTAAGGCCGCCGCCGGTTGCGCCAGCGCGGGGAGTGGAAGCGACGCCACCGGGCGGCTCTGCATGATGGAACCGCGAATGGCGTCGCGAACATAGTCGTGCACCCAACTGCCATGCCGGAAGCGCACTTCGGTTTTCGAAGGATGAACATTGACGTCCACTTCCTCCGCGTCGCAATCAAGGAACAGCAGCGCGAAGGGAAAGGCGCCGTGCGGCATCAGGTTGTGATAAGCCGCTTGCATGGCGTGCAGCAGCAGTTTGTCGCGGATCAGCCGGCCGTTGACGAAGAGATAGATCGAGTTGCGATTGTACTTCTGCACTTGCGGCCGCGACACGAAGCCGCGGAGCAGAAACACGCGAGTTCGTTCTTCGTCCGGTAGACCTGGCGGATCCGGGAGAAGGAACTCCTTTTCGTGTTCGCCAATGTCGATCAATTCTTCCAACGTCTGGCTGCCGAACACCTGGAACACGCGCTCGCGTAGCGTGCCGACCGGAGTAACGTGAAGCAGTTCGCGATTATCGTGGCGAAGTTCGAACGTCTTGCCGGGATGGGCGAGCGAGTAATGCGTGACCAGGGACGCGATGTGGGCGAGTTCGGTCTGATCGGATCGCAGGAACTTCTTACGCGCCGGAACGTTGTAGAACAGGTCGCGAACGGTGATAACGGTGCCATTGGCCAGCGCCGCCTCATCGCAGCGGATCATCTTGCCGCCGTGGATTTCCACCCGTGTGCCGGTGGATTCCTCCGGCGCGTGGGTTTCGAGCGCCAATCGCGAAACGCTCGCGATGGAGGGCAACGCCTCGCCGCGGAAACCGAGCGTCGAGATGGAGAACAGATCCTTAACGCTCGACAGCTTGGACGTCGCGTGGCGTTCAAACGCTAACATGGCGTCATCGCGCAACATGCCACAGCCGTTGTCGGTTATCCGCAACAGCCGGCGTCCCCCGGATTCCGCTTCAATTAGGATCGACGTCGAACCCGCATCCAGGGAGTTTTCCAGCAACTCCTTGATCACCGAAGCGGGACGTTCCACCACTTCTCCCGCGGCGATCTGATTAGCGACTGCGTCCGGCAAGACGCGAATTCGGCCCATTTTTCGAGTGTAACTGAACCCCCGGCGTGGCAAGCAATGATAAGATGACTGCAAATGAGAGTACCAAGTTTGTTCTTAATTGCCATGGCGGCAATCTCGCTTCCCGCCGTGCACGCTCAGAATTTCGCCACCATTACGGGGTCTGTGACTGACAAGTCCGGAGCCACCGCCGCCGCCACCAAAGTAACCGCAACCAATGTCGACACGCAGGTCGCTCGCGACACGCTGACCGACGATGGCGGCATCTTCACCATTCCGCTCTTGCCGCCGGGCCGCTATAAAGTTTCCGCGCAGAAGACCGGATTCCGCCAGATCGTCCAGGATAATGTCACGCTTGAGGTGAACCAGACGGCTCGCATGGACTTCCAGCTTGAAGTCGGGCAAGTAACCGAAACCGTGGAAGTCAAGGCGTCCAGCCCGCTGCTGGAGAGTGACAATTCCGCCATCGGCCAGGTGATCGAGCAGAAGGCCGTCGCCGAACTTCCCCTGAATGGCCGCAATTTCGTGCAATTGGCCACGCTTGGACCGGGCGTCACCGGCGTCGGCTTCGGAGCCAAGGGCACCATCATGAGCGGCACTCGTCCGGACGATCTGCGTCCCGGCAGCGAAATCTTCGCCAACGGGAATCGCGAAGGCTCGAACAACTTCCTCTTCGACGGTATCGACAACAATGAACGCCTCACCCTCTCCATCGTGCTGCGTCCTTCCGTCGAGGCCGTTCGCGAGTTCAAGATTCAGACCAACCTCTTCACCGCGGATCAGGGCCGCAATTCCGGCGCGACCGTCAACGTGATCTCGAAATCGGGCTCCAACGAATGGCACGGCAGCGCGTACAACTTCCTGCGCAATGACGCGACCGACGCCCGCAACTTCTTCCTGCCCAACAAGCCCACGCTACGCCAGAACCAGTTCGGCGCCAGCTTCGGCGGCAAGATCATCAAGGACAAGCTGTTCTTTTTCTCAAACTACGAAGGTTATCGTAGACGGCAGGAACGCGCCTTCGTCAACACCGTTCCAACCGCCGAAATTCGACGCGGGGACTTTTCCGCAGTTCGCGATATCTTCGATCCCGCCACCCTTCGCGCCGCTCCCGGCACGGCCAGTGGCTTTACGCGCGACCCATTCCCCGGCCGCGCCATTCCTTCAAATCGCTATGACCCCGTCATGTCCCGCATGATCCAGGCCTACCCGTTACCGACGCGCGCCGGCCTGGTCAACAACCACACCAGCTCGCCGAAAGAAAAGCAGCGCTGGGATCAAGGCGATGGCCGCATCGATTGGAACCTGAACGAGAAGAACAATATTTTCGGTCGTTTTTCCCAGCAAAACACCATATCCACGCGTCCTTCCACGTTCCTCGACGCAACTATTCCAGGGCTCGACGGCAAGTTCGGCCTCGGCAATGAAGACACCTTCGCCGGCGACTCCACGCTCAAAGCCTTCCACATCGTCGCCAACTGGGTTCGCACCTGGACGCCGACTTTCATCATGGAAGCCAAGATGGGTTGGAACCGATTCGACCTCGTCTTCCTGCAGGAAGGCGCGGCGCCCGGCGCGAAGCTCGGCGAAAAGCTGGGCGTTGCCCGTGCAAATCAGGGCCCGAACTCCGATGGTATTCCCATCTTCAGCCCGGCGGGTTACACCGGCATCGGCCAGACCCGTTCGCTCCCGATCATCCGTTTTGAAGACACCTACAACCCGGCCTTTGCCTTCACCAATCTGCGCGGCAAGCACACGCTGAAGTTCGGTACCGATTTCCGCCAGCGCCGCTTAACGCAGTATCAGACCAATCGCGGCAACGGCCGTTTCAACTTTGACCGTACGTTCACCAACAACCCCAACAACGCCGGCGCCACCGGCGACGCCATGGCCGGCCTGCTCCTCGGTACCGCCGGGTTCATTGAACAAGACTTTACTTTGTTCGTTCCCCGCATTATTCAATGGGAGTGGAACTTCTTCGTGCAGGACGACTGGAAGGTGACCGACAAGCTTTCGCTCAACGTCGGCATGCGCTATGAAGTGGACACGCCGACTCGCGAATTGAACGACAAGTGGACGAACTTCGACGTGGTCACGGGGAAGCTGCTGATAGCCGGTTTCAATACCGACTCGGCGACGGGCGTACGGGCGGACCGGAATAACTTCGCGCCCCGCCTCGGTTTCGCGTATCGCGTCCGGAAGGGCACCGTCCTTCGCGGCGGTGCCGGCATCTTCTTCAACCCGGCGGGCAGCGAGGGTCTGCTAATGCGGCGTCACCGGCAGTTGCCGTTTGGCCCCATCAACACCATCGACATCAACCAGTTCGTGGCCACGCCTCGCCGCGTGAGCGACGGCCTGCCTCCGATTCCAAACCTGGATCCCGCCGTCGTGGCCAATAACCCGGTCGGCAGCCTGATCGCCATCAACCCGAATTTCCGCTCAGGCTACGCGGAGCAGTTCAATCTCCAGTTGCAGCAGCAATTGCCGAAAGACCTGATCTTCAAGATCGGCTACGTCGGCAACTTGGGCCGCCGTCTGGAAACCCAGTTCAATTACAACCAGACTGTGCCCGGTCCCGAAGCGCCGGCGCTCCGCCGCCCGCTACGGTTCATCGCTCCCAATGTGATTAACGCCGATTACCAGGTCTCCGACGGCCTCGCCGCTTATCACTCGCTGCAGACGACGATTGAACGCCGCTTTGCAAGTGGCATCGGCTTCCTCACGGCCTACACGTGGTCCCATTCCGTCGACTTCGTCGCCAACCAGTTCGGCGGCGCCGACAACGGCCCGCTGCCGCAGGACATCCGCTTCCGTCGCAATGATCGCGGCAATTCCGGCTTCGACCAACGCCACCGCCTGGTCCACAGCATGAACTACGAACTGCCGTTCGGCAACGGCCGCAAATACAGCATGTCCAAACTGGCCGATAACCTCATCGGCGGCTGGGACATGAACCTGATCATGGCGGTACAGAGCGGTCTGCCGTTCACTCCGGTCCTCGCCACCTCGGTTTCCAACGCCGGCGGCAGCCGCCCGGATCGTTACAAGTCCGGCGCCATCGACAATCCAACCATCGCCAAATGGTACGACACGTCCTTCGGCACTGCGGCCTCCGGCGCGGCCTGGGGTGCGCCCACTATTTACACCTTCGGAAATGGCGGCCGCAATATCCTCACCGGTCCGGGCCGCACGAACTTCGATTACTCGGTATTCAAGAATTTCGCTCTCACCGAAAAGTTCAAGTTGCAGTTCCGAACCGAAATCTTCAACCTGTTCAACCACGCGCAATTCGACCTGCCAAATACCAGCATCGGCAACCCGGCCGCCGGCATTATCACCGGCATCGTCGGCACGCCGCGGCAGTTGCAGTTCGCGTTGCGATTGTCGTTCTAACCGATCGGAGGAGTAAGCATGTTGCGAATAGCCGCGGGTTTTGGAATCGTCGCCAGCGTCTTGCTGGCAGCCGATTTTGAAGTGAAGGACGAGGCTGAATTCAAGAAGCTCTTCGCGCCGGCCGCTAAAGTGGAGCGGCTGGCGACGGGTCTTCAATTCGTGGAGGGCCCGGTCTGGATGCCAACCGGATTCCTGGTCTTCAGCGACATTCCCGCGGACGAGTTGAAACGCTGGGACGCCGCCGGCGGCGTCCAGACGTTTCGCAAACCGAGCAATAATGCCAACGGCAACACGCTCGATAAGTCCGGCCGCCTGGTCACCGCCGAACATGGAGCGCACCGCATTTCGCGGACAACGACGGATGGCGCCGTCGAAACCCTGATCGAGAAATTCGAAGGCAAAAACTTGAATTCGCCGAATGACGTTGTCATAAAAAGCGATGGCTCCATTTGGTTCACCGACCCCGACTATGGATTGTCGGGCCGCACGAAGGAACAGGCTGGCAACTACGTCTACCGCCTGGACCCATCCGCCAAGACGTTAGTGCCGGTCGTGAAGGATTTCGACAAACCGAACGGACTCTGCTTCTCCCCGGACGAATCGAAGTTGTATATCGCCGACTCCGGACAACCGAAGCATATCCGTTCCTTCGACGTGTCCAAGGATGGCGCCGTCAGCGGTGGCGCCGTCTTCGCCAAAATCGATAAGGGCGGGCCGGACGGTATTCGCTGCGATGCCGGTGGGCGCGTCTGGTCCAGCTCCGGTGACGGCGCGCAGATATTCGCCGCCGACGGCCGTCTCATCGCGCGCATTCTGTTGCCGGAAGCGGCAGCCAATCTCACTTTCGGTGGCAGGGATGGAAAGACGCTCTTCCTCACCGCCCGCAAATCTCTGTATATGGTGCCGACGAAGGTGCGCGGCAAAGCGCCGCTAAGTCAGTATCTCGCGAATCGGCACGCCAAAGTCCAACTCGATTCTCTTCCTCCCCGGCACCTCCAATCGCCGTGAGTCCAGCCCCATCTGGTGCAACACCGTGGCGTGCAGATCCGTCACATAGTGACGATTCTCCACCGCATGAAAACCCAGTTCGTCCGTCGCCCCGTGCGCCGTTCCGCCCTTCACTCCTCCGCCCGCCAACCACACGGTGAAGCCGTACGGATGATGGTCGCGGCCGTTGCCGTTCTGCGCTCCCGGCGTGCGCCCGAACTCCGTACACCAAACCACCAACGTGTCCTCCAGCATTCCCCGCTGCTTCAAATCCTGCAGCAACCCCGCTATCGGTTTATCCGTCTGCCGGCTCAACTTCTCATGCCCCGTTTTCAAATTCGAATGGGCGTCCCACGCCCCGGCCCCGCCCGCGCCATGGAACATTTGCACGAACCGCGTTCCCTGCTCCGCCAGCCGCCTCGCCGATAAGCAGATCTCCCCGAAAGGCTGCGTGATCTTCTCATCCAGTCCATACATCTTCCGCGTCGCCTCCGTCTCGCGGTCCAGTCGCATCACGTCCGGCACCGCCGTCTGCATGCGATATGCCAGCTCGTACGACTTGATGCGCGCACGCAACGCCGCGTCGTTCGGATACTGAATTTGCGACCTGCGATTCAGCTTATCGATCAACGCAAATTCGCGCTCCTGCTCCTCTTGAAAAACGTCCGGCCCCGGCGACGCAAATGGCAGCGGATTCTTCGCGTCCACTTTCAACTGCACGCCGTCGTGCTCCGGACCCAGATAAGACGCGCCATGCGCCCATGGCCCGCCGCAGCAGGTATCGATCGGCTCGCCCAGCACCACGAATTGCGGCAGGTTGTCGTTCAACGATCCCAAGCCGTAGTGCGTCCAAGCCCCGATCGTCGGAAACTGCCCCTCCAGCACATGCCGGCCCGTATGAAATTGCAACTGCGCGCCGTGGTTATTGTCCGTGGTCCACATGGACCGCACAACCGCTATGTCGTCGACGCATCCGCCCACGTGCGGGAACCAGTCCGACACTTCCAGCCCGCTCTTTCCGCGCTTCTGAAATCCAATCTGCATCGGGTAAATCGACGGGTGCACCTTGTGCAAGCCGGCGATCACTTCCCGCAAATTCTTCTTGACGTACGGGCTGTCCAGCGTGTCCTTGAACGGCGTTTCATCAATCGTCTTTCCGGCGTATTTATTCAGCGCCGGCTTCGGATCGAACGTCTCCATCTGGCTCGCGCCGCCGATCATAAAGAGCCAGATGACCCGCTTCGCCTTTGGAGCGAAGTGCGGTTTGCCGTCGGCGGCGTGCGCGACGCCATCGCGCTGCAGCATCGCGCCCAGCGCAAGTCCCGTAAATCCAAGTCCGGTATCGGTAAGAAATGTGCGTCGGCGTTGCATATGGGTTATCGTATCGTGACGAACTCGTTTAGGTTGAACAACACATGGACAAGGTTTTCCCGCGCCCTTTGAGAAGGGTCGCTCGATGGCTTCAGCGGCGCGGCCACGCCCGTTTCAAACGGTTTCAATTTCCCCGGCTCGGACAAAAGTCGCGTCTGCTCCACCAGAAACGTCGCGGCGTCGTCGCGTTCGGACGCTGACGGCGGACGGTTCAATACGGCTTCGAAGGCCGCGCCGACGAAACCCTCCTCGGGCAACTTCGCCGCCAACCGCCGCGCCTGCTCCAACGTCAACCGGCTATTGGCCAACGACAAAGCCTGCTGCGGCACAATGCTCTCCTCCCGCCGGTAGCACTCATTCGGATTAGCCGAATCGAACTGGCTCAGGAATTCCGACCGCACGTCCGGCGCCTGCCGGATATAGATACTCCGCCGCATCGTGTCCAGCTCCTTCGTCTCCTCCACCTCCGGCCCGCCGCGCGTGGTGTCCAACTGTCCCGCCGCGTGCAACACCGAATCGCGCACCGCTTCGGCCTCCATCCGCCGCGCGTTCATCCGCCACAAATACACGTTGTCCGGGTCCGCCTTCTCGCTCCGCGCCGATGCCATCCGGTAAGCGTCGCTGGTCACCATCAGCCGGTGAATTGGCTTCATCCGCCAGCCATTCGCCACCAGTTGCGTAGCCAGATAATCGAGCAATTCCGGATGCGTCGGCGGCTTGCCGTACTGGCCGAAATCGTGCACGGACTCGACCAATCCCCGCCCAAAATGCCGCGCCCAAATATGGTTCACCGCCACCCGCGCCGTCAGCGGATTCTCCGTGCTGGCAATCCATCTCGCCAGCGCCGTCCGCCGCCCCGTCGATTTCTCCGGATACTGTTCCCCAATCGGCGAATACGTTTCCGGCTTCTTCCCTAACGCCGCCACCGCCTTATCCAGTTCCCTCTTCGCGGCCCCGATCTTCTTCTCGTCCACTTCGCCGTCTGGCTTCGTGGCCTGCAGCGCCTCCGCCAGCTTCTGCTGCGCGCTCTCCAGATCCGCCTCCGCCGTCAACACATAGGCGTGGCGTTCCAGCCGTCTCGCCGTCTTCGCCAATTCGACGTCGCCGCCATTCGCCTTGTCCGCCGCCATTCGCGATTCCAGCGCCGTCAACCGCGCCTCCGCCGCGCGCTTGCCCACCGCCCCAACCGCCTTCTCAATCTCCTCCCGCGCCGCGGCAATCAAATCCCGGTGCACAAACTCCCGGCTATCCGGATACCGCGCCTCCAGCGGAACCGTCACCGAATCAAAAGCCCCAACCTTCCCCAGAACCGCCGGAATCGCCGGCGTCAGCCCCAGCGACTTATCCGGATTCTGCACATCTCCGCCCACGAACAAATACGTCGGCGTTTCGGCCTTTGCATCGTAAACTCGAGCCAACCCGGCCTTCTCCAAATTCGTCTCGCCCGGCACGCGATCCAACCGCACCTGATAGGGCTCGAAGAACGCCCGGAATTGATAGTACTCCCGCTGCGAAAGCGGATCGTACTTGTGGTCGTGGCACCGCGCGCACTTCAGCGTCAAGCCCAGAAACGCCATCGACGTATGGTCCACCACGTCCTGCAACCAGCCGTCCCGGTCGTAGCGCTTGTAGTTGCGCACCAGGTAGCCCGTCGCCCGCAGCACCTTCGGATCCGTCGGCGCGATCTCATCCCCCGCCAGCATCTCCATAATCATCCGGTCGTACGGACGGTCCTCGTTCAACGATTCCACAATCCAGTCCCGCCACTGCCAAATGTGCCGCTGGCTGTTGCGTACTTCATTCGAGCTCCGATAGCCATACCAGTCCGAATACCGCCAGATATCCATCCAATGCCGGCCCCACCGCTCCCCATACCGCCCACTGTCGAGCAACCGGTCCACCACACGCTCATACGCATTGGGCGCGCTATCGGTCAGAAATGTCCGCATCTCGTCCGGAGTCGGCGGCACGCCGGTCAGGTCGAGCGTCACTCGCCGCAGCAGTGTCCGTTTATCGGCCGGTTCCGCCGCGGCTAGGCCGCGCCGCTTATGCTCCGCCGCCAGAAACACGTCGATCGGATTTCCCGCGCCCGGCATTGCCGGCTGAACGGGCGGAACAAATGCCCAATGCCGCGCCGGCCCCACCTCCGCTCCACCGCGAATCCACCCGGCGATCTTCTCAATAGCCGCGGCCGGTAACTGTGGCTTGCCGAACGGCATCCGCACCCGCCCCGTATGGGCCACCGCTTGATAAAGCGGACTATCGTCGGGCTTTCCCGCCTTCACGCTACCCTGCAAACCGGCCGGTGTCGAAAGGTCCAGTTTCCCTTGCGCCGACGCTCCCGAATGGCAGCCGAAGCAATGCTCCTGCAGCAAGGGCCGCACTTCACGAAGAAACACGTCGTCGGCCGCCAACGGCCACAGCCCGGCCAGCAGACAAACCAAGCTCGCACGCTGCATGACTCGAAGTATATAAAAGATCGCGGCTCACCGCCAAGCAACCGGGGCGCCGTGGTGCGCCAACCCAAGAAGCTTCCCGCCAATTCTCAGCGGAAATTTGAGAATTATGGTAGTATTAAAGAATCGCTGGAGTATTAGAGTTTACCCAGCCAACGACACAATAGCTTTAGGCCCGTATTATACCCAGCGGACGCCTGAAACAAACCAAGAACAAACCAACGTGCCATCGGGAACGAACCGACACAAACGTTGGGAATAAACGACTTACGCGTCCTTCACCCGGACGCGTCGCGCTAAGCGTTTTCCGCCCTCTCCTACCGCAACACTTTCAGCGGTGAGGGCGGCGGCGATGGCTCGCTCGTCATCTTCGACCAGGCTTGCCCGATCTTGATGGAGGCTTGAAATATGGGGCCGATGGGGACAACGCCTCGGATCTTGTGGGCCGCCACCGCGGCCAGGCCCATGGAGGCGACACACCCGCAGGACGCGCAGTCGGGATTGCCTCCGTACTGGCAGGGAGTGACCTTTGTCTCAAGGTCCGCCGAGAGTACGCTCGTCGTCAGCGCGAACACGCATTCCTCTGGGCTTTGCGGTGGCGTCGCGAACTGGCGAATCAAGCCTTCCGGCATGTCGAGCTTTGGGTATTTCTTGCGAAGTTCTAGCATCTCGGCAATGGCCCGCTGGCGCTCTTCGGATGTGAGGATCTCCGGCATCCGGTCGCCGATTTGTGGAGTGAAGAGGCTGAACCAGACCTTTCTAATTTCCGGGCGTGGAGTCCAGAATTCGAGGAATTCGTTCAGATAGCCGGGCCGTTTCATCATCTGTCCGGTAATGGTGCTGTGGATCGTAATGTGCTGGCCGGCGATGTTCTTGAGTATTCTTTCGTAGGTTGCGGGGGCTCGCCGAATGTCGTGATCGGGTTGAAGGCCGTCGATGGAGACGACGACCGTCATATGATCGAGCGACGCCCAGTCCGGAGATATGGGACGAAACGCGCTGGTCACCACCTGTACATGGACTCCCCGCGAGAGCAACAGGGGGACCATCGCTTCCACTTCGCGGTAGCGAACCAGGGGGTCGCCTCCGACGAGCGACAGGTGCAGCGGTTTAAGGCGGTCGACGACTTCGAGGACCCCGTCGATCAGGGCTTGGCCCTTCCGATCGTTCAGGCTCCGCAGCGTAACGCCGCCACCGAGGTGGCCATCGTCGTACGCGTAGCAGCCGGGGCAGCGAAGGGGGCATTCCTTGGTGATTTCAATTGACAGCGACGGGGGCGTTCCGCGTAGGATCTTGCCCCACGCTTTTACGACTTCCGATGTTTTCATTGGGATCTCTTTCCGAAGGGAGTACGTTCAGGCCACTGGACGTGTTATCCCATTCTCTCGCGAGTTTCCGCGTCAAGGCGGCATTGGGCATACAGTGCGGCGCGGATCGCGTCCAGCGAAGACATCGTTCTAATAAGAACGTACGCGGGGCGGCCGCCGTTTCCCGGAAATGTGGAGTCGGCCCCTCGGAAATGAACTTCCCACGATAATGTCCGGTCCCGCCCACCCACAAAGCGGACGGGATCGGACTAGGAACTACCGGCCCAGGTAGGTGACGGTGACGGTCTTCTTTGCGGACACGCCGTTCCCGTTAGTGACAGTGACCTCGAATACGTAGTCACCCAGACCCTCGCCGAACTGTACCGTGGCAACCGCCGTGTTCGGGTTGAGGACGGCCGCCGACTTGCCTATGCTTTTCCACGCAAAAGTCAGCGACGTGCCGGAAGCGTCCGTGGTTTTGGACGCATCGAGCGCGATCTGCAGGTCGATCGTCACCGTTGGCGCCGAGATGACAATCTCCGGGCCTTGACCGGGCGCGGGCGGTGTCACGGGTTTGGGGATCACCACCGTACCGGCGGCGTCCTTGGTGTAGACGACGACGCGGCCGGCCATAAGATGTACCAGGTCGATGATTTTCGCCGGGGTGTCGTCGGTATATGCGAACGACACGCTGAACGGCGTTCCGGCCACGTCGCCCAGCACGCCGCCGCCCGACGAACTCGACACGGTACCGGTAAAGGCGAGACTGTTCTTGGGCTTAGTGGTGGAGTAGATCTTCTCGATATTCAGCGTGTACACGCCAAGGATGAAACCGCTCAGATTCGCATTAAGAGGGGTGGGCAAGGGAGAGCCGGTCTGAACGACAAAGATCGTCGACGTGAGAGTGGCTCCGGAAGGGTTATAGATCAGCCGTTCGCGGATCTCCAGCGCGCCGGAGGTGATGCCTTGCACCTTGTCGTCCGGCAGCACCAGATCCGTCGAAGTCAGGGTTGTTGGGAGAGCCAGTTGGCGTTCGAGCGAAAGCTCAGTCACCACGGGCCCAGTTGTCTGGGCCGTCACAGGTAGCGTAACGGCGAGGAGGGCGAAAGCCCATAGCAAAGGTCGATTAAGTTTAAACATATTTTCTCCGAATATGGTATCGCTAGCGGTGGATAGTTGACAAGTTTGGCGCCTTGTCGAAAATGACGTGTGAGCCGCCGGTCTGGCAGGCAGTCAGCCGCGTCGCGCGTTAGGGACCCCTGGCCCATTTGAAAATAATCATTTATTCACTTACTCCTGGAGCGAAATCATAACACCTTTCGGACGTTCCCGTTTACCGGCGCGTATTCGACAGTCTCCAGCCGAACCGCGAACGCGGCGCATTGCAAAACGCAAAGTAAGAAAACTTGCCGCATAGAATGCCTCTCCTATAAGACAAAAACGTAGCCGTTTTAGCCACACGCGCGCGCAAAAAAAGGCGCCGCCGGTTAGGCGCCGCTTTTTTTTAATGGCTTTCGCCGCCGGTTACCAGTAGGCCTTGATGCCGAGCTGGACCTGGCGGGGGAAGCTGTTTTGGTTGGAAACAACGGCCGGGAACAGCGAGCCGAAGTTCGCGTTATTCGGATCGTTGGTAAAGTTATCGCGTCCGAAGTAGTTGTGATTGAACAGATTGAAGGCTTCCGCGCGGAACTGGATGCGGAGGCGTTCGGTGATCTGCGTGTTCTTGATGATGGACGAATCCAGCGTAAAGGCACGGTGCTTTCTGATCTGGCCGGAGCGGAGCGGGATCGCCCTGGGAGCGTAGGAAGGCAGCATGAGCCAAGCCGCTTGGTTAACGTCGTTCGCGCAGCCGCGCTGAACCGAGAAGGGCTGCATGATGGTGGTGCCATCGTTCTGCAACCGGGCGACGCAAGGGTTGAAGCCGTAGATCTGGTTGGCCTTCCAGTCGGGCGATCCCGCGAAGGGGCCGCCGGGCGTTTTAGGATCTTTCAGCGAGATCAGATTGTTGGTGGTATTGTCAAACGCTTGCGGCTCGCCGCTGGCGTTGGTGTAGAAGCTGGTCACTTCCCATCCGCCGATCAGCTTGTTCACGAAACCGGACGTGGAAGCGCCGAACTTCTTGTTGCGTCCGAAGGGCAGTTCGTAGATTCCCGTGAACTTGAAGAAATGCGGACGGTCATTGAAGTACAGGCCTTGTTGCTGCACATCCGCGAACGGATCCGTCCAACCGTAGCGTTCTACAGTCTTGCTGAAGGTGTAGTTAGTGACGATCATTACGCCGCCGGCGATGCGCTGGTTGTAATTGACCTGGGCCGAGTTGTACCAGAATTTGGAGCCATTGATTCCCCGGCGCTGCAGGTCGCCGCTGAACTGCGGGAAGGGCCTGTTCAGGTCGTACCGCCGGAGGGTGGCCGAGGAGAAGTGGGTAGTTCCGCGGAACGCTTCGATGCCCTGGAACGGGTTGGGGATCTGCGCGTCGCAGAACGCCACCGAGCCGCCCTCCAGCGGATTGCAGGACTTGCGGAAGGCCAATGAGGGAATGTTGAAATTCCGCTCGTTGTTCACATCCACGGAACGGCTGCCGACATAGGAAATTTCCAAGGACGCGCTCTGGCTGACCTGGCGTTGGACGCCGACGGAGAACTGGTGGACCTTAGGCGTCGAGAAGTTGGGATCGAACCAGTTGTTATTGCGGCCCACAAATGTGGCGGCGCCGAGGCTCGATCCCGACGGCGTCGCGAATCCGTTCGGGAACGGATTCGATAGCAGGTTCGGCAGAACGGTACGGTTACCGTCCAGGGAGCGAACGATGTCCGTGTTGGTGGCGAAGCCTGCGGTCTGCAGGAAGTCATTGTTCGGATTCAGGTAATAGAGTCCGTATCCGCCGCGCAAAACCGTCTTGTCGCTCAATTGGAATGCGGCGCCGATGCGTCCCTGGAAGTTGTTCAAGTCGCGGTTGGCGGCGATCCGGGAATTGCCGTTAACGCCGGCGAACTGGAAGCCTCCCTTGAGATTCGGCAATTGCGACCCACCCACGGGACTCGCCAGCGTGGCGTCGAAGCCGCGATTCAGGCGGTTCCATTTTTCATCCGGCGGGCCATTGTAATCCCAGCGGAATCCGAGGTTCATAGTGAGCCGTCGCGAGACTTTCCAATCGTCCTGGAGGTAGGGCGCGAAGTACCACTGACGGTTAAACGGATACAGCGGATAGTTCTGATTACCGGACACGGCTCCCAGCAGGAAGCTGGCGTACGTGTCGCCGGCGGTGGCTTCGGCCTGGTTGAAGAGGCGTTGGGTGAAGGAGCGCTCGCCCTCGAAATTGAGAATGTTGCCGCTGTTCTGCTGGAGGTAGTGAATCCGCCGCAGATCGATGCCCATCTTCAAGTTGTGGCTGCCCTGGATCTTTGTCACGTTGGCGAATAGATTGTAGTTATTGGTGAAGTTAAACCCCTGGTAACGACCCAGAGTGGCGTAGCCGGCGTTCACCCAGCGGCCGAAATACGTGGGACCGGGCAGCCGGCTGACCAGGCTGGCGGGGAGGCCGAGGCTGGTGAGATCGAATCCCTCATTGGCGCGTCCGAAGCCCTTCTCGATGAAGCGGTTGTATGAGCCGCGGACGTTGAAGACAAGGGTGGGCGTGGCGGTCCAGAGCCAGTCGGCGACGTAGGCGTCGTTAATACGCTGGAAGGGCTGTTGGCCGTCGGTACCGGGTAGGTTGTCGATGCCGTTGACGGCGCGGTCTTCAGTTCGATCATTCGACGCATGGCGGAAGTAGGCGCGGTGCCGGTCACCGAAATTCCAGTCGAATTTCAGAATCAGGTTGTAGAACTTGTCGTTGTTGACATAGTTCGGCAGGCGGAAGTTGTTCGTCGCATACTGCTGGTTGGAGGGTGTGGCCGAATTGGGCAGCGGCATGTATTTGGTGACGGCCGCGGCTACCGGGCTGATGCGACTTGCCGGTATGATGTTGTTGGCGAAAGGAACACGGACCGGGTCGCCATTCTCCGTTCGCATGGGGTTGGGATCGTAGATCAGGATTGGAGCCCCGCTGGCGTTACGGAGCTTTGAAAAGTCGCCGGTCCGCATTTCCGGCTCCGGGTAGGAGTTGGTCAAGGGATTGGGCGTCTTCTCGCGATAGTTCTCAAAGCTGCCCAGGTAGAAGAGTTTGACGGGCGAGCTTTTCGTGAGGAATTTCGGTAGGTAGACGGGGCCATCGAGTTGGAAGCCGTATTGATCCAGCACGTGGTCGGCGCGCTTGTTCTTCACGCCCGCCGCCTGCGGAACGGCATTGCCCTGGAAGGTGTTGCCATCGAGAAAAGGACGGCGAAGAAACTCCCACCCAGTGGCGTGGAAGGCGGTGGTCCCGGACTTGAGGACAACGTTGAAAACGCCGCCGCCGGTCTTGCCGTACTGCGCGTCGTAGGAGTTCTGCTGGACGTTGAACTCCTGAACGGCGTCGACGATGGGGACGTAGGCGATGTTGTTGCCGCCGGCCTGGCCGTTGTTCGGGGCGCCGTCCATCATGAATTCGTTGTTCGATTCGCGGCCGCCGTTGACGGACCACTGGGCGATGGCGCCATTGTCAAACGGGCGCTGCCAAATCGCCGCGCCGCGGAAGACGACGCCGGACATCATCGTGCCCAGCATGAACGGATTACGCGCGTTCAAAGGGAGTTCGGAAACAGCGAGTGAGTTGACGATACCGGAGCGGGAGGCGGTCTGCGTTTCAAGCAGCGCGGCTTCGCCGGTGACGTTGACGACATCGGTGACGGCGCCGACTTCGAGCGTGATGTCGATACCGGCGATCTGGCTGACTTGGAGAGTGACGCTTTCGCGGTTGACGACTTTGAAGCCCTGGGCCGTGGCGGTCAGCTTGTAGGCGCCGGGCCGGAGAAATGGAATGGTGTAGGCGCCGGACGAATCGCTGGTGGCGTTGGAAGTTTCGTTGGTCGCGGCGTTCACCGCGCGAATGGCGACATTCGGTACCGCGGCGCCCGAGGGGTCGAGAACCCGACCCGTGATGGTTGCGCGGAATTCCTGTGCGAGCAAACCGCTCGACAGCAGACACAGAGCCGACAGTACTCTGAAATTACAAGACATAGTAACTCCCCTTTTGAAACCGCTTCTTGGGCTTCTTAAGAAAACTTTAGATTTCTTTAGAAACCGGAGACCGTGGAAGCGTTGGGAAGACTGTACCGAAAATGAGGAGGCCTGTGCAACTATGGCAGCGGGGAGTTTGTTAATTTGCGATTCCTTTGGATTGCGGGATTGGCGGCGGCCATCGCTTGGACGCAGGCGGCGGACTCGCTGGCGGGGGCGACGCGGCTGTTGCGCGCGGGAAAGACGACGGAGGCGCGCGGAGAGTTGAACCGTTACCTGCAATTGCATCCGCGCGACGCGGAGGCGTGGTTTCAAATGGCGCGGACGCATTTGGCGGATTTTGCGCAGTCGACCGAGGCGGGTAGGAATCGGATTTCGATTGATTTGGCGATCGAGTCGCTGGCGGCGGCGTTGAAAGAAAATCCGGACCATGTGTATGCGCTGAAGGCGAAATCAGTTCTGCATGCGAGGGGGGAACTGCTTCATTACGATCCGAATTTGGCGTTTGCATTGGCCGCGCGCGTCGTGAAGCTGCAACCTTCGGCGAACGAATACTTACTGAACTTATCGGAGTGGATGACGGGCGAGGTGCGATTTTCCGAGCACTCCGAACACCGCGTGCCGCATGATCCGCGGTTGGGGATTGACCGCTCGATACCGCTGATCGACCGGGTGATTACAAGCGCGACGCCGTATAGCGAGGAAGAGGGCGCGGCGTTGTTTCTGATGGCGAAGGCGCTAGCGCGGAAGGGCGACTATGCGGGATCGCTCGAGTATTATGAGCAGGCGCTGGTGCGGGCGAAAACGCCGCTCCAGCGGCGAGAGGTACTGCGGGAGCGGGGCGCGAGCCTGTACCGCCATGGGCTGTTCCAGGACGCTGCGAGCAACTTTTATCAGGCGACGCAAGTGGGCGGTGATGTCTCAATAGACCAGTGGTTACTGAAAACGGCGCTGGAGCAGTTGCCGGCTGGGGCGATACCGAAACTGCCGAAGTCTTCGCTTTTTCCAGCAGCGGCGAGGCCGGAGGGACAGCCCTCGTTGTTGTTCGCCGATATTGCGGCGGCGCGGGGAGTGGATCGTCTGGACGGGAACGGGACTTGTTCGTGGGGGGATTATGACGGGGACGGGGACGCCGATCTTTTTCTGGCGGGTTCGGGAACCTTCATGGCCGTATACCGGAACGATGGCGGCAAATTCACGGAGGTGACGCAGAGCGTGGGGTTGGCGAAGACGCCGTCGGGATATAGTTTGAATCTGATTGACTATGACGACGACGGGCGCGTGGACTTGTACCTGTCGCTGAACGGGTGGTCGGGGCCGATGGCGAACCGGTTGTATCGCAATGTAGGCGGACGGTTTGAGGATGTGACGGAGAAGAGCGGGGCGGGCGATCCCGGGTCCGGATTCGTTTCGTTGTGGGGGGATTTGGATAACGACGGATATCTGGATTTGGCGATCGCGAATGGCGTGTTGCGGGATGGGTCGACGCCGCAGGTTTACCGGAACAATCGGAATGGCACGTTCACGAACATGACTAGGG
Source organism: Bryobacteraceae bacterium (assembly GCA_046155405.1). Lineage (GTDB taxonomy): Bacteria > Acidobacteriota > Terriglobia > Bryobacterales > Bryobacteraceae. Next base: position 31,628 of record JBJXFL010000214.1, on the reverse strand, counting down.
AGGCGGGGATTGTGGAGCCGCCTTCGTATGGAGCGATTGGAATTGCGCTGGGGGACTACGATGGCGATGGCGATTTGGACCTATTAGTGAATGGCCTGGATCGGACGCCAAACCGGTTGTACCGGAATGAAGGCAAGTGGAAATTTACTGAAGTGGCGCGGCAGGCGGGGGTGGTGCAGCCGCCGCACAATGGGTTCGTTTGTTTCTTTTTCGACTACAACAATGACGCGCGGCCCGATATTTTGACAACCAGCCTGGCGCCGTGGGAAGCCGTGGTGGAGGGTCTGAAAGCGGGCTACAAGCCAGGCGTTTTGCATCCGGACGCCACGCGATTGTTCCGGAACAATGGCGATGGAACGTTCGCCGATGTGACGCTAGCGGCGGGGCTGTTTTATCCGATGGGAGTGATGGGTGCGGGCGTGGCGGATATCGATAACGACGGATACGTTGACCTTTATTTCGGCACAGGCGACCCGCAGCTTTCGCGGCTGGAGCCGAACCGCATTTTTCGCAATCAGGGGGATGGGACCTTTTTGGATGTGACGGGGTTGACGAACTTCGCGCGGCCGGGAAACAAGGGGCATGGCGTCAGTTTTATCGATCTGGATGAAGACGGCGACCTGGAGATTTATGCGCAGTTGGGCGGGCATTACCAGGGCGACCATGCGCGGAATGCGTTTTATGAGAACCGGAGCGGGAACCGGAACCGGTGGCTGGAGGTGGATCTTACCGGGGCCAATCCGGTGGGCGTTTCATTGATGTTGATGGCAAGTGGGGTGAAGCAGCATAGGGAGGTGAAGGGCGGCGAAGGATTTGGCGCGACGAATCCAATGCGTGTGCATTTTGGGCTGGGCCAGGCGGCGGAGGTGGAGCGATTGGAGATTCGCTGGCCGACCGGGGAGCGGCGGACGTTGACGGGTATTAAGGCGAATCAAATTTTGCAGGTTCGCAGGGATCTAGTTCCGGGGCCGTTTGGGCACACGCTGAACCATCACGAGACTGCGGAGAAGCACCAGATTGAGACGATGCCGGGTGGGGTAGCGGTGATCGACTTCGACAATGACGGCTGGGACGATCTGTTTTTTACGAATGGCTCTCCGCAGCCTTCGCTGGTTAAAAGCAAACCGGGCGATTGCAACCGGTTGTATCGGAACGCGGGCGGGCGGTTCGAAGACGTGACGGAGAAGAGCGGCCTGTGCGGCGCGGGCTACGATATGGGCGCGGCGGTGGGTGACTACGACAATGACGGGCTGCCCGACTTGTTCGTGGCCGGCGTGCGGGAGTCCGTGCTGTATAAGAATCAGGGGGGCGGCGTGTTTGCCGGTGTGGCGATCCCGAAAATTACGGACTGGGCGATTGGAGGGGGCTGGTTTGACTACGACAATGACGGTGACCTGGACCTGTTTATTGTTCGCTACGTGCATTGGGATCCGGCGGCGGAGCCGTTCTGCGGCGATGCGACGCAGGGGCTGCGGACGTATTGCCATCCGCAGTTCTACACCGGGCTTTCGAATCTGCTTTTCAGGAACGACGGCGGGCGATTTGTGAATGTGAGCGCGGCGAGCGGGATCGGCGGGTCAATTGGAAAGGGCATGGCGGTAGCGTTCGGAGACGTGGATGCGGATGGGCTTATTGACGCCTTTGTCACCAACGACACGGTGCCCAACTTTCTGTTCCGCAATCGCGGCGACGGGACGTTTGTGGAGATGGGCGACGCGGCCGGCGTGGCGTATAACGATGACGGGCGGGCGCTGTCATCCATGGGCGCGGACTTCCGCGACATCGACAACGACGGGCGCGACGATTTGTTCGTGACCGCGCTGCATAACGAGACGTTTCCGCTCTACCGGAACAGGGGGCGGATGCTGTTCGAAGACCGGACGTATCCATCGAAGATCGGCAAGGCGACAATGGCGTATAGCGGTTGGAGTTGCGGCGCATTCGATTTCGACAACGACGGGTGGAAGGACCTGTTTGTAGCGGGCGGTGATGTACAGACCAACACGGAGAAGTTTTCCAGCCGGGCCTCCAAACAGACGAATCTGCTTCTGCACAACAATGGAGACGGTACGTTTGCGCCGGAGGCAATGGGCACGGCGGCGTGGCATCGCGGCGCTGCATTCGCGGATTTCGATCACGATGGCAGTATCGACGTTGTGGTGACGCGGCTGGGGGAGGCGCCGGTTTTGCATATGGGCACCGCCAAGCCGGGGCGCCATTGGCTGCATCTGCAATTGCAGGGGACAAAATCGAACCGGGACGCGATAGGCGCGTTAGTTACAATTGGCAATCAAACGAACCGGGTTACAACGGCCGTGGGATATGCGAGCGCGAGCAGCCGCACGGTGCATTTCGGGCTCGGGCCAATGGCGATTGTGCCTATCATCACCATCCACTGGCCAAGCGGAGCGAAGCGGACGCTGACACAGGTGCCAACCGACCGGACCGTGACGATTCGCGAGCCCTGATGCTATCGTCGGAAGGCACAATGAACGCACTTCTGGCAATTCTAAACGTCTTCATCGACCCGGCGGAGACCGTGCGCCGGATTCAAGGGAACAAGCTGGCGTGGCTGCCGCCGATCCTGCTGGGAGGGCTGATTATGGCCTTCTACAATTATTCGATTGCGCCAATGGCGATGCAGGTTATGCGGAACGACCCGCCGGCGGGACTGGACCCGGCGAAGTTGGATCAGATGGTGAGCACGATGCAAACCATGGCCCGTTTCAGCGCGATTACCGCGCCGATGATGTTTGCCGTGATGACGCTGATTGGCGCGGCGCTGATCTTTGCGATGTGCGTGATCTTCACTGTAAACGTTCGATTCCCCGACCTGTACAACCTAATGGCGCACGTGGGATTGATCAACGCCGTGCAGATGCTTGCGCACTACATCGCGCTGAAAGGGAAAGGGGAATTGATGAGCCTAAAGGAGTTGGTGCCGGGCTTTGGGCTGGATATTTTTCTCAGCGAGGGCGCGCCAAAGCTGCTGACAGGCTTACTGGGATTCTTTTCCATTTTCACGATCTGGCACATCGTGATGCTGGGAATCGGGTTTGCTGCCCTGGCGCGGATCGGCAAGGGTAAGGCGTTTCTGGTGACGGCCCCGAGTTGGATATTGGGTTTGATTTTCGCGTTGATCGGGTCGTTGTTCCGGTGATGGTTCTCCATTAACTTGGTGCCTCACCCGCGAGCGGTACTACCCCAGTTGTTGACGCTCTTGACCGCGAGCCTGCCCCGCGGTCAGCGGTTCAGAAGGCCCGGTTGCCCGCCACCCAGGTTTGTTCGACGGAGCGGGTGTTTTTGATAGTCTCCAGGGGATTCTTGCCGAGGACGACGAAATCCGCCGACTTGCCGCGCTCCAGCGTCCCGAGAGTTTTCTGAAGGCCGAGAAACTCGGAGGAACTCTTCGTAGCGGCCCCAAGAATCTGCGCGGGCGTGAGTCCGGCGTCGGCCATGAACTCCATTTCCAGGTGTTCAAAGTAGCCGGGGAAACGCGCTGGCGGACCGGTGTCGGTGCCGAATCCAAACTTGACGCCATTGTCGGCGAGCTTCTTCAGATTCTTCTTGGCGATCTCGATGAATTCGGTTTCGTAGCGCTGCCAGTGGGGATCGGCGGCGGCCGACCGCTGCTTGTAGGCCGCGGATTTGATGGTGTCGCGGTCGGCTGGGTCGACACTACGAACGAACCAAGGATCGTCGGCGAAGGGAGCGCCCTTGGCGTAGGTAAATACGGAGTATTCCCGCGTCAGAGTGGTGGCGGCCAGCCAAGCGCCCCTTTGTTTCATCAGGCGAATGAGTTCGTCGTCAACCGGCACGTCGCGAACGCTGTGGCCAAGTCCGTGCAGCCCGGCCGCGACGAGTTGCTTCGCATCGCTCAAATAGAAGATGTGCGCGGAAGTGGGGATGCCATATTTCTTTCCTTCGCGGATGATGGCGGCGGAAAGAGCGGCCGGGATTTTCTTCTCTTTGCCTAGATGATCGTCGACCCATATCTTCAGCATGTCCACCTTGTGGCCGGCCTCCGTCTTAACGGCGTCGATGACCTGTTGTTCCGTCTCCACTTCGTACGGAACGCCCTTCATGCCGGGAGCCGCGGTGGGGTACCCGGCCTTGCCGGTGAATCCGCGGCCGGCGGTGAAGATGCGTGGCAGCGAAGGCCGGCCGGCACGCTGTTCGGCGCGCATTTCGAAGACCAACGGCTGGTCGGCGCCCATACTCAGCACGGTGGTCACGCCGTTTTTCGCGTAGACCTTCAGTTGTTCGTTGACGTTCTCTCGCGTGAAATTGTTCGGATCCTGCGCCATGCGCCTCGTATTGCCCAAGTGGCAATGCAGATTGAAGAGACCGGGGATGACGTACTTGCCGGCCAACTCGATGACCTCCGGCTTACCGGCGGGCATTTTCATGCTCTTCTTCGGCCCAACATACGCGATCCGGCCATCGGTGACTACCATGGCGGCGTCGGCCACCGGGGTCTTGCCGGCGCCATCGATTAGAGTGAAGCCTTGGAATACTCGCGTCTCAGCCAACAGCAGACTCGCGCCCGCCAGCAGCATCAAATTCGCCTTGCGCATCATCATGGCTTCGAATTTTATCAGAATGCCGCGGCTAATCCCGGCGTGGCCGGCGAAAACTGAAAGTGGTTTGGAGAATGTGCCGATTGGTATTGCCGCGCAGGTAGATGCGGTCGTAGATGTAAACGAAGTCCGCTTCCAGGTAAGCGGCCGGCTGGAAACGGACGCCGGCGCGCGGGCGGAAGCGCTGAATACCCGCATGTTCCACAAACTCCTCAACGCCGGCATAGGGACGGACGCGGCCCACCCACTCCGTTTGCCAGGAAAAGCGGTAGCGCCCATAGGACGGCGTTGCCATGCCGTACAAATAGTCGTACTGAAAACGAGGAATGTGACGGAGTCTGGTACGCTCCCACTCTCTGCTGAGGGAGGAAAACACGCGCTGCTGACGGGTCCATTCGTCATCGCCAAACACTTCCTGATTCTGGCGAAAGTAGCCCGCTCTCCAATACCAGCCGTTCGGCAGTTGCTGGCTTGCGAATATGGAGCCGCGCACGAGATTGAAGGTGGAAAAACGGTCCCGCGTGCGAAAGTGCAGTTGCACGGTGAGATCCCGGTGGCCATTGTCGTAGGCCATGTATTCGATCGCGTGCCAGGAATAAAAGACCGGCTCCTTAGGTTGACCGTTCGTTGAAACTACGAACGGAGCCGCCCATAGCAGAACCCGCCAATTCATGCCTCCGCGTCCGGCGCTTTCTTATACTTTGGCTTCTTCTTGCGCGTGTCCGGTTCAATCGCCCGCGCCGCCTTCACAATGCCGACAACGTTGCGCGCCACGCGCCGCACCGTCTTGCCCGCGTCCGGTTTCCGCGCCTTTTTCTTCGTTGCCATTTGCCTCGCGTCTCCGTTCCTCTGGACCGGGTCGGTTGACGAAGGCCAAAGGGTTCTATAATGATAGTTGTATTCAGAAGGAGGCCGTATGGGACGCTCAATTGGGCCTATGGAACTTGTTATCATCCTCGCCATCGCATTGCTGCTGTTCGGCGGCAAGAAGATTCCAGAAATGGCGAAAGGCTTAGGGGAAGGTATCAAGAACTTTAAGAACGCCATCAAGGAAGAACAGAAACCGCCCACCGAGGAAAAGAAGCAGGCCTGACGGGCTTCCGCTGGACGCTCGCACTTTGAGCGGAAAGAAATCGGTACGAGAAGAAGAACCCCGCCGGTTTCCCGGCGGGGTTCCTGTTATAGCGTCAGGTAAGGCCCTACTTCTTTTTCGGCGGAACGATGGCGTCCTTGACGGCTTTCGCCACCCGGAACTTCACGACCTTTTTGGCCGGAATCTTAATCGCCGCGCCGGTGGCCGGATTGCGACCCATCCGCGCTTTGCGCTCCTGGCGGACCAGACGGCCGAGGCCGGGAAGAACGAATACACCGTTCTTCTTGGTTTCCTTGATGGCGATGTCGGAATAGGCGGTTAGCAGCGCCTTCGCCTGCTTGCTGGTGGACCCTTCGACGGCGTCGACGAGGGCCTTTACGAGTTGAGTCTGCGTCATGCGAACAGCAGCCATTATTAAGCTCCTTACAAAAACTGAATCTCCCGAGAGAGGCCCCCCGGCGTCCAAATCATTTTTGCTAGTAAATGTTCCGACGACGAGCGATTGCAGTTCCGATGATAAGGGAATAGGAACGTGGCTGTAAAGAGAAATTATGCCTGAAACGCCCATTTTTCGCGGATTTTTTGCAAAGCGAGCCTCCAAACCCCCATCAGACGCGGGTTTGACGGGTCCCAACCCCTTGAAAGCCCTGCCAAAAGTGGCGTTGGAAACATCTACAGGGACGCTGAAAACAGAAATTGCCGCCGCCGCGGCGTCGTTTACGGAAGCGAATTGGCCGCCATGGGATATATGCCGCTGGAAAAGGTTTGCGGTGGCCGACGGCAACTTGTACGTGACAGGCGCGACGATAAGGCCCCCAAGGCGTCGTTCATCCGGTCGTGGCCGGGGCGCGCCGCCGACCAAAGGCGATCGCGTACCATCTACGGCAGTCGCGCCGACGGCTGGGCTATCGTCAAAAATTTCGATAGTACTATTACTCACAAACCGAGGGGTAACTATTGTAAATCGATCCCGAAGATAGGATAATTTCCAGGCCGGGTTTCCTCTATTGAAACTTGGCTTTCAGCCTTTATGGCCTGTATTAAGAAGGCTGAAACGAAAAATTAAAGGAGGACATGTATGCTGCGATATCTATTTCTATTCGCTGTAACGGCCGTAACACTATCTGCGGGTACTTTTACGGTGACAACAGCCGGGCCGCTAACCTCGACCTCGATTACCACTTCAATCCTGAACGACGATGGATTCGATCTGCTAAGTGTAACTTTCGGCATGGCTGGAACAACGGCGATACCGGGTGGCCAGCTTGTCATCGACAATGCCGGGCATTTCGGTGAATCAGGCCCTCCCGGAGGGACTTTCGCGTACTTTCAGGCAAATCCCGTTGGAGGAGGATTCTCGACTTTCGGTTACACCTTCACGGGCTTCAACAACTTAGAGTCCTTCTCATTCAGTTGGGATCCCGATCGTCCCGCCGACGCCTCCTATGGAGCGATCGTGTCTGAGACGGCGGGGATGACCGTTACGCTGTTGACATCCGGTGGGACGGTAAGCGGCACAATGCAGATTGTGGGACAGAATGTGGTGGCGGTAATCAATTCCCCGATTCCCGAACCCACGTCCATGTTGCTTATGGGCCTCGGCTTGATCGGACTGGCCAGCCGTCGTCTCCTGAAGAATCGCTAATCCATGCCCAACGGGATAGGCGCGGAGCGCTCCGCGCCTATCCCGTTGGAGAGTGCGTCAGGCCCCTCGCGCGCGCGCCGTCCGTAAGCCAACCACCCGATGATGCCCGCGCCGCCGGCCAGCGGGACGAGCATAATCAGAATTCCCATATTCAGCGCTTCCGCCCGCGCTCGCGTTTGCGACTCGGCGGTGCGGAAACACATAGCGCACTGGCCCCAGCTTATTACGGCGAAGAACAAACTTGCCGCAAGGAGTTTCATCGCAGCGACCACGCCCGCGCGCCGTCGGGCAGCAGCGCCAATAGCAGTCCGATACAGACGAACAATGCGGGGATTAGCAACGTCAGCCCGTTCGGGCGATGCGTTTTCAAGTGCATGAAGTACCAGACAATTAGCGCGGCCTTGGCAAACGATAGGACCAACAATAGCGCCAGCATTAGCGCGGGCGCCGTTCGCACCCAGGCCAACGCCGCTTCGATCAGCGTGAGCGATACGAGCGCCATCCAAACGGCGACATAGCTCATTGTTTCACCGCCATCAGATACACCAGCGGAAACACGAACATCCAGACCAAGTCCACGAAGTGCCAGTAAAGGCCGCCGGTTTCCACGTCTTCGGCGCTAAACTTTCCGCGTGCGACGCCGGCCGTAAGAACGGAGAGATACACCAGGCCTGCCGCGACATGCGCCATATGCAGCCCCGTTACACCGAAGAAGACGGCGCCGAAGAGTGGCACATTCCAGGGGTTGGAAACGGGGGTGATTCTGTCGACCTGAATGAGGTGCCGCCACTCGGTGAGGTGAAGCGCGATGAACCCGGCGCCGCCCAAAATCGTCGCCAGAAGCCATTGCACCGTCCGCTTGCGATCGCTTTTTTGCATCGCGTCCACGGCCCATACCATCGTCAGGCTGGAGGTGAGCAGCACGATGGTCATAGTGGTGGCATAGACAATCGCGGGCGACAGCGCAAAAGGTCTGGGCCACTCGGGATTGGCCAGGCGCAGAGCCGTGTAGATAACCAGCAGCGTGGCGAAAGTCAACAGGTCGCTCAGCACGAATAGCCACATGCCGAGCGTCTTGACGCCGGGCGGATTTCTCGCGGCGCTCATGCCCACACTCCGAAGAGAAACAGCACGTAGATCCACAGCGCGCCGACGAAGTGCCAGAAAAGGCCGGCCCGTGGGCCGAACCGGCCGAGCGCCGCGACGCCCGCGGCGGCGTGTACGGCATGGGAGGCGATCAGCACACTACAGAACGCTTCACCGATAACCGCCATTTGGAGACTAGCCAATAGCGCCAACTGCGCCGCGACCAGCGCCGCGCCCGCGGCCATGGCGGACTTGGAATGGCCGCGTTGTATCAGCCAACTCGCCAACGGTCCCAACAACAGCGTCCCCCAGACCCACACTGGCAGCGCGGGCGCGACCCAATCGCCACCGAGACCGCGGCGAACCACCATGGCGCTGGTGAATGCGGCGAAGAACATTGAACTGGACGCCATTAACAGCGTCTGGCCGGTGCGCGCGGTGTTAGTCATCCCGCCACTCCCGCGTTGAAGCGCCCCACGGATTGGCCGACGCCACTGCGCCGCGGCGCTGGCTCCAGAAATAGTTAAACAGAAAGATGAGTTGAACGGCGCCGAGGAAATAGGCCGCGTGCGTCACGCCGGCGTGCAGCGGTAGCACGGACTTCAAGAATTCGTACTCTTTGAAGTCCGGATAGCGGCGTGGGTTCCCAACGAACCCAGCGAAATGGAGCGGTACGAAGACCGCATAGACACCCACAAAGGTGAGGAAGAAGTGGAGTTTACCCAGACCTTCATGTAGAAACCGGCCGTACATTTTCGGGAACCAGTAGTGCATGGCGGCGAAGATGGCGAAGATGGCCGCCACGCCCATGATGAGGTGGAAGTGGGCGACGACGAAGTACGTGTCGTGAAAGTAGATATCGAGGCCGGGTTGGCCCAATACCAGTCCCGTGATGCCGCCGGTGATAAAGAGCGACACGAAGCCTAGCGCGTAGTGCATGGCGGCGGTGAAACGCAGCCGACCGCCCCAAAGAGTGGCCAGCCAGTTGAATGTCTTAACGGCGCTGGGTACGCCCACGGCGAGCGTCAACACGCTGAAGGCGATGGAGGAGTATGGGCTCATGCCGCTGATGAACATGTGGTGCCCCCACACAACGAACCCCAGCCCGCCGATGGCGAGCATAGCGATCGCCATGGCCTTGTAGCCGAACACTTTCTTCCCGCTGAAGACGCTTAACACGGTGCTGATAAGCCCCATTCCAGGCAGGATCGCGATGTACACTTCCGGGTGACCGAAGAACCAGAAGAGATGTTGAAAGAGGATCGGCGAGCCGCCGGAGCGCGCCTGCACCTGGTCGCTAACGATGAGTCCGCCCGGGATGAAAAAACTGGTTCCGGCGGTCCGGTCGAGCAACAGCAGGATGGCTCCCGCCAGCAGGACAGCGAACGCAAACAGGGTTATCAACGCGGTGACGAACCAGCCCCAGCAGGTTAGCGGCATGTCGAAATAGCCCATGCCCGGTGCGCGCAATTCAATGATAGTAGCGATGAAGTTGATAGCCGCCATCAGACTGGCAAAGCAAAACAGGGCGATTGACACAATCCACATGTCCTGGCCCAAGCCTTGGCCGGGACCGGTAATTTTACCGAGACCGGAGAGAGGCGGGTAGGCGGTCCAGCCCGAGAGGGGCGCGCCGCCCTCCACGGCGAACGCGGCCAGCAGTGTAGCGAGCGAAAGCGCCGTGGTCCAGAAAGACAGCATGTTCACCACCGGAAACGCCATATCGTGCGCGCCAATCTGTAGCGGCAGGAAGTAGTTGCCAAAGCCCGATTGCGGCGCAGTTGTCAGCACGAAAAACACCATGATGGTGCCATGTATCGTCATCAGCGAAAGATACAGTTCCGGCGTCATTTGCCCGCCCGGCGCACCGTCCGGCCATAACGCCTGGAACAGCTTGACTTTCGCGTCCGGATTTACCAGATGGAACCGCATGACGAGCGAGAGCAGCATGCCTAGAAACACGCTGAATAGCGACAGGCCGATGTACTGTTTCCCGATCACTTTATGGTCGGTCGAAAAAATGGTCACGGCGCCGCGACCTGCTGCCGCGCCTCTTGCAGCCACGCTTCGAATTCTTCCGGAGGCATGACTACCAGCACGCTTCGCATCTGATGATGACCCAGGCCGCAGAGCTCCGAGCACGGCACCTCGTACGATCCCGGCCGGCTGGCGTTAAAGCGTAGCGGAATGGTCATGCCGGGGACGACGTCCTGCTTCAGGCGGAGTTCGCGGACGAAGAAATTGTGAATCACGTCGCGGCTCTTAAGGCGCAGTTCCACCGCCCTCCCGGCCGGCACGCGGAGCAACGCGGCGGTGATGTCGTCGAGGCCCTTGGCGTCCTTGCTATCGATGCCGAATGGATTGCCACCCGCGTCGTCGATCTGGCGAATATCAACGCGGCCGAACACGCCATCCGCGCCCGCGTAGCGATACGACCACGCGAACTGCTTGGCCAACACTTCCACGGGAAGCGCCGTGGGATCGGGGGCATCCAAATGGACGCTTGCCCAGATGCCCTGTCCGGCAAAAGCGAGCGCCACGAACACGACCGCCGTCACCGATGTCCAGATCAATTCCAGTTTGCCGCCGCCCGCCGTCGCGGATGGCGTCTGGCCGCGATCCCGGTATCGAAACACCACCCACGCAAGCAGTCCCTGCGCGAAAACAAAAATGCACCCGATGACCCAAAGTGTCAGGAGGAATTGGGCGTCGTAGGCGTTCGCGTGCGCTGAGATCGCCTCGGGGAACCACCAGCGCGGATGGAAAAACAACGCCAATGTCGCGCCCGCGAGCGCGGCAATCAGGATCGCAATTGCCATAAAAGCGCAAAGGCCAGTCGCGGCCCCCAAACGTTCACAAACTCTTGCCCTACCCCAATCGCGGCCGAGTCCGTTCTGCGCGGCTTCATTATTAGCGCAAAGGCCGGTCGCGGCCCCCAAACGTTCACGAACTCTCGCCCAACTCCAACCGCGGCCGAGTCCGTTTTGCGCGAGTTCACTACTAGCGCAAAGGCCGGTCGCGGCCCCCAACCGTTTACGAACTCGCGCCCGAGTCCAGCCGCGGCCGAGTCCGCTTTGCGCGGGTTCATCACTAGCGCAAAGGCCGGCCGCGGTCCCGAACCAACGATGAACTCTCCCGCCACCGCCGCCGCGGCCGAGTCCGTTTTGCGCGAGTTCATCATTAGCGCAAAGGCCGGTCGCGGCCCCCAATCATTCACAAACTCTCGTCCAACCCCCGCCGCGGCCGAGTCCGTTTTGCGCGATTTCACCATCGATGTCAGTTTACGCTACTCCGGCTTGCGGCAGCGTAACCGTGAAGACAGCGCCGCGCGGTTGGTGATTGCGCGCCGTCACTGTTCCGCCGTGCTCGGCGACAATCGATTGCACAATGTGCAGTCCAAGCCCGCTCCGGCCGCGGGATTTCTTCGTAGTGACATTGGGCTCAAAAATGGTGGGTAGGATGGAGGCCGGAATGCCCGGCCCATTGTCGGCGACGGTTAACGTCACCACGCCGTCCTGACAGGTGGCGCCGATTTCCACTTCCGCGCCCAGCGGATTGGCCTGCGCGGCGTTGAGAAACAAGTTGACGAATACGCGCTCCCACGCCGCCGTGGAACCTGGCAACGTGACGCCGGGCTCCAGCAGCCGGGCATATTGAATGGCCATGCCGCGCGTGAAGGTCAGTACGTCGTCCGTGTGCTGGACGGCGTTGTCGAGAATATCCGTCAGGTCGCCGGGATCGCTGATCGTCTCGTTCAGACTCGCGACAATCCGCTCTCCGCGCCGGACGCTGCGGCGAATAGTGTTAGCGAGCTTGGTCCACTTGCCATCGGTCGACAGGAGGTCGGCCGCTTCCGACAGCGTTTCGAAAACGTTGTTCAGGTCGTGGGCCAGACCCTCGACGGTTAGTTCGGAATCACCTGCCATTGCACACCCCTACGTACGGATGGACTCAAGCGTAGCGAAAAATTCGGGGAAAGAAACGCTGGCCGCTTCCGCCTGATTGACGATTGTCTCCCCGCCTTCCGCCGCCAAGCCGGCGACGGCAAACGCCATGCCGATACGGTGATCGCCGAAACTGTCCACTTCCGCGGCCTGGAATGTCTGCTTGCCGGGAATGTGGAAACCGTCGGCCGCCGTCTCAATCTCAATGCCCATGCGGCGCAGGTTATCGGCGACGGTGGCGATCCGGTCCGTCTCTTTCACGCGCAGTTCCGAGGCATCCCGGACCGTGAGGCCATTCTCGCTGGTTGCGCCCAGCACGGCCAGCACGGGAATCTCGTCGATCAACGCGGCGGTGAGCCCTTTTTCAATGACGCCGCCCTGAAAGCGGGAATTTCGCACCTGAAGATCGCCCACCAGTTCGCCGCCCGTCGAGCGGACATCAAGCACTTTCAACTGCCCGCCGCCGCCGACCAAAAAATCGATCAACGCCGTCCGCGACGGATTCACGCCAACGTCGTAGAGAATCACATTCGCGTCGCCGCTCATCATTGCCGCTACCAGGAAAAAAGCCGCGCCGGACAAATCGCCGGGCACGTACAGTTCGCGCGCTTCCAATTCCTTACCGCCGGTAACGGTGACGGTGCGGCCCTCCATGCGAACGTCGGCGCCGAATTCGCGCAGGGCGATTTCGGAATGGTCCCGAGTCCTGAGCGGCTCCGTGACCGACGTTTCGCCATCGCAGGAAAGGCCAGCGAACAGGACACAACTCTTCACCTGCGCCGAGGCGACGGGCGTCTCATAGTGAATGGCCTGCAGGGGGTGGACGCCGTGAATGGCGATCGGCGGATAGGTGCCGTCAACGGCCTCAATCCGCGCACCCATCTTTTCAAGCGGGGTGATGATGCGCTTCATGGGCCGCCGCGAAAGGGACTCGTCACCGTGGATGGTGCTGGTGAATGGCTGACCGGCCAGGATGCCGCTCAACATGCGAATGGTTGAGCCGGAGTTCCCCGCGTCGAGACGACCCTGCGGCGCCTGCAGGCCGCGCAGCCCGCGGCCGTGGACCTTCACCTCGCTGTCTTCCTTCTCCACGGTAATTCCCAACGATTGCACACAGCCGAGCGAGGAGTGTGGATCGGCGCCGGAGCAGAAATTTTTCAGCGTGGAAGTGCCTTCGGCTATTGCGGAGAGAATGGCGTAGCGATGGGAGATCGATTTGTCGCCGGGAAGGCGGATCGCGCCGCCAAGCGTTTTCGAGGGAGCAATACGAACCTGCATGGGCAATGTCTTATTGTACCGGCCAAACCGGCCGGCACCGCCCACGCCGTTCGACGATCGCTACGCGGTGGCGCCGTAAGCCGGCATGGTGTAACTAAGCAAAGGGCGCGGCGCGCGGTACCGTTCAAAGCGATAACCGACGCCGAAGACCGTCTGTATATAGGTGTCGCCGAACGCCCCGAGCTTGCGGCGGAGGCGGCGAATATGAACGTCGAGCGTCCGCGTCCGCGTGCCTTCACAGTAGCCCCAAACGGTGCTCAGCAGGATGTCCCGCGGGACAATCTCGCCGGCGTTGCGGGCCAGCATGGTGAGCAGTTCGAGCTCTTTCCGGGTCAAGGTCATGCGGCGGCTATCCAGTTCAACGGGCCCGCCAATTTCGATCAAAAGGTGTTCATCACGGTACATCGTCGTACGCTCCATGTGGGTAGATTAGGGGAGTTTGCGATGTAGGTCGTTCACAAGTTGTAAAAAAGTTGTAAAAGCGTTGGGAGAGGGCGTTTTATTTGTTAAGAACGTTAAGGAAGTTATAGGCTTGCCCGCGGATACGGGTCGGGAAATCATGTTCGGCGTCGGGGTTCGCGACGATCGGGCGGCCGGCCGGGAAGCGGGACTCGGCGACCAGTGGATCGATTCGCGCGATTCGGCGGTTCTGAAGATCCATTCCACAATCGTTCCCTTCGAACACATTTACTTATTGAATCCTCAAGCACCGATAATAAGCGATGAAGGCCCCATTCCCGCCCGGACCCATCGCGGCCGCTCTTCACCGGCATCGCGGCTAGGAGACACACCTGGAAAGATCAACAATGCCGTTCTTCATCGCCCTTCTGTTCACCCTCGCCGCACAGACTCCGCCCAATCGCTACGTCTGCCCGCGAGCGCCCAAACCTATCCGTATCGATGGCCGTATCGACAGCCAGTGGAAGAACGCGCCGTGGACGACGCGCTTCGTCGACATCGAAGGCGACGCAAAGCCGCAACCGCGGTTCCGTACGCGAGCCAAGATGCTGTGGGATGACGAGTATTTCTATGTCGCCGCAGAGATGGAAGAACCGCATGTGTGGGGCACGTTGACCCAACATGACGCGGTGATCTTCCACGATAACGATTTCGAAGTTTTTGTCGACCCAAATGGCGACAGCCACGAATACTTTGAATTCGAAATGAACGCGTTGAATACCGGCTGGGACCTGTTCCTGCCCAAGCCGTATAAGGACGGCGGATCAGCCGACAACGGCTGGGAGATTCCGGGGTTGCGGACGACGGTGAAGGTGAACGGAACATTGAATAACCCGAGCGATGTGGACAAGGGCTGGACGCTCGAAATTGCCATTCCATGGAATGCGTTCGGCCAGGCGGCATGCATGCCGCTTCCGCCGAAGAGCGGGGACACGTGGCGCGTGAATTTCTCGCGTGTCGAATGGCGGCACGAGTTGCGCCAGGGAAAGTATGCCCGGATCCCTGGAACGAAGGAGGATAACTGGGTCTGGTCGCCCCAGGGCAAGGTGAACATGCATTTGCCTGAACACTGGGGTTATGTGCGGTTTTCGGCGAAAGCCCGCGGCGGCGAGACGTTCCCTGGCGACCCCGCGTGGGCAACGCGCATGCGGTTGCAGGCCTATTACCGGAAACAGGTCGACTTCCAGAAGGCGCAACGCCGCTGGGCGACCGCGAGCGAACTGCCGCCCGGCCAAGGGATGGAATTGCGGCCCGCGCCGGATGGAGCGTGGCGCGCGTGCTCGGAAGGACTGTGCATTGCGGCCGATGCCAAAATCGAGCGCGACTAGAGCGGCTTTACCGGAATGCCGGCCGCGTGCAAACTCGCCATTACACCATCGCGCGAGAGGCGGGAAGCGTCGTACTCCACATTGATCTTGTCCATCGATGTATCCACTTGAATCCGTTGAAATCCGTAGATTCCGTGGGCGTCGGAGATGCGCTTCAAGAGAACTTCATCCAGCGGCCGGAGCAACTCATAGCGCAATTGAACCTTTGTCATAAGGTTTAGACTATCAGCATAGTTTATACCCATAGTTCGTGAATAGGTTTATAGAGCCCTTCGTTGGCGAAGGGAACATACTCGAAACCACGACCGAACGGATCGTCGTAACGGATGTTTGTCCAGTTGATACCCAGGGCCGAATAGATGGTGGCCTCGACGTCTTCCACACGCACATCACGGTCGCCGGACCAACCGAATTCTTCCGTGCGGGCGCCGGTGGGGTCGGTGGACCCGATCGCCCTCCCGCCCTTCACGCCGCCGCCGGCGAAAAAGACAAACTGCTGCAAATAGTGGTCCCGTCCGGATGTTGCCGAAAGCTGCCCCACCGTCCGGCCGAATTCGCCCATCATCACAATGAGCGTCTCATTTAATTGACCATTCGATTTCATGTCGGCGATCAGCGTGGACAATGCGTCATCCACCACTTTGCCTAACGTGAAGATGGAGTTTTGCCCGGCCTGCGGCGGATTAGTGTAAATATTGTTGTGCATGTCCCAACCGCCGAGCGAGACCTGGATATAGCGGGTGCCCATGTTGGCTTCCAACACCTGTTTGGCGGTTAACAGAGCGTTGCCAAACGCCGTCGTTCCATAGCGGGCGCTGTCGGCGGCGGTGAACTTGAAAGCCTTGTCGACGGCCGCGTTGTACATCAGACCGCGCGCCGCTTGATAGAAGGCGCCGAAATCGGTCATCGGGTCGCCGTAGGGTGAGTTTACGCGGAGCGGATTGTCGAGCCCCTGCAGCAATGTGTACTTGGCTTCGAGACGCGTGGCGCCGTCGGGGTTGGTGGTGTTGGGGAGGCCGGCCGCGTTCGGAGCCATTTTGAAAGGCTCGTAGGTGGCGGGCAGGTAACCCGCTCCGATGGCTGCGTCGGAATTCAACGCCAGGAAGGTCGGGAAGATCTGTCCCGCCGCCCGCTCCGCCCTCTTCTCGATGGAAACGATCGCGCCCATGTTCGGGGCGACATCTCCGAGAACCGCCGCCGGGCTGCGCCCGATCTGCACCCAGGTTTGCGATAGCGTGTGTTGCGCGGCCCACGCCCGCGCCGAACGAACCAACGCGATGTCGTCAAACTGGCCGGCCAGTTTCGGAAACACGCCCGTGTTCCAGGCCACGCCCTTCACGTCGGTGGGATTGAAGGCGCCCGGCGTGATGCCGTTAGTCATCTTCAGGTCGAATGTGTCCACGTGGCTTGGGGCGCCGGCGAGCAGGATGAAGATCACGTTCTTCGCCGTGTTTTTAGTCTGCACGCTTTGGCTTTTAACTACTTGCGCTTCCAGCGAATAGGATGCCAGATAGCTGCCGGTGACCCCGGCGCCCAGCAGCCGGAAGAAGTCGCGGCGGCTGCCGTGCGGGCGCGCGTAGAAGGGCAGGTGATGATGCGGATTCTTCTCTACAAACCGGCGGAATGTGGATTCGTTGAACATGGTATTTGTCTCCGGCGGCCTAGTAGTTGAAGAAAAAGTCGACTTTGTTATAAAGCGACCACAGTAAATTTTCCGCGGCTTGCTGGCGATTTCCCGAAGTCAGGGCCGCGCCGGCCGTCGCCCGTTCCGATTCGTCCGGCATTCGCGAAAGCACTGTCAAATACAGGTTCTCGATAAGTTCCCGATCCGTCTTGTTAATGTGTTTCCGCAGCAGACTTTCCTGACCGTTGACGACCGAGGATCGCGTTCGAGTCATGACGAAGTTGTTATTCATCAAGGTCAGCGCCTGTTGGTCGGACCCGTCGCGCCGCCGCTCCGTATCTTCCCGGTCGCCGGGATAGAACGGATTCAAGAAAGGCGCCGCGCCGCCCCGGGACGATGGACTCGTCGTCTGCATGGCCGCCGGAACGATTCGCGTCTGCGCCACCGCCCCGTTCGGAACCCGCGTGGTGATCCCCATTGTAATCGGCGCCGCCACGTTCGATGTCTGCGCGATGGCGTCATAGATCTCCTCCGCCCACAGCCGTTTGACCAATCGGCGGGCATGCAGGTTATCCCAAGCGGGGTTCCACTGCCCTTCGTAACGGGCGCTCAACTGGTACGCATCGGAAGTCGCAATGCGCCTCATCAGCGACTTCAAGTTGTAGCCGTTGTCAATAAAATCCTGCGCCAGATCCCGCAGGAGGGCGGCGTTCGAAGGCTGCAGCGTCCACGGCGCCGGAGGCGGATTGTCCGGGTCTAACCGGTCCGGATCCATCTGATTCACCGGCTCCACCAGACCGCGCACCATCAGTTCCTTCCAAATATAGTTGACCGTGGCGCGGGCAAAGTTGAAGTCCGTCGTTACCAGCCGCGCCGCCGCCGTTCGCAACGGTTCTCCGGCATTCGCGGTGATCCCATCGCCGAATGGGTACACCGGCGCCACAATGCGGGCTCCACTGACCGGTTGCCGCGGCGGCCGGTTCCCGGTGGTGGTGTTCAAGGCGTAGGTTCCATTCCGGTTCGTTCCCACGGTCCAGTAGTAAATATTCGGATCGGGGCGCTGGTCGCGCGGCTGCTGGACGAACGTCGCCTGCGCAAAAAACGCCGCGAACCCATAGGCTTGCATCCGGCTCGCGCCTTTGCCCCACAGGCTCAGCGTGTCCACATGCCCACGGCCATTGTGGCAAACGATGCAATTGAAGTGGCTGTTGCCGAGGAATGTCTCCATCGCCGCCGACGCCATCTGGTCAAAGTGATCCTGCACGGGACCGCCGGTGGTGCGATTGCCCACCTGCCAGTTCAACTCGCCCTGCGTCCAGGAGTTTTGGCCCTCCGCCGCAATCAACTCAAACGCCATGCGATTATAGGCCTTGCCGTCTTTCAGCGAGTTGTAAATCCAGCTATAAAACGCTTCCCGGCCCTCCGCCCGCCGTTGCGTGTTCGTGGCGCGAATCTGGTCCGTGTTCCGGTACATATCGCCGAAAAACATGGACCACTTGTCCAACCACTCGGCGGAGTTCAACAGCTCATCCACATAATGCGCTCGCTTATCGGGATTGGAATCCGACACAAATTCCGTCACCCGTTCCGGCTTCGGAACCCGGCCCGTTAAGTCCAGGGAAACCCGCCGGACGAACTCGTAGTCGCTCGTCCGCGCCGCCGGCTCAACGCCTTTCGATTGCAAAACTCCGAAGATATGCTTGTCCACCAGGTTTCCGGAGTTCGAACCTTTCTGGCTGGAAAACGTCCGGCTGCCGCCCGGCACGAACTGTTGCGTTGCCGCGAGCCCGCCGAGTCGCCCGACAATCGCCTCCGTCTCCTGCGAAAAAGAGCTCCGCGTTCCTCGCGCCGCCGCCAACGTGTTTTCGGTAAACTGCGCCCGCTTCGGCCCGAAATAGGCGCATTCGGCATGGTCCGCATTTACTTCGACGGTTTCCGTGGCGGGCGCGTCCTGCGATTGTCCCCACAGCAGCGTCAGGCCGGAAATAACAATTCCGGCCGACGCCAGCGCTACATAGGCACTGCGTTTCATCTTGCTTGGTCCCCTAACTGTCCCGGGCGGCATCCTAGCCCCGATAGCGCCCCGGTTCCATCGTGAAGCAAAGTGGTCATCACCTTGATTCTATGAGATCAAACCCCTCCTCTCCCTTCGAGTTTCGCCTCTAGGTAAATTATTCCCGGCAATTCCGTCGATCCACGTACTACCTGCAAATGGTTTGCGCTTGTAAATGATTGAAAACAAGGGACTAGACTCTGCTAGACTGAGGCTTGTGTACGTCCGCTGGCTCCTACATTTACTGGGTTTGTTTGCTTCCCTGAGCCTCACCGCGCAGCAGCCGCTCAGCCTCACCGGCGCTATTCGCGAAGCGCTCGAAAAACACCCCCTTCTTTCGGCCGCCGATGGCCGTATTTCCACCGCTCAGGGACTCCTCGAACAAGCCGCGCTCAAGCCTAATCCGCGCCTCTCCCTTCAACTCGAAAACCTGCGCGGCGGCTGGCAGTCGCCCTACCGGCCGCTGACCGACAATGACCATTTCGTCTACCTGACGCAAACGCTCGAAACCGCCCGCAAGCGCGAAAGGCGCACCGATCTGGCCGCCGCGAACAAGGAACTCGCCGCGATCGCGCGCGACATTCTGGCCCAGCGCATCGCCGCGCAGGTGCGGGAAGCGTTCTGGAACGCGCTTGGAGCCGCCCAAATGGCCGTTATTTACGCCGAAACGGTCGCTAATTTCGCCCAAACCGTCACCTATCACGAGGTCCGGGTCCGCGAAGGCAACATGGCTGAAGCGGACCTGATCCGGGTTCGTTTGGAAATGGAACGGCTGCGGTTGAGCGCCTCCGGCGCTACGCTCGCCGCCGAACGAACCCAGATTAACCTTCAACGCGAGATGGGCCGGACCGTCTTCGCGGAGAATCTGAACCTCGCCGGCGACATTGAGGGTGCCGCTATTATCCCGGCCGAAAACGCCGAAGAAGCGCTGAACCGGCGCGCTGAGGTTCGTCTGGCGCGCCAAGGCGTAACGGCGGCCATGGCCAATGAGCAACTCCAAACCGCCCTCTCCCGCCCCGATATGGACCTCTCCGGAGGCTACAAACGAACCAACGGTTACGACGGCCTTATGGCGTACTTCAACATGGACCTCCCGTGGCGCAACAGGAACCAGGGTAATATCGCCGCCGCCGGCGCCGAAACGCGCGTCGCCCGATCCAACGCCGCCGCCGCCGAAGCGATGGTTCGCGCCGAAGTCCGCGCCGCATATTCCGGCTATCGCCTGCGCCAGACCCAGATCGGCGGCATGTTGAACGTCCTGTCCGGGCACGCCCGTGAGACCGCCCGCATTGCCCAGGCCGCGTACCGCGAAGGCGGCGCCGATTTGCTCCGGCTGCTCGACGCGGAGCGCGTCCGTCTGGAAACCGAACTGCTGCGCGTCGCCGCCTTAACCGAATTCCGCTTGAGTGAATCCGCCGTCGAAACGGCGATGGGAGTGATGCCGTGAAGCGATCCACGCTGTTAGCCCTGGCGCTGCTTGCCGGGTGCGCGGCCAAACAGGAAGCGTCAAAGCCGGAGACCCGGATATCGGCCGAAACCAAGCCCGAACCCGGCGACGTTCGACTTAGCCCCGAGTTGCAAAAGACCGCCGGCTTGCAAATCGTGGACGTCGAACGGCGCAACGTCCCGCTCACCATTCGCGCCAACGGCCGGCTGGTGGCGGACGAAGAAAAAACGCATAAAGCCGGCGCCATCATTGACGGCCGCGTCGTGAAAGTCTTCGTCAACGTCGGCGATCACGTGAAAAAGGGGCAGGTGCTCGCCCGCCTCCACAGCCATGAAATTCACGAATCCCGCAGCGCCTATCAAAAAGCAAAAGTGGAGTTCGCGCGCCTGGAAACGCAGCGTGCCTTCGCCGAGCGCAATCGCGACCGCATGCGCCGTCTTTTGAATCTGAAAGCCGCTTCGCAGGAGCAACTCGATCACGCCGAGAATGAGCTGAAAAACGTCGCCGCCGGTATTGAGGCAGCCCGCCTGGAGATCGATCGCTCGCGCCAGCACCTGGAAGAATTTCTGGAGGTTTCCGCCGACGATCCGCCCGGTCACAAGCCCGGCGACTTCGATCACGATGACGATATGGCGCCCGTAAAAGCGCCCGCCGACGGCGTAATTATCTCCCGCGCCGTCAGCTCCGGCTCGGTGGCCAAGCCCGGCGACGATCTGTTCGTCGTCAGCGACCTATCGTCGGTCTGGATGCTGGCCGCCATCCCCGAAGAGAACATGGGCCGCATCCGCGGCGGGATGAACGCGCAGGTTTTCGTTCGCGCCTTTGACACCCGCGCCTTCCCGGGCCGCGTGACTCGCATTGGCGATCAACTCGACGCCGCCACGCGCACCGTCCAGGCACGCATCGTCCTCGCCAACCCGCGCGGCGAGTTGAAGCCCGAGATGTACGCAACGGCCGAACTTACTTCCGGGGGCACGGGCGAAGCGCTCTACGTTCCGCAGGAAGCGATCCAGGAAATGAACGGGCACAGCATTGTTTTCGTTGCCACCGGGGCTAACAAATTCCATGCCCGTCCGGTCGAAACCGGCCCACGCGCCGGCGCCGGCGTGGCCATTCTTTCCGGCCTCAACGCGGGCGACCGTGTCGTCACTCGCGGCGCCTTCCTCCTTAAATCCGAAATGCTGAAATCGACGCTCACCGAGGAATAGCCGCGCTTGCTCAACCGCCTCATTGACGCCGCTCTCCGCAACCGCATCCTGGTTCTCGCCGCGCTCGGACTCCTGATCGGCGGCGGCTCTTTCAGCCTCCTGAAACTCCCCATCGACGCGTTCCCCGACCTTACCAACAACCAGGTCACCGTCGTCACCGATTGCCCCGGCATGCCGCCCACCGAAGTCGAAAAGCTCGTCTCCTGGCCCATGGAAACGTCGCTGATGGGCCTGCCGAGCGTCACGGAGGCCCGTTCCATTTCCAAGTTCGCGCTTTCCAAAATTACGGTGGTTTTTGACGATCGGGTCAGCCCCTACTTCGCGCGCCAACTCGTCAACGAACGTCTGCAGGAGGTGCGCGGCCGCATCCCCGCCGGCCTGGAACCGGGCCTCGGCCCCAACGCCACGCCGTTCGGCGAGGTTTATCAATTCACCATCGAAGGCGACAAGGTTGCGCTCGACGAGCGGAAGGCGTTTCTCGATTGGGTGATCCGGCCTCTGCTCCGAACGGTGCCGGGCATTGTGGAAGTGGAGACTTGGGGCGGGCTTACCCGCCAGTATGAAATCGAAGTGCGGCCCGACTCGCTTGAGCGTTATGGGCTGTCTCTTTCCGCCGTTGAAAAGGCCATCGGCTCCAGTAACCAGAACTTCGGCGGCGGCTTCCTGGAATTCGCCGGCGAGCAGTACACGGTCGTCGGCAAGGGCCGCGCCGGCAAACCCGCCGACCTGGAAAACATCGTCATCGCCTCACGCGCCGGCACGCCGGTACTGCTCCGCGACGTGGCCCAGGTGCGGCTCGGCGCGGTGCAGAGGCAGGGCGCAACGCTTCGCGACGGCCGCGGTGAATCCGTCTCGGCGATGGCCATCATGCTGAAAGGCGAAAATTCCCGCGACGTGATCGACCGCGTTAAGCGCCGCCTGGCAACCGTCAAAATGCCGGAAGGAACGCGCATCGTTCCCTTCTATGACCAAAGCGAGGTGATCAATCGCACCATTGCAACCGTGCGGCGTAACCTGGCCGAAGCCGGCCTGTTGGTGATGGCCGTGCTGCTGCTGTTTCTCGGCAATGTCCGCGCCGCGCTGCTGGTGGCCGCCGTTATCCCGCTCTCGCTGCTGGCCGGATTCATCGGCATGAAGTGGTTCGGCGTCACGGCCAATCTCATGTCGCTCGGCGCCGTGGATTTCGGCATGATCGTCGATGGCGCCGTGGTGATGATGGAGAACGCCGTCGCCCGCCTTGGCGCGCGTACGGATGACGAAGACGTCGACACGGTCATCCGCTCCGCCGCCCACGAAGTCGCGCGGCCCATCGTGTTCGCCGTTGGCATCATCATCGCCGTCTACGTTCCAATATTTTTCCTGGAAGGCCTGGAAGGACGCATGTTCCGCCCCATGGCCGTGACGGTGGTCTCCGCGCTCGCCGGCTCGCTGGCCCTGGCGCTATTCGCCATGCCCGTTCTCGCTTCCTACACGCTGCGCCGCGGCGTCAAGCCGCACAACAAGGAGGGATGGTTCGAACGCCTCCGCGCCTTCTACCGCCGCCTCCTTCTCGTGGCGCTCCGTTTCCGCGCCCTCACGGTTTCCGTCGGCGTCCTCATCGCCGCGGCCGCCCTCGGCTCTATTCATTTCCTCGGCACCGAGTTCATGCCGCGGCTCGAGGAAGGCTCCATTCTTGTCACCACCAAAAAACTCCCCGGCGTCTCTCTTACCGATTCCTCCAAACTGAGCATGGAAGTGGAGAAGGCTCTGCTCACGCTCCCCGAAGTAAGCGGCATCGTATCCAAGCTCGGCCGCCCCGACCTCGCCACCGACCAGATGGGAATTTTCGAAGCCGACGTCTACGTCCTGCTCCACCCGCAGGAGCAATGGAAAGTCGCGACCAAGGAAGAACTGATCGCCAAGATGCGCGTGGCCCTGGAAGCCGTACCCGGCGTGGCCTACAATTTCACGCAACCCATGGCCATGCGCCTGGACGAAACCATCAGCGGAATTAAAGCCGACGTGGCCGTAAAGGTTTTCGGCGAAGACCCGGCGGTGCTGGACGCGCTCGCCTTACGCGCCTTCCGCATCCTGGAACGCGTGCCCGGCGCCACCGACGCCCAGATGGAAGTGGCGAGCGGCGTCGCCGAATTGCACATTGAGCCGGACCGCGCCGCGCTCGCCCGTTACGGCCTGCATATCGACGATGTGCGGGAAATGGTGGAAGCCGCGGTTGGCGGCCGCCCGGTCAGCGAATTGATTGAGGGCCAGCGGCGTTTCGGCATCGTCGTCCGCTTGCCGGAGTCCTACCGCGCTCGCCCCGAATCGTTGGAGCAGGTTCGCCTGCAAGCGCCTGGCGGCGAACGCGTCCTGCTCGGGCAGGTGGCCCGCATCCGCACCGCCCGCGGGCCCGAAGTGGTGAGCCGCGAAAACGGTATGCGCCGCGTCGTTGTGCAGTGCAACGTGCAGGGCCGCGACCTCGGCGGCTTCGCCGACGAGGCCCGCCGCCGCGTGAGCGAAGAAGTACAACTGCCCCCCGGTTATTTCATCGATTGGGGCGGCCAGTTTGAGAACCAGGAACGCGCTCTGGGACGACTAACGCTCGTCCTGCCCGTATCGGTGATGGCCATCTTCGCCCTGCTCTATTTCACGTTCTATTCCATGCGCCAGGCGATGCTAATTTTGTGCAACGTGCCCTTCGCGCTCGTCGGCGGCGTAGCCGCGCTGTGGATTCGCGGTATGAACCTGAACCTCAGCGCGTCCATCGGCTTCATCGCCCTGTTTGGCGTGGCGGTGCTCAACGGCATCGTCATGGTGAGCCAAATCAACCGCCTGCGCGCCGCGGGCATGCCGGATGTACTGGCAGTGCCCGAAGGCGCCACGCTCCGCCTGCGCCCGGTGTTGATGACGGCGCTCGTCGCCAGCCTCGGCTTTCTGCCCATGGCGCTCTCGACGTCGGCGGGGTCGGAAGTGCAGCGGCCGCTCGCCTCCGTTGTCATCGGAGGGTTGGCGTCATCGACACTGCTGACGCTCTTCCTGCTGCCGGCGATGTACTCCTGGTTTTCGCCCCAAGCGCTAAAGCCGGTTGTGGCCCCCGACGATTGATCGCTGCCGTGCTGTGCCGAACACCGAAGCCGGTTCGCCGTCTTGTTGGCCGGGATCGCCAAGCTCTTAGTATGTTATTGTGTACACAGAGTACGCAGCTATGGAAACCGAAAAGATCGGCATGCGTGAGTTTCGCGAGAACCTCGCGGGTTACCTGGAAGGCGGAAAACCCCTCGCCATTACGCGTCATGGCGAGACGCTAGGGTTTTTCATTCCTGCGCGGAAGCGAAGTCGTAAGGCGGAAGTGGAAGCCATGCGGGCCGCGGCAAAGGACTTGGACGCCATGATCGCTTTGTGGGGCGCGTCAGAGGAAGAACTCATCCGGGAGTACAAGGAGATCCGTCGCGTCAGCCGCGAGAACAAGCGGAATACCAAGTAGGGCCCTGGTACTCGACGCCAATATTCTGATTCGCGCCGTGCTCGGGCAGCGGGTTCGACGCATTATCGAGGCCCACGCCGATCGCATTTCCTTCTTCGTTCCCGAAATTGCATACGCGGAAGCGGAGGAACATTTGGCCGGACTGGTGGTCAAGCGCGGCGGCGATCCCGCCAAAGCTTTGGTCTCTCTGCGATCAATGGTCACGCTCGGGACGGTCGTCAGCTTAGATATTTACGGTGACTTCGAAGCCGAAGCGCGACAGCGGCTCGGCGCGCGCGACCCGGAAGACTGGCCTATTCTCGCAGCCGCCTTGGCCCTCGGCTGTCCGATCTGGACTGAAGATACCGACTTCTTTGGCTGTGGCGTCGCGACGTGGACGTCCGCCAGCATCGATAGTTTCTTCACGCACTAGGCCGCGATTTTACCGCGTCATTGATATGCCAGGCGTTGGAATCGAACCGGGCTAACGTCTCGATTCCCCTTGCCACCGACCTTGATCGAGCACCGCTACGCTCGACGGCGCGCCGTCTGGCCAAGCCCTGCGTTGGTCTCCGCACCGCTTTGCCGATTCCCCGAGCCGGCGATTGAGTCAAGGCCAATCTCCCCAAGGCGCTGTGCGGAGGCGATTGCGCCCGCACCCCCGGCAGGGCCGCCGCAGGGCTGCCATAGACGAGCAGTATCGATCGCGAACAAACGTCACGCACATGCGACGCCTGCCAGTCGCTCATCGAACAGCCCATGAGCGCGACCACACTACGAAACCCAGCTCGGTGGACTCGTGCGCAGGAGGAACTCGCGCCCCCAGTCCATCGCCCGTTCGATCTTTCCAACATTCGCGTCTTCGCGCGACCCTTTATCTTCCCCCATTTGGAGGTATGCTCCCAAAAGCCTACGTCCACAACTCATCAATAGGCGCATATATCCCGTCGGAAGCATCCGGAACATATTCAAAAGTACGGCCGAACGGCGTATCGAGCTGCTTAGTCCAGTCGATCCCCATCGCCGAATACACCGTCGCCATTACATCCTCCGGCCGGACATAGCGGTCATGGCTCCAACCGAAGTTCGACACATCGGAGCCGGTGGAATTGGTAGCGCCGATGATCTTGCCGCCCTTAACGCCAGCGCCCGCAAAAGCGGAAAAGTGCTGCAAATAATGGTCGCGGCCGCCCGAACCGGAGAGCGCCCCGGTGGTTCGCCCGAACTCGCCGACCATCACGATGAGCGTCTCCTTTAGCAAGCCCGCCGCGTCCAGATCGGCGATCAGCGCGCTCATCCCGCTATCGAAGACATTCCCGAGCGTCAGGATATTGACGGCCGCGCCAGCCGTGCCGTAGATATCGTTATGCATATCCCAGCCGCCCAGGTTGATCTGAATAAATCGCGTCCCCTGGTTCGCCGTCAACACTTGCTTGGCCACTAAACACGCGTTGCCGAAACTTGTTGAAACCCCGCCCGCCCCATAGCGCTGGCTATCGGCCGAAGAGTATTTGAAGGCCGTATCGACAGCGGAGTTGAACATCATCCCATTCGCCGACGCATAGAACTTGTCGAAGTCCTCCGCCGTTTTTCCCAACGGCGAACTCACCCGCAACGGGTCGTCAATCGTATGCAGGAAACGCAGTCTCGCGTCGGAGCGCGTCTTGCCGTCCGCGTTCGACGTATTTGGCAGTCCGGTCGTCGCTGGCGCCACTTTGAAAGGCGCGTAGGTCGCCGAAAAATATCCCGGCCCCATCGCGCCGTTCGCGTTCAGCGCCAGGAACGTTGGGAACACCTGCGAGGCCGTCCGGTCGCGATCCTTTTCCGACGCCACCACGGAGCCCATGTTCGGCGACACGTCACCCAACGCCGCCGCCGGATTGCGCCCGATCTGGGTCCACGTCTGCCCCAATGAATGGACCAACGCCCAGGCGCGCATGGACCGGACGATGGCAATCTTTCCCAATTGTTGGCCCAACTTCGGCATGACGCCATTGGGCCAAAGGACGCCGTTCACCGTCTCCGCCTTAAGCGCCGCCGGAGTCGCCGCCGTGATCTTGCAATCGAAAGTGTCCACATGGCTCGGCGCTCCGGTCATCAAAACGAAGATGACGTTCTTCGCCGTATTGCGCGTGATCACGGGTGCCCGCTGCGCTTGCGCCAGCAGGGGTTGCGATAGGTAGGACGCGCTGACGCCGGCACCGGCGATCTGAAAGAATCGCCGCCGCGACAGGAACGGCGCTTCGCTGTAGGTCGCGTGCGTCCGCGGATACTTCGCCAGATATTGTTGGAGTTTCTGTTCATTCATGGTCGTATCTCCTTACTTAACGCCTAATAGCTGAAAATGAAATCCACTTTGTTATAGAGCGACCACAGCAGATCCTCCGCCTGCGCGGTCCGCGTACCGGCGCGCAACTGGCTCAGCGCCGCCGATTTCTCCGCATCCGAAGGGTTACGCGACAACACTGTCAGGAAAAGCGTGTTGACCAGTTCTTCGTCCGATTTCGAGAGATTCTTTTGTAGCAGCAGATTGGCATTGCCCGTGCCGCGGATTCGCGTCAGTACCAACGAATCGTTCATTAGAGCCAGCGCCTGCGAAATGGACCCGTCGTTCCGCCGTTCCTCGTCATCGCGATTGCCGCGAAGGAAGGCGTCCAGGAAACGCGCGACCGCCCCGCCCCGGTCCGGTGTCTGCAATGGCTCCGGAATATGCATCGCGTACGATTCGGTCCGGCTAAACCCGGGGTACGTGCGGGCCAGATCGTAGCTCGGCGACACGCCGCTCGACTGTACCAGCGCGTCGTGGATTTCCTCTCCCCATAGCCGCCGCACAAAGTGGCGCGCATAGAGCGGCTCCCAGTTCGGATCCCACGTGCCCGGATACCGGCTAGACATCTGGTAGGCCTCCGACATCACGATCTGCCGCATCAGTTTTTTCAAGTTGTACTTGTTAGTAACAAAGTCCGCGCCAAGGTCGCGTAGCAACGCCGCGTTGGTCGGCTGCAAAGTCCAGCCCTCTTCAACCGGCGGATTGTCCGGATCCAGCCGTGCCGGGTCGAAACCATCGGTTGGGGTCACCAGCGCGAGACCGAAGAAATGCTCCCACACATAGTTCACCGCGGCCTTTGAAAACAAAGGATCGGCGACGATTTCCCGCGCGTACACGCTCCGGTAGTCCTCGCCAGCCGCGGGTTTGACGCTTGAGAAGAGATACGTGGGCGATACCGTTGTCTGCGTGCCGCTCGGCTGCCGCGCCGGACGGTTGCCGGTCGTCGTATTCAACGGGTAGTCGTTGCGAATGGCGGCGTTGGGCCCGACCGACCAGTAATAGGGCACGAAGCTATCGGAGTTCACCGGCGTGCGCCCCATGGCGGTTCGCGAGAAGAAGCTCGCCATCCCCCAGCCCTGCATGCGCGTAGTGTTCTTTCCCCAGACGCTCAGCGTGTCCAAATGTCCGCGGCCGTTATGGCAAAGAATACAGTTCAGATGGCCCAGGCCCAGAAACGTTCTCGCCACCTCCGCCGCCGACTGGTCATAGGTATCCTGCTGCGGAACCATCGGCTGAAAGCTCCCCGGCAGGAAGTTCAGTTCGCCCTGCTGAAAGCTGTTGGCGCCGGTCGCGGCGATCAGTTCAGAGGCCATCGTGTTATACGGCTTGCCCGTTCTCAAGGCGCTCGAAATCCAGGAATAAAACGCCGCCACGCCGTCGCCATCGCGCCGGATGTTCGTGTTCACGGAGTTGTTCTTGAACAAATCGCCGTAGAACATCGTCCACTTGTCCACCCACTCCGGCCTGGCTAGCAGTTCATCGATCAGTACTTCCCGCTTATTAGCGCGCGAATCGGCGATAAATTGCGTCACCCGCTCCGGCACAGGAATCCGCCCGGTCAGGTCCAGCGTTACGCGGCGGATAAATTCGTAGTCTTCGGTGCGCGGGGCAGGAGTCACCCCTTTGGATTGCAGCGTGCCAAAGATGTGGCGGTCAATCGTCACCATTTCGTCCAATTGCTGTTGCGAATTCGTCCGGCTGCCGCCCGGAACGAAACTCCGCACATCGCTCATGCGGCCCATTACCTGCGCCGTCATTTCCGTCAAGCGCCCCGGCTTTCGGCCATATTTCCCCGCTTCCAGAATCTGTTCGCGGCGCGGGCCAAACAGCGCGCAGGCGGCGTTGGCGCCGTCATCGCTAGGGCCGTTAGCAAAGGGCGCCACGTCCTGCGCCATGCACAGGAGGGGAACAAATACTAGAATTCGAGGCACTTTCGTATACATCGTCAATCTCCGTTTAGAAAAAACTTTCTGCCTACCGAAACCCCGCTGCCGATATGGAGTTTCAGGAAATGATTAGTCTTGCAATCATTTTCCGGGTTATCGTAACGGGAACACCGTACGGGGATACAAAACATGAACCGCATTATTGTCGCGCTATTATTCCTATCGGCAGGAAGCGTTTGTTCGCAGAGCTTTTCCAACGCCTCGCTCAACGGAAAATACTTTTTCCGTCATCTATTGATAGTGGCGAATACCGCCGGGGCCGTATCGGAGATGCGGACCGCCTACGGGACTATTACCTTTAACGGCTCGGGTGCATACAGTTACACCGGGTCCCAGATCATCGGCTCCGGCGCGCCAGCCGCCTTCACCGGCAATGGCGCGTATGCCGTGAAGAGTACGGGCTACGTAGCAATCTCCAATCCCCAACGTTCCGGGATGGACCTGAACGCCGGCCTGGGCCAAGGCGCCGTTGTCGCTTCGTCCACGGAAGGAACCGGCGTCTACGATCTCTTTATCGCCATCCAGGCCCCCGCAGCAGGCCAGAGCAATGCCTCGTTCAGCGGCGACTTCGATGTTTCGGCCCTCGAGTTCCCCGGCGGCGGCACGAGCCAGATGCGCAACGCGGCCTTCCGCCTGACCGCCAGCGGCGTCGGCGGCGCTGGAAACCTCACGGTCACCGGCAAGGCCGCCAACGCGGCCGACCGTGTCGCCACGTCTACCGTTTCGAACGTTACTTATTCCGTCTCGACCGATGGCTCCGGCACGCTGACGCTACCTGGGACCGCTCTGCTCAACGGTGTTCGTTCGCTCTGGGTTTCGAGCGACGGCACGCTCGCGCTTTTCGGCTCCACCACTCCGGGCGGTCATGATATTTGGGTCGGCTCTAAGTCGTTTAGCGGCGCCGCCGCGGCCGCGTCTTTCCGCAACCTCTTCTTCCGCGCCGGTCTGCGCTATGAGTCCAACAAGGCGGGATCCTATGCCGGTTCGGCGAACTCCACCGGAACGGGCAAACTCGTCTCCAGCCTCCGCGTTCGCCAACCGGAAGGCGTGCTCGATCTCACCGCCGCCAACAACTACACGCTCAACGCCGACGGTACCGGCACGCTGGAGCTCGGCCGCCTTGCGCTCGGGCTATTAAGCGATAGCTTTCACACCAATGGCGTC
The DNA here is from genome assembly GCA_046155405.1 of Bryobacteraceae bacterium. GTDB lineage: Bacteria > Acidobacteriota > Terriglobia > Bryobacterales > Bryobacteraceae. The sequence continues at coordinate 1,002 of JBJXFL010000214.1, read as the reverse complement.
TCCACCGTCGATACGAACAACTACGAATTGAGCTTTGCCATCCGCGCCGCCGCGCCCACCGGGACCGGCGTTTTTATCAGTCCGCAAGGCGTGGTGAACGCGGCCAGCTTCGCTCCCGTCGGCGCCCCTTTGTCTCCCGGCGGATTCTTCACGCTCTTCGGCTCCGGCCTCGCCGCGGCGACGACCGTCGCCGGCAGCCTTCCCTTTCCCACGACGCTCGGAAACGTGCAGGTGTTGGTCAACAACACCGCCGCGCCTCTCTACCTTACCAGCGCCGGACAGATCAGCGCGCTCGTTCCCCTGACGGCTACCGGCGGCACCGCCGGTATCGTCGTGGTCAACAACGGCCAGCGCTCGAACACGGTCGACCTGCCCCTCGCCCGCACCGCTCCCGGCATCTTCACGATTCCACCGGCAGGCACTGGACCCGGCGCGCTGCTCCACGCCAATTTCACCCTCGTCAACGCCGCCGCCCCGGCCAGGCGCGGCGAGACGCTGCTGCTCTTCCTCACCGGTCTTGGCGCCGTCACGCCCGCCATTCCCGATGGCTCGGCCGCCCCCTCCAGCCCACTGAGCGTCGTGAACGCAGACGTGAAGGTATACGTCGGCGGCCGCCTCGCCGTGATCGTTTTCAAAGGGCTCGCCCCTGGGCTGGCCGGACTTTACCAGATCAACTTCACCGTACCGGCAAATGCGGCCACCGGATCGGCCGTGCCGCTGGCCATCGAAACTCCCGAAGCCTTTCACGATATGGTGGACATCGCGGTATCGAACTAGGTTTTTAACCGCCACGTTCACTCCCTTACGGTCGTGGCTCAGAAGCAATACCGAGCCGCGCGCGTCAGCAAGCGGGCGCACATTAGCACGCAGTCAAGGTACTAGTGCTTAGTTGCGTAAGTTGACAATAGTATTTCGGAGTTGGCTGCCCTTGACCTCGCGTTTGCGCCATCGAAACGGTTTGGCATGTTCATTGTGGTTGCGGATGAAGTGTTCGACGGCGTC
>JBJXFL010000199.1:0-9707 GCA_046155405.1 Bryobacteraceae bacterium | reverse complement strand
ACGTGATTCAATCCGTCCGCCCAGCACGATCGAAGAACGGCCATGTCGTCGACTTGCTTCGCTATTTCGGGATACCAGTCTGAAACCCAGATTCCCGATTGCCCGTGTTGTTTGAACACGCGATTCGAACCCATTAGCGTGTTGCCCGCCGTGCCCATTGCCGTGATGAGCTTACCGAACGAAGCGGGCATGGGCTGCCCGGCTAATTCGTTGAGCCTGGGCTTTGGATCGAACAGATCGATGTGGCTCGGGCCGCCCTCCATGAACAGCCAAATAACCGACTTCGCCTTGGGCGCGTGATGGGGATCTTTAGGGACTGTTGGATCGTACTTGGCTGCGGCGGCAATGCCGTTCTGCTGGGCAAGCCCAGCCAGAGCGATGGACGCGAGTCCGCTCCCGGCGCGCGTGAAGAAATCGCGTCTGGTTGTCACCGGCCAATGATGAGCTAATCGATTCCACATAATCGGCACGCCCTAATTGATATACACGAACTCGTTGGTGTTGAGCAGCATGTGACAGAGATCCGCGAGCGCTTCGTCGGCGCCACCCGCCAGCGCCGTTTGCCTGCCCAGAAAATCGAGCGCGATCCTACGCTCATCGGCCGTTGGCTGGCGCAGAAACGCCAGACGGAACGCCCGGTCCACGTGGGCTGTCGCGTCGAGGCCACCGTCGTTCGCCACGCGCGAGGCAAAGGACTTGGACCATCCGAGTACTACGTCGTTGTTCAGCAATTCCAGCGACTGAGCAGGGCTGATCGTCGTCGCGCGGCGCGAGCAGCTTTCATGGGTGTCCGGCATGTCGAACGATTCCATCATCGGGTATCGCGTATTTCGCCTCACGAATATGTATACGCTTCTTCTGCTCGCTTCGGATGCATCCTCGTTCTTTTTCCAGCCGCCACGGGTGGTAAGTCCCTCAGGCAGCGGAGGAAAGACTCCAGGCCCGCCCATCCGGGTATTGAGCGATCCGCTGACGGCGAGCATGGAATCGCGCAGCGCTTCACCTTCGAGACGCCTGCGGTTATAGCGCCACAGCAGCTTGTTGCCGGGGTCAATCGCGGCCGCCGCTTCCTGGTGGCCCGACGACTGCTGGTATGTGTTCGACAGCACCATCAACCGATGGATCTGCTTCAGGCTCCAATTGCGAGCGACCAGTTCCGACGCCAGATAATCCAGTAGCTCGCGGTTGGTGGGCCGATCGCCCATCAGCCCGAAATCGGACGGCGACGCCGCGATGCCGGTGCCAAAATGGTGATGCCAAATCCGGTTCACCATTACGCGCGCGGTAAGGGGATTCTCGGGCGACGCCAGCCAGTTGGCCAGCGCCGAACGGCGCTTTGCATAGGGAACATCGGACGGATCGAGGATTGACAGGAATCCTGGTTGTACCTCTTCGAGAGGGGCATCAAACGCTCCACCGCGAAGAACGTAAGTTTTTGGCGCAGCGCCATCGAGATCGCCCATTGTCTGCGCCACCGGGAGCGGTTCCGGCTTGATGTTGTTGAACTTCGCCAGTTCGGAGGTGAGCGCGGCATAACGCTGCGATTCGACGCCCTTGAGCTTGCGTGACGCCTCATCGTCGGTGAACTCCACTTGCGCCTTTGCCTTCAGGAACATGTGCCATTGGAACGGCGTGCGCTTTTCGGCGGCGGTTCGGATGGCGTCCTGAATCTCTTCTGGAAACCGGCTCATCCGGTCGTCGTACATCGCTTTGAGCGGCGCTTCGACCAGACTCTTCATTTCCGCGCGGATTTCTTTGGTCTGCGACTCCCACACCTCCCGCCGCGCGAGCCAGTTCTTATGCTCCGCCGGGCTCAACATCGGAACGTCATCGGTAATCCGGAAGTTCGCGAAAAACGCCTGGAGCCGGTAGTAGTCCTTGTGCAGAATCGGATCGAACTTATGGTCGTGGCAGCGGGCGCATCCGACGGTGAGTCCCATGAAGGTGACAGCGACGGTGTCGGTGACGTCGTTCAGAAGTTCCTGGCGGCGCTGGGCGATGTGGGCGGCATTGCTCTCGTCGGGAAAATTGCGATTGAATCCGACGGCCACGCGTGCATCCAGATCGCCGGGATAAAGCTCGTCGCCCGCAATCTGCTCTTTGACGAAGCGGTCATACGGTTTGTCCTGGTTGAAGCTGTTGATCACATAGTCGCGATAGCGCCAGACATGGGGACGGGTTTCATCGCTCTTGAAACCCTCGCTGTCGGCGTAGCGGGCAAGGTCGAGCCAGTGGCGTCCCCAGCGTTCGCCGTAGTGGGGGGAGGCGAGGAGGCGATCCACCACTTTGTCGAACGCGGCGGGTGAATCGTCGGCGAGAAACTGTTGGGTCTCTTCGAGCGTTGGCGGCAGACCCGTCAAATCGAGAGTCGCGCGCCGCAGCAGCGTAACTTTATCTGCGGGAGGGTTAGGCTGGATGCCCTTCTCTTCGAGCTTGGAGAGAATGAACGCGTCGACCGGGTTGCGTACCCAGGCTTTGTCCTTCACTTGCGGTGGTGTGGGGCGCACCACTTTTTGGAAGGCCCACCATCTGCGCTGGGAGGCCGTGAATTCTTTGGTGGACGCGGCAACCGCCCCCTGCCAGGCGATGAAGAGCGTGGCAAGAATCCCTATCAGGACGCGCATACGATGAGCACCTCCGTTGGCGCGCGGCGTCAACCCGGGAATTTCCGCGCTGTCAACTGCTTAGGGAATTATATCGAAAACCAATTGAACGGTTCCGGAGGCCGGCCGAATCGTGAGAATTTCGGCCTGGATCCGGCTGGAGTGGCGCGACTCAGGAACCGGCGCGCGCCATTTGCGAGACGTTCTGGGTGGAGTTCACCGCTGCTCCAATGATCGCGATCTCGTGACCGGAGGGCACCACTTCAAACGTGCAGCCCAGAAGGGGCGACATTTTTACCATCTCATGCATGTAGCGGTGGAGCAGGGACAAGTTGAGGAAGGCAGAGCCGGGACCGGTCAGGTAGAACTTGCCGGGTCCGTCCATGTGGACGCTGGAAGCGGTGGCCGCGGCGAGCGCACGGTGCCAGAGCCGCACAAATGCGACGCACCGCTCTTCGCCCTCGTTTGCGCCCTCGAAGACTTCATCAGGCTCAAGGTCGAGAAAGCGGAGACGCATCGCGCGGTAACCCATGATGCCCTCAAGATGGCCGATGCCGCCGCAGCCGCAATAACGCTCTTTGGGATCGAGCGTCACGACCGTATGACCACCTTCCCAGATGGAGTCGCCCGCCGGGTAGCGCCCGAAGCCGATGCCGTTACCGAGCGTCCAGACGCGAACCAGACTGTCGAGCATGTCGCGGGAGGCGGCAATACCGGCGGCGACCACGTCGGCATCGTTGAAGACGGAGACGCGCGCGTGGCAACCGCGTCCGGCCAGTTCCAGCTCCACGGAGTCGCCTAGACGGCAACCCTTCATTTGCGGGAAATTCGGCGATTCCAGAATTACGCCCGCGCGCACCACGCCGGGAAACGCCAGCCCAACCGACTCGACTGAACGCCCGGCCCGGACTTCTTCGATGATGTCGGTAAGCCTCAAAACTACCGAGTCCGCACTCAATCCAAACAGATCGTCGTACACATCAGTTGTGGCTTCGCCATCGTCGCGTAAGCCGTCGCCGGTGAGCATGTATATCGGACCGGACAATTTTCCGTCTTCGACGCAAGCCGCCGAAACGGATTCGGCGGTGACGACGCCGATCGAGCAGGAAACTTTGGCATACATAGCCATAAAGGACCTCCTGATACGGGCGGTTGCGGTTCTGGCCGGCCGCCTGAAAATTACCGTTGGAACGATTAGTACCGGTTGTATACTACTTAAGTTTGTTCACACCGTTAAACGCCGCCGTCTTGTAACATTCAGCGAGCGTGGGGTAATTAAACACTGTTTCGACGAAGTAGTCAATCTTTCCGTTCAGGGCGAATACGGCTTGCCCAATATGTAACAGTTCCGCAGCGCCGTCGCCGATGATGTGGACACCCAGCAACTCGCGCGTTTCGCGGTGAAAAATGATCTTCAACCGGCCGGTGGTATCGCCGCGAATCTGCCCGCGCGCGCTCTCACGATAAAACGCCACCCCGACCTCGTAGGGCACGTCCTCTTCAGTGAGCTGCTCTTCCGTCTTGCCGATGAAGGAGATTTCCGGGATCGTGTAGATGCCATAAGGATAGTTGGCGGGGTTTGACGTAGCCGGGATGTTGAAGGCGCGGGCGGCCGCGATGCGCCCCTGCTCCATGGAGACGGAAGCAAGGCTCGGGAAACCGATCACGTCGCCGACCGCGAAAATGTGCGGAACGGTGGTACGGAAGTTCTCGTCCACGTTGATTCGGCCGCGCGAATCGGCCTCGAGGCCAGCCGCCTGCAGGTTGAGCTCGTCCACATTGCCCTGACGGCCAACCGCGTACAACAGGGAATCGGAGGTGATCCGCTTGCGGCTTTCGAGGTTCGCGACCACCGCGCCCTCCGGGCTTTCCTCCACACTCACCACTTCTTCGTTGAGCCGCATGGTGACGCGGTTGTCCCGCAGGTGATAAGAAAGCGCTTCGACAATTTCCTGGTCGGCGAATTCAAGCAGCCTGGGGCGCTTTTCAATCAGAACCACGCGGACGCCCAACACGGCGAACATGCACGCGTACTCGACGCCGATCACGCCGCCGCCCACGACGATGAGCGTCTTGGGAATCTGCGGCATATCCAGAATCTGATCCGAATTGATGATGGTGCGGCCATTGATCGGTACCTTGGCCGAAACCGCCGGTTTGGTGCCGGTGGCGATGATGATCACCTCACCGCGATATTCTCCATTGCCTCGGGAACTTTCCACTTCGACCACATTCGCATCGCGAAATCGGGCCGTGCCCATCAGCATGTCGACGTTATTACGGGCCAGTTGCCCCTGCACCACATCCACTTCCGTCTTCACCACATGCTGGACGCGGAACGCAAGATCCTGCACAGCGATCTTTTCTTTGACGCGGTAACTCTGGCCATAGAGTTCGCGATACGCGTACCCGGAAAGATGAACAACGGCTTCCCGAAACGTCTTGCTGGGAATGGTGCCCGTGTTGATGCACGCTCCGCCCACCACTTCCCGCTTTTCGATCAGGGCAACACGCTTGCCCACTTTGGAAGCTTGAATCGCAGCCCGCTGTCCGGCCGGCCCCGAACCTATTACGAGCACATCATAAGTTTGCATCTGATTTAGTTTAACTGGCCGCAACCTTCCCAGTACTTATCGGTCAGTTGGTTAAGTTGTTCATTCGAAATTTATTGGCGTGCCCTGGCCGTTCCTCAACGGAGTTCGAAATCGGTCCACTGGGACACGATGGCGTGTTTTCCGCCCTTTTCGATGGCCTGCACTTCCAGAACATATTCACCGGGCGTGGTCTTTTCGCCCAAGGTCAACACTGCGCCCGCCGGAATCCGCTGCGGGTCGAGTCCGGGTTTGAACGCCACGGGGAATCGCTTGCCCTCCCAGACCACACGTCCGTCCAGGATCAGTCGTGCCTGGATTTCCACCGCTGGCTGGCCGGTCGACTGCTCGATTCGAGCGTTGTACACAGCCACGCTGTACGAAAACATGTTGCCGCGCCGGAACACCCTCACTGCCGGGCTGACGTCCGTCTCCGCGTTGTCTGGTTTCCCGGTCCCCGAGAGCCGCCAATCGCCATCCGCCATTGTTATGCCTGAGATCGCGAGCGTTCCCCGTCGCAAGTCCGGCACTTCGATGAACCGGCTTGCCGAACCGGTTTTTCCGGACAGTGCATCCAAAGCGGCGACCCGCATCTGGTATGCGCCAGGCTCCTTCACCTTGTGCTCCAGCGCGTAGACAAACCCGCCCTGCTTCACGTTCTCCAACGCTTCCTGGCGCACGCGGATGGTGAACGTGTTCTCGGTGGCCGAACGCGCGTTCGCCGTTTCCCCTTCGGTGATCGCAACCAGATGCAGAGTCCCGGTGAGCGTGCCCTGCGCGTCCGGCGGACCAAAGGTGACGCCTGCCCCATCTATATGGAGTAGAGCCCGCACCACGGTCTGACTGTCGCGTCCGAACGATGGCACAGGAGTGAATCGGACGCGAAGACCATTCTCGGCGAACGGCGACGACAAGGACGCCAACAACAGTTCGGCCTGGGTTCGCGGCGGTTGGGGCCGGGCCGCCGTATCGTCTACGAAGCCTTTGCGGTATCGAACCTGGAGTCCAGGGCGCTTAATTTTCAAGCGCACTCGATGATACTTGCTCTCATTGTTCAGGCGCTCCGCCGCTGCCTCGCCTGGCTGAAACTCGAGCCGGTAATAGCCGGACTGCTCCTCAAGTATCCGCTGAAGGCCGCCGTTCAGGTCGTTGTCGTTCATTTGGGCGATTCCGCCCGTTTCGGCGGCAAGAAAACGAAGCATGCCTTGCGTGCCGCGCAGCTTTTGCATACGTTGCTCCAACTGATCCAGCACTTCCACCTGCTCCAATCCCTGAACGTCGTCCTTGGCCTGCAGACCCGGATAAACCACGCCGCGGGGATCGATCGCATAAATGATGACGCCAGAGAGGTTGGCCGCGTCCGACACACGCCGCACGTCGTTGACGTTGACCGCCGGCTCCTCTTTGGAGAAGTCCCGCGCCATGCGAACGCCTTCGGAAAACAGAACCACGGACTTGCGCCCGGGCATGTCGCGCATGCCCTCAGCAATATGTCGAATCGAACCGAGCGTGCCGACCGCGAAGCGCCTTTGCAACATGCGAAGGACGAGTGCGTTGTCCGTTTCGCCGCCGCCAATCGCCTGGACGGCGCTGGCGGGTCCGTTGCCGCTGAGATTCACTCGAAGGCGATCAATGGACGCCCGCATCACTTTCTTTTCCGTGGTGAAGCGTTGCAGGGGTCCGTAGCCGCTGGTGGACATGATGGCGACGAGATCGCCCGGGGCCACTTGCTCGGCGACGAACTTCTTCAGAGCCTCCCGCGTGAAATGGAGGCTTTCAAATGACATTTTGAGATCGTCGACCAGGACAGCTATCGAGCGCCGAACGGCTTCCCGGCGAATCGTCAAAGAACCGGGCACGTTGGTTTCTGATTGTGGATCCAGCGGAGACGACGCGGCGGCCGTGCCGGTCCGGACAAAGGACACTGACCGGATTTCGCGGGGCACGCCATCCAGGAACAATTCAAAGTCGTCCCGAACAAGGCCCGTGGCGGGCCTTCCGTCCCGGCCGGTGACGACGGCGTCGACTTGAACCAGGGTGGCAGTGACGCGAATCGGCGCGAGTTCCTGCGCGATGGCGGCCAGGGCCGCGAGCCCGATCACGACCCGGCGGAATTGCATGAATCTCAATCGTACGCAATCCCGCGCTTGGGAGTTAGTGGACCACCAGCGATGCGCCGTATCCGAGCAACGAGCCAATGCCGGCGCCCGCCAGAACGTCGCTTAGGAAGTGCATGCCCAGCAGAATGCGGGACAGGCCGATGCTGACCGCGCAGAACAGCAATACGGGCATCACGCCGGGGTAAAAAGACCCGACAGCGAGCGACATGGCAAACGCGGTGATCGTGTGGCCGGACGGAAATGAGAACTGATCCGGCGGCAGCAATTTGGACCAGGCATGCGGTTCAAGCGCGCAGGGACGCCTGCGCCTGGTGGTCCGTTTGATCGAGATAAAGAGGGCAATGCCCAAGCCGACGGCCAGCCCCGCGGCCCCGAGCGCCGCCACCCTGGCCTGACCGCCGAACATTGCGATCGCGATCGCCACGGCGTACCACAACCATCCGTCGCCGCCGCGCGTGGCGCAGATCATCCAGAGGCGGATCCAGCGGGGCGCTCGCCACCGGTTGAGCCGTTTCATCAGGCGGTGGTCGCCGGACTTGATCTGCTCGATCATCAGAACCGGTACCTTCGCGAATGCTGCCACGATCCCAAACTAATGCCTCCCCGTTACAGACCGCTGACAGGATGGCGAAACATTGGTGAAAGGAATTGTTTTATTTCGGGTTTCGTGACGCGGCGGCATCCGGCCTGTTAATTTAGTCATTCGTACATGCCTCGCTTGGACTTCGTGTTCTTTGACGCCGGGGGCGGCCACCGCAGCGCGGCCACCGCTCTCAAATCTGTGGTTGAACAGCAACAACGGCCGTGGCAAATCCGGCTCGTCAACCTGCAGGAAGTTCTGGATTCGTTGGATGTCTTTCGAAAGATCACTGGCATTCGTCTTGAAGATATCTACAACAAAATGCTGGCCAAAGGCTGGACCTTCGGTTCGGCGCAAGGCCTGCGTTTCATGCAGTCCGTGATCCGCAGCTTTCACAAGGAGCAAGTCGATCTCCTAACTGGCTTCTGGTCCCAAGACCCCCCAGACATGGTGGTGTCCCTGGTGCCGAATTTCAACCGGGCCATGTATCAAGGATTGCACCGCGCGGACCGGCGCATTCCCTACGTGACGATTCTCACAGATTTGGCCGACTATCCGCCCCACTTCTGGATCGAGCGCCGCCAGCCTGGAAAGCCTGCCGAACCTGTGCAGTCGCAGTACTTCATTTGCGGCACGGATCGAGCCGCGGAACAGGCGCTCGCGTTCGGACATCCGCAAAACCGCGTCTTCAAGACATCGGGCATGATTCTTCGGCCCATGTTCTACGATCCGGTGAGGATTTCGATCGACAAAGAGCGCGAACAACTAGGGCTGGCCCCTAACGTTCCCACGGGCATCGTCCTTTTCGGCGGCCAGGGATCCAAGGCGATGCTGAGGATCGCGGAGCGGCTGGGGCGGTCAGGATTGCGGCATCAGTTGATCATGATCTGCGGCAAGAACGAGCCGTTGGCCATCAAGTTGAGGGCGCTAAAGCTACCGATCAAGATGCACGTCGAGGGCTTCACCTCAGAAATTCCGCGCTTCATGCGACTGGCCGACTTCTTCATCGGCAAGCCCGGTCCGGGCAGCATCAGCGAAGCGATCAAGATGGGCCTTCCGGTGATCATCGAGCGCAACTACATGACGCTTCCGCAGGAGCGCTACAACGCGGATTGGGTTCGCAGTCATGGAGTAGGGATCGTGGTGGAGAGCTTTAAGGAGATCGAGCGGGCGGTGCGGGAAATGCTCGAACCCGGGACGCTTGGGCGGTTCCAGACGAGTGCTGCGTCGATCGACAATCGGGCGGCGTTTGAGATTCCGGAGATTCTGGAAGAGATCCTGGCTTCGCAGCCGCGGTAGTTGAAAACCGGCAGCGTTTTGTGGCGTTGCCGAGTCGCCGCCGCGAGACCGGTTGGCAAAACCCTCACTTGGCGCGCTGCTTCAGAAACGCAAGCACGGCTGCCTCGTCCACGGTCCGCATCTCTATGAAGTTGTCGCGGACGAATTGCGTCATCTCCTGTTTGTAGCTCTCCTTCCTTTCGATTGCCTGCGCTGCGAAGGCGAAGCCGGATGGCCTTCCAGCCAGCATCAATTCACGCGCGCAGTCTGTCTGGACACCGACGTAGCCCGACTTCAGCAACGCGGTTTCGAGCGACGGCAGCGCGGCGTCCCCATAGGCGTTCCGCATGGCATACGAAAGGCTGTAAAGCCCGGCGGCTACGGGATCATTCGCGGGCGCGGCCAGTAGCGATCCCAGCCGGGGTAAATCGCGCGGGTCCTTGCGCCAGGTAATCGCTATCAACGCCTGTCCCTTCGCGATTCCCCGTTGCACGAAATCCCACAACGCGGTGCGGGCCCGCTCATCCTGGACCGC
>JBJXFL010000194.1:0-8018 GCA_046155405.1 Bryobacteraceae bacterium | reverse complement strand
GGCGGCGACATCGCCGCTGGCGCCGAAGGCCACGCCGACGGTCGCCGCGAGCAAGGCCGGCGCGTCGTTAATGCCGTCGCCGGCGAAAAGCGTGGGACCCGACGCCGTCAATTCCTTCACGAACGCGAGCTTCTGCTCTGGGGTCTGCCCGGCAAGCACCTCGTCGATTCCTGCTTTCTCCGCAAAGGCGCGAGCCTCGCGTTCGCGGTCTCCCGAGACAAGCACAACCCGCCGTCCGCGATGCATGCGCCGCAAGTGGCTGACGAACTCCAGCGTCCCCGCGCGCGGGGCGTCGATCATACGAATCAACCCGGCATAACGCCCGTCAATCAATACTACGCATTCCAGCCCAGGTTGCTCGGGCGCGACGGTGTGACCCAAACCCGCCGCGGCTTTCCGGCCGGTTAACGCGACCGCCCTGCCGCCAACGACGCCGCGCAACCCATGGCCCGGAATCTCTTCGGCTTCTTCCACGGTTTCCGCCACTAGTCCGAGTGACTCGGATTTCTGAATTATGGCCGCGGCCAGCGGATGGCGCGAGTAGTACTCCAACGCCGCGGCCGCGCGCAAAACATCCGTTTCCGTGAATCCGGGAGCGGCTTCAACACCGCTCACAATGGGCTTGCCGGTGGTTAGCGTTCCTGTCTTGTCGAAGAGAAAATGCACGCACTCCTGGATCCGTTCGAGCGCCGCCGGATTGCGCACCACGATGCCATTCCGCGCCGCCGTAGATACCGCTCCGATCACGGCGATCGGAATCGCCAGCAACAATGGACACGGCGTTGCCACAACCAGCACCGCGAGGAAGCGCACTGGATCGCCGCTCGCCGCCCATGCACCGGCGGCGACAGCCAGCGCGATTGGCGTGTACCAAGAACCGATGCGGTCTCCAAGCCGCCGAATCGGCGGCTGCTGGCTTGACGCCTGTTCGACCACCTGCACTATCTGGGCATAGCGCGAGGCCGATGCGCCACTGGTCGCGCGGATGATCAGCGTGCCGGTTCCGTTTATCGCCCCCGACAGCACCGCCGCTCCTGGCGCTTTCTGAATCTGATACGGTTCGCCCGTTAGATAAGACTCGTCCATCGAGCCGTGCCCTTCGATGACAACGCCGTCGACCGGACAAATTTCGTGACCTAGTACCGCCAGCTCATCGCCCGGCGCAACCTCCGCCACGGGTATGTCGGAGAGCCCGCTGGCGCCGCGCTTGTGCGCGAGCTTTGGCATCCGCCGCGCCAAAGCATCGAGCACGTTTGCCGCCCGCCGGCTCGCCGCTTCTTCCAGCGCGGAACCGCCCGACATCATTAAGACGATGACCGCGGCGGCGAAGTTCTCGCCCAACGCCACGCCCGCGGCGATCGAGATGACACCGAGCACATCGGACTGAAACCGGCCCGCGAACAACTCGCGCAGCGTGCGAAGGGTTAGCGGAACGCCTCCGATGATTGCCGCCGCCACCAGCGGGGCAGCCGGGTCTTGGTGCAGTCCGAACCGCATCACGCCCGCCGCCGCGATCGCGAATGCCGCGATCAACGCGATCCATTTTGCCATCGATCCTAGCGTTGCACGTTTCCCGCCGTGGCCGTCCGCGTGCATTGAGAATGGCATGAGACAAATACTTGCAGCGCTATGCGGAATTCACGGCCTGTGCCACCTCGCGGGACTCACAACCGGCCAGATGTACCCCGTTTGGATCGCGCTTGCGGCGGCGTTCCTGTTTGCGGCGCATGGATTGAACTCGCGCGCCGCGTGGTGGCTGCCGTGGACAGTATCGGCGGCTGTAGCGTCGACGATCGCTTGTGTGGCCGCTGGTCCTTCGGCGCGTTTGGGCATTGTAGTGAACGCCTTGATTGTGATCGCCGCGTGCTACGTGTTTCGTGACCCCGGACAGGTCCGGAACGCGGAACTCGAATCGTTATGGGAGCGCGCGCCCCGCGCTGTGCGTATGCAAATGCACGGTGAAATCAAGATTGGCCGGTGGTTTCCGTTCCATGCCGAGCAGGTCCTTGCCTCCAACGACGGAATGATCTGGGCCGCCCAGGTACGCATGTTCGGGCTCCCCGTCATCGGCGCCGACCGCTTCGTGAATGGCGAGGGAAGCATGTCTTGGAATTTACTCGGACTGGTTCCGATAGCCTCCGCCGCCGGTCCCGACGTCACCCGTTCGGCGAGAGAGCGCTGGCAAGCCGAACGCACGTCGTGGTTGCCGGAATCGGGAAGTCCGATACCCAAGTCGTTTTCATTCAAGCGCTGGGGCAATCCGGACAATACCGGTTACCGCGAACTCGACTTCGGAGTGGTGGTCGAAGAGACGCGGGAGATCGCGGGTAACACGATCCCAACGCGCCTCCGCGCCGGTTGGTTCTACAACGGATCCGGCTTTGCCAATGACGGCGAGTTCTTCCGTGCAACCGTCGACACCGCCGAATATCGATGAGAGGGTCTACGGGTTGGCAGCGAGGTTTTCCTGTTCCGCTTCCCATATCTTGTGCCGCGCTGAAATGGCCGAATCGGGATTCAGCGAGATCGACGGAATTCCCAAACTCACCAGCCACGCGGCGTAGCCGGGTATGTCCGACGGCGCCTGCCCGCAAATCCCGATCGGCTTTCCCATCTCTCTTGCCACGCCGATGACCTGCTCGATCATCGCCTTCACCGCCGGGTTCCGCTCATCGAAGAGATGAGCGATCGTCTGCGAGTCGCGGTCGATTCCCAACATCAGCTGCGTCAAATCGTTCGAACCGATCGACATGCCGTCGAACACTTCGAGGAATTCGCGGGCCAAGATTACGTTCGATGGCACCTCGCACATCACAAAAACCTCCAGCCCCTCCTCGCCTTGCTTCAATCCATTGCGTCCCATTGTTTCGATCACGCACCGGCCTTCTTCCACCGTACGGCAGAACGGAATCATGACTTTTATATTGGTCAGTCCCATTAATCGTCGTGCGCGCAACACCGCCTTGCATTCCAGTTCGAACCCCGCCGCGTAACGCGGATCGGCGTACCGGGAGGCGCCGCGGAAGCCGATCATCGGATTTTCTTCTACCGGTTCGAACTCTTCGCCTCCGGCGAGCTTCGCGTACTCGTTGGTCTTGAAGTCGCTCATCCGCACGATAACGGGCTTCGGATAAAACGCAGCCGCGATGCGCCCAATCCCTTCACTTAGGCGCTTCACAAAGAATGTCCGCGGATCTTCTTGCCCGGCTATCCGGCCGATTGCTCGAATCGCGGCAGCATCCCGTAGCCGCGGATACGCCGTTACCGCCATCGGGTGAATGCCGATCTGCGACGTAATGATGAACTCGATGCGCGCCAGACCGACGCCTTCGTTTGGAATCGAGGCGATCTGCAGCGCCTTCGAAGGATCGGCGATGTTGAGCATCACTTGTGTTCGCGTCGCTGGCGCCCGCTCGGGGGCGAGCTCGGTAACCGTGAACGGCAACCTTCCGGCGTAGACGTGTCCGGTCGTTCCTTCAGCGCATGAAACCGTCACCTCCTCCGTGGACGAAAGGATTTCCCTAGCCCGCGCGGCGCCCACAATGCAGGGCAGCCCGATCTCACGCGATACGATCGCCGCATGCGAAGTTCTTCCGCCACGCTCGGTGACGATCGCCGCAAGCCGCTTCATTACCGGCTCCCAATCCGGATCGGTCTCCGCGGTGACGACCACGTCTCCTTCTTCCACTTCCTCCAACTCCGCCGGGCTTTGCACGACCCGGACCTTGCCTGTTCCGATGCGCTCGCCAACCGCCTGTCCGGATACCACCGGTTCCGGCGGGGCGCCATTCAGGGCATAGACTCGCGCAACCGCTCCCGATGGCCGGTTGGCATGAACCGTTTCGGGCCTCGCCTGCAAGAAGTACAACTGCCCCGAAACGCCATCTTTTGCCCATTCGATATCAAGCGGCATCTCATGCCCGGCGCGCTTCGCGTAGTGCGCTTCGGCCAGGCCAGCCCATTCGGCCAGTCGCACGACTTCTTCGTCGGTCAGGCAGAACTTTCCGCGCATCGCCTGTGGCGTCAACTCTCCGCGGGTGGTCTTGGAACCATCGGCATAGGCGAGTTTGGTCTCTTTCGTACCTAGCGTCCTGCCGATAATCGGCAATCGCCCTTCGCCCAGACCTCGTTTGAAGACGATCCACTCGTCTGGGTTAACAGCGCCCTGGACCACGAATTCACCTAGCCCGTATGAGCCGGTTACCACTGTAACGCCGCGATGCCCTGATTCTGGATCGAGCGTGAAAATGACTCCCGAACTTGCGAGGTCGGATCGGACCATTGGCTGGACTCCAACCGAGATTCCGACTTTCAGGTGATCGAAGCCGTGCCGTGAGCGGTAGCTGATCGCCCGGCTGGTGAAGCCTGACGCAAAGCAACGGCGCACCGCGTCGAGCAGGGCATCGGCGCCGCGGATGTTCAAGAACGTCTCCTGTTGGCCGGCGAAAGACGCGCCCGGGAGATCCTCGGCGGTTGCTGATGATCGGACCGCAAGCTCCCGTACGTCACCCATGCGTGCGCAGAGTTCCGCGTAGGCGTTCCGAATCGACAGCGCGACCGAGTCGGGAAGCGGCGTCCGGAGCATCATTTCACGGATGGCGTCGCCACAGGCCGTGAGCTCCGGAATGTTGTTCACGTCGAGCCCCTGGAGCCGCTTGGCGATGCGGTCGCCTAACCCATCCACACCCAACAGTGCGCGATATGCCGCAACCGTCACGGCGAAGCCGTCCAAAACACCCACTCCCAGCGGGGCCATTTCGTTGAACAACTCGCCCAGCGAGCAGTTCTTGCCGCCAACCCGTTCAATGTCCTTCATGCCGATTTGGCCAAAGTGCAGAATGTAGTCGTTCATGCGTTGGTACGGTGCAATTCACGCACCAGCCTGGTTTTTGCTCTGGTCGCAAACATGCAGCGGAGAAGGGAAGGAGTCAACTTATGAACGTCGTCGACACCACTCATCTGATTGAAGGCCATGCTGCGATCCCGCTTCCAGATCCCGGCATGATGCAGGCCAACGTCTTTCACGCCCCGGGCTGTTATGGCCTTGCGTCGAAACCCATTCCCCGCGCGGCTCCCGGCGAAGCCGTTATCCGCGTTCACATGACAACCATCTGCGGTACCGACATCCATATTGTGAAGGGCGAATACCCGGTCGCCGAAGGTCTGACTATCGGACACGAAGCCGTGGGTACCATTCACGAATTGGGCGAGGGCGTGACGGGATACCGCATCGGACAGCGTGTACTGGTCGGCGCGATCACGCCCTGCGGCCAGTGTATGGGATGCCTCGGCGGCCACGCGGCGCAATGCGGCGGCCCGCTTGGCGGGTGGCGGCTCGGCAATACGCTGGACGGCGCACAAGCCGAATATATGCGCGTACCATTCGCGCAGGCGAACCTTGCTCCCGTGCCGGACACCTTGAGTAATGAGCAGGTCATCCTTCTGGCCGATATCGCATCGACTGGATTCTCCGCGGCCGAGAGCGGTGATATCCAACTCGGCGACAATGTGGCGATATTTGGCCAGGGCCCGATCGGCCTGTGCGCCACTCTCGGCGCGAAGCTGATGGGCGCGGCCCGGATCTTCGTTGTGGATAAGAATGTATTCCGGCTGGAAACAGCTCGCGAGTTTGGCGCGACGGATACCATCCTCTCCTCCGCCGATCCCGTGAGAGCCATTCGTGACGCCACTGGTGGCGCCGGCGTCGACGTCTCGATCGAAGCGCTCGGGATTCAGGAGACGTTCGAAAACGCGCTTGCTGTCGTCAAGCCTGGGGGAACTCTCTCGAGCGTCGGCGTCTATTCGCACAATCTGAGCGTGGAATTGCGCGATTTTGGCGCAGGCCTCGCCGACAAGAAGATCGTTACTACATTGTGCCCCGGCGGCAAAGAACGGATGACACGCTTGATGCGCCTGGTCGAATCCGGCCGCATCGACCTCACTTCCTTACTGACTCACCGCTTCCACCTCGACGAGATTCACGACGCCTACACGTTGTTCGCCGGCCAGAAAGACAACGTGCTCAAGGTCGCCATTCAGGTCCCCTAAAGCAGAAGGGGCGCCCCTGCGGGCGCCCCTTTGTTTCTTCTTCGTCTACGCGGCTTGCGCCGCTGCCTTCTTCACCGGCACGACCCTCGCGGGCTGCGCCTTCGGCAGTTCGATCATCAGAACTCCGTTTTCCAGTTTCGCCGTCACCGCGTCCGGATCGACCGGCAAGTCGAGATGAAAGTGCCGGAAGATCTGCTTGTGAGAGAACTCCGACAGCAGGGTCTTCTCAGCCTTCTTCGTCTCCTCCACCTCGCCGCGAACCGTCAAGGTATTGGCCGTAGCCGTAACGGTGAGCTGATCGCTGGCAAATCCCGGAACCGCGACGGAGGCCCGGTAGGTGGTTTCGTCTTCGGTAAGTTCGGCCGGTGGGATGTCGAACAGTTCCCGTTCGGCCATGAACCAGTTCTCGAAATCTAGTCCTTCCGACGCTCCATTGGTCTTGAACAGGTCATAGGCGCGCTGGCGGATTTTCCCGAAGTCTTCCTCGATCCGGTGAAGGAAAGTTTCAAACTTCGAGTTGGATGGGCTGATCGTCTTGATCACAGCAGTTGTCATGGGACACCTCCAGCTTTTCTACTGCAAATCTCTCGCCAAACGGCGTAACCCTCCGTCCGTTCATCGACTTGCAACAAAACCTCATCTAATGCTCGATTCCGGGCCCGAGACTGGCACCTTAGCCTAGGGTCGCTTTCAACCCTACGCCAATCCAGAGTCGTCTTGAGTAAGTTCAATATTTCCAACGATATACGCTATGTTGTGGATTTCTTTATGAAAACCACAATTAGTAGTTGACCTGATCCCAATCTACGCTGTATTCTGTAGTTCGTCAGCGCCGCCGCGTCGGGACTACTGCGCGGGTTGAGAAGTCATGAAACCCCTCGATTCGGAGTGCGCTTGCAGACATCCTTTCCATATTGCACTATGTCGTGTAGCATGGATTTTCGCTTTCTGTTCGCCTGCGGCTTCCGCAGCTCAAATCCTCCCCCAAGGTGACCCCCATGGCGACGGCTCAACAAATGGCCCCTATTGCGACGCCAACCTCGCAGCAATTATTTCCCGACGTCCGCCCGCACTCGCTCGAAGCCGCGATGCGTGTCCGCAAGCGCAGCGGTGCGCTTGAGCCAGTCGATGTTTCCAAGATCATCCGTGCGGTCCAACTGTGCGCTGCCGGCCTGTCCCAGGTCGACCCCATGCGCATTGCGGTCAAGACCATCGGCGGTCTCTATGACAGCGCCACCACCCGCGAACTGGATCAGCTCAATATTCAGACAGCCGCGTCGCTGATCTCCGAGGAGCCCGAATACTCGCGTCTTGCCGCCCGCCTGCTCGCCAACTTCATCGAGAAGGAGGTCGCGGCCCAGAACATCTACTCGTTCTCGCAGTCGATCGAGACCGGCTACAAATACGGCATCATCGGCGACGCGCTTCACGAGTTCGTTAAGGCCAACGCCCGCAAGCTCAACAGCGCCATCGACGAACGCAACACCGATCTGTTTGAGTACTTCGGCATCCGAACGATTTATGACCGCTACCTGGTCAAAAATCCGGAATCGCGCGACGTCATCGAGACGCCGCAGTACTTCTTCCTTCGCGTCGCCTGCGGGCTTTCACAAAACGTTCAGGAAGCGATCGACTTCTATCGGCTGATCTCCGCGCATGACTACATGCCGAGTTCGCCGACGCTGTTCAACTCCGGCACCCGCCACCCGCAGATGTCGAGCTGTTACCTGCTCGACTCACCCGAAGACCATCTTGAGGGCATCTACGACCGCTACAAGGACGTCGCCATGCTCTCGAAGTTTGCCGGGGGGATTGGCCTCGCTTACCACCGCATTCGCGCCCGCGGATCGCTGATTCGCGGCACCAACGGCAAGTCGAACGGAATTGTGCCATGGTTGAAGACGCTCGACAGCTCCGTAAGCGCGGTGAACCAAGGCGGCAAACGTAAAGGCGCTGCCTGCGTATATCTT
>JBJXFL010000193.1:0-30788 GCA_046155405.1 Bryobacteraceae bacterium | reverse complement strand
GTGCCACCAGGCCGTCTGGGTCCGCCGTCCGGACACCGAGCCGCCCGGCCCGCGACCGGCGAAAACGGCGATTCACCAAATCGAACCCAATTAGCCCGGCCCGCCCGTCCGGGACGATCGCCGGATTCACCAAATCGAAGCCAATCGCCAAGTCTTGCGAGGCCAAAACATTTCTTTCCCGATCTGTCATATCGTCCACCCTGCTATCGTGTTTTATATACATGCTCGCCGCGATTCTGGCAGGGTTCTTCGGCTTCATCATCGGTAGTTTCCTCAATGCCTGTATCTTCCGTTTTCCCAGGGACATCACCCTCTCGAACCCGCCCCGCAGCTTCTGCCCCGCCTGTGAAAAGACCATCGCCTGGTACGACAATATTCCCGTTCTCAGCTACCTGCTGCTCCGCGGCAAATGCCGGCAATGCCGGTACGCCATCCCGATTCGATATCTTTTAGTTGAAATACTTTGCGGGATAATGTACTTTGTAATTGTGCTCCGCTTCGGTCCCACTCTCCTCGCCGCGAAGCTCGCCTTGTTCGGCACCATCAACCTTGAGCTGATCGTGACCGATTTCGAGGAGCGCATTCTCCCGGACGAGTTCACCAAGGGCGGCGTCATCGCCGGGCTGCTCTTTTCCTGGTTCGTCCTATTGCCCGTCGGTTTTTCCTCCCTGTTTGTGCCGATGGGAACCTCGCTGGCGGCGCACTCCCTGGTGGAATCGGCGATCGGAGCGGGGTTCGGCTACGGCTCGTTATGGACCATCGGCCTTCTTTACCGTAAGTTCCGCGGCCAGGAAGGCATCGGCATGGGAGACTTCAAGATGGCCGCGATGATCGGCGCTTTTCTTGGTCTCATGCCGATGCTGCTCGCGCTGATGATCGGGTCCGTCCTCGGCGCGGTCGCCGGTATCGTCTACATTGTCCTTGCGAAGGAGAACGCCTCCAAATATGAGGTGCCGTTCGGTTCCGCCATGGGGATTGCCGCGTTGGGCGTTGCCTGGATGGAAGCGATGCCGGAAGCGGTGCGAGGAGTTGTCTATGCTGTTGTACACTGAGGAATTACGCTGATGAATGCGCTCCTGGAGAGTCTCCGTCCCAGCGATCCGGACTTGGCTCTCGCCTTGGCCATAGATCCGCAACGCCTGCCGGCTCACGTCGCCGTGATTATGGACGGCAATGGCCGCTGGGCCAATCGCCGGTTGTTGCCCCGCGTGGCGGGACATCAAGCGGGCATTCAGCCTGTTCGAACGACGGTCGAAACCTGTGCCGCGCTCGGGTTGGAAGCGCTCACGCTATACGCCTTCTCGGTGGAAAACTGGAAGCGCCCCCGTGCGGAAGTCGATACGCTCTGGAGCCTGCTCCGTGTCTATCTGCGGAAGGAACTCGCCACGCTGCAACGGAATAACGTGCGGCTGAATGCCATCGGCCGTATCGAGTATCTTCCCGGTTCGGTCCGCGATGAGCTTGAATCCACCATCCGCGCCACTGAAAGCAACACCGGACTGCGGCTCAACCTCGCCATCAACTATAGCGGCAAAGCCGAACTCGTCGACGCCGTCAATCAGTTGATCGCCGAAGCCCGGGAAACCGGCACGCTCGAATCGCTTCGCATCACCGAGGAGTCCCTGGCCGCCAACCTCTACACGGCGGGTCTCCCCGATCCCGATCTGCTCATCCGCACCTCGGGCGAAATGCGCGTTTCGAATTTCCTGCTCTGGCAAATCGCGTACGCCGAAATCTACGTCACGGAAACCTTCTGGCCCGATTTCAAACGCCGCGATCTCCTCTACGCCATTCTCGACTATCAAAAAAGGGAACGCCGTTTCGGCGGTCTCGGCACGCTCGACTCGCACGCGCTGGCGGAGGCGGTGCCCACTCGATGAAGAGGGTCCTCACCTCTCTCATCCTCATTCCCGTCGTCACCTGGGTCGTCCTCTTCGCCCCTTCGTTCGTTTTCGCCGCCGCGGTTTGCCTCTTCGCCGCGCTCTGTTGGATGGAGTTCGCCGGCATCGCCGCGCTCTACGGCGCGAAGTTCACCCCGCTTGCCGGCTGGATTCCCGGCTTGGCCCTCCTGCTCATTCAGCGCGACGAGATGCCGTTGCTAATCGCCATCCTCCTTGCCGCCCTCGCCGTTTCCCTCCGCGCAGCCGACCTCCGCGACGCCATTCCGTCGGCCGGTCTATTCACGCTCGGCATCCTCTATACGTTTGGGACTTGGCGCTCCGCCCTCGCCCTTCACGCCATCAGCCAGTATTGGCTGCTCTTCGCCCTCGCAATTAACTGGGTCGGCGACACCGCGGCCTTCTACGTCGGGCGCGCCATCGGTAAACACAAATTGGCGCCCGTCGTAAGCCCCGCCAAGAGCTGGGAAGGCGCCATCGCCGGTACCATCGCCGCGGGCGTCTACGGTGCGCTTTTCCTCCGCTGGCTTCTTCCCGATGTGCCCTTGACCCTCGCCGTTTTTCTCGCCGTCGCCGGTAACGCCGCCGGGCAAATCGGGGATCTGGCCGAATCCGCCCTCAAACGCGGCGCCGGCGTTAAGGACTCCGGCAACACCCTCCCCGGCCATGGCGGCTGGCTCGACCGCCTTGACTCCAGCCTCTTTTCCATGCCCGTCGTTCACATCCTTATCCGCCTTTGCGGATTGCCAACGTAGTACTTCCCTTGATACGATGCGACGAGCATGACGCTTTTATTCGGCGAGTTTAGGTTGCACGTCGCCGAGCGCCGCCTGTGGTGCGGAACCTCCGAAGTAGTGCTCGCGCCTAAGGCGTTCGATCTCCTCGCCTATCTTTCTCAGCGCCCCGGTCACGTCTGCAGCCGCGATGAACTCTTCGCCGCTCTCTGGCCCAATACTTTCGTCGACGATCACGCTCTCTCCGTTCAAATCGCCGACGTCCGCCGCGCCCTGGGCGATTCCCCCAAAAGCCCCCAATACATTGAAACCCGCTCCCGCCGCGGCTATTGCTTCGTGTCCCCGGTGGAAGGCGCCAACGCTCCCGCCCTCTCCTCCTCCCCCGATCCGCAGTCGGCCCGCCAAACGCCCGTTGACCGCCCCCCGCCTTTTCCCGAAACCCGCTATGCCTCTACCGGCGAAGTCAACCTCGCCTACCAGGTCTTCGGCGAAGGCCCGGTGGACCTGGTCTTCGTCATGGGTTGGGTCTCGCATCTCGAATACTTCTGGCGCGAGCCCCGCTTCGCGGCTTTTCTCCGCCGACTTGGCTCCATGGCCCGCGTCATTCTGTTCGATAAACGCGGAACCGGCCTCTCCGATCGCGTTCCGCTCTCGCAGCTTCCGACGCTCGAACAACGCATGGACGACGTCCGCGCCGTTATGGAGGCCGTCGGCTCTAAGCGCGCAGTCCTCTGCGGCGTCTCCGAAGGCGGACCGCTCTGCACTCTCTTCGCCGCTACCTACCCGGAAAAAACCGTCGGGTTGATCATGTTCGGCAGCTACTCCCGCCGTCTGCGTGACGTCGATTACCCCTGGGGACCCACACGGGAAGACCGGGATGAGTTTTGCCGCTACATTCGTGAAAATTGGGGTGGTCCCGTTGGCATCGAAGACCGCGCTCCCACCCTGGCGCAGGATCCCCCGTTCCGCGATTGGTGGGCTACCTATCTCCGCATGGGTGCCAGCCCCGGCGCCGCCGAAGCGCTCACTCGCATGAACGCCGATATCGACGTCCGGGCGATACTCCCTTCCATCAGCGCCCGCACCCTTGTTCTTCATCGCCGCGGCGATCGCTGCTTCCTGTTGGAGGAAGGGAGGTTGATAGCCGATCTCATTCCCGGGGCCCGCTTCGTCGAACTCCCCGGCGCGGATCATCTCCCCTTCGTCGGCGAACAGGAGGAACTCTTCGCCGAAATCGGCCGATTCCTCGCCAACAGCGCCCACGAGGTCGAGCCCGAACGCTCGCTCGCCACCATCCTCTGCGTGGAGCTTCCGCCGCCCGACCTGGGTCGCCTGCAAATCCACCTCCGCCGCGAAATCGGTTGGTTCCGCGGCCGTCCCGGCGACCTTGGCACCGGAGCGCCGCTCGCCACCTTTGATGGGCCCGCCCGCGCCATCCGCTGCGCCCACTCCATCGTCACCCACGCCGGCGGCTTCGGCGTTCCCTTGCGCGCCTCGCTGCATACCGGCGAATGCGAATTCGACCAGGATGGTCTCGCCGGTGGCCTCGCCGTCCAGTTCGCCGGCCACCTGCTCCCGCAGTCTCCCCTCGGAGGCGTAGTCGTTTCCCGAGTGGTAAAGGATCTCGTCGCCGGTTCCGGCATCCGCTTCTCCGAAAGCCGCAATCTCCGCATGCCCGGCCAGCCCGATCCCTGGGAACTGTATGACGTCGTCGGCTGTTAGCGCCGGCGGCCATCGGCTCCCGCGGCCGCCCCCCTCCGGACCCAAGTGTTAATCACATCTTCTTGACAACTTGTTGACCGCGCATAGATCTTTTTCGCACCGGGAAACCGCATTGTTGTCTATGAGGACGACGAATTGTATATTTCTGAACACGTAAAGGGCGGCCGGGAACTGATCCCCGGCCAATCGTTTGATTTAACTATCCCTATCGGTCGCCCCGGCCGCATCACCATCCTGGCGTCGGCGCGCCGCCGTTCGCTCACACTGTCGGCGCCGGCCCGCTATCGGGTCGAGCTGTTCGCTCCCGGCGGTGCCCATCCCGTCGCCGTCCGGGAAATGGAAGGCCACGGCCTGCTGGCCATCCTGGAGTACGACGCCACATCCGGTGTGGGTCTCTGGACCGCCCGCATCACGAACAGTAATAGCCACCCGCTCCAGGTGACCTTGGACGCCTCGTATCCCGGCGCCGGCGCCTTGGGCGTCCGCGGCATTCCCGCCCATTTCCTGGAAGCCATCGCCGGCCGCCTGTTCGACCAAACGTCGGTTCATTTCCACCACGGCGTCAATGCCTGCGCCATTCGCTTTTCGCCCGCTCTCGGTCTTCGCGATTTTCGCTTCTCCCTCCCCGCGCTCGACCGCCGCGTCGCCCCGCCAATGCTGCCGGAGATTCAGGTCGTTGAACAGGTGACCGACGTTGCCAGCAACTCCTTCCGCCTGCGCCTGCTGCCCGGCTCCGTCGCCAATCCCGGCGGTACGCTTCGCTTGGAGATGGGCTTTGAGGAGGATGGAACCGAACTCATCGGCAGTTTCCCCGTTCACCTCGCCGGTATGAAGCTGCTCGTCGAACTCGACCTCGGCATCGCCGATAGCCGCATCTCATACAACAACGTGCGTGCGACGTTTGATTTCGACGTCGATATCCAGCCCCTGCCGGTCTGGATGTACAACCCAATGTTCGATTTCCAGGACCGTCTGCAGGAAGCCGTCTGCGCCGGCGTCCGTGCGGCCTTCGCCGACATCGATACCTGCGAAGCCATCGCCATGGGCTTTGAAAGCGGCCTGGAAATCGTCCTCGGCGCCGGCGCGCGCGCCGCTACGCTCCAAATGGAGAATGGGCAAGTCTGCTTCGGGCTCTTCCTTCCGGCGCAGTCCGCCGTCGCGTAAGGTAACATGGGCTTCTAACACAGCCCATGCACCATCCGCTCCTGCTGCATTCCGTAAGCTACGCCGGCCTCTGGGGCCAAGCTTATTTGTCCGTCGACGAGTTCATCGCCAAGGCCGCCGCGCTCGGCTACGACGGCGTCATGCTGATGGCCAAGCGCCCCCACCTTTCGCCGCTCGACTACGACGCCGCGTGGCGTACCCAGTTGCGCGACCGGCTCCACTCGTTAAAGCTCGATCACAACGTCCTCGCCGGCTATTGCGATCTCACCGCCGGCCTCGACCGCCGCGACATTCCGCACAGGGAAATCCAACTCGCCTACCTCACCGGGCTTTGCCGCCTGGCCCGCGATCTCGGCATCCGTGTCGTCCGGATCTTCACCGGGTATGAGTCCGCGCACGCCTCGTTCCCGGAGCAATGGAACCTGGTCGTCTCGACGCTCGTCGAAGCCGCCCACCGCGCCGGGGAATTCGGCGTCACCCTTGGCCTGCAGAATCATCACGATATCGGCGTCGGCTATGAAGCCATGCACGACATTCTTCACGCCGTAAATTCACCCAACCTGATGGCGCTATACGACGCCTGGGCCCCGGCATTACAAGGCGTCGATGTGGAGGCGGCCGCCACTCTTCTCGGTAGCCACACGGTTCACACGACAATCGCCGACTACCAGCTCCGCCCCCGCTACAAATACCAGCCGAGTCTGATCAACTACGAACCCCAGACTCCATCCGTCGTCGCCGTCCCGATGGGCGAAGGCTTCATCGACTACAGACTCTTCCTCCGCGCCCTCGAGAACAATGGCTTCCGCGGTAGCATCGCCTACGAGATGTGCTCCCCGCTCATGGGCGGCGGCGCCATCGACAACCTGGATCGCTGTGCCAGTCGATTTCTGAAGTGGGCCGTCGAATCTGGCCTGCGCGGCTAGAACGAGTACAACTCTGCCACCACTGGCGCCGCGCCGCTCCCGGCCCCGACCGTCGCTTCCTCGGCGATCATCTGCCGAATGTAGATCCCCGTATCGCCCAGGTAGACTTCGAAATCCGCCGGGTGCGGCAGCGAACCTTGAATGAGCGCTTCCGACAACGGGTCCTCAATATACTTCTGCAAGGCTCGCCGCAGCGGACGAGCGCCGTAGCTGCGGTCCACCAGCGTTTTCTCCAGAATGTACTTCGCCGCATCGGGCAGCAGCTTGAACTTAATCTGCTTCGCTACCAGATTCAGGTTCACCTGGTCCACGAGCAGGTGCATAATCTGCAGCAGATCCTCGTCGGCCAGCGACGTGAAGAGAATCACTTCATCCAGGCGATTTAAGAACTCCGGATTGAAGGCCTTCTTCACCTCGTTCATCACCTGCTCTTCCACCTTCTGCGGCATTCCGGCCGAAGGCGCCGCAAAGCCCAGTGTGGCCTTCTTGTCCAGGAAGCGAGCGCCCAGGTTCGATGTCATGATGATCATCGTATTCTTGAAGTCCACCGTGTTGCCGAGCCCGTCGGTCAACTGGCCGTCTTCAAAAACCTGTAGCAGGATGTTGTAGATATCCGGGTGCGCCTTCTCTATTTCGTCGAGGAGGATGATGGAATACGGCTGCCGCTTGACGCGTTCGGTCAACTGCCCGCCCTCTTCGTAGCCCACGTAGCCGGGAGGCGAGCCGATCAGCTTCGAAACCGAGTGTTTCTCCATGTACTCCGACATGTCGAAGCGAATCAGCGATTTTTCGCTGCCAAACAGGAAATCCGCCAGCGCGCGCGCCACTTCCGTTTTGCCCACGCCGGTCGGACCCAGGAACAGGAACGATCCAGACGGCCGCTTCGGCGACTTCAATCCCGCTCGCGAACGTCGTATGGCCCGCGCCAACGCACTGATGGCCTTCTCCTGGCTGACCACGCGCTTGTGCAGTTCTACTTCAATCCGCAACAGCTTCGCTACTTCCTCTTCGCGAATGGCGGTCATCGGGACGCCGGTCCACCGTGCGACCACGTCTTCGATGTCGTCCTTGGTCACTACGCCGGTAGACGTGTCGTCCAGGTTGTACTTCTCGCGCAACGCCCGCAGATTCTCGCGTTCCTTGCGCTCTTCGTCCGAGTAGAACCGCGCCTTCTCGAACTCGTGGTTCGCGATCGCATTTTCCATCCGGTGAACGATGAACTTAATCCGCTTCTGAATCTCGGAGACGTCGGCCGGCAGCGTCGTCTGCTTCAGCTTCACGCGCGCTCCTGCTTCGTCGATCAGATCGATCGCCTTATCGGGCAGGAACCGGTCGGGTATAAAACGGCTCGACGCGAACACGGAGGTCTCAATGGACTCATCCGTGTAGGCCACGGCATGGAACTTCTCGTAGCGTTCCTTGATGCCGAACATGATTTTGATCGCGTCGCTCTCGTTCGGCGGTGGGACTTTCACCGCCTGAAAACGCCGTTCGAGCGACCGATCCTTTTCAATCGATTTGCGATACTCCGCCGGTGTTGTCGCGCCGATGCATTGGATCTCGCCGCGGCTCAGCGCCGGCTTCAAAATGTTAGCCGCGTCGAGCGACCCCTCGGCCGACCCCGCGCCCACCAGCGTGTGCAACTCATCGATGAAGATGATGGCGTTCTGGTTCTCCATCAACTCCTTCATGATGGTCTTCAGCCGCTCTTCGAACTGGCCGCGATACTTCGTGCCGGCCACGATCAGCGACAGATCGAGCGCCAAAATTCGCTTCTCGCTCAAGAATGACGGAACCTCGCCGTCGGAAATCCGTTGGGCCAAACCTTCCACAATTGCCGTTTTACCCACGCCCGGTTCGCCGATCAGCACCGGATTGTTCTTCGTCCGCCGGCATAGAATCTGAGTCACCCGCTCGAGCTCGTGGTCGCGACCGATTAAAGGATCGAGCTGGCCGTCGATTGCCGCCTGCGTCAGGTCGCGCGAGAACTCGGCCAGCAATGACGACTCCTTAGGGCGGTTCGTCGTGATCTTCTCCGACGAACTGCGCGCAATCTCCTCCCGCACCTGGCTCAGCCGCAGCCCGCGCTCGTGCAGGATCTCGGCGGCGAAACACTTCTCCTCGCGCAGCAGGCCCAGCATCAAATGCTCGGTGCCGATGTGCTTATGGTTCAGCCGCTCGGCCTCCTCGGCGCCATAAGCCAGCACGCGCTTGCACTCATGGCTCAGGGGGAGGTCGACCGACGTCGAGACTTTTTCCCGGATCGTCGTGTGCGCCTCGATCTGTTTCCGGATCGATTCAATGGCCGCGTTCGACCGCAGGAAGCGGTTGGCCAGCGCCTTGTCTTCCCGCAGCAGCCCCAACAGAAGGTGCTCCGTTTCGATGTAGGGACTGCCAAACTGGGAGGCTTCATAACGGGCGAAGAAAATTACCCGGCGGGCTTTCTCGGTATATCGTTCAAACATGGCTACTCCCCGGCCGTAACATCGGCCAGACCTCCGTGCTGTAGACGCAAAACCCGGTCGCAAGACCGGGCGAAGTCACGATTGTGCGTGACGTAAATCGAGGTGAGCCGATGCGTCCGGTGCAGCTCGCCCAACAGGTTCGAGATCATCGCACCCGTCCGTTCATCCAGATTCCCCGTCGGCTCGTCGGCGAACAAATATTTCGGCTGCCCGACCAGCGCCCGCGCCAGCACCACTCGCTGTTGTTCTCCGCCGGAGAGTTCGCCGCTCCGGTGGTGCGCCCGTGCTCGTAAGCCAACTTCATCTAACCTCGCTAACGCCACCGCCGCCGCATCTTCGTACTGTTCTCCCCGAATTAGCAACGGCATCATTACGTTCTCCTGAGCCGTAAACTCCGGCAGCAAATAGTGCGTTTGCCACACGAAGCCCATCTCGCGGTTCCGAAAATCTGCCAGTCCAGTTTCTGAGAGAGCCTGAATGTCGTTCTGACCGAAGTATATCCTACCCTTGGACGGCCTGTCCAGGCCGCCCAAGCAGTGTAAAAGACTCGATTTTCCGGTGCCCGATTCACCGATCAGCGCCACGCGCTCGCCTTTCGCCACCGTCAGGTTCAATTCATCGAAGACCGTAAGAGTCTCATCGCCAGATCGGTACGATTTCGATAGGCCCTCCGTTCGAATCGCTGGCTCTTCCACACCTCCAGGCTAACACCCCGCCGACAGAATCTTCCTGGCCAGCGCGGCGATGTCTCCTTCTTTATAAACAGATGCCGAATCCCCCGTAGCGGACTCCAACGCAGCTCGCAGCACCGGTCCCATCGGACGTCCATACAGCCGGCCCGTAGCGCACAACGCCGAATACCGCAGCGTCGGCAACGGATCGCTTAGATACCTTGCAACCGCCCGCTGAACATACGGCCGGTGAATGCTGATCCCCAAGGCCTCGACCGCAATCAATCGCGTGTGCTCCGTCTCGCCCTCCCAGTCCGCCGCCAAGAGGAGACAAACATCCGTAGCCCGCGGATCATCCAACAGCCATAAGGAATGCAGCGCTGCCGCCCGTCGTTCAAATTCAGTAGTCTCCCTGACAATCGAGATCAGCTCCCGAGTCGCCCGCCGCGCCCGCATCTGCCCAATTCTCTGTCCGCACTCCCAAAAGCTCAACCGATCCGGATCCGCCCGCACCCCTCGAAGTAATTCTTCCACGCTGTCCGCTGGCCTCGCCTTCGCCACCGCAGTCGCTTTCCGGTAAGCCCAATGACACCTCTCCCCCACAGCGGGATCGTCCATCCATTTCATCAATAGAGATATGTACTCTAACCCACCCAACGTCCCAACCGCCCTCGCCGCCAAACACCGCCGATGCCGCGACTCCGATAGATCCCCCAGAACACGAATGGCCTCTTCCAAAGAGGCCATTCCGCCCACTCGTAAGAATGTCGCGCCTTTACGTTCGATAGCTCCCATTGATCTGGATATACCCTTCCGTAAAGTCGCAAGTGTAAAACCGGGCCCGCCCTTTCCCATCTCCCCGGATTGCGAACGAAATATGGCAATCCGGCCCATCGAGCAGCTTCTTCAATTCCGCTTCCGAAAAGTCCTTCGCCAGCCCGCCTTTGCAGACCAACAACCGCTGCATCCGGATATCGACGTTCTTCAACTCGAAATCGACGCCCGCATTCCCCGCCGCCATCATGATCCTCCCCCAGTTCGGATCGCTCCCGGCAATGGCCGTCTTCACCAGCGGCGAGTTCCCGATGAACCGGGCGATCCGCATCGCCTCTTTATCCGAACGCGTCCCAATCACGTCGATCGTCACCAGCTTCTTCGCGCCCTCGCCGTCCCGCGCAATCTGTTTGGCCAGATCCTCCATCAACACATTCAGCGCTTCGGCAAACATCGTCTTGTCCCCGGCCGACAACGTCAGCCCGCTCGCTCCGTTCGCCAGCAAATAGACCGCATCGTTCGTCGACGTATCCCCGTCGACGCTCATCGCGTTGTAACTCCGGTCCGCAGCCCGCCGTAACATCTTCTGCAACTCAGCCGCCGTCAATGC
Organism: Bryobacteraceae bacterium; assembly: GCA_046155405.1. Lineage (GTDB taxonomy): Bacteria > Acidobacteriota > Terriglobia > Bryobacterales > Bryobacteraceae. The sequence goes on along the minus strand of JBJXFL010000193.1, from coordinate 19,824 downwards.
CGCATCGGTGACGATATATCCCAACGTCGTCGCCATCAGCGGCTGGATCATTCCCGAACCCTTCGTCATCCCCGCCACATGAATTGTCCCGCCCTTCACGGCGACCGACGCATGCGCCCGCTTCGGCGCCAGGTCGGTGGTCATGATCGCGCGGACCACATCATTAAACCTATCGGCCGACAACCCCTCGACCAGCGCCCCAACGTTCGAAGTGATCTTCGATCCGTCCATTTCAACGCCAATCACGCCGGTAGACGCTGGCAACACGTGCGTTGCCGGCACCTTCAAAACCTTCGCCAACGCCCGCGTCGTCTCCGTGGCAACCCTCATCCCCGTTCCCGTCGCGCAGTTCGCGTTCCCCGCATTTGTCAAAATCGCGCGCGCCGTCCCCCCGGTCGCCGCCAAGTTCTTCTTCGACAGAATCACCGGCGCGGCCATCGCTTTGTTCTGGGTAAACACGCCCGCCGCCGCCGCCGGAACGTCGGACACGATCAATGACAAGTCATCCTTTTGCGTCTTGCGAATACCGGCATACAGAGCCGAATAGCGATACCCAAGCGGTAATTTCACGTTATTTTCCTAGCACTTCATTCTCTAACAAGCGTGCGCCGTTGGCGAAGCTTTCCCCACTTACACGCTTGCGTCCGTCTGGTTGTACGTCGACCAGTTCCAACACCGACCCCTCGCCGCACCCCGCTAACAGTTTCCGTCCGCGCACCGCCAATTCGCGCGGCGCCAAGCCAACCTCGGTCGAAACCTTCGCCGACAAGATCTTCAATCCGGTTCCACGAAAAGTCGTCGTCGCACCGGGCCATGGCGTAAACCCGCGCAACCGGTTGTGAATCACGCGCGCTGTCATCGAAAAATCCACCACGCCATCCTCCTTCGTCAATATTCGCGCCAATGTCGCCGAAGAATGATCCTGCGGTTCCGGCACAATTTGCCCGCGCTCCAGCATTTCCAGCGTCTCTATCAACAGTTCCGCGCCGATGGCGGCCAGCCGCTCCGATAGCTCCGGCGCAGTCTCATCGGGACCGATCGAGGTCTCGGCCTTTCGCAGCATATCGCCGGTGTCCAACCCCGCGTCAATCCGCATCGTGGTCACGCCGGTCTCGGTTTCGCCATTCGCGATCGCCCATTGAATCGGCGCGGCGCCGCGATACAAGGGCAGCAGCGAAGCGTGGACGTTGACGATCCCCAATGGCGCCATGTCAATCACGGGCTGCGGCAGAATCTGCCCGTACCCCACCACCACCATCGTTTTCGCCCCAAATGAACCCAGCTCGGAAACCACCTCCGGCCGCCGAATCCGCTCCGGCTGATAGACCGGCAACTCCAGACGCAGCGCCGCTTCCTTCACTGGCGACACGGCCAACTCCCGCCCCCGTCCCTTCGGCCGGTCCGGCTGCGTATACACGGCCCGCACCACGTGCCCCGCCTCCACCAGCGCCTCCAGCGAAGGCACCGCAAAACGCGGCGTACCCATGAAAACGATTACCACTCGCCGGCCTTCACCAGCTTCGAAATCTTCCGCCGGATCAAGTCGCGCTTCAAGGGCGACAGATGCTTTAAGAACAAAATCCCATTCAAATGGTCGATTTCATGCTGCATCGCCCGCGCCAGCAATTCTTCGCCGGCAATTTCAAAAGGTGTTCCGTCCGCATCGAACGCCTGAACTCGCGCCGATTTCGCTCGCCGGACGTCCTCGCGGAAACCCGGAATACTCAGGCACCCTTCCTCGCCCAGCTGTTGCCCTTCCAGCGTCACAATCTCCGGATTAATCAGCACCAATCTGGCGTCCGGATCCTCCCCGGCCGAGGTGTCGATCACGGTCAACCGCTGCAACACGCCCACCTGCGGCGCCGCCAGCCCCACGCCCTTATTCCCATACATAGTCTCGAACATGTCGAAGACCAGTTGCTTCAGCTCCGCGGTCCCGAAATTCGCCACCTTTTCGCATCGCGTCTCCAGCACCGGATCGCCGTATTTCCGTATCTCCAAAATCATTAGAAATTTCGCACCTGATCTTGATAGCCATCATAGTTCCGGCGCGTCTCCTCCATGGAATCGCCGCCGAACTTTTCCAAAAACGCCTGAGCCAACACGATCGCCACCATCGCCTCGCCAATCACGCCCGCGGCCGGCACCACCGCCACATCGGAGCGTTCATAAGCCGCTTTTTCCGCGTCGCGCGTGACGATGTCCACCGATTCCAGCGGCCGCCGCAGCGTCGATATCGGCTTCAGAAATCCGCGTACCAGCAGGTCCTGGCCGTTCGTGATTCCGCCTTCCAATCCGCCCGCGCGGTTCGCCCCTCGGAAGAACGCCCTGTCTTCCTTGTTGTAGTGAATCGTATCTTGCACCTTGGAGCCAAACGACATCGCTCCTTCCTCGGCAAACCCGATCTCCACGCCCTTCACCGCCTGCATTGAAACGATCGCCTGCGCCAACTTCCCATCCAGCCGCGTGTCCCAGGCGATATGCGACCCCAGGCCAATTGGCATCCCACGCGCGACCACTTCAAAAATACCGCCCACCGTGTCGCCAGTCCGATACGCTTCGTCCACAATGGCTTTCATCCGCTGCTCGGCTTCCTCGTCCACGCACCCCAACAAAACCTCGTCCTTCAAGGACAACGCGACCAATTCATCCCACGTGGCTTGACGTCCCAACTTTTCCGGTCCCACCGCAATCACGTGACTCAAAATCGAAATCCCAAACTCCCGCAGCAGCTCCTTCGCCACCGCGCCCACCGCGACTCGCGCCGTCGTCTCGCGCGCGCTGGCCCGTTCCAAAATGTACCGCGCGTCATGGTAGTTGTACTTAATCATCCCCGCCAAATCGGCGTGCCCCGGCCGCGGCCGCAGGACTTTTTTCTTCTTCTCGTCGCTGCCCTCGAAGTCCTCGACCGACATGGGCTCCGTCCAGTTCTTCCAGTCTTTATTGCGAACAATCATCGCAATCGGCGCGCCGATTGTCTGCGAATGACGCACGCCCGCGACGATCTCCACCGTATCGGTTTCTATCTTCATCCGCCCGCCCCGGCCAAAGCCCTGCTGGCGACGCCAAAGTTCCCGATTGATGCGCTCCATTGAGACGGGAACGCCGGCAGGAAGTCCCGTCAGGGTCGCCACTAGACATTCGCCGTGCGACTCGCCGGCAGTTTCGAAACGGAACATGAATTTTCTATTCTCTCAAATACCGGGGCCGTTTCGCGTTAGCATCGAAATGACTCGATATGGATCGCCGTCAATTCCTAACCGCTACCGCCGCTTCCACGCTCCAGGCTCAGCCGCGCCGTGCCAATATCATCGTGATTCTCACGGACGACCATGGCTCGGGCGATCTCTCCTGTTACGGCTCCACCGAAATCCGCACGCCGCATATCGATTCCATCGCCCGCGACGGCGTCCTGTTCACCAATTGGTATGCCAACGCCGCCATGTGCGCGCCCTCCCGCGCCGGCCTGATGACCGGGCGGCATCCCATTCGCGCCGGCGTGCCCACCAACGGCCCCCATCTCCCCGCCAGCCAGAAAACCATCGCCGCGTTGCTCAAAAACCACGGCTACGCCACTGGCGCTATTGGCAAGTGGCATCTCGGTGTCGCCGACTCCCACAGCCCGCTCGATCATGGATTCGATACCTTTTACGGGTTCCACGCCGGATGCGTCGATTTCTACTCGCACCGCTATTACTGGGGCGATCCCAAAACGGTCAATTTCCACGACCTCTACCGCGACCGCGAGGAGATATTCGAGGACGGCCAATACCTTACTGAGCGCATTACCGCCGAAGCCATGCGGTTCATTCGCCGGGCGCAAATGCAGCCGTTCTTTTTGTATCTCGCCTACAACGCGCCGCACTATCCCATGCATGCGCCCCGGAAGTATGTGGAGCGCTTCAACCACTTACCACTTGAACGCCGCATCTATGCCGCGATGATCGCCGCTGTCGATGACGGCATCGGCGAAATCCGCGCTTTGCTGCGCGAACGGAATCTGGACAAGGATACCCTCATCGTCTTCGCCGCCGACAATGGCGCCACCACCGAACCGCGCGCCGGACTGAACGGCCAACCAGCCACCGCCGGCTACAATCGCGGCTTTCGCGGCTATAAATTCAGCCTCTTCGATGGCGGTATTCACGTCCCCGCCGTTATGGCTTTTCCCGGCCGCATTCCCGCCGGCCGCAAGACATCCCAAATCGCCGCTCACTACGATCTCGCGCCCACTCTCCTCGCCGCCGCCGGCCTCCCCCCCATGCCCGCCGGACACTTCGATGGCGCTAATCTTTGGCCCGCCATTTCGACCGGCGAAGTAATCAACCGCCCGCCGCTCCATTGGCGGAACGGTCCCCAACTGGCCATTCGTAAAGGCCAATGGAAGTTAACGCTCAACGGTTATGAGGCCAACGGCGGCCCCGATTCCCGCAAGCCCAAAACCGGCGAAGACGCGGTTTTCCTCGCAAATCTCGAACAAGACCCCGGAGAAAAGAAAAATCTCCGGCGCGATTTTCCCGACGTTGCCGCCGAACTCGAAGCGGAATTAAAAACGTCGCTGGAAGCCATACAGAAATCGGCGCCGAAAACCGATTAGAATGTAAAGGCTTCCCCATGCCCGCCCGGTTCCCGAAAATCCAAACGGTCCGCATAGGCCACATCTCGATCACGCTGCTGCCCGGTGAGTCGGCCAAACGCATCGAGCAACTCGCCCGTCAAGTGCGTGAGCAATGGCATCCCATGGACATAGTCGAGGAGTTCGATTGCGACACCATCATTCACGGCCGCTTCAAGCTGGAGCGCTACGAACGCTTCTTCGATCAGTTCATTAGCAGCGGCATCAAGGCGGAGGACATCCGCGGCGCGGAGTCAACGTACCACGCCGCCATTCGCGCCGCCGAACGCTCGCTCGCCATCGCCCGCGAAGGTTTGCGGCGCAAGCCGCCGTCGCGCGCCACCGAAGACGAATTCGCGGCGATGCCTGTGCAAAGCCGTATTCAGTAACCGGTATGGGAGGCGTCCCCCCACTCGGCGGCCTGCTCGAATCCGCCCTCTACGTTGAGGACACCCGGCGCTCCGTCGCGTTTTACGGGAAGGTATTCGGCTTCGAGTGCATCGCCGACTTCGACCGCCTATGCGCGATGGCCGTTCCCGGCGGCGCCGTGCTGCTCCTATTTCGCAAAGGCGGTACGGAAGATACGGACGGCGACGGCCAACTCCACCTCGCCTTCTCGATCCCCGCCTCCGCCCTCGTCCAATGGGAAACCTGGCTCGCCGCCAACGAGATCCCCATCGAGAAGCGCCAGAAATGGGAACGCGGGGGAGATAGTCTCTATTTCCGCGATCCCGATGGCCACTTACTCGAAGTAGCTACTCCGGGCGTTTGGTTGACTTACTGACTAAATGAACGCCTCGACCGACAAACGGAATCGATCCGCGAGCCGCCGGGCGTGCGCCTTGCTGATCTCCCGCTTGCCGTTCAAGACTTGCGAGGCGACCGCGCGTGACCCGAACACGTCCACCATATCCACCGGCCGCAATCCGTTCTGTTCCATCAAGAACTTCAGAACTTCGAGCGGTGTTGAGGTAGGCGGCTCCACGGTCCGGTCTTCGTACTCGGTGCAGAGATGAGCGAGCAACACTTGCAGTTCGCGCTCCTCCGGTTGAAGTTCGCGGTTCTCCTCAATGGCATCGAGCGCCTCTAGGTCCGCCGCAAGCCGGCCGAAGTCTTCGTCGCTCTGGATCATCCGCGGACGGTACTTGCCCAGCAACCGGCCGTATTTCTTTTCGTCTAAAACGCCCACTTGTGCCATGTGTTCCTCTCATACTCACGGTGTGTTAAGAATGCCTTAACGTAAATCCGCTGGTTGCGCCAGCTCACAACGGTGATCAACCGGTACTTGTTTCCCAGGATGTCGAAAATCAGGCAGCGGCCCACCTGATCCGCGCCCGCGAACGATTGCCGACACTCACCTATGCGGTCCCAGCGAGCGGCCTTCGTCGCTCGCCACCAGGCGTCCAACGCCGCTTCGGCGTCTGAGTGCGCCTTCATCATCTGCCGCAGCGCTTGACGGTTGATCACGTTCACCTTTCGATGTTAGCAAATTGCTACCAACGGCGCAGTCACACGGCGTTTCGCAGCCGCCGTACGATTTCGGAACTGCCTTGCTGTTCCCTGCGCCGCACGCTAGCATCGAACTGGGCGGTAAATCCGTAATGCTCGATTGGTCAAATTGCCCGGTTCTTGAAAGCATTCCCGGAAAAGTGAGCGGAGCGTGGGTGTTTCGCGGGACGCGGGTGCCCGTATCGGCAATTCTCAAGAACCTGAAGCACATGACCTTGGACCAACTCGTCGGGGACTATCCGTCAGTGCAGCGTGCGCAAATCGAAGCGGTCTTGGATTTCCTCGCGCGCTCGGCCGATCCTGTTTTATTGGGAGAACCGGGTCCCGCCATCGTGGTCCATGCTCATCCTCCTCGATGAGAATATCCCCCACAAGCTCCGGCTGGTGCTTACCGGCCATGACGCCCGAACTGCCGCTTACCAGGGATGGGCAGGGCTTACTAGTGGGGCGCTGCTAAGAGCCGCGGAGGGCACCGGTTTCGACGCCATTCTGCGACGAGGCCGCAATCAGCGAGGTTCAGCCGGGCGCACTGCTTTGGGTTGTGACTAAGCCAGAATACCTTTTACCACCTCGCCACTAACATTCGTCAGGCGCGCGTCCAAGCCCTGGAACTTAACCGTCATGCGCAGATGGTCAATCCCCAGCACATGCAGCATCGTCGCGTGGAAGTCGTGCACGCTCACCGGTTTCTCTACCGCCGCGTATCCCAATTCGTCGGTTGCGCCGTAAGATATGCCGCCCTTAATCCCGCCGCCGGCCATCATGTAACTGAAGCCCTTGATGTGATGGTCGCGCCCGTCGCCGCCTTGCGACATTGGCGTCCGGCCGAACTCGCCGCCCCACACTACCAGCGTATCGTCGAGCATCCCCCGTTGCTTCAAGTCGTTTATCAGCGCCGCCGTTGGGCGGTCCACTTCTTCGGCCTTCAACGTTACGTTGGCTTTCACGCCGCCGTGGTGATCCCAGTCGCGGTGGTAAAGCTGAATGAACCGCACGCCGCGCTCGGCCAATCGTCTTGCGAGCAGGCAATTCGACGCAAACGAACCATCGCCCGGGGTCGCTCCATACGCCTCCAGTACCGATGCCGGTTCCTTCGACATATCCACTAATCCCGGCACCGAAGTCTGCATCCGGAATGCCATTTCATACTGGGCCACCCTCGTCAGAATCTCCGGATCCTGTAGCGTCTTGTATGCGGCCTTGTTCAGAGCGCCCACGGCGTCAATTGAGTCTTTTTGTAACTCGGCTCCCAGCCCCTCCGGGTTCTTGATATAAAGCACGGGATCGCCGATGGAGTTCAATTTCACTCCCTGCAACTTACTCGGCAAGATGCCCGCCGACCACTGCCGCGACGCTATCGGCTGCATCTGTCCGCCGCGTCCGGCCGACATTAGAACAACATACCCCGGCAGATCCTCGCTCTCCGCGCCGAGCCCATAAAGGACCCACGAACCCATGCTCGGGCGGCCGGCTAGAATCGATCCGGTGTTCATCAGGGTGTGCGCCGGATCGTGATTGATCTGCTCGCCCCACATTGACCGAATGATACAGACATCATCCGCCACCGACCCCATATGCGGGAACAAATCGCACATCTCCTGTCCCGATTTACCGAATTTCTTGAATCCCAACTGCGGCCCATAACAAATCAGCGGCTTGCCCTGTAGTTGGGCGATCTGTTGGCCCTTGGTGAAGGATTCCGGCATGGGTTTCAAATGCATTTCGGCCAGCCGCGGCTTGTAGTCAAACGTTTCCAAATGCGAAGGTCCGCCCGCCTGATAGAGGAAGATGACTCGCTTCGCCTTCGCCGCATGATGCAGCGGCGATATCGAGCCTTTGGCCATCAGTCGGTCCAATGCCGTTAGCCCCAACGCGCCCGCCGCCGTTCGGCTTAAAAACGCTCGTCGTGTATGCATCGCTAGTTCCTTGTGATTGTCTCGTGTAGATTCAGAATCGCGCGGGTCACTGTCATCGTCGCCGCCAGTTCCACTGGATTCGCGCCCACCTGCGCCGGCGCATCTCCGGCATTCGTAAACGCCCGCGCTCCCGCCGGATCGGTATCGAACCGTTGCAGGCCTTTCTTATAGAGGTCCACCAGGATCGCGCGTTCGTCGCCGTTCGGCGTCCGGCCCAACGCCCGCAGGAACGCCCAATCCACGCGAGCCTCCGCCGTGGCCGTGCCCGCGCCGCGCAAAGTGTTTTGCGCAAACACCCGCGCCGCCTCCACAAAACTTGGATCGTTCAGAAGCACCAGCGCCTGCAGCGGCGTGTTCGAAACGGATCGGTTCACGGTGCACTCTTCCCGGCTCGCCGCGTCAAACGTTACCAGGCTCGGATGCAAAAACGTCCGCTGCCAAAACGTATACAATCCCCGCCGGTATTGGTCCGCTCCCCGGCTTGCCGCGTACTCCCGTTTCGGAAAGTTGAGCGCGGCCAAATACCCCTCCGGCTGATACGGCCGAACACTCGGTCCGCCGAATTGTTCGGTAAGCAGTCCCGAGACACTCAAAGCAATGTCTCTAACTACTTCCGCATCCACGCGCAACCGGTTCTGGCGGGCCAGCAGCCGATTCTCCGGGTCTTGATCGGTAGTCCCAGCCGAGCTTTGCCTATAGGTATGGCTCATGACTATCAACTTAGTAACATGCTTCCGGTCCCAGCGCTTGTCCATGAACTCAGAGGCCAGCCAGTCAAGCAGTTCCGCATGGGCCGGCCATTCGCCCTGCGACCCCAAATCTTCCAGGACTTTCGAAAGCCCGGTCCCAAAAAACAACCGCCACTGCCGGTTCACGTACGCCCGCGCGGTCAGCGGATTTTCCCGCGACACTAACCAGTTCGCCAAGTCCAGTCGCGTTGCCCGGCCCGTTACCGGCAACTTACCTAAAAAGCCCGGGATCGCGGGATCCACCGCCGGCCCGGACTCATCCATAAAGTTTCCCCGCCCCAGGATCCGCGTCTCCTCGGGCGTGGTTGCCTCACTAACCATCACTTTCGGGACGCCCAGTTCAAATACGTCGAGGCGCGCCATCGCCCGCTTCCATTCGGCCACCAAATCCTGTCGCGTCGCATCCGTCCAATCCAATACCTGCACTAACAAGGTCCGCTCGTCATCGCTCCGTTTATCGGGGGGGTTTTTCAACGCCGCCACCACCGATGCCGAAAGCCCCTTGTCCACCGGTTCATGCCTCTTGTTCGTGGGATCCATCGCCGGCGCCGCCGGACCCGGCGATAGCGCGATCCGCACGCGGCCCACCGTGGCCCGGCGGTACGCCGTGTCATGTCGCAGCCGAATGACAATGCGGGAATCGGCGCCGGTCGCCAGCGGGCTATCCAATCGCAGCGCGAGGAAGGGAAGCGCCCCATCGTGATACGGCGAGCCGCCCCATCCGGTCGCCGGATCGCCGTCAATCGCGTTGAGCGGATTCTGATCCAGGTTTTGTAACTTGACGCTCGATGACGCCGTCGCGAAACGCAACTTCTCACCGCCCGGCTGTAACTCCGCCTCTATCTCCGATATCATCAGCCGGTCCGCTCCGCGCGCCACGCCCAACCCCGGCAATGACTCATCCTGCACCGCCTGCACCCCAATTTGCGACCACTTGCCAACTCCCGGCGCGATCGTAATCGTGTAAGTGTCGTTCTCCGGATTCTCTCCCGAAGCAACCACCAATCCATTCCCCGGCCGCATCGACTTTGGGGAGTTGCTTGATGGCGGAACGTCATCGTTATATATGGTCAACGTCGCCTTCCCGGCCGCCGCGGCCACCGGCCGCTGATACAACCACCGCATCTCGCCGGCTTCATTACGCTTCAGCAGTTCCGACTCTGTCGAACGCCCTTTCTCCAGCGCCAGCGCGGCCGCGGCCACCGCGGCTCGCAACTCTTTCCGCTGCAATGCTTGCTCCGCGGTCGCCAGATCCAACTGCGATCCCCAGGCTTCGGCTCCTTTATCCGGCACCAGGCCAGTCTCTTTCACATCGGCGAAGAACGCCTTCATGGCGTAAAAGTCCTTCGCCGTAAACGGATCGAACTTGTGGTCATGACACTCCGCGCAACCGAGCGTCGATCCCATCCAAACCGCCGTCGTGGTTCGGACCCGGTCCGCGCCATATTTAGCCAGATACTCCTTCGGCTGCAGGCCTCCCTCGGCCGAAACGCGCAGAATGCGGTTGTATGCCGACGCGGTCTTCTGGCTCGCCGTCGCATTCGGAATCAAGTCTCCGGCGAGTTGTTCCCGGGTGAACTGATCGTACGGTTGGTTCTCATGAATCGAACGCAACACATAGTCTCGATAAGGCCACGCCGGAAACGGATTGTCGCCATGAAACCCGGCTGTGTCCGCGTAACGGACCGCGTCCAGCCAGTGCATGGCCTGCTTCTCGGCATACCGTGTCGACGCCATCAGCCGGTCGACTACCTTTTCATAGGCGTTTGCCGACGGGTCGGTCACGAACGCCTCAACTTCTTCCGGCATTGGAGGAATGCCCGTCAAGTCCAGGGCAGCCCGCCGTATCAGCGTTCGCCGGTCGGCCTCCGGCGCGGGCCGGAGCGCCATTCGCGCCAATCGCGCCTGCACAAACTCATCAATGGACGCGGCCCCGGCAGGTCGCCGCACCGGTTCATACGCCCAGTGGCCTTCATATTTCGCGCCCTCGGCGACCCATCGTCTGATCGTGTCTTTCTGAGCCGCGGTTAGCGTCTTATGCGCCGATGCCGGCGGCATCACCTGCGCATCGGAGGCAAATATGCGCTGGATGATATGACTTTTTTCCGGATCGCCGGGGACAATCGGCGCCAGTCCGCGCCGATTCGCGCGCACCGCCTCGTCCCGCAGATCCAGCCGCAAATTAGCCATCCGGCTCGACTTGTCCGGGCCATGGCAGCGGAAGCAGGTATCGGACATGATGGGCCGGATATCCCGGTTAAAACTGACTGGCCCCTGGCCGAACGCAGCCAGGCAGGAAGCGGCAAAAAGTAGGGTGCGCACGTCCCCAGCATATACCGAATCGCATGTCGAATCGCATACTCTGGAACGATGCAAACCAATGGGAAAGTTGCGATCGTTACAGGCGCGGGCAGCGGTATCGGCCGCGCCGTGGCGCTGCGTCTGGCCGGGTCAGGCTATCACGTTGTCGCCGCGGGCCGGCGCACCGGCGAGCTTGAAAAAACCGCCGCGCAGGGAACGGGAATCGTCGCCGTCTCAACCGATGTGAGCGACCCCGCCGCGGTCAAAGCCCTCTTCGCCAAGACGAAGGAAATCTTCGGCCGTCTTGACGTGCTGTTTAACAACGCCGGTATGGGCGCCGCCGGAGTGCCGATGGAACAGATCACGTTCGAGCAGTGGTCCGCTGTCGTCGGAGTCAACCTCACCGGCGCGTTCCTGTGCGCCCAGGAAGCGATGCGGATGATGAAGGAACAGACGCCGCGAGGCGGCCGCATCATTAACAATGGATCAATCTCCGCGCAGACGCCGCGTCCGAACTCCGCGCCCTATACCGCCACCAAGCACGCCATCACCGGGCTGACAAAGAGTATCGCGCTGGACGGACGGCCTTTCGACATCGCCTGCGGCCAGATCGATATCGGCAACGCGGCCACGGAAATGACGGAGCGCATGGTGGCTGGCGTCCCCCAAGCCAATGGCACGATGATGGTGGAGCCGCGGATGAACGTGCGGCACGTCGCCGATGCCGTCCTGTACATGGCGAGTCTCCCGCTCGACGCCAACGTCTTAACAATGACCGTGATGGCGACGCAAATGCCGCTGGCTGGGCGCGGGTAAATCGATATCGGCAACGGAGCGCATGATGGCCGGCGTCCCCCAAGCCAATGGCACGATAATGGTGGAGCCGCGGATGAACGCCGATGCCGTGCTCTATATGGCCAGTCTGCCGCTGCACGCCAACCCAAATGCCGCTGGCTGGGAGGGGTTGAAATTTTCTCTTTCATTTTGCGACCGTTTAATATACGATGTATAAAAAATGCCAAAAGGCGATGCCCTCGGCGGCTTTGAACAGCTAATCCTCCTCGCCCTCGCCCGTCTCGGCGACGACGCGTATGGGGTGTCGATCCGGAAGGAAATCGCCGCACGGACAGGCCGCGACGTGAATATCGGGGCGGTCTACGCCACGCTCGACCGGTTGGAGTCGAAAGGCCTTACGACCTCAAACGTTGGCGAACCCACCGCGGAGCGGGGCGGCCGCGCCAAACGCTATTTCCACCTATCCGCCGCTGGGGCGTCGGCGCTGGAGGAGTCCTGCCGCGCACTGGAAGGCATGATGAAGGGGCTTAACTGGGGAGCGTTGGGATGAAGGATTTTCTCTTTGCAATCGTCGCCCGAACGGTGCCCGGCAAGGATGTCGAACATTGGCTCGGCGACCTGGAAGAAGAAGCCATCGGCAAACCCGAATTCTGGCTGCTCCGCCACGCTCTGCTCGCCGCCGCGCATGGCGTCCGGATTCGTCTGACCAACGCGAATTTCCTGGAATGTGCGGCCGCCACCGCTTTTTTGATCGGGCTCCCGCTGGTGCTAACTCTTGAACTTCGCCGCTTCGTGCTGACCCTGATCCCCTTCCGGGAGAGCGCGGAATTTTCGACGCCGGTCGCGGTCGCGCTGGCCATCGGAATTGGCATCATCGCCGCCTGGGAAACGCGCTTGCTTGGCCGCCGCTGGTTGCCGGCGCTGCTGGCGACGGCGATGACCGCGGCCATCGTTACCCTGACCAATTCGCCCCTTATCATGGCGGCCGCCGCGTTTCTTGGCGGTTCGCTTGCAATCTACCGCCGAAAACGAGGAGATACCGCATGAAGTGGCTTAAATATGGAGCAATCGGATTTGTTGGAATTATCGTCGTCGCGGTAGTCGTTCTCTGGATTCTCGGCCAGCGGAGCGACGCTGGCGTCATGCGCGCCTCCGTGGAGATCAATCGTCCGCCCGCCGTGGTCTGGGCCTGGCTCGAAGAGAAGGAGAAGTTCAAGCAGTGGGTTAGTTGGACGGTGGACGTGAGGGACGAGGGGCCGAATGGGGTCGGCGGCAAGCGGCGCACCACGATGAAGGATCCGAACATGAACGGCGAACTCGTCGTCGTCGACTCTGTCACCCGGGAGTACGTCCCCCACAAGTACGTAAAGGTGGATCTCAGTGCGCCCATGGGTTTTGATGGCACGGTTGAGTACCAGCTTGAAGACCTGGGCGGTCGCACCCACCTGTCGGTGGTTGGCAAATTTAAGTACCATCACTGGCTTGCCGGCCTACTGGAGCCGCTCGTTTCGCCGCAGGCGCGCGCGAAGGAGGAGGCCGATTTGGCGACCTTGAAGCGCCTGGTTGAGCAGACTCTGTAATTTATTTTCGTGCTAGCGGCGAATCTGGCTCCGCCCGAAACATCCACAGGAGTTGAAGCAAATAAACGCCTCCATTTGTTCAACTTGCCGCTAGCGGCGATATAGTTATCCACAGGTTTTCCACCGTTCCGCCAAGTCGGCGTATTTAACTAAGTCGTTTTATTTCAATAGCATAATTGAATAGTAGGCAAGCACATCTTTGCTCTTGACGAAAAGCCCGAGAGGCCATAACATCACAGTCACATACAGGAATCGCGGGCAAGCGTAGCCTCGAGGCCTGGTTCTCCCAAACATCGACCGGCGGGCTCAGGCCCGCCGTTGTCGTCTTATACTGCAATTCATGACCCCTCACGCCGCGAAGGCAGATCCGCCCGCTTCGTGGCGGGATCGCCTTCAGGCGCTTCGGAACCTGCCCCCGCTGCTCCGAATGGTGTGGGAAACCAGCCCATTTCTGACCGTTGTATCACTTGTTTGCCGCCTCATCTGGGCGCTGGTGCCGCTCGGGATGCTGTGGGTCGCGAAACTGATCGTCGACCGTGTGGCTGCCGCCGCAACCGCGAAAAGCGGGGTTCCTGACGACCTCTGGCCTTTAGTCGCGGCTGAATTCGGGCTTGCGATTGCCGGCGATCTTCTAATGCGCGGGGCCGGGCTCGCCGAAAGTCTACTCGGCGACCGTTTTACCCACCATATCGGCGTTCGCCTGATGCGCCACGCGTCGAAACTTGACCTCGCCAGCTTTGAAGATCCCGTATTTTACGACAAACTTGAGCGGGCGCGCCGCCAATCCGCGTCCCGACTGGGGATGCTTTCGCAGATTGCCGGGTTACTCCAAACAATTCTATCTTTACTTTCAGTATCGATTGTAATCATCTCATTTTCGTGGTGGTTTCTGCCGATACTAATATTGGCTCTGTTGCCGGTTTTCTGGGGTGAGACGAAGTTCGCGATGCTGGCGTACTCGCTACTTTACCGTTGGACTCCGGAACGGCGCGAACTCGACTATTTGCGTCTTCTTGGCGCGAGTATCTCCACCGCCAAGGAGGTGAAGCTGTTCGGATTAGGCGACTTTCTGATCGAACGAACCGAGGCATTGTTCGGCCGCTACTTCCAGGAGAACCGAAAACTTGCGATCCAAAAGGCCGTCACGAACGCCGTTTTGAACGGGCTTCCGCTGGCCGGGTATTATGGCGCCTATGCCATGATTTTGTACCGGACCGCGCGGGGTGAATTGTCGCTGGGCGACCTGACTTTCCTCTCAGGCGCGTTTTTGAGGTCGCGAAATGCGCTCGAAAACGTGTTTTCCACGCTCTCAAACGTGTCGGAACAGGCACTTTTCGTGCGCGATCTGTTCGAATTTTTCGAATCCAAACCGTCGATTGAGGACGCCGCCCATCGCTTGCCGGCTCCGCGGCCGATCCGCCAGGGCTTCGAATTCCAGGGAGTTTCATTCGCCTATGCCAACTCCGGAAAGCCGGTGCTTGCGAACGTGAACTTTCGTCTGGAACCAGCAGAAAGATTGGCACTTATCGGCGAAAATGGCGCTGGAAAAACGACCTTGATCAAGCTTATCAGCCGCCTGTACGACCCCACAGACGGCCGCATCCTGTTGGATGGTATCGATTTACGGGAGTATTCGCCTTCCGACCTTCGCAAGGAGATCGGGGTGATCTTTCAAGATTACGTGAGATACGACATGTTAGCCAAAGAAAACATTGGGGTTGGCCGGATCGAGAGCTATACCGATCAGACGCGGATTGAGGCGGCCGCCGAAAAATCCTTGGCTTCCGATGTCGTCGCCGGATTGGCGAATGGGTATGGGCATATGTTGGGGAGGCGCTTTGAAGGCGGAGCCGAGCTCTCGATGGGTCAATGGCAGAAGATTGCGCTGGCGCGGGCTTACATGCGGGACGCCCAGCTTTTGGTGCTTGATGAGCCGACGTCGTCGTTGGATGCGCGGGCGGAATTTGAGGTGTTTCAACGGTTCGCGGAGCTGACCAAGGGCAAAATGGCGATCCTGATCTCCCATCGGTTTTCCACGGTCCGGATGGCGGACCGGATTCTGGTTCTGGGAGGGGGGCGGATTGAAGAGCAGGGCACTCACGGGCAACTGCTCGCTAATGGCCGCCGGTATGCGGAATTGTTTGAATTGCAGGCGGCGGGATACCGTTGATGTAAGATCTGTACATGTCAATACTCGGTCGAATTGGTATGGCCGCGCTGGCGGCCGGTATGCTGGCCGCGCAACAGGCGCCGCCGGTGGTCTCTCCGGAGGTATCGGCCGACCGGCGAATCACGTTTCGGCTGATGGCGCCGAAGGCCGAAGCGGTACGGCTGGCCGGCGGCGATATCCCCGGAAACGGGCAGGGCACGGCGATGACCAAAGGCGAGAATGGCGTGTGGGAAGTGACGGTGGGAGCGGTACCGGCGGGGGCTTACCGCTACAACTTCAATGTGGGCGGGTTGACCGTGATCGATCCGCGGAATCCGGCGACAAGCGAATCGAACAATAACGTGTGGAGCCTGGTGGCGGTGCCGGGCGCGGACTTCGTGGACACGCGGAATGTGCCGCATGGGGCCGTGGCGGCGGTGACTTATTTTTCGACCGAGTTGAAGCGATTCCGGCGGATGCATGTCTATACACCGCCGGGATACGAAGCGGGGAAAGACAAGTATCCCGTGTTCTATTTGCTGCACGGGGCGTCGGATAGCGACGGTTCCTGGAGCAGCGTAGGCCGGGCGGGCTTTATTCTCGACAATCTGATCGCGGATAAGAAGGCCAAGCCGATGATTATGGTGATGCCGGCGGGGCATACGAACGCGGGCGGTTTTCGCGTTCCGGGCGCGGCCGATGAGTTCGCGCGGGATTTCCTGACCGACGTTATGCCGTATGTGGATAAACATTACCGGGTCCAGACCGGCCGGGCGAATCGGGCGATAGCGGGACTATCGATGGGCGGGAACCAGACGCTTTCGATCGGGTTGCCGCACTTGGATCAGTTTGCGTATTTGGGGGTGTTCAGCTCGGGCTTGATTGGCGAATTCGGTTCGACGCGGCCGGGTGCGCCGCCGCGGCCGCCGGGACCGTCGTTTGAGGAACAGCACCGGGCGGCGTTGGACAACGCGGGATTTAAGAAAGGTTTGAAACTGGTTTGGTTTGCGACGGGGAAGGAGGACTTCCTGTTAAAGACCACCGAAGGAACCGTGGAGATGTTGAAGAAGCATGGATTCGACGTGGTCTATAAAGAGACGGGCGGCGGGCATACCTGGATGAACTGGCGGGACTACTTGAACGAGTTCGCGCCAAAGTTGTTCCAATAACGCGATGCAACCCGTTCCTGCGCAGATTGCCGGGATCACGCGTCCCATTGACCGGTTGATGACTTATTATGTGCTAGCGGCCGTAGCGAGCCTGGTTGCGTTCCCCGTTACAATGCCGATTCTTTATTTCCGCTATCACACGATGCGGTACCAGTTCAGCGACGAAGGAATCCGGATGAGCTGGGGGATTCTGTTCCGGCATCAGGTCGTGCTGAATTATGCGCGAATTCAGGACATTCATTTGCGGTCGAACGCCGTGGAGCGGGTTTTAGGTTTGGCGCGGATTGAAATACAGACGGCGAGCGGGGCGAGCAGTTCGGTGATGACGCTGGAGGGATTGACCGATCCTGAAAAGATGCGGGATTTCCTGTATTCGCGGATGCGCGGGGCGACGGACTCGCGGCAGGGGACGGCGCCGGAGGCGGGATTGGCAGGAGTGCTGCGCGAGGTGGCGCAGGAGTTGCGGGCGGTACGTTTGGCGCTGGAGAAGCGGCCGTGAGCGCGTTGTTGTTGCGATTGTTGCGGGTGCCGCGGGAGCCGGAGGCGCCGGATGGGACGCCGGAATCGATTCGAGTTTTTCGGGCGGGGAGGAACTATCTTCGGTGGCGATTGGCGATTTGGGGATTGGCGCAGTTTGGGATTCTGCTGATGGTGCTGTTTGCGTTTGCGGCGATGTGGTCGGTGGAGCCGCGAATGGCGCCATTGGCGAGGACGATGTGGCGGATTGGCGCGGGCGCGGTATTGGCGGTATTGGTGGTATCGGCCATTTTCAGCTATGTTATGCAGCGGCTGAATTATGAGCTGCGATGGTACATTGTCACGGACCGGAGCCTGCGGATTCGCAGCGGGATCTGGAGCGTGGAAGAGATTACAATGACGTTCGCCAATATTCAGGATTTACGGCTACAGAGGGACCCGCTGCAATTGGCGCTGGGGTTGGCGGACCTGGAAGTGAGCAGCGCGGGCGGGGGCGCGAGTTCGCCGGGCGAAAAGTCCAGTTCGCATGTGGCGCGGTTTAGCGGCGTGGATGACGCGGAGGCACTGCGGGACCTGATTGTGGAGCGGCTGCGGCGTTACCGGGACGCAGGGCTGGGCGACCCGGACACTCATGCGCCGATGGATGTGGAAGGCGCGGCGGCGGAGTTGCTGGCCGAGGCGCGGGCATTGCGGGCGGCGGTAAGTTAGACGCCAACCGCCGTGGAACCGCCATCGACGGCGAGTGTCTGGCCAGTTACATAGTTGGAGGCGTCACTGGCAAGGAAGACGGCGACGCCTTTGATTTCGCCGTCGCGGCCGGGACGGCCGAGCGGGACGTTCTGCTTGAGATCGTCAATGAGGTGGGGAAGCACGCCTTCGGTCATGCGAGTGGGGAAGAATCCGGGGGCGATGGCGTTGACGCGGATGTTGTATTGGGCCCATTTGCAGGCCAATTCACGGGTAAGGGCGATGAGGCCGCCCTTGGCCGCGACGTAGCCGGAGCAATGGATGCCGCGGGGCAGGGAGCCGCGCAAGCCGGCGATGGAGGCAACGTTGACGATGCGGCCATAGCGGCGCGCGATCATGCCTTGCGCACATTCCTGACTGAATAAGAATGAACCGGTCAAGTTAGTCGCAATCACGGATTGCCACTTATCGAGCGGCATATCTTCGGCGGGCGCGCCCCAGGTGGCCCCGGCGTTGTTGACTAAGATATCGATGGGACCGAATGTCTCGGCGGCGAGGCGAACGGTTTCTTTGACCTGAGCGGGATCGGCGACATCGCAGACTGATCCGGCGCAGTGGGCACCGGCGGCACGGAGCGAGTCGATCGCAGGCAGGAGCCACTTTTCGCGCCGGGCAACGACGTAGACATTGGCGCCCGCTTCGGCCAGGCCGTGGGCCATTTCTTCGCCGAGTCCGCGGGAACCACCGGTAACAAGGGCTGTGCGGCCGTCGAGTCGAAACAACTGTGTCACCGTTTGCATGGGTGTTAGGCAGTATATCGCGTACGCTGAAGAGATGAATACGGGATCGCAGAGCACGAATGAACACCGCGAGAAGGCGAAGTCGCTGGGGGTGATTGGCATTGCCATCGTTACCGTGAGCGACACGCGCACGGCGGAGACGGATGTGAACGCGAAGTGGCTGCGGGAGCAGATCGCGGCGATGGGGCATGAGGTAACTGCGTACCGGTTGATCAAAGACGAACCGGCGCAGGTGGCGGCGGTGCTGGATGAATTGGCCGAGACGCCGGCGCGGATTCTGTTGTGGAACGGAGGGACGGGGATTGCGCCGCGAGATACGACTTATGACGTATTGAGCAAGAAGTTGGAGAAGACGCTCCCGGGGTTTGGGGAGCTGTTCCGGATGTTGAGTTTTGAAGTTGTGGGCGCGGCGGCGATGTTGTCGCGGGCGACAGCGGGGGTTTATAAGGGAAAATTGGTGGTATCGACGCCGGGCTCGCCGAATGCGGTGCAGTTGGCGTGGCACCGATTGCTGGCGCCGGAGCTGGAGCACCTGGCGTGGGAAGTGATCCGCTAAACTGGAAGGAGCGGAGGAGTGGCCGAGCGGTTTAAGGCACCGGTCTTGAAAACCGTCGTAGGGGAAACTCTACCGTGAGTTCGAATCTCACCTCCTCCGCCAAGCCAGCGACCGCACGCAAATCGTCATGCGGGCAGGCCATGGCGGCGTTGATATAATCGCGGTATTGAGGAACCATGGCGAAGCCAACTGAAGTTGAATACGAAGGCCGACAGGTACCCGCGATCGAACTTGACTTTGAGGCGCAAAAGGAGCCCTGGAGTGTGTACCGTCTAGCCGTCTATCTTAATTCAGATCTGAACGAAAGTAGCAAGATTTGGGACAAGTTCAGGAAGCTTTGGTTTGTGGAAAGGCATCGTAGATCAACTCGTCGAGTTGGGCATCGACGCGATCAAGCGATGCCCGGAGCGGGAACGGCAGGACCGCGTCGTTGGTGGTGAAGACGGCCACGGCAGGCCGGAAAACTCGCGCTTCCAAGCGGCTGAACAACCGGGCGATCTTCCACCCATATGGCGTGAGGA
>JBJXFL010000191.1:0-8229 GCA_046155405.1 Bryobacteraceae bacterium | reverse complement strand
TGGTTCACCAGTCAGGAGAAAGGCAACCTGACGGATAAATTTGACCTGTCGAAGTACAAGCGCGAGAACAACAATTTGGCGGACCTGCCGCAGTTGTTCCCCGAGGCCAACAAGGCCAGCCTGATTCCCGGCATGCAGTACGCGGGACTGCCGAACGCGCCGTCGCTTACCTATGACGACCGCACGCCCATCGCGGCCCGCGACGATCGTTTCAATCTTCAGAACCAGATGAACTGGTTGCGCGGCACGCACAACGTAAAGGCCGGCGTCTTCTTCGAGTCGCAATACGCCAGCGAGGGCCCGCGCATCGGCGGTTCCGCGGATCTGGGCGGGCGGTTCCTCTGTAACCGCGATGCCAATAATCCGCTCGACACCAACCACCCGTTTGCGAACGCCGCGTTCGGCGTGTTCCGGGAGTACCGCCAGGCCAGCCGGTATTCGAACGGCGCGGCCAGCATGTACCTGCTCGAATGGTTTGTCCAGGACTCATGGAAGGCAACACGCCGTCTGAGCCTTGATTTTGGCCTGCGTTTGTCCCGGTTCACCGACTACCGGCTGCGTAATCCAGACGGCGCGGCGCTGGACCTGGGCCGGTACAACCGAAACAATGCCGCTCAACTCTATGCGCCCGCAATGAATGGTAACGTTCGCTCCGCGAGAAATCCGATCACCGGCGCGTTCCTGCCCGCCGTATTTATCGGCGCGTTTGTGCCCGGCGCTGGCAATCCGCTCAACGGTATTGTGGCGGGCGGTGTGCCGGAACTCAAAAATGGGTTCCGAGGAAATCCACCGCTTCAGGCGCAGCCGCGCTTCGGCTTCGCTTATGACGTAACCGGGAAGAGCAACACGGTGGTGCGCGGCGGGATCGGCGTCTACAAACAGGCGATCTTTTCCTCCGGCGAAGGCATTATCAGTTCGAGCGTGGTCACGGCACCGCCGATCGTAAATGTTCCTAACCTGTTCTTTGGCACCATACCGAGCCTGCGGACAGTTGGCGGCGCATCGTTTCCGACCAACGAAGTTTTTGCCTTCGATCCGGAGTGGGAAAAGATACCGACCGTCTACAAGTGGTCGTTTGGCGTGCAGCAGAAAATCGGCGCCGATATGCTGCTCGACACGGCGTATGTGGGCAATACGGGCCGGCATCTGCGGCATAGCCGCCAGTTGAACACGTTGGCGCCGGGCACGCGGTTCCTGCCGTCGGCGCTTGACCCGACCACCAACCGGCCCTTGCCGGACAACTTCCTGCGGCCGTACCCCGGTTTCACCAATGTCAGCCTACGCGCTGAAGACGTTGGCTGGTCGAACTACCACAGCCTGCAAGTCAGTCTGAACAAGCGGAAAGCGGGCCCCTTGCAGTACGGCCTGGCCTATACGTGGTCCAAGGCGATGGGCCTGTCCGATGAAGATTCCAGCGGATTGCCTATGTTCACCAACTACCGGACTAATCTATACGGAAAATTGCCGTTCGATCAGACCCATGTATTTGTGTTGAACTACTCCTACCGGTTGCCTAACTTGGCTTTCGCTCAAAATAACGGTTTCGCTCGCGGGGTGTTTCACGGCTGGAACTTGAGCGGCATCACGACGTTTGCCTCCGGATTTCCCTCGGGCATTTCGTTTGCCTATTCCGACGGTGTGGACCGCACGGGTGGCGGCGATCCGCAGCGTGTATGGATGCTGCAAAATCCGCTGCTGCCTCGGGACCAACGTTCTATCAACAGTTGGTTCAATACCGCCGCGTTCGGCGCGCCGGGCCGCCTCGAATTTGGCGACGCACCACGCGACGTCTTCCGCGGCCCAGGCATCTCCAACTTCGATGCGACCTTCGGGAAGGATTTCAAACTCACGGAGCGCTTCGCCTTACAGTTCCGCAGCGAGTTCTACAACCTGTTCAATCACACCCAATTTGATGGCGTCGACACGACCGCGAGATTCGATCCGCAGGGACGGCAGATCAATGCGCGGTTCGGCCAGGTGATTAGCGCCCGCGCGGCGAGGGAAGTGCAATTCAGCTTGCGGCTGCAATTCTAGAGCTTTCAATGGGGGCGACAAGTTCAATCCGGACGATGCCACGGGTGTCGATGGCGGAATCGATCGCCAATACCATTGAGGGCGACATTATTTCCGGAAAACGTGCACCGGGCGAACGCCTGGTGGAGCGTGAGATTGCCGCGCAATTCCAGGTCAGTTCGATCCCTGTTCGCGAGGCGCTGCAGATACTCGAGACGCGGGGTCTGGTAATCAAGCGGATCAACCGAGGCTGTTCGGTGATCGAGCTGTCTTCCGAAGAGATGGCGCAGATGTCCGAACTGCGCGACTGGCTGGAACCCAAAGTCGTGGAATGGGCGGCCTGCCGGAGGACCGAAGCAGGGATCGCCGAATTGAGTGTCCGTTTGCAGCGTCTGCGACTGGCCGCCGAGTCCGGCGATTACGCTCGCTTTTTTGCCGACGATCTGGAGTTTCACCGCTGTATTTGGGATCTGGCGGGAAATCCGCCCGCGGCCCGCGCGCTGATGACGGTGGTCGGCTGCCTGTTCGCGTGCGGCTTGCGCAACGCAGCCGTCGATTTGCGGTTACAGTATTTGAAACACGAACGCCTGTACCAGTCGATCGCGGAGAGCCGCCCGGCCGATGCCGGTCTGCTGCTGGCCGACATCTCGGCCGGCTTTCGCGGCCAGTTGTACAGGGTGTCTAAGGGGAAAAAATGAAACACGTTGTTTTCGAATCCATACTCCTAGCGGTCCTCGTAGCGCCCGCCTATTCGGCGCCCGCCTCGGTGAGCGGTGAACGCAAACTCTGGCACAAAGTCACGCTCACCTGGACCGGGCCTCAGGCTTCCGAGATGGGGGGCGACAATCCCTTCACCGACTACCGGCTGGACGTCACGTTCACCCACAAGTCCGGCGGACCGAGCTACACCGTGCCTGGCTACTTCGCGGCCGACGGCAATGCAGCGGCCAGTTCCGCGACTGCGGGCAATCGGTGGCGTGTCCACTTCGCTCCCGATAAAACCGGGGAGTGGACCTACAAAGCGACGATGGTGAAGGGCGCCAGTGTGGCTGTAAACGGCAGCGCCAATGGCACACGCGTCAGCGAAATCGATGGCGACACCGGCACGCTCAAGATTGCCGCATCCGATAAGAAGGGCGCGGACTTCCGCGCTAAGGGCCGGCTGGCCTATGTCGGCGAGCACTATCTGCGCTTTGCCGGCAACAACGAGTATTTTCTGAAGGCGGGCACCGACTCGCCGGAAACCCTGCTGGCGTATGAAGACTTCGATGCCACGACTACGCGCAAAGTTCCTCTCAAGAAATACGCGCCACATCTTGGCGACTGGAAGCCGGGCGATCCAACGTGGAAGGACGGCAAAGGCAAGGGTCTGATTGGTGCGATCAACTATCTGGAGGCGAAAGGCCTCAATTCGATCTCGTTTCTGACCTACGCCGCCGGCGGCGATGGCGACAACGTTTGGCCGCACGCCGCCCCGCCGCAAGATTCCGCCGATGCCAAGCTACGCATGGACGTCTCCAAGCTCGATCAATGGCAGATCGTATTCGATCACGCCCAAGCCAAAGGACTGTATCTGCACTTCAAGCTGCAAGAGCAAGAGAACGACGATGACCGAATCGGTCCGGAACCGATCGCCGGCAAGGTTCCGGCGGCAATGGATGGCGGACGGCTGGGGCCGGAGCGAAAGCTCTACTTGCGCGAGTTGATCGCCCGCTTCGGCTATCACCTGGCGCTGAACTGGAATCTCGGGGAGGAGAATACGCAGTCGCCCGAGGAACAGCGCGACATGGCGAAGTTCATCCGCGATACGGATCCGTACCGGCATCACATCGTCGTCCACACTTTTCCGCCATGGCAGGATCGCGTATACACAAAGCTAATTGGCGAGCAATCGGTTCTGACGGGCGCCTCCCTCCAGATGCATTGGAACGAAGTGCATAAACGAACACTGCAGTGGCGCACTGAATCCGCCAAATCGGGGCGAAAGTGGGTGGTTGCCAACGATGAGCAGGGATCGGCTGCGCACGGCGTACCTCCAGACGACGGCTATCAGGGCTTCGCCGGGAAGGACCGCCAAGGCAAGGCTATTCATAATATGCACGACATCCGCAAGAAAACGCTGTGGGCCAATCTGCTGGCGGGCGGAGCAGGCGTCGAATACTATTTCGGCTATCAACTCGCCGAGAACGATCTTGTTGCTGAAGACTTCCGCAGCCGCGACAAAAGCTGGGATTACTGCCGGATCGCGTTGTCATTCTTTCGCGACAACCGGATCCCGTTCTGGCAGATGGAAGGCGGCGCACCCAACAACGGCCAGTACCTATTCGCCAAGAAAGGCGAAGTTTATCTCCTGTACCTACCGGAAGGCGGCGCCGCGGCGATTGACTTGACCGGCGCCAAAGGGACCTTCAGTGTCCGGTGGTTCAACCCTCGGGTTGGCGGTTCGCTGCAAAAAGGCACCGTATCGACGGTCGCCGGAGGCGCCGCGCGGGCGGACCTAGGCGCTCCGCCGGCTCAACCGGCCGAAGATTGGCTTGCGGTGGTCCGCCGGAATTAGCGTCGGCGATCTTCGCTAATTTTTCGCTTGACCTTCGCTCTCTTTTCGCCCATACTGTGGGAGGCATGGCTCTAACCAGACGTCAAAAAGAAGTGCTCGAATTCCTCGCGGAGTTCATTGAGAAGAATCACTACTCGCCTTCATACGAGGAGATCGCCAACGGCTTGTCGCTGAGCTCGCTGGCGACGGTGCATAAGCACGTGTCGTCGCTTGAGTCGAAGGGCTATCTGCGGCGCGCGTTTAATCAGAGCCGGTCGCTCGAGTTTTCGCCGCGTTATCAAGCTGAAGTGGAGAAGCGGAAGGCGTCTGAGACGGGCTTGGCCGTGCCGTTGCTGGGTAAGATCGCGGCCGGCATGCCGGTGGAGTCGGTGGCGCAGGGCGAGGTCTTGCAGTTTAAGGATTTCGCCGGGAACGCGGGCACGTATGCGCTGGAAGTGCGCGGCGAGTCGATGATCGAAGATCATATCTGCGACGGCGACTTTGTGCTGATCGAGAAGACGGAATCCGTGCGCGATGGCGAGATCGTGGTGGCGTTGGTTGAGGGAATGGAGACGACGTTGAAGCGGTTGTACAGGGAGCCACAGGGTGTGATCCGCTTGCAGCCGGCCAATTCGTCGATGGAGCCGATTCGCGTGCCCGCGCAGGATGTGGCGGTGCAGGGGCGGTTGATTGCGGTGTTGCGGAAATATTAACGGCCGAAGGGCAGGTTCGAGAAGATCCCGATTTGGATCGTGTGGTTGTTCTCGAAGACGCGGCCGTTGCGCTGTTGGAGTGTCTGCTCCATGAAGCCGGTTTCCAGGCGCGCGTGTTTGTGAAACTGATAGACCGCTGCGGCGTAGGCGCGGTTCTGGTCGAAGACGTTGGCCGCGACGTTCTTGCCGAAGTTGAACATGAACTCGTCGTAGAGGGCGATCGACCACTTGCCTTTGACCGGGATCGTCACGCGGTACATGTAGCGGAAGCGGTTTTCGTGGCGCCACCGGGCGACGCGGCCGCCGGACATTTCGCCGAGTTCGCGCTGTTCCAGACGATAGCGGTGCAGGGAATTGACGCGGCCGATCTTCTGCGTAATCTGCGCTTGTTGGAAGAAGCGGTGTTCCGGAAAATCGGCGGCGACGGGGAACTCGCCGTAGCGGTGAGTCTGGATGAATCCGTAGCCAGCGGTTAGCATGATGTTGGGATGGATGCTGTAGTTGACGGCCGGCCGCAGGAGCAGTTGTTGCCAGTTGCGGCCGAGGTCGTGGCGGCGCCACTGACCTTCGAGATGTACGCCCCATTTCGTTTTTGCGATGGGGTGGTCTCCGAAGTACATAAACCACGCGTTAGGATTGTGGGCCTGGATACGAGTCTGTGCCAACAAGGAAGCAGGTAGCAGGAAGATGAGATATTTCACGGTTTTGATGATGGCTGGGTTGGCGGTGCAGGCGCAGCATGCGCATTCGACAACGGCGAAGAAAGCTTCGGCTGGTCCCCCGGTCACCGGACTGGGGACTTTTCATTTTGCCATTCAGACGAAGTCCGCGGCGGCGCAGAAGTTTTTCGATGGCGGATTGGCGTTGATCTACGGATTTAATCACGACGAGGCGCAGCGGATGTTTCAGCTCGCGGCAGAGGCCGATCCGGCGTCGCCGATGCCGTGGTGGGGGATCGCGTTGTCGTGGGGCAGCCATATCAACAACGAGCCCGAATCAGCCCGAGAGAGACACGCGTGGGAGGCGATTGCGAAGGCGCGGGCCTTGGCAGCGAATGCTCCGGCGCACGAGCGGCGCTATGTCGAGGCGCTGGCGGCGCGATACTCCGTCGACGAGAAAGCCGACCGCAAGCAGTTGGCGCGCAACTACGCCGCGGCGATGAAGGCGCTGGCGCGGGATTATCCGGATGATCCGGATGCGGCGACGCTCTACGCCGAAAGCGTCATGAACCTCAACCCGTGGAAGTATTGGAAGGCCGATGGGACGCCGGAGGATGGCACGCTCGAATTTGTCGGCGCGCTGGAGCGCGTGTTGCAGAGGTGGCCGCAGCATCCGGGCGCGAATCACTATTACATTCACGCGGTCGAGGCGTCGCCGCAGCCGGAGCGCGCGCTGGCGGCGGCGAATCGGCTCGGGGCACTTGTGCCGGCAGCGGGGCACTTGGTCCACATGCCGAGCCACATCTATGCGCGCACGGGCGATTGGGAGCAGGCGGCGCAGTCGAACACGCACGCGGTAGCGGCGGATCGGGCGTACCTGAAGGGCAAGCCGCAAGAAGGCATGTATCCGCTGATGTACTATCCGCACAACATCCACTTCCTGCTGTACGCGCGTGGCGCGCAGGGGCAGTGTGCGGAGGCGGCCGCGGCTGGGAAAGATTTGGTTGCGCAGGTCGCGCCGGGGCTCGATGCGATGCCGATGTTGCAGGGGTTCGTGGCGTATGTGTATCAGCTTTCGGTGTGGTGTCCGTCGATTCCGCTGGCGGCGCCGCCGGCTCCGAAATACGCGCTGGCTACGGTGGCGTATCAATACGCAAAGGGCACGCGTGCGGCGTGGTCGAAGGATGTAGCCGGCGCGCGAGGAGCGTTGGCTGCTATGCGTGAGGCTGCGAAAAACGTAGCGCCGGAAACGATCTATGCGCCCGAATACACGAAAGCCTATCTGACGGTTGCGGAGGAGTCGCTGTTGGCGCGGATCGCGGACGTGTCGGGCGATCTGGCGGGCGCGGCGAATCATTGGCGCTCGGCGGTTGCGGCACAAGACACACTGCGTTACGACGAGCCGCCGATTTGGTTTTATCAGGTGCGGCAGTCGTTGGGCGCGGTGTTGTTGCGGGCGGGCCGGACGGCGGAGGCGGAGGCGGTTCTGCGGGAGTCGCTGCGCATGCAGCGGCGCGATCCCCGGACGTTGTTCTTATTGATGCAGGCGCTGTCGGGCCGCGAGGCGGCGCTGGTTCGTGCCGAGTTCGAGGCGCTTTGGAAGGGTACACTACCTTTGAAGGTGGAAGAGCTATAGCAAAGCTTGCGGTAGTGACAGGCGCGTCGGCGGGGATCGGCGCGGAGTTTGCGCGACAGTTGAAGGCGCGTGGGTATTCGCTATTGTTGATCGCGCGGCGCGAGGACCGGTTACGCGCGCTAGCTGACGACGTCCTCGTGGCGGATCTGGCAAACGAGGCCGAGTGCGTCCGATGCGCGGAGGAAATTGCCCGGCGAGAGCCGTCGTTATTGGTCAACAACGCGGGGTTCGGTACGAGCGGCATGTTTCATCAGGCCGAATTCGAGAAGCAGATCGAGATGCATCAACTGCATGTCATGGCGGTGACCCGGCTAACGCGCGCAGTTTTGCCGGCGATGGTGCGGGCGAATGCGGGCGCGATCATCAACGTCGCGTCGGTCGCGGGGTTTTCGCGATCGGCAGGGAACGTGAGCTACTGCGCGACGAAGGCTTGGATGGTGGCGTTCACCGAAGGCCTGAACTTGGAGATGCGGGCCGTGGCGCCGAGTGTTGTTGTGCAGGCATTGTGTCCGGGCTTCACATACAGCGAGTTTCATGACGTGATGGCGATGGACCGATCAAGGATCGCGAAGTCGTTGTGGCTGCCGGCCGAGCGCGTGGTGCGTGAGTCGCTTGACGCGCTGGCCAGCGGGCGCATGACGGTTGTGCCGGACTGGCGGTATCGATGGTTTG
>JBJXFL010000184.1:0-36049 GCA_046155405.1 Bryobacteraceae bacterium | reverse complement strand
GAGAAGGGTATCGCCAACTCCATCCTCATCAAGGTGAACCAGATCGGCACTCTCACTGAAACGCTCGAAGCCATCGCCATGGCCCACCACGCCGGTTACACCGCCATCAGCTCCCATCGCTCCGGCGAAACCGAGGATTCCTTCATCGCCGATCTCGCCGTCGGCACGTCCGTCGGCCAGATCAAAACCGGGTCCGCCTCCCGCACGGACCGCATCGCCAAGTACAATCAACTTCTCCGCATCGAAGAGGAACTTGGCTCCCAGGCCAAGTACGCCGGCCGAAAGGCATTCAAGCGCTAATGGCGAAAAAACCGGTCATTTTGACCATTCTTGACGGCTGGGGCCACTCCCCCGCCGTCGAGGGCAACGCTGTTCACGCCGCACACAAACCCGTCTACGACAGCCTCATCCGCGACTACCCCAACACGCTCATCAACACCAGCGGCGAATGGGTCGGCCTGCCCAACGGCCAGATGGGCAACAGCGAAGTCGGCCACCTGAATATCGGCTCCGGCCGCGTCATTCAGATGGACATTACTCGCATCGATTGGATGGTTCGCAACGACACGCTCGTCACCGATCCCGTCCTTCAGCAAACCGTCAAACACGCTCGCGGCCGCCGTCTCCACCTGCTCGGCCTCCTCAGCGATGGCGGCGTCCACTCCCACATCACCCACCTCTACGCCTTGCTCGACATGGCCAAACGCGGCGGTGTTGAAGACGTCGTCGTCCACGCCTTCACGGATGGCCGCGACACCCCGCCCGAACAGGGCGCCGGCTTCACGCAAGCCCTCCTCAACAAGATGAAGGAGATCGGCATCGGCCGGGTCGCCACTGTCTCCGGCCGCTATTACGCCATGGATCGCGACAAGCGGTGGGACCGCGTCGAACGCGCCTTCCGCGCCATCGTGTTGGGCGATGGCCGCAAGGCCAGCGATCCCGTCACCGGCATTCGCGAGAGCTACGAAAAAGGCATTACCGACGAATTCATCGAGCCTATCGTAATCGTCAATTCTGCCAATGAGCCCGCCGGCCTCATGCGCGACGAAGACGCCGTGCTCTTCTTCAACTTCCGCGCCGACCGCGGCCGCGAACTCTCGCAAGCTCTAACGGACTATCCCCTCGACGGCGTTTCCTATCAGTCTCTCGCGCCAAAAAACCTGCACTACACCACCATGACCGTCTACGACCGGACGCTTAAGGTCCACACCGTTCTCCAGCCCGAAAAACATACCAACCTCCTGGGCGGCATTCTAAGTGGTCACAGCGCCAAACAGCTCCGCATCGCGGAAACGGAAAAATACCCCCACGTCACCTTCTTCTTCAATGGCGGCGTCGAAAAACCGTTCGACGGCGAAGAGCGCGAAATGGTCCCGTCTCCCAAAGTGGCAACCTACGACCTTATGCCCGAAATGAGCGCCGAAGGCGTCTGCAACGTCGTACTCAAGGGCATCGACCGCGCCGGCTTCGACCTCATCGTGGTCAATTTTGCCAATCCAGACATGGTCGGCCACTCCGGTAAATACGAAGCTGCCGTCAAGGCCTGCGAGACCTGCGACGTCATGCTCGGCCGCATCCACCGGGCGCTGAAAGAAAAGGGCGGCCAGTGGATCGTCACCGCCGATCATGGCAACGCCGAGACAATGATCGATCCCGTCACCGGCGGTCCGCACACTTATCACACCACCAACCCCGTCCCGTTCATCCTGATGAGTGAAGATCGCCGTCCGCTCCGCACCGGCGGCTCTCTCCGCGATATCGCGCCAACCATTCTCGGTCTGCTAGGCTTATCAAAACCCGCTGAAATGTCCGGCGCCGACATTCGAGTCAACCCTTGAGCAATCTTCTAACTCATCTCACCCCGCTCCACCGCTTCAAATACTACGAGATCTGCCTCAGCTTCTTCGTCGTAGTGCTACTGATATCGAACCTCGTAGCGTCAAAGCTATGCTACTTCGGCCATGTCTCGTTCCTCGGCCTGGAGTTCGACATTATCCTCAGCGGCGCGCAGATCCTTTTCCCCATCACCTATATCTTCGGCGACATTTTCACCGAGGTGTACGGCTATGCCGGCAGCCGCCGCGCGATCTGGCATGGCTTCCTCTCTCTGACCTTGCTCACCGCGCTCGGCATGACAATCGTCAGCCTCCCGCCGGCCCCCGGCTGGAACAACCAGCCGGCTTTCGAAAGCATCTTCGGCTTCCTTCCGCGCCTCGTCGTGGCCAGTCTTATCGCCTACTGGTGCGGCGAATTCGCCAACGCCTTCGTCCTCGCGAAGATGAAAGTAATCACCGGCGGCAAGTTCCTTTGGATGCGAACGATCTCCTCGACCGCCGTTGGCCAGTTGATCGACACGATCATCGTCATGACCATCGCCTTCTGGGGCCGCATCGACGGCCAGATGATCCGCGACCTCATCGTCACCGGCTACCTTGTCAAGGTGGTCTACGAAGCCCTCGCCACTCCGGTAACGTATCTCATCGTCAATTTCCTAAAGAAAGCCGAAGGCATTGACCTTTTCGACGATTCGACCGACTTCAACCCCTTCTCCGGCGGCCCCGCCCAGCAGGGTCCGGCTTAGAGCTTTTCCGTTCCTTCCCGCGCGGCCAACTTACGGTCGAAAGTCCCCAAGGGGAGATGGTCGGCCCGTCTGGCCGTCTCAAGAATCAGCGCGTCGGCAAACTGGATTGCAGGCTTCTCCCGCAATTTCTGCAGCGCGGCTTGGATGACCTCGGAATCCTGGAATAGCGGGATCTCGCTAAGCCCCAGGCCCCGCCCGTTTCGTGTTCACCGCCGCGCCGATCACGCCCACCTCATCGCTCGAAGAAAATGTCTCGAAAACGTAATTCTGCAGCGGACTCATCGTCACCATGTCGTGCACATATTGGTTCAACAGCGTAACATCCAGAAACTTCGCATTCGGTCCGCCGAAGAAGAACTTTCCTCCCCCGTCCAGGTGAATGCTGGTCGCCGTAGCCGCCGCCAGCGCCCGATGCCACATCTTTACAAACTCAGCGCACCGCGGATCGCCTGTTCTGGCATTGGCGAATACCTCGTCCGGCTCCATGTCCAGGAATCGAAGTCTCATCGATCGGTGACCGACAATTCCTTCCAGATGTCCCTGTCCGCCGCACCCACAAAAACTCTCCTTCGGATCGAGTGTGACGACACAGTGGCCGCCCTCCCAAACCCCTTCCGCCCACGGATAGCGCCCAAAGCCCACTCCGCTGCCCAGCGTCCAAACGCGAATCAATCGGTCCAGGTAACCGCGCGTGGCTGCCACCCCGGCCGCCATCGCATCGGCATCGTTCCAAACCTGAACCGGCGCCAGAATATTGGAGTTGGCCAATGCGGCCGATAGCGCCGCTCCCAAGTTCAGCCCCTTCACCTGTTTCAAGTTCGGAGATTCTTCCACCAGTCCGTCGCGAATAATTCCAGGGAAACCGATGCCCACCGAATCGATTGCATGTCCGTCCGCAACGTCCGTAATCACTTCGCAGATCCGCTCGATAATAATGTCCGAAGGCATTCCCTGCAATGCGTTCGGATCGGACGCGTCGGGGTACGTGCGAATCTGGCCGACCACCTTATTGTCTTCCACCAGTCCGACCGCGATGTGTTCCGCCGCCCAGACGCCTATTGCTCTTCGCATGTCATTCCTTTATCAGTGGCCTCTAAACCCGGGCCAGTTTGTTCAGACCGTTGAACGCGGCCACTTTATAGCATTCAGCCAGAGTCGGATAGTTGAACACGGTTTCAACGAAGTACTCGACGGTACTCTTTAGCACCAGCACGGCCTGGCCGATGTGAAGTAGCTCGGACGCGCCTTCCCCGATAATGTGAACGCCCAGCAGTTCCTTGGTGTCCCGATGGAAAATCAGTTTCAGCCGGCCGGTCGTGTCGCCGCGGATCTGCCCCCGCGCGATCTCCCGGTAGTAAGCCACTCCCACCTCGTAAGGCACGTCCTCTTCGGTGAGTTGCTCCTCCGTTTTTCCGATGAACGAGATCTCCGGAATTGTATAAATTCCGTAGGGGTAGTTGGCCGGGTTCGAATTCACTTTCAACCCAAACGCGTGCGCTGCGGCGATGCGTCCCTGCTCCATTGAAACCGAAGCCAGACTGGGAAATCCGATCACATCTCCTACTGCGAATATATGCGGCTGTGTTGTTCGATACTCCGCGTCCACGGCGATGCGCCCGCGCCCGTCGGCCTCAATACCCGCCGCGCTCAAGTTGAGTCCGTCGACGTTGCCCTGCCGTCCCACCGCATAAATCAGCGCGTCGCCGGTCACCTTCTTTTTGCTTTCCAGATTGGCCATCACCCCGGCATCGGGAAGCTCCTCGACGCTTGCCACTCCCTCGTTCAACCGCAGCGTGACGCGGTGATCGCGAAGATGGTAGCACAACGCTTCCACAATTTCCGTGTCCGCGAATTCCAGCAGACGCGGGCGCTTTTCAATCAATGTGACGCGAACTCCCAGCGCCGAGAACATGCACGCGTACTCGACGCCGATCACGCCGCCGCCGACCACGATCAGCGTCTTCGGGATCTCCGGCAGACTCAAGATCTGGTCGCTGTTAATGATGGTCCGATTGTTGTACGGAACCATCGGAGACGCCGCCGGTTTCGCGCCCGTTGCGATAATAATGTGGCTTGCCTCGAGTTCGGTACTCGTCCCGCGCGAGCTGTCCACCCGCACGTGATGGTTATCGATAAACGACGCGGCGCCAAACATCATCTCCACGCCGTTCCTGGAAAGCTGCGCCTGGGCCACGTCAATCTCGGTCTTAATAACGTGCTGCACGCGAAAGCTCAGATCCCCCATCGAGATCTTCTCCTTAACGCGGTAGCTCACACCGTAGACATTCTGATATTGATAACCGGAGAGATGCAGCACCGCCTCGCGCATCGTCTTGCTCGGAATGGTTCCGGTATTGAAACAGGTGCCGCCGATCACTTCCAGCTTCTCGACAAGGACGACACGCTTACCGGACTTAGCGCCCTGTATCGCGGCGCGCTGTCCCGCCGCTCCCGAGCCGATGACAATAAGATCGCACGCCTGCATGCTTTAAACCAATCTTTCTGGCATCCTCAACACCTCCGGAATCGGATCCCCGTCTTCTATCATCCCCTCAACGTGGAGTTCAATCGCCTCTCAAATATTGTATTCAATCTCCGCCACGCTCTTCCCAGTCGTTAAGCGACACGGAAGATGAAATCGGAATGCTCTCCAAGATATCAAACAGTCACCGACCCTCACTGCAAATAAAGCGCTAATAACTGGTCGCCCGCCGCCGCCGGCAAACACTGCTTGCCGTCAAGCCAGTCGGCTTTCGAAAGATCTTCGGTTTCCTCCCGGACATCGTAGCGAATCTCGTGGCCCATTGCTGCGGCGAATTCGTCAACGCACTGGAGAAGGCGGGGCGAGGAGTGGTGGTTGCAATCTCCATGTACTAACGGTATTATTACCGACAGCATTATGTCGCGCCCCTCCTCTCCAACGCCAACCACGCTGGCCAAACACACACAGCGCTTCCAAGAACTCAAGCGCGGATTGGATCAACTGGAGTACTTCTGCAAGGGAACCGTGCTTAAGAGAATGACCAAGTGCGGCAAGGCCTATTGCGCGTGCCGCTCCGACCCCGGCAAGCGGCATGGCCCCTACTTCGAACTCACCTACAAGGTCAAGGGGAAGACTGTGAACGTGCGTCTCTCACCGCAAGCGGCGCCCCTCTACCGGGCGGCCTCCGCACAGTTCCGCAAGCTCAAGACCGCGCTCCAACGGCTCGAGAAAACCTCTCAGGCCGTGCTCGAGCTCCAGGCGAAAATCGCCCAGTCCA
This sequence comes from Bryobacteraceae bacterium, assembly GCA_046155405.1. Taxonomy (GTDB): domain Bacteria; phylum Acidobacteriota; class Terriglobia; order Bryobacterales; family Bryobacteraceae. The sequence goes on along the minus strand of JBJXFL010000184.1, from coordinate 30,208 downwards.
AGTAGCCTGGCTCCGGCACTTGCGCCGGGGTTATCCTCATAACCCGGCTTCAAGTCTACATCGGCAACCGCCTCGATCAGCTTAAATCGCTGACTCTACGCCGGTCGGCCGGCGTTCCAAAGTAGCCGCACCCATTTGATAATTTGATATTGCCCGAGATTGCCGTTAGGGTTCTCCCTGATGAATTTGCCGAGGCTCTCTATCACGTGAATAATGCCATCAAAGGCTTCTGCGTCTTTCAGCCCAGCCTCCCGCGCCGAACGCAGTCGAGTGGGGAACGCGATTTGCTCAGCCCGCTTCACGGGCCTCTACCCGACACCCTGCAATTCCACATATCGCACGACTGTCACCGGTTCCGGAATCGGATTCCCATCTTCAATCATCCCCTCAAGGTGGAGTTCAATCGCCTCTCGAATATTGCGTTCGATCTCCGCCACGGTCTTCCCGGTCGCTATGCAACCTGGAAGATCGGGCACGTAAGCCGAAAGGTTGTTCTCGCCATGCTCAATCACGATCGCGTACTTTTTCATAGTTTGCCTCTCAGACCCGATTGGATCAGAACACTATTTAGGTATTAGGATGCACATCCTCTCCAGAATGTTCAAACGCGGTGACTCCCTTTCGAGCGCACGTATCGCCAGCCATCGTCCTCGATGGCTCGAATCAGATCTCGTACTTTCAAGTAAATCCCTCACTGCAAATAAAACGCAAACAACTGGTCCCCCGCCGCCGCCAGCACATACTGCTTTCCATCCAACAAATAAGTCTGCGGCGCATTCGACACATTCCCCAATCGCGCATGCCACAAAATCTTCCCCGAAGCGGCATTATACGCAATCAAATTTCCTGAAATATCCCCGCCAAACAAGAGCCCGCCCGCCGTTGTCAACACGCCATTCGCCGCCCCAAACCCGCCCGTCCCCGGGTACTTATGCCGCCACGCAATCTTCCCCGTCTTGTAGTCGATGGCGGTCATATAAACGCCCAGCGCCGCCAACTGCTGCTCATCCTTGCCGCCCAACCCCATCGCCCCGCGCGGGTCGGTCTCGGTCAAATAATACATCGCATAGTTATCGATCGTCGGGACATAGAACAGCCCCGTATCAGGCGAATAAGCCGCGGGCGGCCAGTTTGTCGCCCCATAGTTATTCGGCGAAACCAGCGTTCCCGGAACGGAAGAGTCTTTCGCGACATCGCGAATCGTCTGCCCTTTGGAATTGATCTCCTTCACCCAATTCACCGTCGGCGAAAATTTCGACGTCAGCAAATGTTCGCCTGTCACGCGATCCACCACCCAGAAGTACCCGTTCCGGTCCGCATGTAATGCCATCTTCCGCTGCCGTCCCTTGAATTCCCCGTCCACCAAAATCGGTGTCTCGCTCGAATCCCAATCGTGCGTGTCATGCGGGTTCATCTGGTAATACCACTTCATCTTTCCCGTCGCCATGTCCAACGCCACCAGCGAGCACGTATATAAATTGTCCCCATCCCGGCTCGGCGGATTCGTATACGCCGGCGATGGATTCCCCGTCCCAAAAATATACAAGTTCGTGTCGGGATCATATACCCCCGGGATCCAGACATTCCCCGCGCCATGCTTCGCTCCCTCCAGGCTCCCCCAAGTCTCCAAACCCGGATCGCCTTTCTTCGTCGGCACCGACCACCACGTCCACACCTCGTCCCCTGTCTCCGGATCGCGCGCCTGCACATATCCGGGCGCGTCCAAGTCATTCCCAGTGCCGACGATGATCTTATTCCCTATAACGATCGGTGCCATCGTCGAAAAGTACTGCCGGTTGAAATCGGCTATCGGCTTGTGCCAACGCTCCTTGCCCGTGTCGGCATCCAAGCAAACTAAATAGTTATCCGGCGTCTCCATGTAGAGCCATTTACCCCACATACCCAACCCGCGGTTGCCAATATGTGTCCCGCCTTTTGTCCGCCAGTAATAATGCCATATCACCGAGCCGTCGCGCGCATCCACCGCCCACGCATTGTCCGGCGTCGACAGATACAACTTCCCATCCACCGCCAGGACGGACGCGCGGATATTCGCCGTCCCGCCAAAATCCTGGTCGCCCTCGCCGCCAACGATGGTCGGCGGCCCAACCGGTCCAAACCCGCGCCCGCCAAACCCGCCCGCCGCCGGCGCACCGGGTCCCGCCACGACCCGTGAAGTCCACGCCAGCGTTAGTCCCTTCACATTGGCCGTCGAAATCTGCTTCAGCCGGCTATACCGTTGCCCGGTGTAATCACCCGAGTAAGTCGGCCAGTCGTTCTCCAACCGCTTCCTCAACACGGAAGGGTCCTGCGCCCCAACCAAACCGGCGCATAAAATCAGCCCAAATAGAGTCTTCATTTCACTGTCACCAAATATGCCGTCAAGTTATGAATGTCTTTGTCCGAGTAAGTCCCCAGCAGATCCTTGTGCGGCTGCAGCGGGTCGCGCAACTCCACTTTCGGAACATCCCCGTCGCGCGCGAACGTCCGCCGCGCGCCTTCGCCGTCCACCAACGTAACCACAAAATCATCAACCCTCACCAATCGCCCCTCCACCTTCTTACCCGCCGCGGGCGTCACCGTGACTATAATTGGCTTCGGCCGCGGTACGCCCTCGCCTCGTCCCGAACCCGGTACCAGCCAGGTTTGCTGCAGCGGCTTGGCGTCTGGAATCCGCACTCCAATCCCCTTCAAATCACCCGCAACCGAATGGCAACCGGCGCAAGTCTTCCCGAAATAGGCCTCTCCCGCCTTTGCATCGCCCACCACAATGGTTAATGGCGTCATTCGCGAAACGTCATACCCGCCCACCTTGAAGCTGTGGATGAAAGCGGAAACATCGGCAATCTGCGCCGGCGATAGAGCCATCTTCGACATCCCCTCCCGCCCATTCAAAATCACCGGCCCAATCAACTCCCCTTCCTTGTCGTTTAATACCAACTCGGCTCGCAGCAAATTCGGTCCGCCCGATCCGCCACGCGCGTCCGATCCATGGCAAAACGTGCATTGGAGCCCATAGAGAGCCTTTCCCCGCGCCACCATCGCCGGATCGGCCGGAGGCCGTTCCGGATACGCCGGCGGCCGACGCATCGTTGGTTTCGCCGGCGCAGTCGTCGGCGGAGCCTGTCCATAAACCGTCAAGCCAGCCAGAAAGCTCAATAGAAACAGGGTAGTTCGCTGCACCCTATCACTCTATTACCGAACCCCCCTCTGCTACAATAGAATCTTGCGCTCTTTAATACGGAGCAGCCCGACCAGCGAGGAGGTGAATATTTAATGGCGGAAGTAATCGTCCAGGACGGCGAAACTCTTGAAAATGCCCTGCGCCGCTTCAAGCGGAAGGTACAGCAGGAGGACATTATCAAGGAGATCAAACGTCACTCCTTCTACCTGAAACCCGGCGAAAAAAAGCGGGTAAAAGAAGCCCTCGCTCGCAAGCGTAATCGCAAAAAGCGGCGCACCGATCCAGAATAGAAACACCAAACGGCGCCGCCCTCCGGCGCCGTTTGTGTCTTCAGTTGACGCGGATCGGAAGACGTTTCACCGGAGCGGCGGCGTTAGTTAGAGTGACGGTGATGGCGGCTCCCCTAAGCCAACGCCGGATCGATTGCCTCCGGGCTCAACCCATGCTCAACAATCGCCTCGGCCGCCCGCCCGGCATCGAACCGCCCATCCCGCGCCAACCTCGAAAGCGTCGCGCAGACAATCGCCGCCGCGTCCACTTCGAAATGCTTGCGCAAATGCTGGCGATTGTCGCTGCGGCCGAACCCGTCCGTTCCCAGCGAAGTCAATCGACCCGGCAGCCACGGGGCGATCTGATCGGACACAATCTTCATGTAATCGCTTGCGGCGACAATAGGCGCGGAAGTACCGCTCAACACCTGATCCAAATACGACGTCCGCAAATTCTCCGTCGGATGCAGCCGGTTCCAACGCTCCACTTCCAGGCAATCCCGCCGCAGTTCGTTGTAACTGGTGGCGCTATAGAGGTCGGCCGCCACGCCGTACTTTTCACGAAGAATTTCCTGCGCTTTCGCCGCTTCGTTAAAGATCGCTCCGCTGCCCATAAGCAGCACCTGCGCCGGTCCATTGTCCGCCGCGCGGTATCTATATAGGCCTCGCAATACGCCTTCGTTCACGTCGCCCGGGATGGCCGGATGCGCGTAGTCGTCGTTACTGATCGTCAGGTAGTAGAAGCGGTCTTCGTTCAACTCGTACATTCGCCTAATGCCGTCCTGCACGATGATGGCGATCTCGTAGGCAAACGCCGGATCATAGGAATGACACGTCGGCACGGTGCTTGAAAGCACCAGACTGTGACCGTCCTGATGCTGCAATCCCTCGCCGGAAAGCGTCGTCCGTCCCGCCGTCGCGCCCATCAGGAAGCCCTTGCCGCGTGAATCCGCGAACGCCCAAGCCATATCGCCCACGCGCTGGAATCCGAACATCGAATAGTAGGTATAGAACGGAATCATTGGGATGCCGTAATTGGCATACGCCGTACCCGCCGCGGTAAACGAGCCCATCGAGCCCGCCTCCGTAATTCCCTCTTCCAAAATCTGCCCGCTAGTCGATTCGTGGTAGTAGAGGAACATGTCCGCGTCCACGGGCTTGTACAACTGGCCCTGGCTCGCGTAAATGCCCACTTGGCGGAACAGCGAATCCATGCCGAACGTACGCGCTTCGTCGGGAATAATCGGCACCACGTACTTGCCGATCTCGGCGTCTTTCAATAGCGTGGTCAGAATGCGAACGAATGCCATCGTTGTCGACAACTCGCGTCCGCTGGACCCGGCCAGCGCATCCTTGAACCTGTCAAGTTCCGGGGCTTTGATCGTAATCGCCGAGGGCGTCCGCGAAGGCACGTAGCCGCCCAGTTCCTTGCGACGCGCATGCATGTACTGCATTTCCGTCGTATCGTCGCCTGGCCGCAGGAACGCGCACTTCATGGCCTGTTCGTCGGTAATCGGCACGTTAAAGCGGTTGCGGACGTAGATCAACTGACTTTCATCCAGCTTCTTCTGTTGATGCGTGAAGTTGCGCGCTTCTCCGGCATCGCCCATGCCGTAGCCCTTAATGGTCTTAGCCAGAATCACGGTCGGCTTGCCGTTCATCTGAATCGCGCGATGATAGGCGTTGTAGACCTTTTGCGGATCATGGCCGCCGCGGCGTAACTGCCCCAGATCCTCGTCGGTCATATCCTTCACCAGTTCCAACAGCTCCGGATACTTCCCGAAGAACTCCTGGCGAATATAAGCGCCGCCCTTTGCCTTGAAGTTCTGGAATTCGCCGTCCACGCACTCTTCCATCCGCTGCACCAGTAGGCCCGTCTTGTCCTTTGCCAACAGGGCGTCCCACTCCGACCCCCATAGCAGCTTGATCACATTCCAACCCGCGCCGCGGAACAATCCCTCCAGTTCTCGGACCACGCTGCCGTTCCCGCGCACCGGCCCGTCCAGCCGCTGGAGATTGCAATTGATAACCCATACCAGGTTGTCGAGCTTCTCGCTGGTGGCAATGCGGATCGCTCCGTACGACTCCGGCTCATCCATTTCGCCGTCGCCCAGATACGCCCACACCCGGCGGTCCGTTTTGCCGATTAGCGAACGGTTTTCCAGGTACCGCATGAAACGCGCCTGGTATATCGAGTTAATCGGCCCCAGCCCCATCGAGACCGTCGGAAACTGCCAGAAATCCGGCATCAGCCACGGATGCGGATAGGAGCTCAAGCCCGGTTGCTCACGCAGTTCGTGACGGAAATTCGCCAAATGCGTCTCGGTCAACCGGCCTTCCAAAAACGCACGGGAATACTGTCCGGGCGAGGCGTGCCCCTGAAAATACACCAGGTCGCCCGGCGTCCCGTCGATCGACGCACGGAAGAAATGGTTCTGTCCCACTTCCACCAGCGTCGCCTGCGAAGCGAACGTCGCAATGTGCCCGCCCAGGCCGGCGTCGTATTTGTTGGCGCGGACCACCATGGCCAGCGCGTTCCAACGCACCAGGGCGCGCAGCCGGGACTCAAGCGCCATATCTCCCGGATACGGAATCTCTTCGTCTCGACCGATCGTATTGACGTAGGGGCCGACCGTGGTTATCGGCGGTTCCACGCCATTCACGGCGGCCTTCCGCACTAACGCTTCCAGTAGGAACTTGGCCCGGTCCGGTCCGGCCTGGTCGATAATCTGATCCAGGGCTTCCAGCCATTCGCCGGTTTCCTGCGGATCCAGATCTGCGTGGGTTTCAATTTTGAGTTTAAGCATTGTTTGCGAATAAAGCCCCGCCCGGTGGGGCGGGAACGTGGATGGGTACTCTAATATTCTACTATTGGCCACGCCCGGTTAGGGGACAAAAACAGAACGCCCCATGCACTTCTGCACAGGGCGTTCTGTTTTTGCGGGAGGGAATACTACAACAGCCGGAAATTCACTTCTACCGTCGCCGCTACCGTAACCGCTTTGCCATCCTTGAATCCCGGGCGGAACTTCCACCGGGAGACGGCCTCAATCGCTTTCTCGTCCAAACCCAATCCCAGCGGACGCACCACGCGCAGATTCTTCGGCTTCCCGTTCTCGTCCACTTCGATGTACAGCATCACCGTACCCTGGAACTTCGCTTTACGCGCCTCTTCCGAGTATTCCGGTTCCACTTTCGCCAGAACCGCCGGAGCCGATACGCCGCCGCCGATCCGGTACGCCCCGCCGCCAATACCGCCGCCCGAACCCGGACCAACGCCGCGTCCGCTGCCCGAGCCAACGCCCCCGCCCTTGCCCGAACCGATTCCCGCTCCCGAGCCGGGTCCGTTCGAGGGTATTTTGCCCAATCCCATCGGATCGCCCAGAGTGTTCAGCGCCACCACCGGCAGCACTGCATTCGGCTGTACTTCAATGGACGGCTCCATGATCAACTTGGGATTTTCGTTCAACACGACGGCGCTCGGCGGCACGAACTGTTTGGCGATTTTCGGCAGCTTGCCCTTGCTCGCATCCAGCGGCGAAAGATTACCGCCGCCACCGCCGCCGCCCATTGTTTTGTCCTTTGGCGCCGCCTTCGGAATGTATTCAGACACATCCGGCGCCGCCAGATGGACCACGTCCTTGGCCACCTGCTGAACGGTCTCGTTGGTTCCAATCAGGAACAGCAACGCCACAATTCCCCCGTGCACCATCAGTGAGGATAGCCCAGCCGTTCGCTCATTGCCCGCCGTTTGTCCCCAAATATCCTTCACCGCCACGGGTTTGGATGTCACTTCCAAGGGGGGTAACTGCGTCGGCCGGAAAAACTCCTTGACGTTGGCTATAAACTGCCTATGCCAGGGAATTTCGGGCGCCAGCAGCCGGTCCAGGTGCAAATCGGAGTGGTCCACCGGGGCCAGCGGATTCGAAGGTCGGTATTCGTTTGTTGGTGGAAGCGGAGTTGTCGTCATCGGACTGCCTGATCCCTAAATGTACTGACGCCGCAAATTGCTCTATGGTTGCAGAATACGGAATTTCATACCTGGGAATCTATGAAATATTGTAACATCTATCCGTCAACCGTGAGGCCGCTCCGGATTAGCAGCGCATTCGGGTCCGGATCGCGCCCCATAAACTGCCGGTAGAGCGTCGCCGGATCTTCGCTGTCCCCCTTCGCTAGAATGCATTCGCGGAACTCGCGCCCGGTCGTCTCGTTGAAAACTCCCTCCGTCCGAAAACGGCTGAAAGCGTCGGCGTCTAAAACCTCCGCCCACTTGTAGGAATAGTAGCCGGCCGCATATCCCACCGGGTTCGCGAACAGGTGCGTGAAGCTCGCGATCGTCGCATGGTCCGGCGGAAGCGTCGCCGCCGTGAACGGTTGCAGCAGCGCCCGTGACCACTGGATTACGTCCCCATCCTTCGCGGGATCATACCCCGTATGCAGCGCCAGATCCACAAATGCAAAACTCAATTGCCGCATCTGCCCATTCGCCGCCCGGTACGTCCGCGCGCGCTTCAATTTTGCAAACAAATCTCCCGGAATAGCCTCGCCCGTCTGGTAGTGGTGCGCAAACAGGTCCAACGCCTCCCGCTCCCAACACCAGTTCTCCATAATCTGGGACGGCAACTCCACGAAATCCCACGGCACGCTGGTCCCGGCCAAGTCGCGCACCGGAACCCGTGTCAACGAATGGTGCAGCAGGTGGCCAAATTCATGAAACAGCGTTTCCACGTCCCGGTGGGTCAACAGCGCCGGTTGCGGGCTGATCGGAGGCGTCAGGTTGCCGCACATTAACCCCAAATGCGGCGTAACGCCACTCGCGCCTGGCGTACCCGTCAGAAACGCGTCCATCCAAGCTCCGCCGCGCTTGTTTTCGCGCGGATGCATATCGACGTAGAAGCTGGCGGCATGCGCATCGCTCGACGAATCGAAAATGTCAAAGAACCGGACGTCTTTGTCCCACGCCGCCACGCCCTGCCGTTCTGTCACTCGAATCCCGAACAGCCGCCCGGTCAAGGCAAACATCCCCGTCAACACGCTCGACAATCCAAAGTAGGGCCGCAGTTCTTCCTCGTCGAAATCGTAAAGAGCTACACGCTGCTTCTCCGAGTAGTAGCTGACGTCCCAAGGCTCCAACTCCAGTCCGCCCGCGAACTCCCGAAGCTGGTCGTTCTCCCGCGCGAAGAACGCATCGGTCTTCTCTTTCAAGTCGTTGAGAAACCGTTCCGCCGCCGCGCCCGTTTTCGCCATCCGGTCCACCAGCACCAAATCCGCAAAGTGCTGAAATCCTAGCAGTTTTGCCTTCTCCTGCCGTAGCGCCAGAATTTTCAGGATGTTCTCCCGGTTATCGTACTTCCCGCTCGCCGCGCGCGTGCTATAGGCCCGGTACAGGGCCTCCCGCACGCTCCGGTCGTCCATGTATGTCAGCACGGCCGTATAGGATGGCTGCTGGAGCGTGAACCGCCAACCTGAAAGTCCCTTCTGTTCCGCGTCCTGCCGCGCCGCCGCCACGGCGCTCGGCGGCAGTCCCGCCAATCGCGCCTCATCGCCGATCACCAGTTCAAACGCATTGGTCGCGTCCAATACGTTCTCGGAAAACTTCGTGGTCAACTGCGTCAACTCAATATCAATCTCCGACCACCGCTTTTTGCCCGCCGCATCCAGGTCCGCCCCCGACAACCGGAACGCTTCCAACGTCTTTTTCAAATGGCGTGCCCGCACCCCGGTCAATGCCTGCGCTTCCGCCGTGGCCGCATACTCTTTCAATGCCTTCCACAGCCCGCTGTGTAGCCGAATACTCGAATAGAACTCGCTCGCCGGTCCCTGCGCTTTGTTGTACGCCTCGCGCAATTCCGGATACGTGGCGACGGATTCCAAATGGCGCACCACGCCGAACGCCACATCCAGCGGCTCGGTCGCATGGTCAAGCGCATACATCGTGTTCTCATACGTGCGGGCGTCGCTCAACGATGCGATAGCGTCAATCCGCTCCCGCGCCTCCGCGATCAATTGAAGAATACCCGGCTCCACATGCTCGGCCCGAATCCGGTCGAACGGAATCGCAAACGGTATGGATAGAAGGGGATTGGATTCGCTCATGCTCTCCCCTCCAGCCTACCCCACCCCCAAGCAACTACGAAATAATCCCCTTCCGCACCGCATACAATACAATTTCGGCCGTATTGTGCAGCCCCAGCTTTTGCATCAGTTTCAACCGGTGCGTTTCCACCGTTGACAGGCTCAGGTTCAACACCGACGCCGCTTCCTTGTTCGTCTTACCCTCCGCCAATAACTGCAGCACTTCCTTCTCCCGGTCCGACAGCACGTCGTAGGAATCCTCCAGCCCCCGCTGCTTCAAATGCCGCACATAATCGGCCAGCAAAATACTGCTGATCGCCGGACTGAAAAAACTCCGTCCGCCGGCCACCGCCCGCACCGCCGGCAGCAGATCCTCCTCGGTCGCCTCTTTCAGCAAATATCCCCGCGCCCCCGCCGTCAAAGCCCGAACGACGTACGCCTCGTCCGCATACATGCTCAAAATGATCACCTTCAGTTCCGGGAACGCCTTCATCGCCTGCGCCGTCACTTCAATCCCATTCAGCATCGGCATCGCGACGTCCAGAATTGCCATATCCGGCCGCAGCGTCTCCAGCAGCTTCAACGCCTCCCGTCCATTCGGCGCCTCCCCCACCACTTCCACCCCCGGCTCCGTGTCCAGCAGTGAACGCATTCCCCGCCGAACGATCCCATGATCATCCGCTAACAAAATACGCATGCTCTTCCCCCAGCGCCGCGCGCTCCAACGGCATCTCCACTCGCAGCGAAGTCCCGCCTCCTTCTTCCGAAAGTACCGACATCGTCCCGTTCAACTCCCGCACTCGCTCCTGAATTCCCAGTAGCCCCAGCCCCGTCTTCGGGTTCGTTCGCGGATTCAGCCCAACTCCGTCGTCCCGGATCCTCAATAGCAGCCACCCGCCTGCCCCTTGCACCGAAACGTCAATCCGGGTGGCCTTCGCGTGCCGCGCACAGTTCGTTAACGCCTCCTGCACCACCCGGTATGTGCACGTCCGGTAGGCCTCCGGCAGCGTGTCCAGATCCCCTTCCAGGCTCACATTCACCGGACAGTTGTATCGCCGCGAATAATCGCGCGCCAGCCATTGCAGCGCCGGTCCCAGCCCGATATCGTCGAGCATCGATGGCCGCAGCCCCATCGATAGGTCCCGCACCGTCCCCACGATCGTGTCAATCAAGCTCTTGCACTCCGCCGTGTGCGCCGCGAATGCCCCGTCGTTAAATCGCGATCGCTCGATGTGCCCCACCTCCATCCGCAGCGCCGTCAACATCTGCCCCACCTGGTCGTGCAACTCCCGCGATAACCGCTTCCGCTCTTCCTCCTGCGCCCGCACCAGCAACTGCGACAACCGCCGCATCTCCCCTTCCGCCTCCTCCAGCCGCCGGTACTGCTCCTCCGCCTTGGACTCGACCACATGGAACCGGAACCCCGCTCCCAATGCGATGGCCACGCCCAACCCCATGGTTACCCACAACATCCAAACAAAGGACTGCCGCAATTCCAATTCCCGCGTCGCCACCAGCGCCCGCTGGCGCACCATGTTCTCGTTGTTCAGACCTTCAATATCCCGCGTCAGATCCAATACCGCGTCCCGCCGCGGCAGCACCCGATTCCGCAGAAACGGCGCGCTTAGATACAGCTTCTGGCTCGGCGTCCAGTCAAACAATGGATCGAAAGTCTCCCAATAGTCGTCCAGATTCGCCTGCAATCGTTCGATGCGCTCCCGCTCCTCGGTGCTGGCAGTGGAATGCAACTCTTCCAGCGTCTTCCGCGTGGCCTCCCGCAGCCGGATCAACCGGCTCCGGTACGAAGGGCCGGTCAGGTGGGAATTGTCCAGCAGATAATCGCGCACAAAGATTCCGGATAGGTGAATATCCGCTCGCAACCCTTGCAGCTTCACCGCCACATTTCTGTGTACGGAGTTTACCTGATCCAGTTGTTCATAGATATTCCGCGCCTTCCGCCGAATAGCCTCGCTGGAAATCAGGATCAGCAACAGCAAACACCCAAGCCCGCCCACCACCGTGGGCCAGGTTCGTAGCCTCATGGGATGCACTGTCCTTTCCAGCCCGGCCGTGCGCCACATCGCTACCGCGCTCGCGCCAAGTATGCGGGCTTCGGCACGGACTGCAACCAGTTTGGCATGGCCACGCGCGCCGGTACAGTCACCTCGAACGCGCAATCCATTAACCTTCTCATAATCCCCGGCGCCTCCCGTTCCACCCGGCTCCACGCCGGCAGGGCTTCCGCGCCCGCGCCGCCAACCGCGATCGCTTCGTGCAGACTATCTCCAAAACTGTTCACCGCGCCAATCTCTTCGCCGCGGTTGTAATCCAATCCATTCATCAGCGCATCCGCTTCATATTGGCGAACCTTAGCGCCCGCGTGATGCGTGTACGCGTTCGCCACCCGCTCAAGCTGCTCGCCGTTCAAAGGTATCCCGTGCCGCCCCAGGCAACGGATCATCGCGCCGGCGATGTCAAACGTCATTCGTCGCAGCCCTTTTGATGGATCCTTCGCCGAAAGCTCCTGGTGCTTGTGCTCGTAGTTGTCGGCGATATCGGCCTGGCAAGCTCGCGCCGCTCCGGCGTGTTGAAACACTTCCGAAAGTACGCCTACTTCCAGCCCCCAGTCCGCCGGCAACCGAACCTTCCGCGCCAGCGCGGACTTCATCGCAAACTCCCCCGCCAGCGGATAGCGGAACTCCGAAAGAAAGGAGAGGAACGGTGAATCCGGCGTGTGTTCCCGCAGCGTCTCCAACAGCGGTGCCAGAAATAGCCGGGTCACCCGCCCGTGTAATTTCTCTGAGATCCGCGCATAGTAGCCCTTGCAGAAATCAAACTCCATCTGCGGGTGCGCCAGCGGGTAACAAAGCGCCGCCGGAATCTCCCGCGTGTAGTTCTCAATATCGCAATCGTGCAGCGCAATCACGTCCGCCTGCCCCTCGGCTAACAGATAGCCCATCGAGAGCCAGCAAGTGCGTCCCTTGCCGTCCACCTTCGCCGGCATCCCCGCCCGTTCCAGCTCTTGAAAGACTTCCTGCACCCGGGGATCTTCCACCCACAGGATCGTCACCGGTGACCGGAATCCGCGGAAGAATGTCGCCGCCTCCGCCACTTGCTTCCGATTTGCCCGCCCAATCGCCACCACGATGTTGCTGTAATAACGCGCTTCCCGCAACTGATCCACAATCTTTCGCATCGCGGGCCGTTCAAACTCGGTAATTAGCGCCGGGAGAATGAGGCCCATGCCTGTTTTCCGCGAGAATTTATCGAGTTCCGCTTCCATGGATGGTAAGCGCCCGGCGCGCAGCCGGTGTAGAGTAGCGATCGAGTTCGATTGATAGAAATCAGCCATCGTTGTACCTCTCGCCCAGCCTATCGGGTCCCCCCCGTCGTTGCCCATCGGGTGAACAGGTGAAAGGCGGCCCGGTAACAGGTGACGCCGATTGCCGATTTACTCTAAAAAGGCTTGCATTTTATCTTGATGTAAAGTATATTGACGTAGAGGTAATTAATGGCGACCCCGGTTAAGGGAGTTCACCTATGGCTCCTGCTCTGGAAAGCGACCAAGGCGCTGGAAGTCCATGCGCGCCTTAGCGTCGAGGCTACCGGCATGTGCCTCAGCGATTTTGGCGTACTGGAAGCCCTTCTCCACAAGGGTCCGCTCGCCGTTAGCGTTCTTGGAAGAAGGGTTCTTCTCAGTAGCGGGTCGATGACCGCGGCTGTCGACCGGCTGGTACGCGGAGGCCTGGTGCGACGGGCCGAGGACGAAAAGGATCGCCGCTCACGCATCGTGCACCTGACGGCCGAAGGCTCCAAGCTGATCGCCGGAATTTTTGAAGAGCATTCGCGGGACATGGAACAAGCGTTCGCGTGCCTCGACCAGCCCGAGAGAGAGGCCCTTGTCTCGCTCTTGCGCAAACTCGGCCGCGAACTGAACAAGAAAAGAACTGAAAACAATGTCTGAAAGAAAAAATGTGCTGCGAGTTACCCACCCAAGCGCGCCCCATTGGGTCGGCGACGGTTTCCCGGTAAGGACGCTGTTCCCCTCGCAAGGAGTGAAGGAGATGAGCCCGTTCCTGCTGCTGGACTATGCCGGTCCCGCCCGGTTTGAGCCGTCGGACAGGCCGCGCGGCGTTGAAGAGCATCCGCACCGCGGATTTGAAACGGTGACGATCTCGTACCAGGGCAGCGTCGATCATCGGGACTCCGGCGGGAATTCCGGCACGATCAATCCCGGCGACGTGCAATGGATGACCGCCGCTTCGGGCGTCGTGCATGAAGAAAAGCATGGGAAAGAATTCACGGCCGCTGGCGGGGACATCGAGATGGTGCAACTCTGGGTGAATTTGCCCAAAGCGCACAAGATGTCGAAGCCTCGGTATCAAAGCATCCTCAGCGAACATATTCCCCGCGTCGAACTGGGAACGGGGGCATTCGGCCGTGTGATTGCCGGGGAGTTGAACGGCGTGAGAGGCCCCGCCAAGACATTCACGCCGGTAAATGTATTCGATCTCCGCCTGGAGGCGGGTGGCCGCACTGAACTGAGCCTGCCCGCCGGCCAAAACGCGGCGATTGTATTGCTTCGAGGCGACCTGGCCGTGAACGGCTCGTCCGAATTAAAGGGTGAGGCGGCGTTGGCGCTTCTAAGCCCTTCCGGGGAGGGCGTCTTTCTGGAGGCGAAGGAACAATCGCTGGTCCTGGTCCTCAGCGGGGAACCGATCCATGAGCCGGTAGCCCGTTACGGTCCGTTTGTGATGAACACGGAAGACGAGTTGCGCGAAGCTTTCGAGGATTTCCAGGCGGGACGGATGGGCCATCTGGAGCGGACCGCGAATTGACCAACCCCAGCCCGAGTCGCGGACGGCGCCGCTATGCCAACAGCGCCTTATGGTGCCGGTACCACTCGCTCTGAAAAACCTCGCCCGGATCATTCTGTAACTTCTTCGCCAAAAACTCCCGGAACTGCGGGTAACATCGTTCCACCTGCCCCCGGCTCGCCCACTTATGATAAGTCAGATAGTAACTCCCGCCATGCGCTATTCCCAGATCGATCAGCGTCCGGAAAGCCCGCCCGGCCGCTTCCAACCCCACCGCATCATGCGTCACATGCAAGTTGAAAATAATGCACGCGAAGCTCTCCCGGGCCCAACGTAAAAAGCTCTCCTCATCCCGCTCAATCAACCGTACGGTGCCATAAACAAGGTTCGCCCTCAGTGCGCGCAATTCCCGCCGCGCCTCCTCCATGAACGCCTCCAGCCCGGCCCGCCGCACGTAGATCTCCGTAATCATCTCCGTAGCCTTCACCTTCGCCCGCGTCCGCCGGTCGATCTCCGTGTGATAACCCGGCTGATACGCCGCCGATAACTGCCAGTCGTGATAGTAAATCTGGCCCGAAGTCTTCAAATACCGCTCTGTGTAGTACTTGAACGCCCTCCGCTTGTGTGTATGGGAGTAGTAAATCAGCTTCGCCCAATCTTCCGGCCGGAACCGCGTCGGACTTGCCGTCAACGGCGTCGCCGCGTCCACCGGTTGATAACAGGAGAAAACGCCCCGCCGCAGGAAATTGTCCTGTTTGCTATCGGTCGCAAACTGGAAATCGCCATACAAATAACCATCTCGAATCCGCTCCGCAAACGCCTCGCCGATCCCCGCCGTCTCCGCCAGCTTCACCACGCGTCGTACCTTCACTCGCGGCGTCAACCGCAGCCGTATCGAAGTAATCGCCCCAAACAATCCGTACCCGCCAATCGCCAACTGAAATAACTCCGGGTTACTATTCCGGCTGCATGTTAGAAGTTCCCCCGCCGCGTTCAGCAACGTAAATGATTCGACGTCGTTAATTATCGGCCGCAACCGCAGCCCACGGCCGTGGACATTCGAAGCCAGCGCCCCTCCCAGCGTCAACCGGTCCGCGCCCGTCTGTTTCTGAACGATCCCCAGCGGCGCCCCCGCCAACGCTTCCAACAACTCCGGCCTCTCAATCCCCGCCTCCACGGCGATCGTCCGGCTCTCGAGGTCCAATCCCAACACCCGATTCATTCCCCGCATGTCCAACAGCGCCGTCCCGCTTCCAAACTGCTGCCCGCCCATCGAATGCCTGCTTCCGGAAATACTCACCGCCCGCCCCGACCGCACTATCTCGCGCAACTCCTCCACCGTCCTCACTCGCGCCACTCGGGCCACCCGCGTCGCATTTAACTGCGAATGGACGTCATTCACCTCTTCCCCGTCCGCGCTCAAGAGCAATCCGCTCGCCAATAATTCTCGACGCGTCAAACCCATGCCGCTCCCAGAATACAGCAGATCCAGGCGCCCGCTATCGGCGGAAGCCGGTTAGAATCACCTGCATGGAGCCAATGTTGAGGATCGCCGGTCTGAATGTCGCCTACCGCGCACACCATCGCCCCCCGGTTTCCATTCTGCGAAATGCCGAACTCACCCTTAACGAAGGAGAAGCGGTGGGAATCTATGGCGAGTCGGGGGGCGGCAAGACAACGCTGACTCGCGCGATCATGCGGTTGCTGCCGGCGCATGGCCAAGTCGATGGCCAGATCGTCTACAGGGGAGAAGATCTGCTCCATCTCCCGGCGGAACGCATGCGCCGGCTCCGCGGCGCGTCGATCGGCCTTATTCCCCAGGAGCCTTCCGTCGCCTTGAACCCGGTCATGCGAATTCAATCCCAAGTGGCGGAGGTCATTCATACGCACTGTCCATTGGACTGGAAGCGAGCGCAAGACGCGGCTCGATCACGGCTGGAAAATTTCTTCGGACCGAATGCGGATCGAATCGCGCGTAGCTATCCGCATCAACTGAGCGGTGGAGAGCGCCAGCGAGTGGTAATCGCCCAGGCCGTTTGTTGCAGCCCGGCCCTGCTAATCGCCGACGAACCGGCGTCGGCCCTTGATACCATCACCCAGTACGAGGTCCTTACGCTGCTCCGGCAGCTACGAAACCAGGCGTCGATGGCTCTCTTGTACGTAAGCCACAGCCGGGCGGCGCTGAACTTTGTCGCCGATCGATGCCTCGAACTCCGCGACGGAAGGTTTGTGCGGTGACCGGAGAGGTTGCGCTGCGCGCGGTTGGGATTGGGACCGTTTACACGCGAGGGCGTGTCGGGCACCGCGGTTTTGGGCCTGTGGATCTCGATCTTCGCGTCGGCGAAACCGTCGCGGTAGTGGGACGCTCGGGCGCGGGTTAAAGTTCGCTCGCCCGGTGTCTGGCCGGACTCGAACCCGGTGCCGAAGGTACTCTGTCCATGGACGGCGTAAGTTTTCGGCCCGGAAGTCCCGGGCCTACACCGGGCGTTCAGCTTGTGTTTCAGGATTCGCCCACAGCGATGAATCCCAACTGGGCGGTGGCGGACCTGATCCTCGAACCGTTATGCATCGCCGGTCACTCGGGGTCGCTGGGCCACCTTCCGCAGCGAATGGAGGAAGTGGGATTGGCACCTGAGTTGCTCATGCGGGTTCCCAGCCAGTTGAGCGGCGGCCAGCGCCAGAGAGTGGCGATGGCGAGAGCCTTGGCGGTTCCGGGAGTAAAGGTCTTAATCCTGGATGAACCTCTGGCTGGTTTGGATCCTGCCAATGCCGCCCGAATATGTTCCCTGTTGGTGGAGATACGGCGCAAGCGGAGTTTAAGCCTCATCTATATTTCCCATGACTTGACGCGCGTGCGACAGTTGGCCGATGCCGTGGCGGTGCTCTCGAACGGCCTTGTTGTGGAACATCTTCCGTCGCATGATTTCTTTCGAGCCGCACAGCATCCGGAGAGCCGCGCCTTGCTCGCGGCGACGCTGCCGGAGTCCGACGCATGAGATTCGTTTGGCGGAGGCTCTATCACGGCGCCCTGCTGCTAGTGGGTATTTCTCTGCTCTCTTTTGCGTTGTTCGAACTTGCCCCGGGCGACTACCTGGAAGAGATGAAAGTCAACCCCCAGATCCCTCGGGAGACGATTGAGCGATTGCGCGAACAGTTCGGGCTGGACCGGCCCGTTGGGATCCGTTATGTGCGCTGGGCGGCATCCACGCTGCAAGGCGAATTTGGGCAATCCATGGCCTATGGAATGCCCGTCTCCGACTTGATTTGGCGACGCGCGGGGAACACCGTCCTTTTGACGGCCACAGCGATCCTTCTCACCTGGCTCATTGCCGTTCCCGTGGGCGTATGGTGCGCCTCGCGGCCCGGCGGCGCAATCGACCGTATTGCCGGAGCGATGAGCTCAACGCTCGTAACGTTACCGGATCTGCTCGTTGGGCTTGTGTGCGTTTTTCTCGCGATCCGATGGGGAGTCGCTCCGATCCATGGAAACCTCTGGCTCGCGACCATCGCCCTTGTGTTCGTTTCCTTTCCCGCCGTTTTCCGCCACACCCGCAGCAGCGTTGCGCAGGTAATGCATATGCCGTTCATTGGACATTTGCGCGCTTGTGGAATTGAAGAGCGCCGCATTCTCTTCCGGCATGCGCTGCCCGCCGCGCTCAATCCTATCGTCAGCCTGTTTGGATTATCGCTGGCGTCGTTGACCAGTTCTTCCCTCGTTATCGAGGTAATCGTCAGTTGGCCGGGTTTGGGTCCGTTGTTGCTGGAGTCGATACTGGCGCGGGACGTCCACGTAGTCTTGGCGGCCGTGCTGCTGTCCTCCATGTTTCTGTCGATCGGGAACCTGGTTGCCGACCTCCTCCTGTACGCCGCCGATCCGCGGATTCGGCTGGAGACCGGATGAGCGCATCCGTTGCCGCCAGCGCCACCGTGCTGATCGGAATCCACCTCATGGCCGCTTTTGCGAACTTCATTGCGCCTTACGAGCCGCAAGCGCAGCATCGCGAACACCCCTGGGCGCCGCCGACGCGCGTGCGATTCCACGGATTTGGATTGATCGCGACGGTAGAAACGGACGGGACGCAGACTACTGCGTATCCCCTGAAATTCCTTCATCGGGGCCGGCTTTTCGCGGTCGACGCGCCCGGAAAAATTTTCCTTTTCGGCACCGATGCACTGGGCCGGGACCAGTTTTCGCGGCTTGTATATGGATCTCGCGTGTCCCTTTTTTCCGGTGTCGCCGCGGCGGCCGTCTCCGCGTTGCTGGGATTGTGTTTTGGCGGTGCGGCCGGTTTTTGGGGAGGATTCACGGACCGCATCGTTATGCGAATCGCCGAGCTGTTCCTGGCCCTTCCCTGGATGTATCTGTTGCTGGCCGCCCGTGCATTCTTCCCCTTGAATACGGACCCACGCATCGTATTCGTAGCCCTTCTCGCCTTGCTCGGCGCGATCGGCTGGGCGCGGCCCGCGCGGATCGTACGCGGGATCGTTCTCAGTGTGAAGGAGCGGGAATACGTGCTGGCGTCGCGGGGCTTCGGGGCAACGCCTTCCTACTTACTTCGGCGCCACATCCTTCCGGAGGCCTATCCCGCGATCCTCACTTATCTCAGCCTGGCCATTCCCCAGTACATCCTCGCCGAAGCCACTCTCTCCTTCCTCGGCCTTGGCTTCAGCGGCGAAATCCCCAGTTGGGGATCGCTCATCGCCTCGCTCGCCAATCTGGAAGTGTTGCAAAACTACTGGTGGATGAGCGTTCCCGCGGCCGGTTTAGCCGCGGTATTCGCGTGCTACAATCACTTTTTCAACGCGCTTGCGGGCGCCGAGTCACAAAAATGCTAGCGTTTCTGGGTTCAGCCGCCCTCAACATTTTTGCATCCGCCGCCATCGGCGGCGCACTTTGGGCCCAGCCTCAGCCCTCCATCGGAATCCCCGGAGGCCGTCTCGTTGTCGTTCAGCGTTCCGAACCCAAAACCTTAAATCCAGTCTTCGCCGTCGATGAACCATCCCGCTCGGTGGCGGGCTTGCTCGGGGCGCCGCTTGTGCGCATTCATCCCGCGACCCATGTCACCGAAGGGGTGCTCGCCGAATCTTGGAAGGTAAGTGACGATGGCCGCGAGATCGCGGTTAGCCTGCGGCCCGGATTAAGGTTCTCCGATGGGGCGCCGTTAACCGTAGAAGACGTCCTGTTCACGTTTTCCATTCACCTCGACCCTAAAATTGCCTCACCGCAGCGCGAACTTCTCATAGTCGCCGGGCAGCCGGTGAAAGTCGCGCGAACAGGCGAACGTACGCTGCGTTTCACCGTCCGCGAGCCGTACGCGCCCGGCGAGCGCATGCTTGCCGGTCTCGCCATACTTCCCAAACATCTTTTGGATGCCGGCTACCTCGCCGGAACGCTGTCTTCCGCCTGGACGCTGCACACGCCCGCCCGCGAAATCGCCGGCGCCGGCCCGTTTCGCCTGAAGGCCTATCAGCCCGGCCAAAGGGTGGTATTGGAGCGCAATCCCCACTACTGGAAAAGAGATCCCGCTGGGTCCCAACTGCCCTATCTCGACGAACTCGAATTTGCGTTTGCCTCCGGCGAGGACGCTCAAATCGCCCGCTTCGCCGCCGGGGAAGCCGATCTGATCTCCGGCTTCGGCGGCGGCGGTTACCGGGCGTTGGAGGGGACGCGCGACCGTCCGCAATTCCAGCTCGTCGATGCCGGGGCGAGCCTGGATTATACGTTCCTGCTGTTCAACTTGAACCCGGCCGCCGTGCCGCCGGCCGGTCCTCGCGCCTGGTTCGAGATACCGGCATTTCGCCTCGCCGTGTCCGGGGCGATCGACCGCGAAGCGATTGTCCGGCTCGTCTACCGCGGCCGGGGTTCGGCAATCTGGAGCCCGGTCACCCCGGCCAGAAAACGGTGGTTTGACGAGAGTCTACCCCGCCCGCCGCGTTCCGTATCGCGCGCCCGGGAACTGTTGCGCGCCGCGGGCTTCGGCTGGAATGCAACCGGCCAACTCCTGGACGCTAAGGGAACGCCCGTTACGTTCACCGTCCTCGCCAACTCGGGGAATACCGCCTACACCCAGACGGCGGCCATAATTCAGGAGGACTTGAAGCCGCTCGGAATGACGGTGCAAGTGGCGCCTCTTGAATTCCGCAGTCTCGTCGATCGCGTCGTCAACCGCCGCGATTTCGACGCGGCCATTATGGCCCTCCGCCCCGGCGATGTGGACCCGGCCGCCGACATGAATGCGCTCGTCTCCCAGGGCCGCACACGTTTGTGGAACCTCAGCGGAAAATCGGCCCGCGACTGGGAAGCCGGGATTGACCGCCTGATGCGGCAACAGATGAGTACGACGGATCAAAGCCTGCGCAGGCGACTATTCCACGAGGTGCAACGGTTGCTCGCCGACCACCAGCCGATCGTCTGCCTGGCGAGCCCGAACCTGCTCTACGCCGCCCGCGCGGGCCTCGGCAACCTGCGCCCCGGTGTCATCGGCGATCTTGTTCTCTGGAATGCCGATGAACTCTTCTGGATGTCGCGGGAACCCGCGGGGCGGCGATGACTGCGCTTCCGGGCGCCCGCCGCGCGTCCTGCGGTAGCAGCCAGCCGCTACCGAGCCGCGACCGTCAGGGAGCGGTCGCCGCACGCGAAACAACTCGCAGGGTATTTTGGGGACAACGCCCGCACCCCCTCCCCCGCCACCGAGTTCGTTTTACGCCGAGCTAATGGAGAAAGTTCTCTGAGTGAAGTCATCCACACCCTCACCCTCTTGGGAAGATCCCGATCTGGTGGAGCATTGCCTTCGCGGGGATGAGCGCGCGTGGGAAGCCCTCCTGCAGAAGTATAAGCGGCTCATCTATTCGGTTACCCTCCGCTACCGCTTTTCCGAAGCGGACGCCGCCGACATTTTTCAACTTGTCTGCATTGACCTGTATACCCAGTTGGACCAGGTGCGAAACGTCGACGCGTTGCGGGGATGGCTGGCGCGGGTCACCGCCAACAAGTGCTTTCACTGGAAGCGACGGCGTGACCAGTCGCCGCTGGACCAACTGGACGAAACGGCCGCCCCGCCGGCGCAGCCGGACTGGCTCGCCGCGTTGGAGCGCGAGCAGATTGTCCGCGAAGCCGTCGCCAGCTTGGGACCTCGCTGTCAGGAGTTGGTGCGGATGTTATTCTTCGAGGATCCGCCGCGACCCTATGACCAGGCCGCGCGCGACCTGGGACTTGCCACTGGGTCGATCGGATTCATTCGCGGCCGCTGTCTGAAGAGACTCGCGGCCGCGCTCGAGGAGCTTGGACTTTGACCCCCGAAAGCCTGGCCGCGAAGGCGCGCAACCCGGCTGTCGCCCTTCTCCTCCGGGCCGAAACCGGACCGATCGACGCCGATTTTGTGTATCGTCTCTGCGAACGCGCCCGGCAGCGAATGCGCGTGGATGTGCATTCGGCGGCTATTGCGGCGGACGCGGCTTATGCGGCCGCCCGCGGCATCGCCGACGGTACCGCCCTGGCCGAGGCCCTGCGCCTGAAAGGGCACATTTCCTATCTCGGCGGCAAATACCGTCAGGCCGTCGCGGCCTACCGGCGAGCCATCCACATCCTGGACCGCGGCGGGCGCCATGTCGATGTCGGCCGCACGCTCAGCAGCGCCCTCCAGTCGCTCATCTACCTGAGCCGCTATGACGAAGCCCTCGCCTGGGGGGAGCGCGCGAGGCTGATCTTCGATCGGGAAAATGACGCGCTGCGCCTCGCCCGGCTCGATAGCAACATCGGCAACATCCTACATCGGCAGGATCGCTATGGGGAAGCGCTAGCCCTCTACCGGCGGGCCGTCGAACAACTGCGCGCCTGCGGCGACTGGGATTCCTCGGCCATTGCCCTGCGCAACATGGCCGTCTGCCATGCGGCGCTTCATGATTTCGACGACGCGCTGGCGGCCTACCGGGAGGCGGAGCGCCTTTACCGCGAGCGTGACCTTCCGTTGCTTGCCGCCGAGGTGGATGACAACATCGCTCATCTTTATTACTTGCGCGGCGACTACTGGCGGGCGCTTTCCCTCTACCGCTCCTCGGATGTGGAAGGTAGAGGCAACACCTATCACATGGCGATTGCCAGGCTCGACCGGAGCGATCTGCTGTTGGATCTGAATTTGTTCTCCGAGGCGGCGAAGCTCGCCGAGGACTCCGCGGCCCGGCTGGCGCATCTCGGGGTTCGCTATGAGCGGGCAAAGGCGCTGGTCAACCTCGCCATCGGGTCGTTCCGGATGGGGGAAACCCAGCGGGCGCTCCGGCTGCTCACCACGGCACGGGAACTGTTCGGACGCGAGAAGAATTCGGCTTGGCAGGCGACTTGCGATATTTATCGCGCCTCGCTGTTGCTGGAGACCGATAGGCTTGGGGCGGCGCGCCAGGCCGCGCTGGCCGCGGTTGAAACCATCGGCGACACGTCGCTTTTTGGCAAGACGATCCTGGCCTTGCTGCTACTGACGCGGATCGAGATCACGGATGGCCGCCCGGCGGAATATATGGTTCTGTTCTACTCACAACTCACGGCCGGACAGCCCATTCCCGGCGCTAACCGCGCCGCGATGATCGCCACCCGGGAACATTTTCCCCATCCCTTTTTTTGGGCGCCATTTGCTATCACGGGCCACACCGGAAATCTTCCGGGGGCTATATTTTCCGGCGTTCGTACGGACCCCATTAGGAAGAAACCCCCGTGAAACACTACTCGATCGAAAAATGGGCGGATTTTGTCCGCGGACTCACCGGACAGCCGGAGTCCACCACGATGGAATCCCACCTGGCCGCCGGCTGCCCGTCGTGCAACCGGATGGCTCACCTGCTCCGCGCGCTCTCTGAGCCGCAAAACGAAA
Organism: Bryobacteraceae bacterium; assembly: GCA_046155405.1. Classification (GTDB taxonomy): domain Bacteria; phylum Acidobacteriota; class Terriglobia; order Bryobacterales; family Bryobacteraceae. The sequence continues at coordinate 6,999 of JBJXFL010000184.1, read as the reverse complement.
TCGAGGTGCCGGAATCGGTGCTCGCACGGGCGCGCGCAATCTTTTCACGGCAGCCCTCCCAATCGGAATCGGCGATCCGCGCACTATTGGCCGTGTTGACTTTCGACAGTCACCGGACATTGGCCCCTGTAGGAATGCGCGGTGCCGATAGCACCGTCCGTCGTTTGGCGTACGAAGCTCAGGATGTCGTGGTCGAACTACTGATTGACACCGAGCCCGCCCGCCGCACTGTGATCCTTACCGGGCAGATATCGTCGCGCGAACAGCCCGGACCGCCCGCCCCGCACCGTGTGCGCCTGCTTGGGAAAGGCAAAGTTCTCAAGCAAACCGCGGCAACGGTTTTTGGCGAGTTTCATTTGGAATTCGCTCCCCGGGCGGGCTTACGCCTGCTCATCGACCGCCCCCCTGAAGGTCGCGAAATCGAAGTACCGCTGGATCTGGTTCCCGTTGCCGGTAACGAATCATCGGGAGCGGGATCAACATCGCAGTCTATGGTGTAGGAATATTCATGAAACTCTCGATTCAACCCATTATCCTTTTGCTCCTGCTATTCGCTTCCGCCGGGAGCGCCTTCCCCGCGGACCAATTCATCGTCCGCGCCCCCTTGCCGTACATGCAGGAACTGGCCGCCAAGTTCGGCCTTTCCATCCTAAAGCAGATTCCCCGCCAGGACATCTTCCTGGTGCTGGGGCCGGAAGGGATCGCGCCGGAGCAAGTCATCCAAAACCTGAAAAATTACGACTACGGCAAGGATCCGGATAACGACGACGATGACGACGACGATCTCGACGTGGAGGCGGACTTCTCCGTCGTTCTGGCCGAGTCCGGACCCGGGGTTCCCCGCCTGATCTCAAACACCGCGCCCGTCGTTACCGCCCTCCAAAATCCCTCGTTCGTCTCCTTTCACGGCGAGATGGCCTGGTCGGGCTACGTCCTGCAGCCGGCGCTGTCGAAGATTCGCGTAGCCGAAACACACAGCCAGTACGGCACGGGCGGCACCATTGTGGCCGTCATCGATACCGGCATCGACCCGGAGCATCCGTTGCTGCGCAATTGGCTCGTGCCCGGATACGACTTTGTTCGGGATCTGCCCGGCGCGCCGTCGGAACTGGACGACCTGGACCCGGAAACGCGATCCATCCTCAGTCCTTACACGACGGCGATTCTGGATACCTTCGGAGAAGCGAATCCATATACGACCGCCATTCTGGATCAATATACCGCCAGCCGGCTGGATCCCAGCCGCTTGCCGCCCCAATTCGGCCACGGAACAATGGTGGCGGGACTCATCCGGCTGGTGGCGCCGTCGGCCCGGATCATGCCTCTCAAGCCCTTCGGTGGCGATGGCAAAGCCAAGCTCTTTCACTTGCTCCAGGCGATGTATTTCGCCGTTGATAACGGCGCCAAGGTCGTTAACATGAGCCTTAGCCTTGCCGCGCCCTCCGTTGAATTACAGCGGGCCGTGGACTTTGCGGCAAGAAACGGCGTCGTGCTCATTTCATCGGTTGGTAACAGCGGTCTGGAGATCATGTCCTATCCGGCCGGATACAAGGAAGTGATTGGCGTCGCTTCGACGAATATCGACGACGTGCAGAGTCCGTTTACCAATTTTGGAGACAATGTTGTCACCCTCGCCGCTCCCGGCGAGGCGCTTGTGACTTTGTATCCGGGCGGACGCTACGCCGCCGCTTGGGGGACCTCCTTCAGCGCCCCGCTGGTTTCCGGAACGGCGGCCATGATGACCTACCTCAAGCCCTCCATCAATTGGGAGAAGGCCGAAGCCGGCCTAAAGGAAGCCGCGCCGGTCGATGGCAATCTCGGCAACGGTCGCCTCGATGTCTATCGGGCCGGCCGCAAAGCCACTGAATTCTAGCCAAACATATATTTGAAATTTCGATTCGGTGTTCCCTTCGGTAGGCCGGGTGGATCGCGGGCAGTCCTTTCGTGCGGCGTTGAGCGATGCCTAACTGTCTATCCAGGGGAACGAACCCGGCGGTTTCTTCCCCTTGGAACCCTTTCTTCCTTTTCGCCCTCCTCAGTCGGCACGGCCAAGAGACCGATTGCGCCTCTTCGCCCATCTTTCGACCGGGCGGGTGAAAATAAAGCACTTGCGAAACCGATGTAACAATCTTACGGCCGTTGGTCTGTTGAAGTACTTCTGTTTACGATTAAAGGCGTAAGAATCACTAACTTTTTTTCGCCGCCTATACTTTTCCGGCTAACTGTCAACCCTTTCTAATCGAAGCCGTGTTTGATGCGGTTTCCAAAAAAGAAAAGGAGTTCTAAATCAAATGAACTTGAAATCGTTTGTAACAGTCTGCTTGCTTCTTCCGGCGAGCCTACTGGCGGAGGACACGCAGTGTACAGGTACGCTGAAGGGATCGCATGACAATGTCATCGTACCCCAAGGCGCCGTTTGCGATCTCGTGAACGCCCGCCTGAACGGAAGTGTCTATGTATAGCGCGCCGGCGCGCTTACCATTTCCGGCCGCACCTTCGTCAATGGAAACGTAATCAGCGAAGATGGCGGCAAGTATGTCCGGATCATCGGCCCGAGTGTCCGCGTCGGCGGCAACGTCCAGGTGAAATACAACTTCGAAACCAGCTCCTTCCAGCCCGGCGTAACCATTCAAGGCAGCGTGCAATATGTGGAGAACACGGGCGCGCTCATGATGACCGGTGTGTTTATTGGAAGCGACTTCCAGCTTTTCAAAAACTCGGGAGGCGCCACTCTCATCAATAACACCATCCGGCAGAACATGCAGTGCAAGGAGAACACTCCGCCTCCGGCCGGCAGCGGGAATGTGGCCGGCAACAAAGAGGACCAGTGCGCGGCGCTCTAAGCGTTTAAAGTACCTGATCCACGACTGGCCACGACGGGCGCCCCGAACTTCGCGGGCGCCCGAAAATATTTTATGCCCCCTCTATCGACGCCGCTTCCGCTCAACCCTTTTGTCTAACGCCGATGATATAGACGGCGAGAAAGGTTTTAACATGACGTTACTAAATAGCGGCATTTCTTTTCTGCTCTTAACTGCGTGCGCGGTTGAGGTCTCGGGCCAGACCGCGACGTTGTCCCCGGGCAGAACTCTACGAATCGAATTCTCCATGCCCTCATCCGCATGGCCCATCGCACCCAATACCCTGGTGGCTTACGGCGGATACGCGAACATTGTCCAGCCTCATACGCGCATCATCGGCTCAATCTTCAACGGAGAGACGCTCTTGGGAACCTCCCAGTGCACCATCAGCGCGGGCCGTACCGGAACATATTCCTTCTACCCATTGCCCGCGACCTTTAAATCTCCCGGAAGCCCATGGAACTTTCCGCAGCCCGGTGAACCCGCCGAAGTAGATTTCAGCTCCATTCTGAACAAGACCATCGCCGGCCGGATGGACTTTACGATCGATGCCGGCAGCATTCAGTTCAACCTGTCTTCTGTCGCCCTGGCGCTTACCCAGGCGTCCGGCCCGAACTACGGCCAGTCCGTTTACCCGAGCCCCATCGTCAGTTCGGTGAAGATTTTCCCCGAGCTGCCCGGCGATCCGCCCCCGCCGCCGCCCGTAGTTCCCCCGCCGCCGGTAATCGGCAATGACGACGATGTTGTGATCAGTGCGGCAACCCTAAAAACGTACTGCGAATCCGCGGAAGGCAGTGCGGTTGTATTCACGACTAACGTCACCGTCTCGAACTCTGGAGGGTCCAGCGCGCAGATCTCCGCCCCCTGCACAATTGACTTGGCCTCGAATGTCATTTTTGGAGCTGACGGCGTATCGTTGACATTTGAGGGACCGCTAACAATTCAGGGCCAGGGGAAGGCGGGCCTGAAGTTGTCGAAAAGTCTGCTCTCCGCCCCTGTGCTGACTGTCGACCTGCGCGGCGCCGGCAGCGAGGTTTCCGCCTCGGAATCGACTTTGCGGGCATCGAATGGACCTTTGGCCGTCGCCCTGGGCAACGAAGGTAAGTTGGAAATCTCGAAGCGCTTCAGCGGTCAGACCGACACGCTTTTGAGTACCGGCAAGGTGACGATTGCAGCCGGTCAGAAGTTTACGGCCGGACTCATAGGCGCCAATGTCAAGGCGCCGTTGGGAATTCACGTCAACATGACCGGAACGGAAGCGAACTTCAAAACCGGCGACGGGGCGATCCTCTCCGCCCTGCAGGGGACTATCGAAATCGGGGGCGCTGGCTCCAAGTCTCTTGTCGAAATGGGAGACACCCAGGTTCTTTTTGGACAATCGCTCTCCATCAATTTGGCTGGGCCGGAAAACGGCATCAAGCTCAGCAAGACTACGCTTGGCCCTCCGTCCGGAACGGCGGCGGGAGGTATCGCCATCGTGGCTGGCGCGGGGACGTCGTCACTGGGTCAGGTGCAGGGTTCCGAAGTTATTATTCGGCGAGTCGGCTCCGCGACGGTGCAAGCCTCTAAGTCGTCTGCTAACGGCACGCTGAAATGGGAGAAAGGCACCATAAACGCATCGGGGGATGTGCTTCTCGAATCCGGCTCGACCACTGAGGTAAAGGACAACTCGATTACCTCAACGACTAGAATCCGCATCTTTGCCGCGTCGGGCGGATCGTGCGACGGATCTTCGAACGGCCTGTCCGCGCCCGTCGTTGAAATTTGTCCGCCGTTCTAATACGGCGTTCGCGGTGCGATGGCGTTAAGGAGGGAACGTGTTTTTGGCACCGGCGCTCACTGCTTCTCGTACACCGCCGTGTTCTTCACGGTCCCTCCGCGCGCGCCCGTTCCCTGGTAGGTGATGGTCAACGTCTTGCCATCTTTGGACACTATACGGCGGTTCGTACCGAGGATTCTGTTTGCGTGCTTCAAAATAGCTTCCGACGTATAGTCGTCGATCTTCTCCAGCACAATCGCGTCGGCTTGGCTCGGTCCGCTTAGCGGATGTTCCTTCCCATCGTAGTTCACCGGATGCTCAACGGTGGTCGCCCGCCCTTCGGCGTCAATCGTCTTTATCGTCACCTTGATCCCGTCCGCATGTCCCTCATAAATGCGGATCTGGCTCCGGGGCGCGGGTCCGGGAATGTAGTGCGACTTTCCCAGGTTCAGCTTCCACGTGCCGAGAACCGGCTCGGCGGCCCAGCCGGAGCAAATCACGATCACAACCAGTAGGAATCGCATTCGAAACCTCTCCCCCCTAAATGTATATGCCAAATTCGCGCGATGCAAGCGGTGAATCTCCCAGGGCGAATCTCGCATAGCGGCGGCTACGGCGCGAACACAATGACGCCCGTCTTGACGGCCGCAACCTGATCGGCCGGAGGATCCCATCCAGGTACATTTGCTAATCTGGAATGAGGCAAGTCTTATGAACGACTCGGAATTCGTCGTTTCAAACCCCAAAATAATGATGGGGAAACCCGTGATTCGCGGTACAAGAATTACCGTCGAGCTAATACTTGAGAAACTGGCGGCGGGAGAAACGGAGGCGCAAATACTTCTTGATCATCCACATCTGACCAGGGAGGCCATTCACGCCGCGTTGGCGTTTGCCGCCCAAGCCCTTAGATGCGATGTCGTGTACCCCGTTGAACGAGTACCCTGTTGAAATTCCTGGCCGACGAGAGCCTGGAGGGGCGCGTGGTGAACCGGCTCAGGCTCGACGGTCACGAGGTGATCTATGTGGCGGAAATGCAACCGGGAGTCAATGACGAGGATGTGCTCGCGATTAGCCTGGGGGGACGGGCTTGTCCTGTTGACTTCGGACAAAAATTTTGGCGACTTGGTTTTTCGGCAACACCTGAAACACAGTGGAATCTTGTTGATTAGGTTGGCGGGATTAAACCCAGCCCAAAAGGCCGATCTGGTTTCAGACGCAGTCCACGCGCACTGCGCCCAATTGACGAATGCTTTTTCAGTCCTGACGGCGGATTCTCTCCGGATAAGAAGAAACGAGTAGCTTCCTGTAATACCGCCCTCCTAAAACGACACCCGCAGCGAGAACTGCACAATCCGCGGTTCATTCGGCTGCAAGCTCAAATCCTGCAACCCCGTCGTCGCGTTCGGATTGCCGTCGAGCGGATGATTATTGACGTTGAAAAAGTCCGCGGTAAAGCGCGCGGTCACGCTCTCTCCAATGCGGAAGTTCTTGAAAAGCGAGGCGTCGATATTCCACGCGCCGGGTCCGCGGAAAAAGGATCGCGCGTTCCAGTTCACCATGTCGGTAATGGCTGTCAGCCGCGATGTCCCGTCGCGTAATACTTGTGGGATGCGGTTGTCGAAAGCCGTGCCCACCGGCTTGTAGACGCGCGCTCCGCGATCGACCGGAACCAATGCCGTTAACGCTTCCGCGCTCACGCCGGTCGCCCGCGTCGGATCGAAATCGCCGCGCCACCATAGCCGCTGCGGACGGTTGTTGAACGTCAGCGCCAATCGTTGATCGCCGGTCAAAGTGGGATCGCCGAACAGATAGCCTCCCGCGCCGACACTCAGCCAGTTGCCGCCGCGCCATTCGCCGATCGTGGCGATCTGCCAGCCGCCGATCACCGCATCCAGCGCCCGTCCCGCGTTGCGCCCCAGCGCCTTGCCGCGGCCAACCGGAACATCCCAAATCGCGTTATACCGGATGCGATGCGCCGGAATGTTCGAACTATTGAAATACTGCAAGCGCAGCCGCTCGTCGTAGCTCATGTTGGGCGCGCCGATAATGTTGATGTTCTCCGGCACCGCCGTGTTGCCGTCGGTCGAGTTGATGTTGCCGTTGCCCGACGTGAATCCGCCGGCATCGGTGGTACTCAGCGATCGCGTGAAGACATAAAACCATTGGAAGGCAAGTCCATTCGAATACCGTCTTTCGACTTCCGCCTGCAGTGTGTGCGTGTTGGAATAGCCGGTGTGATTGGTGGCCGTGAAATTCCAGTTCGGGTTCACGCGGCGTAGATCCGTAACCGCGGGCCGCCCGACGCCGGTGCGCGCTTGATAATTGAATTCAGATTCCACCGAGTTGATGTTAAAGCGCTGCTCGAGTCCGGAACCG
>JBJXFL010000178.1:0-128081 GCA_046155405.1 Bryobacteraceae bacterium | reverse complement strand
CTGGGCTTTGACCCCGGCCCGCCGACCGGCGTGAAGAACGCGCAGACGACCGCCGCCGTGAAAGATTTTCAGAGCAAGAACGACTTGGACGACGATGGCGACCCCGGCCCAAATACACGCGAGAAGCTGTTCATCGCGTACATGATTTTCCTTTGTCCGGACAAGTTCGAAAAGACCGAATTTCTGGCGGCTGGCGCCGACGCCAAGGGGAAGGGCGACTATCAAGGCTGCGGCGAGTTCAACCCGATCATGCGTTTCTCCAAGGCGGAGGAGGCGGAGTTCAGTAAACCGGCCAATAAAGAAAAGCGTAACGAGGAAAACGCCGGCAATCGCCGCGTAATGGTGCTGCTATACCGGGCCGGCACGAAGGTCGCGCCGGCCGATTGGCCGTGCCCGCGCACGATTGAGGGCGTGGAAGGTTGCAAGAAACGCTTCTTTTCCGACGGTGAAAAACGGCGCTCCCCACAAGAGCTCCGCCGCGAGTTCGCCACCACTCAGAACACCTTCGCTTGCCGGTTCTATCAACGGATGGTGGAGGTTTCGCCGTGCGAAGGAATCATCCCGCCGCCGATTCCGGTGCTCGATGGCGTGTCGCCCATCATCTTTTTCAAGGAATCGGAAAGCGACCCGACGATCGGGGTTAAGGTCCGCGCGGTGCTGGTGGAGAAACCGCACAAATCAGCCGCCATCGACAATGTGGATGTGGAACTGACGACGGACGTCCCCTTCGATGGCATAGGCACATTCACGGTCGCACCGGCCGGCAAGCTGAATTTCTTCCGCGGCGCGACGAAGCTTCAGTTCAACGGCACGGACAACGTGTTCACCGGCGCCGAACTGAGCGCGAAGGTCCCGCTGCGGACGGAAGGCGTCGCGGCCAGCGACAAGAAAGACGATGTCCTGCTGACGCTGACCCTGTCGGGCGGCAGCAAGAAATTGGGCGGTCCGGCGATAGTGCAGTTGACGGTGGTGGAGGTGACTCTCGACATATGCGAGCCGCGCACATCGCCCACGGCCGATCCGCCCGCGGTCGCGCAGCCCACTTCGGCGAATCCGCCCGCGACTCCGGCGCCGAAGGACAAATTCTTCGGCGGGCGGGGCCTGCTGACGCAGGACGATGCGAAGACCAGCGAACGGGCGATGCTGATTGTCCGGCGGATCAAGCCGGCGACATTCAACGGCAACGTCGTGCTGACCACGGTGAGCGACCGGGTGAAGGCTTTCGAGAAGGAAGTTCCGGAAGCGGGCGAGACCGCGCTGGCGACGCGGCACGTGTTCCCGGCCACCGAGATCCAGGCCGCCGACAAGAAGTTTTTCGCCGAGGGCGTCTCGGTGAGCGCCGCAGTCCGCGATGCGGGCTTCCAACTCGGCATTGAAGGCTTCGACGAAGATGCCGATGCCGTTTCGATCACCGTCGTGCACGCGGAAATCGTTAGCGATGTTGAACCCAAGGATTTGAAACTGGTTGAGCGGGTCGCGGAACAACCGGAGCGCAAGACCAAGTCAAAGTTCTTCCCCGCTCCGATTATCGTCGGCGTCAACTACGATGTGCGGCTTCGTCCATTTACGGAGATGCCGGCACCCGCGAAGGCCACCGGGTTCCTATGGTCCACGCCCTCGCCGGCTACGACGATCACGCTGGCGGATACGGCCAAGGAAGTGGTGAAGCTGAAGACAATCAAGGACAGCGTGACGCTTGACGATCTCACGGTTGAAGTAGTCATCGACTCCGACATCGGCAAGTTCAAAAAACTGCATAAGCTGACTTCGGTCACGGTCGTTATCGATCCGGTTATCACCGGCGAAATCCCGGCGCTGACCAGCGATATCAACTTCATTCGCAATCCATCGGTGACGCCCATCCTCGGCGCCGCCGCCGGGGCCGACCCCAAAGAGGTTCCCATCATCGAGATCACCAAGATCACGCCAGCTCTCGGCTTTACCGAGAACGATCCCCGGATCGCCTGGTGGATCGTCGGCGATGAGCCCGCCGAAGCCGGCAAGGCGAAGTATGAAGGCCGGGCCTTCTTCCTGAATTCCGAGGACGCCGAGCGCGGCACGAAGGTTCAGATTTCCGGAAGAGTCAAAGGCGATATTCTGGTCCAACCTTACTCGGGCGGCTTCGGTTACGGGATGTTCCGCACGCACGTCGCTCCGCTGCATCGGATCAAGTACCGCGTAAATCGTATTTTTACGAATACCGCGATCCCTTCGCGATCTCAGTCGGACGCCAAGGACCATATAAAGATGGCTAACCTGTACTTGCGGCAAATGGGCTTGGTATTGGTCCCCGACGATTCCGCGGCGGCGGCGACACCGGCGGGCAATCCGTTGATTGGCTTGAAAGAACTGGACAAAAAAGTCGTCTCCGTTACGCGGGACGGGGCCGGCCACTTCAACGTCAAGGTGAACGATGAAACCCTGACCTTCCAGGCCGCCAGTTTAGACGCACGGAAAGCCGTCCGGATCAACGCACGGAACGAAGTAGTGGTTTTCGCCTATGTCCACTCGCTATTGCAAACGTCGGCTGGAGCGACCGTTCTGGCGCAGGCTAAGCTTTGGCCTCACAACCACGCCCCCACCGCGCGTAACGATCCGCCTGACGACTCCACCTTCAAGCTGCCCGATTCAGGCGTGCCGTCCTCTTCACTGATTTCCAGGTCGGGCATACCGGGGGATACTCCCGTTCAAACCGTGAACCTTGACGTTATTCCGAAATCAAAACTACGCATACCCTTTAAGAGTTCCCAAACAGCTCGTCACGAAAATCTGCTTTGGGGTATCGCGGTCCCCACTACTACGATGGATACGTTTGCGAATGCCACCGCGCCCACGACCCCGGAGACGATTTATGGATCTGTGCTGGCGCACGAACTCGGACATGTGCTGGGTCTGAACCACCGCATCTCCACCGGCGACGACTTCCCCGATGGGCTCACCAAACCGGCAACGATGAACGTCATGTTCCCGTCCATGAATTTCCCGGCGGCGGAGAATTTCGACATCATCCAAGCCAAGGCAGTCCGGTTCAGCGAACTTCTGTTTCGCAATCCGTAGGCGGAGGTATTAATGTCCAAAGTCAACACACGCGAATGGATTGAAGAACGAACGGCTGTTCTCGCCGCTTCCAGTCAGCAGACGGAACTGGAGGTGGCGGCAACGGAACTGGCGTCCGCCGACGACCCGGCCGCACTGGACGCGCTGGGTACGTTCCTTCACGATGCCGGCTTCCTGGCTCGCCTCGACGATCTCGACGACCCTGGCCGCAAGATGATGCACTTGAGCCCGGTTCTGCTGGCTCTTATTAAACACGCCAGCCCTGAAATCGTGCCCCTCTGCATGGGCCTGATTAACGATCCCGTCTTTCTAGCCGATCGCGATCGGAAAATCTGGCTACTGCAAGCATTGTCCGCCGTCACCCCGATGACAGCGGAAACCGCGGAGATATTTCGTCGGGCCAACCTCGAAGGCTATTTCGGCTCCTGCGCCTGCCTGCTCGCCCGCAATTCCAGCCCGGTCGCGCTGGCCCTTTTCCTGAGCATGATGCTGGAGAAGGAGGTTGAGGTGGAAATGCGCGTCGATCTCCTGCATGAGGCTCTGGTCCCCATCCGCAACCGCATTCCAATCATGGAAGTGGTCGGCCGTCTCGCTTCTAAGAACCCAGGAGAGGAACTGGCGAACGCCGCGATCGAGTCCATTTACGACTACCAGGTCACGTGGCGCAGCGGCCATCCCGAGCGTCCGCCGCCGTGGCGATCGTCGGCCAGCGAAACGCTGCAATATCTTGTGAATCTCGCGGCGTATCTGAAGAGCCATTTCAAATTGCCCGAGTCGCTGCAACAAGCCATGGATCGGACGACTGCAATGGCCCACGCGCTTCTCGCCCGCCGGAGCGCTTGAATGTGCCGTTTTATTGGCGTCTTCTTCTGTGCCGCGATCCTCGCCGCGGCTCAACCGCCGGACGCGTTGGAGCGCGAAGCGATTGCCTTGGTTCGTTCGCGCGATTTCACCCGCCTATCTAAGCTATTACGCGACCCGAAATTCCTGGCCCGCCTGGACAATCCCGCAGTGGCCAAGAACCTTCGGCTAGGCAACATCATGAAAGCGCTCGCCGCCAACGCGGACGCCGAAACCGCCGCGCTTTGCCATGCGCTCGCGGTCGACAAGATCTTCCTGTCCGACCCTGACCGCATGCTCTTTCTCCTTAACGTTCTGGGCGCCGTCAAGCCCATGACGCGTCAAACCGCGGACATTTTCCGCTCGACGAACGAAGTCGGCTATTTTGGACCGAATGCGATTCTGCTCGCCGCCAACGGCAGCCCCGCGGCGATGGATCTGTTCGAGTCCATGATCATTGACGGCAAACAGTCAATCGAGAACCGCATCGAGTATCTGCGTTTTGGCGTCATCCCGCGGCGGACGGCTCTCCCGATTCTCGTCGCGGCCGGGAACATTCTCGCCCGTGCCAAGGATGCCCGGATAACGATTGGCGTAATCGAGTGTTTGTTTGAGTATCGACCGGAATGGTTCTCTCCCGGCAATTCCCCGGTTGCCCCGCCGGGGTGGGAAACGGCGTCCACGGAGAGCCTGCGCGCCGCCCTTCGTCTCGCCGGTATCGCTCAACGCCGCCGCGATCTTCGGCCTGATTTGCGGCGGGCGGTGGAGCGGGAGAGCGGGGTTATTCGGAACGCGTTGGCGCGGCGCGGGCCGTAGCGGCTCGGAGTCATGACAAATGGCGAAAATCGTTGTGCGCACCCTACCTCTTTCGCCCTACCTTCGCCATCGCCCGCTTCACCGCCCCCATCACAGTCTCTTCCACGTCCTCCGAATAGGGCCCCGGATTCCCATAGTAAATCTGGCTATCCACCGGCTCATACCCGCCCTCCTTCAACACGCGCTTGGAAACAATGTAGCTCATCACGTCATTCGTATACCCCGCCACAATGGTGTCCTCGGAGGGAAATTCTTTCTTCACCCGCAGCGCATAATCCACCACCACCTCTCCGCCCAAGCCCACCAAGGTAACCCCCTTTCCAAATCGGAACGCCTGCACTGGGTAGGGAATCGTCGTCGCCGGCTTGCCCTTGTCGTAAGCGCGAAGCATCGCCTCCGCCCGCCGCTGCTTATACCAGTTCGTTCCTTTCAACTCTTCTTCAAACTGCGCCCGCGTATGCGGTGCGAACGCCAACTCCGTCGTCTGCCAAGCCGACTTCAAAGGCCCGCCGACGGCCTTCATCGGCCCACCCAAGACTCGCGAAACCTCAGCCGCCAAACTATGGCCATGCCGCTCCGCCAATTCGTACGTTCCGCGCGGATTCGGATTCGCATCCCCACCGCACAACAGCATAAAAAGAGCGGAAACTCCTGGATTTCGCGCCTCCAAATCCGCCTGCGCATACCCCGCATAATCCCCATTCACCAAAAACAAATCTCCGCCCAAAGTCGTGTTATGGCAGGCATACCCAAACAGCACCGCCCGTAACTTCCCGTCCGGCGTCGTCACTCGAAACACCGGCACATCCTGATCCACCGGACCCGCCGGATTCAGGCCAATCTTCACCGAACCCGCAACACCCTGCCGCCGGTTAATCGCGAACGACCCCGTCCCATGCCCTACCGAAACCTCCGCCGGTTGCAGGTCCCCCACCGCCGCCCCCACCACACTCACTAGCTTGCCCACCAACCCATTCCCATAATCCACGATCACCTGCCGCTGCTCCGGCGTCAGATCGAACATGGTATCGAGGTTATCCCGCACCGCCGGCCCGCTATGCGTGTGCGAGGAGTTGATCATCAACTGGGCACGCCGCAGCCCATACTTCTTCTCCACCTCCGCGCCCACACGCTCCGAAATAGAACGCGACATCCCAATCAAATCGGTGGTGACGATGACGATGCGTCCGTTCTTCTTATCGGAAAACGCCAGCGCCTTCGCCCAGATCTCCTGCTTCACTCCCTCCGACGGCTTCTTCCGTGACGCATACCCCGACAAAAATATCGGCCGCTCCGGCGTAATCTTCATTCGCCCCACGCCTACCAGCAAATCGCCCGCCAAAACCGGTAGAGCCAACATCAAGCCAATCAAAGGACGTAACATGTCCCGCAGCATACCAAACCCAGATTAGCGTCAGAATAAAGGAACGCATGCTCGCGCTCTTGCTCGCCCAATTCCTGGTCTCCCCCGACGCACGGTCCATGCAAGCGGTTCGCAAAGTCTTCGAAGGAACTCCGCCCAAAAATACCCTCACCTGCCAGATAGAAACCATGGCCCCGCGTCTTGGCTTCTCGCTCATGCACTGGTCCGGTTTCAATCTCAGTATCCCCGTCAAGCAGTTCCCCCCCGGCGGCCCAGCCGGGGTATTCGCCCTTGCCATTCAGGTCACGCCCAAAGACGGCGCGCCCACCTATCTCGGTGAGCGCTTCACGCTCCAGCAGATCCCCGAAGGCCAGGTCATTCCGAAGAACGCCGCCATTTCCTATATGGGCGGCTACTACATCGGCCCCGGCGAGTATCGAGTGCGCTTCTTCGCGAGCGACAGCCGCAACGCCGAATGCCGCAAGGACTGGACCATCAAGGTCAAAGCCGGCAAAATTCCCCCGCGCCTGGAGCGGAACCAGGTTACCGCCGTCGGGGAAGAGCGCTGGCGCGGTCTGGCCAAAGACGCTCCGCCCAGCCGGCTCACTGTCATCATTGAGGCCGCTCCCCTCTCCCCGCGCCGCAGCATGGTGCGCCTCTCGTCGTATGACCGCAGCATCTTGTTGACCAGCCTCACCACGCTCCTCGACTCGACCAAGGCCACCGCCGCCACCGTCATTGCCGTCGATCCCCGCAATCGCAAAGTCATCTTTTCCACCGATGACTTCACGCCGCGCGAACTCGGTCGCCTCGCCCGCGCCATCGCCGGCATCAACCTCGGAGTCGTATCGCTCGAAACGCTCAAAGGCCCCAACGCCACCGCCTTCATGGAGACCGTCCTTACCACCGCTCAGGACCCCGCCGCGAAGTCGGAAGCCGTCGTCTTCCTCGGCCCCGTCTGGAGTTGGCAGGGACGAATGACGCCGAAAATCCGCGAACTCGCGCAGACCCTGCCAAGGCCCCATTACCTCGGCCTGACTCGTTTCCCCGGCTTGCCCGCGAACCTTGTCGCCCAAGTCGTCAAATCCGCCAACGGCACCGTCAAGCAACTATTAACTCCCAGTGACTTTGCCAAAGCCCTCGAAAAAGTCGCACCAGGAACGAAATAAATGCCCACTCTCCCGCTCACCTTCCTTGCGCTCCAAATCATCCACGCCGCCGCCCCGGAACCCGTCCATTTCGCCGCCAAGGACGGCTGGGTCATCTACGGCGATCTCTATGGCAAGGGTCCCCGCGCCGTCGTCCTTGTCCACGGCGGCCGCTTCACCAAATCCGGTTGGACCAAACAAGCCCAAGCCATCGCCCAAGCCGGATTCACCGTCCTCGCCATCGATCTCCGCGGCCACGGCCTCTCGAAGGATGGTCCTCCTGACAAACGCAATGACATCGCCATGCCCCTCGATCTCCTCGCCGCCATTCGCTATCTCCAAGGCAACGGCGCCAAATCGGTCTCCATCGTCGGCGCAAGCATGGGCGGCAACCTCGCGGAAGAAGCCCTGCGCCTGGCTAATCCTGGCGAAATCGACCGCGTCGTCTTCCTCGCCCACGGCGCCTACGGCCAGCCCCAGGCCCTCAAGGTCCGCAAGCTTTTCATCGTGGCCCGCAACGATATCGGCCCAGGCAACGTCCCCCGCCTCACACGGATCCAGGCCCAATACGATCAGGCGCCCGAAACCAAGGAACTTATCGTTCTTGATGGCAACGCCCACGCCCAATTCCTGTTCGATACCGATCAAGGCGGTCCGTTAACCAGCCACATCATCCGTTTTCTGCAAGCGCCCTAGCCACCGCGCGTGTCGTTTCTTCATCCCCCATCAACGCCCGGAACCCAATCCAGAACGCATCCCCAATACACGCCTCCGCATTCGGACAAGGCATCACCCGGCACGGCCAATCGCCGCTCGCATACATCGGATTCCCATACAGCGGATGCGGATAGAACGGCGTGCACGGAATCCCCTCCGCCTGCACCCGCGAACAAAACGAGTCCCGGCGACCGTTTGCCACCCGGCCCAAAATCAGATACCGGGAGTTCCGGTTCACCGCCTTCGGAACGCTTTGCCACGTAATGCCGGGCGCCGACCCGTACTCCTCAAGAAAAATCGACCAATTCGCCGTCCGCAGCGCAATCTGCGCATCCAGCCGTTCCAACTGCGCCATTAGCACCGCCGCGTGCAGCGCCGACATTCGGTAGTTATTCCCCGCCTCGAAATGATGAAAGAACGAAAATCCCGGCCGCCGCCCCTGGTTCGCAAAGGACCGCATCCGTCCGGCCAACTCTTCGTCGGAGGTCACCGCCATCCCCCCTTCGCCCGCGGTCATCACCTTCCCGTTCTGAAAGGAAAACGAAGATGCCCATCCAAACGAACCCGCCCGCCGCCCGTTCCACTCCGACCCATGCGCGTGCGCCGCGTCCTCAAAAAACAGCAGTTCCCGCTCGTCGCAAATGGCCATCAACGCGTCAATCTCCGCCATCGATCCGCCAAAATGTACCGCCATCACGGCCGCCGTCTTCCGTGTAATCGCCGCCCGCACGGCGTCCGGACAGATGTTGAACGAGTACGGTTCAATATCCACAAACACCGGCACCGCTCCCACCCGCGTAACGGCGGAAGCCGTGGAGACGAATGAGATCGCCGGCACAATCACTTCATCGCCCGGCCGAATCCCGCCGCAAGCCAGCATCATCTCCAGCGTGACGGTGCCATTGACGGCTGAAACCCCGAACCTTGCACCCTGGTACTCCGAAAAAGCATCCTCAAAGTTCCCCACCAATGGGTGAAAACCGCCCCATTGCGGGCTTCGCAGCACTTCCTGCAACAGCGCAATCTCTCGCGAGTCCGAAATCGGCCATTCAGGAAGTTCGATCACCCCTCTAGGATAGAAAGAAACACATGGATCAAGAACAGCTTGAACGATACGAATTTCAGATGGGCGAAACGCGCGGCAAACTCGCAATGGCGTCGGACCTGCTGACCGACGCCCTCGTCCTGGTCGGTCAACATGGCGTCTATTGCGCCAGCCTCCGCCAGCCGAACAAACCCGCCATGGACTTGCAGATCATCCTCCAGTGTATGAACGAATCGAAGGAGCTAATCCTCAAGGCAATGGACGCCTCAAAGCCACTGTCCTAAGTTGACGTCCTCAGAAACTCGACCAAGCTGCCTTCTGATGTGATCGCCGAATCAACCAGTTCTTCCTATGCTATCCATTCCCAAACTAGTCAAACGCGTCGGAGACAATCCCCGCTTAGGGAACGGCAAGGACTTCAACGGGAATAGCCCCCCCGCCGGTGGGGTGATCCTGTGTCATAACGTACGTGAATGCAACACCACGGGCGTTTGGGAATTCGCACCGTATTAGGAGATAACCCTGAAATCCAGGAGTAGCTGCTATCCCATAGTTCCCCCCGGTTGTTAGGACAAAAGTAAGCTGTTTTCCGGCAGGAATTACGGCTGACTCCTGCACGATTGGCAGTAATCCGATATGTTGTTGCGACGGACTGTACGGTGCGTCGGTGGTACCAACAATCTGTTGCGGTCGAAGAACCTCTCCGGTGTAGAAAATAGTGCATTTTCCGGCTCGTTCGGGGATGCCAAGTAGGGAGAAGCTCGGGTTTGTTATGGCCACGCCAGTATCGAATCCTGCTTGACACGTGACAAAAGGAACGAAGAGCCACGTCACGTTTTTGGGATCGATAGGCTTTGCGAAGGATTTTATTGCGATTTTTGCGAGCGATTTCGTTATCTCGATTTGCAGTTCTTCCGAAGTTTTGAACTCCCCGCGGAAGTAAATTGAGACTTTATCTCTGAATTCCCGTTGGCGACGTGTGAAATCCTCAGACTCAACAAAGATGACGTCGACGCTCGCGAGAAACATTAGGCGTGGGATTTCAAGTCGAACTGCCTCATCGTACTCGGCTTCGGTGTACGAGCAACCAGACGGCCCGAGAACGCTCCCATAGCGGGCGCCTAGAATGCCGACGTACCAGTCGCATTGCCGGAGCTGCTGAAGGCATTCGTCTAACGCCGTCAAAGCCGAAGCGCCAAATTGCTCCATTCGTACGCACTTAAATCCTGGAAAGGAATCAATGGCGGCCGCTGCCGCATCCCTATGTTGCTCGAAGCCTCTCACAACTGAACTGAGGAAAACGCTGACCATGCGATTCGATTCTATCGAACCTCACCGCGATTAAGTCCGATTGACATTGCGAAGTAGGTCCTTATCTCCCTTGCCTTGCTGCGAGCCAGCTTCCCAACAAAAAAGCCATAATCTTGCGTGCCACCCGTGAACCTGGCGGCTCGAGATATTGCCCGATGCGATTGCAAATCTGCCAGTCGCACGAAAAAGCTAGCTCAAAGCCCGCGTAAAAACGGATTTCGCTTCTTCTCCCGTCCAATCGTCGTCGACTCCCCATGCCCCGGCACAACGATGGTATCTTCCGGTAACCCCATCAGTTTCCCTGAAATCGACCGCAAAATCTGCCGCCCATCCCCGCCCGGCAGATCCGTCCGCCCTATCGAATCCCGAAACAATGTATCGCCCGCCAGCAACGTCTTCGCCCCCGGAATCCAAATGCACGAGCTCCCCTGCGTATGCCCCGGCGTGTGCATCGCCAACAACTCCGTCGTCCCCATCAGGAATTTATCCCCGTCCTTCAAACCGCCATCGATCGACGTCTTGTCGGGCGTTTTCATCCCTAGCCACCCCGCCTGCACATCCAGGTACTTGTAGAGTTCCGTATCGTTTTCGTTCATATAAACCGGCGCTCCCGTTGATTCCTTCAACTTCGCGGCGCCGCCAATATGATCGATATGCGCATGCGTGATCAGGATCATCTTCACCATCAGCCCATGCTTGGACAATATGGCCTCGATTTCCGAAACATCGTCGCCGGGGTCGATAACAATCGCCTCCGCCGTCTCCGGATCACCCAATATCGAGCAGTTGCATCCGAGTTGCCCCACCCGCAGAACCTCGTGAATCATGCCTTGATTGTAAGCGTCAAAACAAACACACTGAAATCAACGCCCATGATCGATCTATTTCCTTACCTCTCTCGCGTCATCCACATCGCCTCCGCCGTGCTCCTGATCGGCGGCCTGATCTACGCGTGGAACCTGTCGAAATACAACATGCTCCCGCCGAACCCCGCCTACGGATTCCGGCCCGCCGTCTGGAGCCTGGTCGCGGCCCTCTTCCTCACCGGTCTCTACAACTTCGTCAACAAAGGCCCGGTACCAAAGGAATATCACATGTTATTCGGCGTGAAATTCTTGCTCTTCCTCCACATCGCCGCCGTGTCGATACTCCTTGTCAAGCCCGCCATGTCCACCGAAAAGCGCGCCCGTATGCTCACCGGCCTCACCATTTCCGGCGGCTGCGTCCTCCTCATCTCCGCCGCCCTCCGCTCCGTCGGCCAGTGACGAAAATGCTCAACGCTTTCTTCGATTCCGCCGCTCTCTTCGAGCTTCCCTGTCGCGGCCGCATCAAGGCCTTTGGCGAAGACCGCAAACGGCTCCTTCACGCCATGACCACGAACCACGTCCAGCAACTCGAACCGGGCCAAGGCTGCTACGCGTTCTTTCTAAGCGCCCAGGGCCGCATCTTGTCGGACGTGACGATCTTCGCCCAGAGCGATCACCTCCTTCTCGACGTCGAACCCGCCCAGGCAAAAGCCGTCTTCGCCCATTTGGACAAGTACATCATCGCCGATGACGTGACGCTTGAAGACGCGACGGATCGACAAACGACCCTTGCCCTCGAAGGCCCCTTGGCCAAAGACATTCTGGAGGCCATCAACGCCCCCATCCCCGCCAACGATTACGACAACGCCGAATGGGCCGGCCGGCTGATCGTCAAAACCAGCTACACCGGCGCGCCCGGTTATCACATCTATCTAAGCCCGCTGGACGCGCCGATCGTGAGGGAAACCCTCCAGGACGCCCGCGCCACCGAAGCCAGCGACGACGAAATCGAAACTGCCCGCATCCTCCACGCGCGGCCACTCTACGGCGTCGACATCACCGACAAAAACCTCCCGCAGGAGACGCAACTGACCCACGCGCTGCATTTCACCAAGGGCTGTTATCTCGGCCAGGAAATCGTCGAGCGAGTCCGTTCCAGGGGCCACGTCAACAAGGTGCTAAAACGCGTCGAGATGCCGATCGAGAATGGAACCGTCACCAGCTCCGCCGTCGATCCCCGCAACGGGAAAACGGTCGCCCTAGCCTACGTCCGTCCCTAACCTCGCAGCCGCTCCAGCCACTCCATCGGCACGCTGACATTCCCATTCTTCCCCGTACCCAATTGAATATCCGGCTTATACGACCCGTGGTAATCCGAGCCACCCGTGGTCAATAAACCCAGCCGCGCCGCCAACGCGGTGTACCGCCCCACCGCCGCCGCGTCATGGTCGCTGTGCCGTACTTCCAGCCCCAACATTCCCATCTCCTTCGCCGCGGCGATCCATGTAGCCTCTTCCTCCGCCGTCCGCCGCCCCAGCCGCACCGGATGCGCCATCACCGGAATCCCGCCTCCCTCCCGCATCCGCTGAATGCCTTCCTCCAGCGGTACCTCCTCCCGCTCGGTAAACGCCCGGCCATGCTCAGCCAGATACTTATCGAACGCCTCCTGCATGGTCTTCACGTACTTCTTCCGCAACAGAATCGTCGCAAAATGCGGGCGCCCAGCCATCGTCTTCCCCAGGGCCTCCACCTCTTCCAAAGTAATCTCCACGCCCAATCCCCGCAGTCGTTCCACCAGCCGCCGGTTCCGGTCACGCCGCTTTTCCTGCAAGTCCAACAACCAAGTCTCAAATCCGGCCGACGGCGGAGAATCCGGAAAGTACCCTAGTAAATGTACGGTTTGTCCTTTGTACTTCGTGCTCAGCTCAATGCCGCACAATAAGTCCAATCCCCGCGCCGCCGCATATGGCGCCGCCGCGAAATATCCCGCCAAAGTATCGTGGTCGGTAATTGACAGCGCCGTCAATCCCCCCCGCAGCGCATTGTCAATCAGCTCGTTAGGAGCGTCGCTTCCATCGGAAGCGTCCGTGTGGCTATGTAGGTCTACCATCTACCAGGATAGCGGAATCAGCCCCCGGTCTTTCAGCACCGCCCAAACCCGCTCCTCGCTCACCGCGATTTCCTCGGACGACGAATCCACGCGCAACTCCGGCGTCACTGGCGCTTCGTACGGATCCGACACCCCCGTAAAGTGCGCAATCTGCCCCGCCAGCGCCTGTTTATAAAGCCCCTTTACGTCCCGCTCCGCCAATACCGCAACGGGGCAATCCATAAAAACTTCCACAAACGAACCAATGCGTTCTCGAATCGCATCCCGGGTATCGCGATAGGGGCTGATCGCCGCCGTAATCGCAATTACGCCATTCCGCGACAATAGTTCGGCCACAAATCCAATGCGCCGTACATTCGTATCCCGGTCTTCCTTGCTGAACCCCAGGCCCTTTGACAAATGAGTCCGAACCTCATCCCCGTCAAGCAGTTCCACCTTCGCGCCGCTCTCAACCAGCCGCCTATAAATCCGTTCCGACAAAGTCGATTTCCCCGACCCGCTCAGCCCCGTAAACCAAAGGGTAAACCCCTTATGCATGCATCAAATCCTCCAGCAGTACATCCAACTGCCGAACCATTTTTCCCTGCGGCGTGAAGTGCAGTCCGCACTCCTTGTCGCCCTCTTCTTCCCACCACCAACGCCCGGCCCGTTCGCCCTCCTCCGACTTTGCCGCCCGCGTGCAAGGCGCGCAGCCAATGCTGATGTACCCTCTCGCGTATAGCGGGTGCACGGGTACGGAATGCCGCCGCGTATATTCGTCCACGTCCGCCGCGCTCCAAAACGCCAGCGGACTCAACTTCCATTTCCCGTCCACCTGCGCCGACTGCGCCACGCTCTCGCGCGACTCCGCCTGCCCTCGCCGCAGCCCCACAGCATACGCGTCCACGCCCGCCAACACCCGGTCCATCGGCCGCACTTTGCGCACCTGGCAGCACAGCTTCCGTAACACCACCTGGTCCCGGAACAGGTCCGGCCCATGCATCGCCACCATCCGCGCCACTTCCTCCGGGTCCGGTTTCACCAGTTCCACGGAAATCCCATACCGCTCGCGAACGGCGTCCACCATGGTGTACGTCTCAACCGGCAGCCGCCCCGTATCGAGCGTCACTACCCGCACCGCGCCGCCCATTCGCGCCGCCATGTCCACCAGAACCATGCCTTCTTTCTGAAAGCTGGTCACCACCGCGAACCGCTGCCCGTACTTCGAAAATCCCCAGTGTAAGACTTCTTCAGCCGCGCTCATTGTCCAATGTCCCCTATCTCTATCAGGATAGTATAGATTCAAACGCTTCGCAAACGATTCCTACTTTCTCTCCGGCGGTTCACTCGGCTGAAATTCAAACATCTCCCCCGCCGCCCGCACGCGTAACACTCCGCCTGGCAATGGTTTACCGGCCGTGGAGTAGAACATCGCGCCATCGGTGCTCTCGCCCGGCCCGAGCTTCATCTGTACGAACGCAATGGCGCTCGCCGCCGCCGCCGCCTTCAATTTCGTGGAATTTACCTCCGCCAGCGCCGCCCTTCTGCGCGACTCATACCCGCTCGTGGTTCGAAGCTGCGTCATCCCGTAAATTCCCGTCTCATACGCCGACACCAGCCCGACTACCTCGCTCCGGCCGCCCTTGTCGAGCATTTCCGCCACCACTTTTCTCGCCGGCACCGGCCGCATCGTTCGGCCATCAGGCAACTCCCAAACGAAGTCGTCCGGCCGCACGATCACCGCCTGCCCCGATCCGTTCGACACCGCCACCTGCAGGGTCGCGTATTCGCGCACCCGCGCGTTCAAGTGCGCAAACATCACTGTGACGCCATTCTTCGTCAGCGTCTGATAACGCAGCCCGCCCGACTCGAATTCAATCACCTGCGCCGCGCAAACAGCCGCGGCCAGGACCAAGATCCACGCCTTCATTTTCTCTCTACAAGCATACAGACGAATCCGCGGCTAAAGTATTACCGAATCTTCGGCGAAAGTTTATCCAACTCCCGCCGCAACAGCGCATTCCGCGGAAACTCGCGCACCAACCCTTCAAGCCACATCCGCGCATCGGACCGCCGCTTCTCTCGCAACGCCACCACCGCCAGCAATATCCGCGCAAACGGCCCGAAGTAGCGTCCGCCCTTGGCCACGATTTGAAGGTTCTTCATCGCCTGTTCCTTGGAGCCTTTGGCCTGTTCAAACTTCACGAACCATTTCACAAAGAATGGCATACTCCCCAACAGATACTCGCTAATGCCCGTCGTCAAATACGCGTCGGCAAACCCCGGATCGATCGCCAACAGGCGCACCGCATAATGCTGCGACTGTTTGGCGTAAGTCAACGAACCTAATTGCCGCTTCTCAACGAACGCCGCGTAGTCGGTTAACAATCCGTAGGTCATTGATAATGCCAGCAAGGCATTCGTGTCGGCGCTGTTGGATCCCAGTTGTCTCTCCGCGCGCTCCCGGCATTGCGTCGTCGCCCAATAAAACGCATCGCGCACACGCGGATCGGGTTTCAGTTTCTTTTTATCCGCAATCCGGTCGTCATCCAGGAAGAAATCCGCGGCCAGAATCCCCAGCCTGTCCATCTCACTAAACAAATGGGCCGACGCCCGTGACGAATACCCCAACGGGTCGTCGCCATGCGTCGCGACGTAACTATCTATCAGTCCGTGCGCAGCAACAAAATCAAAGTCATACAAGCGCAGAAACGCACGGTCAAGTTCAGTCTCGGCCCCTAGCAGAGCCCAGCCGCCGAACAAACCCAGAAATTCGCGTCTCCCAAGCAACCCCTCAATAGTACCCCCCGAGCGGAAACTGGGTGTCGTCTTTCGTCGCCCGCGCCGCCTTGCTGTTCGCGATTGGCTGCACCGCCATACCGGGATACGAGGACAGTATAGCGGGCCCACCGCCAGCAATCGCGGTCTTCAAGATTTGGAGATTCCTTGCAAGACGTTGATCTGTAATAAGTTATTCGTTAAAAAATATATTTCGATCTAACGTGACTGATAGACATTCGTCCAGCGTTTCGGCGCGGCCGCCCGGAACGCAATTTATTTTTTTCTCGCTCGTTTTGTTTGTTTTCAGTCGATTGCGGCCGAAAATTGTGGGTTCGTTAGCGAGATACCACAATTCCGCAAATGAAGGACCAAACGGAGTAAGTCTCCTATCCCTTCATAGTAACATGCGATGTCAAGCCTACTCGCTTCTGCCCGAGCCAATGGTAATATGATCTTCGACCTTGGTGACGCCGGGAGCGGCCCAGGCGGCATGCATCGCTTCTTCGTATTCGGCTCGGCAGCGGACGGTTCCGCGCAGAATTGCGACTCCATGAGCGACATGCGCCTTAATGTGACTGCTGTCGACAAGGGCGTTGCGTTTCAGGGCCGCTTCAATGGAAGCCTTGACGTCTCCGAGACTGACGGAAGGTCGAATGACGATGTCGTTGCGGATGCCCGTGATCCCGTTAAGGACACAGAGCCCCCGCTCGGCCTCTTCCCTTTGCTGTTGCCGCTCGACGCTGCCGGAAAGGGTCACGCACCCCTCCGCCACTTGAACGTCGATCATGTCCGGCACCAGGCAGTTCCATTCCAGATAGCTCATCGCCGCCAGCGCGATATCGTCGTCGTCGCGCTGTTTGTGGAAGGGAATCACAACGCGAATCTCATTGGTGACCCGACTCACATGAGCGACTCGCCACGCGGCCCGCTCGGCCGCGCATTTTTCCCAAAAACTGTCGACATGCCCGCCAAGTTCAACCGCTCCGCTCTTCACCGAAACGCTAATCTGCTTCAGAGCGGCATTGAGTTCCCAGCCGATTTCTTTCTCGACATCATGCTGCAATTCCGTGTCATTCCACATGGATCCCCGGCAAAAAGGAAATGCCGGCTAGGAAACCGCCCGCTTCAGCGTCAACTCCACATCGTTGTCGCGCATCTTGTACTTCAATTTGATCGATTCGCCAGAGACTTTGCCAGTGTAGTTGGTCTTGATCTCCGTATCGTTCATCTTGCGCGTAACGGTGAAGGATATATCGTCGCCGGATATCTTGCCGTTCTCGATGGGCGAATCGCTATTGCGTCCGGAAACCGTGCCGGTAAGCGTTGCGCCATCCGCTTTAAGCGTCATGTTGACGTCGCGCGTACCGTTCGGAGTTTCCACCTTGCCGGTCCATTTTCCGGAAATGTCGGACGCGAACATGATCGCGCCAAGGGCGAGTGCGCCGATCATTGCTAATACCTTCTTCATTTGTTGAACCTCTTTCCGGGAGTTCCGTCTTGGTCTCCCGCCGGTAGCCAGTATACTCCCTTCGCGGCACGTAATCAGGTTCTCGCAGCATCCGAATCCGTGGCCAGGTCGACAAATAAGTATGAGTTGACAAGTATACGTGCTATGCTCTCTCTATGGCTCAGTTAAATCTGTACGTTCCCGACGAAATAGCCGACCGCTGGAAGGAAGAGGCACGCCAAGCCAAACTTCCACTTTCCCGCTATGTTGTTCATAAACTCACCGAGCGGGCCGAAGACGTTTGGCCCGTCGGGTTCTTCGAAAATATATGTGGTTTTTGGCAAGGCGAAGGCCCGGTTATTGAAGATTTCCCGCCTGAACCATTCGGGGATGAGGACACGCGGAAATGAGCGTCCGGCTCCTTGATTCGAATATTTGGATCGCGATCTCAAAGAGTGAGCCACAGGTAGTTAACACGCTGCGCAACTTCCGTCCCAGCCAGATTTCAACTTGTGCGATCGTTCGCGCCGAATTGATTTATGGCGCAAGGAAGAGCCAACGCGTCGAAGAGAATCTGGCCGGAATGGAACGTCTACTGGCGACATTCGCTTCGCTGCCATTTGACGATCGCGCGGCGGACTATTACGGCGCCATCCGAGCCCTACTGGAGAGAGGCGGCACGCCAATCGGCGCGAACGATCTCCTCATCGCGGCCATCGCGCTCGCCCACGACTGTATCCTCGTCACCCGCAACACGAATGAGTTCCAGCGCGTCCCTGGCCTTCGGCTCGAAGACTGGAAGTAACCCGGCGTCAAGCGCCGGGAAACCCGTCCAGATCCGCGTCGCTCATCGGCGGGTCCCAGCCCTCCGTGTACTGAATCGTTCCCGCCGCCGTGCCCAACATCCGTTTGGCCAACCGAACCTCTGGCGCCAAGCTCTTCGCCGGCTCAGTTCGGTCGCCCTTAGTGTTACGAGTGTTCATCAAGATACCCGCCAAGCGTTGGGAGCCGCGCAGCCGGGCCTCACTCCGCCCTCATATCACGTTGCACATACCGCTGCACCAGAATGGAATCCTGCCGCTTTCGGGCCTCAGCGAGATCGTAAGCCGTCTGCAGGCGCAGCCAGTGATCGGCGTTAGACCACCCCGCCTTCTCCAGGCGAATGGCCATCTCAGGTGAAATCCCGGCCTGAGCATGGATGACCCGCGAAAGCGTATGGCGCGCAACACCCAAGACCTTCGCGCCCTCTGTGACGTTTAGTTGGAGGGGATCCAAACATGCATCCTTAATCGAGCGGCCCGGATGGGGCGGGTTTTTCATCGGCATAGTTCATTCTCCTTCTAGTGATAATCAACCAAATCGACGTCAAAAGCGTGTCCTTCTAGAAACCGAAAAACGATCCGCCAATTGCCGCTAATTGTGACGCTCCACTGACCCTTTCGCTCACCCTTCAGCGCGTGCAAACGATAACCTGGAAGGTTTAGATCCGCCGAATGCAGCGCAGCGTCAACGTGAGCCAAAATATCCTGAATGCGTTTCGTCTGATCCGCTCGCCCTTAGTGGCATCACCGGATTGAAAAAGGCGCTGCAATCCTCGGTGGCGAAACGTCTTGATCACAATCGAAGTGTACCGCGTGTCGATACACGTGTCAAACTCATCCGCCGGGTCGAACCAGGATCCATTGGGGGGTAGTGATCCCCACATGTGCATCTTCCGCCAAATTGTTCGGCTACCGTCTGAGTACATGCACCTCGGCACCCACCGTTTCACGGCTCGTCGAGCCATGCGAAAGCCCTACGTCCGGCCCGAACGAGGCGTTTGGATTCAGCTTGATCTGGCTTTTCACCTTTATGAGCAATTTTGTTGCGTAGTTCAAAGAGTTCACCAATTTCCTTAAACAAGATCCGATTCTCATCCTTCAATGAGCGGCCAAACGCTGCTTTCGTAACTTTGTCATACAGAGCTTGGGCAGCCATCGACCAGTCCCTGGGATTCTCTAGGATCAGATTAACCAGCGGCAGGCGTTCGGTCGGTGTTTTTTTTCGCAAAGCGTCTTTCACCTTGACCTCACAGGCGATAGCAGCGATCAGGACCGCCCGGTGAGAGTCGGGCGGATTGAGTTGGATAAAGTACAATGCGTCGGCCAGCAGCGTCTCTGCGAACGGTAGACTCGGACGACCATCGGAGAGCAGCCTCCGAAGCTCGAAAGCCCTAGTTTGGTCTAAAGAGGACTTGATTTCATAGTCTACCGTGTCGGGTTCACGGTAAGGAAGACCGTCGTCGTTATAACCAAAGAGAGTGCAACTCGTTTCATCCTCGAGTGAAGCCTCCCCAACGAGTTTAGGTAATTGCCCATGCAGTCCTAGCCAAGATTGTCCGTCAATCCGAGACCACTCAATCAACTCTCCGACCACAGCCTCTGCAATTTGGAACGACTTTCGAAGGTGCACGATACTGGCTTCGGTGTCCTCTCCCCGTGGTCCATCTCCAACGACGAACACTCTTAGTTTGTCGACCGCACGGGCAGGACCGGAGAGACGGTCTGAAATTCTGTAATTGATTCCGCCGAAGTCACGGCCAGCGCGGTATTTGGCAGCGGGAAACCAAACTTCGACGCGAAATCCACCCCGTTCAAACTCCAGTTCGGTGCCGAGAACATCTGTATGGACCAGAAGGTTTTGTACTGCAAAATGAAACTCAGCCCGTCTACGCGCCATTGTATCTATACTATAAAGCGCCAAGGCGCAGCGGCGGGGAAAAGATTTACTGTTCACCACTGTAGAATTGACCGAAATGCCGCGAGAATTAACGGCTGGGAATTCGGAGGTAGGGTACGTTGTGTACGAAACCCTCACCCCCCAAACAACCGGTCAAAAACTTCCCGCGTCTTCCTCCGAATAAGATCCCACTCCTCGGGCAAGGAATACCCACTAACATCCCGCCATCGACTAACTAAGTCGGCTAACGTGTCAAGCTCTAACTGCGACGTAGGCAAACTCCCCTCCGCGTGGCCGTGAATCAGTCGTAGCCCATGATCGACAGCCCGGTAAAATGTCGCGGCCTCCCGCAGAAAAGCCGCGTCCGCGCGCTCCAAATGACCCATCTTCTCCACCACATCGATCCGCCGCGGCGTATTCAACTGTTTAAAGAAGATCCCCGCGCTTCGCAGCCGCAAATACATCAACACGAAGTCAATATCGTAATACCCGCCCTCCCCCGCTTTTAACTCATTCGACTCCCCTAACTCCCGCTGCAACCGCAGCCGCATCTTACGCAAATCGCCGCGGCTCCGCCCGCTTTGCCCATACCGTCGCCAGTCAATCTCCTGCAACCCGTTCAAAAACTCCGTCGCCTCCTCCAAATCCCCCGCCACCGCGTGCGACTTCATGTACGCCATCCCCTCCCACGCCTCCGCCGTGCGCTCGAAGTAGTCCCGGAACGCGCGCTCGGTCTGCACCAGCGCCCCCTCCCGCCCATTGGGCCGCAGCCGCGTATCGACGGCGAAAATCACGCCTTCGCCCGTATACGCCGAAATCACGTCGATCATCTTTTCCGCCACCCGCGTCCAGAACGGCAACTCCGCCGCATCCCGGTTCGGCAGCACGAAAAACAGGTCCGCGTCCGACCCCAAGTCGAACTCCCGCACCCCTAGCCGCCCCAGTGCCACCACCATCATCTGTTTGCGCGGCCGGTAGTTCACCGCCGCCGGCGGATGCGCCGCCCACACCGCCCGCAGCGCCACCCCGTACGCCGCCGCCATCACCCGCTCGCCCAACTGCGATGTCTGCTCCAAGGTCTCAAAAACCGGCCGCCGCAGGCAGACGCTCTCGCACTGCGTCCGGAACATTTCCCGCCGGAACCAGCGCCGCAACTCGCCTGCGTCCGCCTCCACCGGCGGTTCGCCCGGCTTGCTCCCGAACAGCGCAAATTCCGCCAGCAAATCCGGTGTCCGCAACAGCTCTTCGCTCAGGAACGGGCTGCTGTCGAACAGGTCGATCACCTGCGCCGCCAACTCCGTGTCCTGGTCCATCATCCGCAGCCACTCCGGCATCTGCCGCATCTTTTCCAGAAAATGTTCGAACCGCGCCGCCCCGCGCTCCGGCGGCCGCGCCGCAATCGTGGCCGCCAAGCCGGGAGCTATTTGAGAAAGAAATCGCACTAGATTAGATATCGGTAGTCCGCCGGATTCCTCCATACCGGCCCCCGCCGGCTGCTGCGCATGGATTACCCGCTCATATATGTCGGCGACTTCCTCCAAGTGTTGTTCCAACTCGGCCAACAGCTCGGAACCCCTCAACTGCCCGGGCATTCGCCGCCCAATCGATTCCAACTCGATAGACTCGAGCGGCAGCGAATGCGTCTGCCGGTCGTCGGCGAACTGCAGCCGGTGCTCTAAAATTCGCAGAAACTGGTACGCCGACGCCATTCGCGCGTACTCGGTCGCGGATAAGAGATCCTTGTCCCGTAGCCGCGACAACGCCTTCAGCGTGCCACCATGCCGCACCCAACGCTCCCGCCCCCCGTGCAGCCGCTGGAGACACTGCACCAGAAACTCCACGTCGCGGATCCCGCCCTCGCACAGCTTCACGTCGATTTCTTGCGGTCCCCCCCGCTGCTTGCGCGCCAGCCGCTCATGCTGCCTGATCCGCGCGGCCGACACCGCCTCGATCGCCGAAAAGTCCAACGAAGTGGTGTATATCAGCGGTTCGACGACTTCCAGTAACTCCCGCCCCGGCCCTGGATCTCCGGCCGCCACTCGCGCCTTGATCAGCATCTGCAACTCCCAGTCGCGCGCCCGCGTCTGGTAATACCTTTTCGCCGCCTGTAGCGACAAGCAGATTTCCCCCAGGCGTCCATCGGGCCGCAGCCGCAGGTCGACGCGGTAGCACATGCCGTCGGCCGTATAGCTCGACAGCAGCTCCGTGTACTCGTTCGCCAGTTTCCGGAAGAACTCCTGATTGGATATCGGCTCGGTTGCGCCGGTTTCGCCTCCGGCCGAGTAGACGAACATCAGGTCGATGTCCGACGAGTAGTTCAGCTCTTCGCCTCCCAGCTTGCCCATCGCCAGTACCGAGAAGCCGCACCGCCGGCCCCGCTCGTTCCGCGGCACGCCATGCCGTGCTTCCAGCGACTCCCGGATGCGCCGGTACGATACCTCCAGCACCGCGTCCGCCAGTGTCGATAACTCGCCCGCGACTTCGGGCAGTGGCGCCAGCCCGCGCACGTCGCGGAGCAGGATTCGCAGCAGTTCCCGCCGCCGGAACCGAGCCAGGGCGACCGCCTCCGGCACGCCATCGGGCAGGAACCGGTCCAGCCGCTCCGCCATCGTCTCCAGCGATAGCGTCCGGTACAGATCTCCCGACGCGCAGACCTCCTCCAGCCACTCCGGCCGCTGCAGCACTTCCTCGGAGAGGAACTTGCTATGGCAGAACACCGCCACCAGCGACTGCAAGCCCGCCGCCGTGCGCGTCAGCCGGGCAAACATCCCCGGCGACCGCTCCCAAAGCCGGGCTAGATAGTCCAGCGCACGGTCTGGATCCGGCGCGCCTTCCAGCGAATAGCGGACGCGATCAAGCGTCGTCTCCGGCACGCCTGTCATGAGTTGCCTGACGTGCGCCCGAGCCCGCTCGGGCTGCCGGAATGCGATCTCATCCACCCACGCAACCATAGTCCGCGCTTTATGCCACGTCCGTCAACAGCGCCACCGGGTCGCCCGGCGCAATCGAACCCAGCTTGACGATAGCCAGATAGAATCCCGCCAGGCCCCATCGCGGCGAAGTGAAGTCCCCGGCGTTAACATCCGCGTCGTAGACGGCCTTCTGAATCCCCGGCCCATAAGGGTCGAGCTTGTAGCAAGGTTCCCGCATCTTGGTGACCTCGACTATGATCTCCCCCATTCGCCACTGTTGGCCCAAACGAACCGACCGCCGGTCGACGCCGGTCGTGGTCACATTCTCGCCCAGCGCCCCAGGGTAGACCGGAAACCCCGTGCCCTTTAACTCATCTAGCCCCTCGGCCGTGATCCAAAGCAGCGCTTGCCGCGGCCCTCCGTGATACTTGGTGTTCTTCTGTATGTCGCCGATAATCCCCACCGGCCCCACTTCGCCGCCAAGAACCGGGAGCTTTGGCACCCCGCCCTTCGAGACGCTTACCTGCAAAATCTGTCCAGCCATTCGCGCCTCCTACAAGCGGCAAATAAGAAGTTCCCGCTCATAGACCAGTTCCGGCGGCAGATGGTCATGCAGGTCGATGAACAGCTCTTCCTGGCCGATCACCTCCTGCCGCCACTGCGCCCGGTCGAATGCCTGTAGCTCGTCGAACTGCTCCCGGGTGAAGGGCAGCCCTCTCCACTCCAAGTCTTCGTAGCGGGGCATCCAACCGATGGGCGTCTCCCGGCCCGCCGCCCGCCCGTGCGCCCGGTCGACGATCCACCGGAGCACCCGCATGTTCTCGCTGTATCCGGGCCACAGGAACGCGCCGTCCGGGCCGCGCCGGAACCAGTTCACGTGGAAGATTCGCGGGGTGGTGGAAAGGTACCGCTGCATCTTGATCCAGTGCCGAAAGTAGTCGCCCATGTGATAGCCACAGAATGGCAGCATAGCCATGGGGTCGCGTCGCACTTTGCCCACGGTACCGGCGGCCGCGGCCGTCATTTCGGAGCCCATCGTGGCGCCGACGTAGACGCCGGTCGACCAGTTGAACGCCTGAAACACCAGGGGCATCGTGGTTGGGCGCCGGCCTCCGAAGATGATCGCGCTTATGGGCACGCCGGCGGGGTCCTCCCATGCCGGGTCAATGGTGGGGCACTGCGATGCGGGGGCCGTGAATCGCGCGTTGGGATGGGCCGCCTTGGCGCCGGTTTCCTTGGCAATTCCGGGGGTCCAGCGCTTGCCCTGCCAGTCGATGCACTCGGCGGGCGGCTCGTCCGTCATGCCTTCCCACCACACCCCGCCCTCCGGAGTCAGCGCCACGTTCGTGAAAATGGAGTTCTTGGACAGCGAAATCATGGCGTTCGGGTTGGTCTTCATCGACGTTCCCGGCGCCACGCCGAAGAAGCCCGATTCCGGGTTGATGGCCCGCAGTTCGCCGTTCGAGTCCGGCTTGATCCAGGCGATGTCGTCGCCCACTGTCCAAATCTTCCAACCCTTGAAGCTCTTGGGCGGGATGAGCATGGCGAAGTTGGTTTTGCCGCAGGCGCTGGGGAAGGCCGCGGCCACGTAGGTCTTCTCGCCCTTGGGATCCTCGACGCCCAGGATTAGCATATGTTCGGCCATCCAGCCTTCATCACGGGCGATGTTGGAGGCGATGCGCAGGGCGAAGCATTTCTTGCCCAAGAGCGCATTGCCGCCGTAGCCGGACCCGTAGGACCAGATCTCGCGCGTTTCGGGGAAGTGGACGATGTACTTCTCCGGGTTGCACGGCCACATGACGTCCTTCTTGCCGCGAGTCAGAGGCATGCCGACGGAGTGCATGCAAGGCACGACGCGCTTCTCGTCCTTGTCGATCTCGGCGAAGACGCGAAGCCCGATCCGGGCCATGATCCGCATGTTGACCACAACGTACGGCGAGTCGGTCAACTGGACGCCAATCCGCGCCATCGGCGAGTCCACCGGGCCCATGCTGAATGCCAGCACGTACATCGTGCGGCCCTGCATGGAGCTCTGGAACAGCGCCTTCAGTTTGCGGCGCATCTTGAAGGGATCTTCCCAGTTGTTGGTCGGCCCGGCGTTGTCCTTCGACAGCGAACAGATGAAGGTGCGGTCCTCGACGCGGGCGACGTCGCCGGCGTCCGAACGGGCGTAATAACAACCCGGCCAAAGGTCCTGATTCAGCTTGGTAAGGGTTCCGCTCGATACCATCTGGTCGAGCAGCGTCCGGTTCTCTTCCTCAGATCCACTCACCCAGTGGATGCGGGCGGGCTTAGTCAGCCGCGCCATCTTGTCGACCCATTTCAATAGGTGCTTGTTGGTGCTGAGCGGGGTGGAAGGGTTGCTCCCAATAGTCTTAGTGGCCACGATGGTTTCCTATGTAACTAGTGTAGTGCCTTGCCCGTTGCGTCCCGCCATTCGCTCCATGTCCAGCCCAGTTTGCGCTGTTCGTAGTAGAGTTCGCCCGGGTGCGGGGGCCTTGTGAAATCGTAGGCGCGCATGGGGCGGAAGAGTTCACGGTCAATGGGGAACATGCCGATGACCCGCTGTTGGGAGGGGAAACTGTCGAGCCAGAAGCGTTTAACGCGCTGGCGGGTGTCGTCGAGCTCGACCACGGTTTCGGGAGGGCCGTCGAGAAACGAATGGGGGACGAAGGCGGCGCCGTGGGCGTGATAGAGCGGGAACTCCCAGACGTTGGGCAGGCCGGCAAGGGCAAGAGCCACGGCGTCGTGATCGGGGTGGCCGCCCTCATAGGCGTGCGTGTACACGCGGTCGGCGTGGAAAGCCTCAACGTAGGCGCGGATCCGCGGCCAGTAAACCGGCGCCTCCTGGTCGGCGAGACCGAGGCAGTGATAGCGGTCTTCGGGGATGCCGGCCTTTGCGAGAACGGCCTGTAGCTCGGCGCGGCGCGCGGCCTGATAATCGGCGAGGGTGGTGAAGCCGGAACGCCTTGCGTATTTGAGGTCGCGGGGCGCCGAGTCGGTGGCGTGAAGGATGTGGATCTCGCCCGGGCGTTCCTGCATGACGGAGAAACAGCCGAGAGTTTCGTCATCGGCATGGGCGACGGCGATCAGGATTCGCATTCCAGCCATTATCGAACTGCTACACTCGCCAAGTGCGCATCGGGATCACCTGTTACCCCACCTATGGCGGCAGCGGCATCGTCGCGACGGAGTTGGGACTGGAGTTGGCTAACCGTGGTCACCAGGTCCATTTCATCACCTACGCCAACCCTATCCGGCTAGGGGAGCGGCCGGATATTCTCTACCACGAGGTGGAGGTCTCGAACTACCCGCTGTTTCAGTATCCGCCTTACTGTCTGGCGCTGGCGTCGCGAATGGCGGAGGTGGCCGAGCAGTACAGCCTGGACCTGCTGCATGTCCACTACGCCATTCCGCACTCGGTCTCGGCGCTGCTGGCGCGGGGCATTCTGGCGGGCCGGCGGCGGCTGCCGTTTGTGACCACGCTGCATGGTACCGATATCACGCTGGTGGGGATGGACCGGTCATATTACCCGATCACGAAGTATTCGATCGAGCAGTCGGACGCGGTGACGTCTATCTCGGAGAACCTGCGGCGCCATACGGTTGAGGTGTTCGATGTGACCAAGCCGATCGAGACCATCCACAACTTCGTGAACTCGGACCTGTACCGTCCGGCCGAGCGGCGGGCGCCCGGGCCGCCGCGGCTGATCCATCTTTCGAACTTCCGGCCCGTGAAGCGAGTGACGGACTGTATCCGGGTGTTGGCGGCGGTGCGGAAGACGGTGGACGCGGAGCTGTGGATGGTGGGTGACGGACCGGACCGCGGGGCGGCGGAGCGGATCGCGCACGACCTGGGCGTGATGGGAGCCGTTCGGTTTCTGGGTAAGCGGAACGACGTGCCGGCGCTGTTGCGGGAGGCGGATGTGCTATTAATGCCGAGCGAAATGGAGAGCTTCGGGTTGGCGGCGTTGGAGGGGATGTCGTCGGGCGTGGCGCCGGTGGGGACGAGAGTGGGCGGGGTGCCGGAACTGATCACTGACGGGGTGGACGGGTACTTGTGCGAGGTCGGCGATG
This sequence comes from Bryobacteraceae bacterium, assembly GCA_046155405.1. GTDB lineage: Bacteria > Acidobacteriota > Terriglobia > Bryobacterales > Bryobacteraceae. The sequence goes on along the minus strand of JBJXFL010000178.1, from coordinate 100,954 downwards.
TGGAGACGATGGCGGCCCGCGCGGCGGGGTTGTTGACCGATCCGGACCGGCGCGGCGGGATGGCGGCGGCGGCGCGGCGGGCGGCCGTGGAGCGGTTCTCGACGGACCTGATCATCCCGAAATATGAAGCGCTGTACCGTCGGGTGGTGGAGGGAGGGTGATACGGCTGGCGTTGGGTCTGGTGGCGGGGTTGGCGGCCTGGGGTGGTCCGGCGGTCGTCAAAGGGGAGCGGCTGGTGTTCCACTTCGTGGCTTCGGAGTTGGCGAACCTGACGTTTGAACTGGACGCGATGGCGGGTTTGTCGGCGACCGGCGCGGAGGCTTACCGCTCGCTATGGCGGCGGGAGCTGCGTTGGGATCGCGAGGATGACCGGCAACTCGACCGGTGGAAGAGCCTTCGGCTGCAGCAGAAGGACGCGGGACCGTCCGCCGCGCGCGCCACGCCAAAAGTGGGTTGGTCGCCGAACTATGCCGGATTTTATGGGCAGGAGTTGAGGCTGGATCAGGACGTGCGGATCGCGGGGTTTCAGGCGCGGTCAATCAAGGACTATGGGAAGCGGCTGGGGCGGGTGGTGGAGCGCCGGGAGGCGGATGGGCTGGTCTCGGTGGTGAAACACTTCGGGCCGCGGTTTGAGGAATTTTGGATGAGGGAAGGCCGGGGGTTGACCGAGCCTAAGGCGGAGGGGTTTGCGCGGCTGGCGCGGGAGCGGGGGATCGTCGAATTGGCGGAGCGGTTCGTGGTCTTTACGGATGCCCAGCTTCCGCGGCGGCACGGGGTATGGTTCTATCTGATGGCGCACCCGACAAGATACGGCAAGGACACGATGGCGACGCAGATGCAGAGCCATGCGCCGGTGGAGGTGTTGGACGAGGAGCGGGCGGAGGAGAAGCTGGGGGTCATCGTCCATGAGTTGGTCCACCACTTCTACGACCGGGCGCCGTTGGCCCGGCATATGGGCCTGATGGAGGAGTTTCGGGGATTGGCGCCGGCGTGGCGGATGTCGGCGTACTCGTATTTGAACGAGGCGGTGGCGACGGCGGCGGGGATTCTGGTGGAGCGGCGCTTGCGGTCCGATACGGAATTTTCGCGGTGGGCGGCCAACCCGCGGAATGTGTATGCGCAACCGTGGATCGCGGCGTTGGGGGCGGCGGCCTACCCGCTGGTTGAACGATGCCTGGAGGGCGGCTGCGGACTGTTTTCGGGCTTCGCGGGGCGGTATGTGGCGGCGGCGGACGCGGCGTTGGGGGCTCGGGCGCGGCATCCGCACTTTCGGCTCGCGAGCCGGATCCTTGTAGTTAACAACGGGCCACTGCGGCAGGCGTCGCGACTATTCCGCGAGCGGGTTCCGTCGATCATGCACGCCACTGGGTGGGACCAGTTGGCTCGATTCCCGGAGCTGCCGGTGGTGATGTTGGCGCTGGAGGGGGAGCAGGCGGGAATGCTCGAAAGGATCGGGCCGGGGCGGGATGTGACGGTGCTGATCGGGCCGACGGCGGAGGCCGTGGAGCGGGCGGTGGAGCGATTCGCGATGCAGCCGTTTTAGTTGCCGACTTCCTTGCTGGAGACGGTGGCGGGCTCGGGTCCCCAGTTTTCGCGGATCACCATCGACTGGTCCGAGAAGAAGCTGCGGCGGCCGCTGCTGTTGTAGGTCTCCGGCACCACTGTCAACGTATACCCCCCTGGGGTACCCTGCATTTGGAAAAGGAAACCGGATTTCTTGCCCTTGGAGAGTTCGCCGGGGATAAGGTCCGCGGCGGCGGGGCCGGCTTGGCCGCTGGGCGGAGGCCCGAGTTCCTGGAGGGTAACGGCGTACTTTCCGAACTGGCTTTGATATTGCGCTTGCGTCGTGTGAATGGTTCCGACCATTCTTATGGCCGAGAGCTCATTGGCTTGCATTCTGGCGTTGTTGTACTTGGGAACGGCGATGGCCAGGATGATGAAAATGATCGCCACCACGATCATCAACTCCATAAGAGTGAAACCGCGGCGGGTGATCTGACGGATTACACGGTGCTTGGACGCAATCATAGCTTGTCGTTCTCTATTCTAGATGACGCGGATAAGGGCGCGGGCGTTGAGGGATTCTTTCAGTTCCCGGCCTCCTTCCCCTCCGCGTCGCGGATGGCGAGCGATTGGTCCGATACGAATGTCCGATTAGCGCGCCAAGTGTACGCGCAATTCGCGAAGCAGGAGGCGCGCCGCTAGGGAGGGGTGGCGGACGCGGAGGTTCTCGGGGTCGATGCGGTTTTGGACGATGAAGTCGACGAGTGAGTCGATGCTTTCAAGGCACGCTTCGCCGTGGCATTGGGTAGCGAGGGTGGCGTTGAGAAAATCCGCCGCCTTTGTCGCCGTGCCTGTTGCGCCTTCGGCGGTGAACCAGGCGGTGAGGTAGGTCTGGAGTTGCAGGCGGCGCGTAAGGTTCTGCATGCGGGGCGTTACGTCCAACACTTTCAACAGCCGCGTGGAGCGCTCGCCTGGCGGGAGGCTAAGGTCATCGGCCTGGGCGAAGAGTTCCTCGGCGCGGTCGACCGCGGGCGGCTCCGGGGCTTCGGCGGGTTCGGGCGGCGGCGGGGCTTGACGGAGCCGAATGGCGGCCTCGCGGGCTAATCCGAGATTGAACGGCGCGATAATTCGGGACGCTTTGTCGAGGAGGAAGACGTCTTCCGGCGCCGCATTGCGGCCGGGGAAGGAGGTCATTAGCGCTTGCAGAATTTCGGCGCCGTCGTAGGGGGCGGCGGCGATGAGATCGAGGGCGGCGGGGATTTGAAAAGCCCCGGTTTGGAGGCCTTTGAGGACGGTGGCGCGGCGGTTTTTGGATGATTGGGCCAGGAACTGCCAGCAGCGGCCGCGGTAGTCTGTACGCCATTTCGGCGACTGGCGGGCCGGGATTCGGAGGCAGATTTGTTCGGCTTCGGCGCGGTTCTGGTTAGCGAGTAAATGGGCCGCCGCGCTGAGGTAGAAGTAGCGGGGTTCCTCTTCGCGTATGGCGCCCAATAGGGATACCGCAGTTTCGAGCAGGCGGAGGCGGGGCTCGTCGCTCGGCAAGAGTTCGGCGGCGGAGATCAGGGTGTCGATGTGGGCGAGCGGGGATTGGTTGCGGGAGGTCTGTTCAAGGCGGTCGAGGAGGTCGTTTAATGGCGAACTGGCGGCGATGAGGGCGCTCGCGATGAGCGGTAACAGGCGGAACGGCGCGGGGGTTCGCATCTACTTCGCATTAGAGCATGGAATCGCGTTTAAGACGGAAACGTGCTCGGACTGCGGCGGTGGGAGACGGACGGTACGAATCATGATTTCATCCGCCAGGCCGGCGCGGTTAGCAGTTCCCGCCCCGAATCGCGCCTTACCGAAATGAACGCGGCTGGAGCCGCGACAAGGAGACGAATTATGATTAGACCAAAAGAGATGACGGTTCTGGCCGCGGCCCTAACCCTATATATTAGCCCCTTAGTGATGGCCCAGCCCGGGCTGATCGAGCCAAGCGCCGGCAACTGGAAGACATTCGCGATTTCATCGGCCAAGGACTTTCGGGTGCCTCCCCCTCCAGGCGAAGCTGAAACGCGGGCCGAAATCGCCTGGCTTAAGAACTTTACGACCGAAGCCGACCCTCGTATCGCGGAGCAGATACAGTTCTGGGACGCGGGCGCACCCGCCTACCGTTGGATCGATCTTCTGGTCAAGCGCCAGTCGGGCGGCCAACCGACGACAGCCTTCCCGCATCGCGTATTCACCTACGTCGCCATGGCCATGCATGACGCCACGGTTGCCGCTTGGGAATCGAAGTACTTTTACAACCGGCCCAGGCCCAGTGAAGCGGATCACACACTGACTCCCCGCCTGGCCGTGCCGTCAAGCCCCTCGTATCCATCGGAACACGCCGCGGCGGCCGGTGCGGCCGCGGCCGTGCTTTCGGCTCTATTGCCGTCCGAGGCCGCCGCCTTCCAGGCCATGGCGGAAGAATCCTCGCGCTCCCGGTTGTACGCCGGGGTGCAGTACCCGAGCGACTACTTTGCCGGACTGGAACTCGGCCGGCGCGTGGCGGAGAAGGTCCTCGACCGAGCCCGCGCCGATGGGTCCGACGCCATTTGGACGGGTACCGTCCCCGCCGGCGCCTGCATGTGGACCGGGACGAACCCCGGCAACGCGGCGATGCCAAACTGGCGGCCGATTCTACTCAGCTCACCCGCCGAGTTCCGATCCGCGCCTCCGCCCGGTTGCCAGTCGGCGATTGTCCGCGCCGAGACCGATGCCGTGAAGAACTTCCCGCGCACCTTTACCACCAACTCGAAGGCGTTTTATTACCAGTCGGTGGACGGCACCTTCACGGATTTCCACGTGCTTCTCAGCCGGCTACTGTTCGAGGACCGTCTCGATCGGAATCCCCCCCGCGCGGCTCGCGCCTATGCTTTACTGGCGGGCGTAGTTTACGACACATGGATCGCGAGCAACGATTCGAAATACGCCTATTGGTATTTGCGTCCCCACCAACTGGACTCGGGCATCACGCCGCTTTTCCCCGTGCCCAACTTTCCTTCGTATCCCTCCAACCATTCGGCGCTCTCCACGGCCCGGACGGAGCTGCTCGGACACTTGTTTCCGGGCCGCAGGGATTCCCTGGACGCGTTGGGGAAAGAAGCCGGCGACTCGCGCATCTGGGCCGGTATTCACTACGAAATGGACAATCAAGCGGGCGTGACCATGGGCAAGGCCGTGGCGCGGAAGTTCATCGGCTGGGCCGAAAGCGATCGATAGACGGCGGGAAATTTTTCGGGGCGCGGTTAGCGGGTCGGGAAGAAAATCTTGCCTTACTCAATAAAAGCGCCCGAGACCGCGAATGAAGAAATGAAAATGAACAAGCCGCGAAACCAAGTCCCGGCGCCCCATCGATCAGGGCCGCTTACCGGTATTAGAGCCGTGTTAGGATGATTTCCGGTTACCGTTATGACGGACGCACAATCGGCCAACATCACACAGATCCTGGTCGCCTGGGGCAAGGGCGACCGGCAAGCTCTGGAGGCTCTTACACCCCACGTGCAACGCGAACTGCATCGTTTGGCCGTCCACTACATGGCGGGGGAGCGGCCCGGCCACCTGCTCCAGCCCACGGCTCTGGTGAATGAAGCCTACCTGAAGCTGGTGGATTGGGAGGGCGTTCAATGGACGGACCGGGCGCACTTTTTTGGCATTGCCGCCAGCATGATGCGGCGCGTGCTGGTGGATTACGCCCGGTCGAGCGGCCGGGCCAAGCGCGGCGGAAACGCGGTGCAAGTCTCTCTTTCGCAGGCCGGCGATTTACCGCTGCCGCCGGGCGCCGATCTCATCGCCATCGACGACGTGCTAAAAAATCTGGAACGGATCGCGCCACGGCAAAGCAAAGTCATCGAACTTCGCTACTTCGCCGGTCTCAGTCTGGAGGAGACGGCCGAAGCCATGGCTGTTTCGGTCGGCACCGTGCGGCGCGACTGGAAGCTGGCGAGGGCTTGGCTGATTCGCGAACTCAGCCGGAAAGGAACGTCATGACACCGGAGCGCTATCAGCGGATCGCCGACGTTTTTCACGGCGCGGCTGAATTGGACAATGAGCGCCGGGAGCGGTTTTTGGCGGTCGCCTGTGACCGGGATTCCGAACTGCTGCGCGAAGTCGAGTCGCTGTTGTCCGCCGGCGAACAATCCCCGACATTTCTAGCCTCGGCGCCGGGCGGAACGATAGCGCCCGATTTGCGCATTCCCGCCGGGCGCCGGATCGGACACTATGTCGTCGATTCCTTCATGGGCGCCGGCGGCATGGGGCAGGTGTATTTGGCGACCGATTCCCGCCTGGGGCGGAAGGTCGCGCTCAAACTCCTGCCGCCGGGTGTTGGCGAAAGCGGGCCGCGCGTAGCTCGTTTCGAGGCCGAAGCGCGGGCCGCGTCGGCGCTGAATCATCCGAATATCGTGACCGTCTATGACGTCGGCGTGGCGGAAGAAGGGCGCTTCATCGTTATGGAGCATATTGCGGGCCGGACGCTCCGCGACATGTTGACCTGCGGGCCGATTCTCGATGCAATGCCCAGGCTCGGTTCTCAAATGGCTCGCGCTCTGCGAACGGCGCATGCGGGCGGAATCACGCACCGCGACATCAAGCCGGAAAATATCATGGTCCGCGACGATGGCTTCGTCAAAGTGTTGGACTTCGGCTTGGCTCGGCTTGTCTACTCCGATCGGCCGGGGAATGATAGCGCACCGGGCTTCCGGATGGGCACCGTGCGTTACATGTCCCCCGAACAGGCCCGCGGGAGCAAGGCCGAATCGCCATCGGATATTTTTTCGCTGGGGATCGTTTTTTACGAGATGGCGACGGGCCGGCATCCCTTCCCCGCCGATTCGACGCTGGGAACGCTTCACGCCATCATTGCCGGCGGTCCCGCGCCTCCATCCATCGCGAACCCATCCATTCGCCCGGGCCTGGAACGTTTGATTCTCGCGATGTTGGAGAAGGACCCGGCCAAACGCCCCACCGGCGCCGAACTGGAGACGGCGCTCGAATCGCAATCGGGGGCGGGGATGGGAACGTCCCGCGGCCGCCACAACTTGCCGGCTCAGCGAACGTCCTTCCTTGGCAGGGAACGCGAACTTGCCGCTATTGAACCATTGCTACGAAACCACGCTCTCCGCCTGTTGACTTTTACCGGTACCGGCGGTACGGGCAAGACCCGATTGGCGTTGCGGGCGGCGGAAAATGCGCTGCCGGCTTTCCCCGGCGGCGTTTACTTCGCCGATCTTACCGCACTGGCGCAAACCGGCCTCGTGATGCCCGCCATCGCCAAAGCGCTTGGCGTGCGGGAGACGGCGGAGCAGGACCTACCCGCGGCGATCGCCCATCACCTGGACGGCCCGGATCCCACGCTCCTGGTGCTGGACAACTTCGAACATCTTCTCGACGCGGGCCCGCGAATCGCCGATCTGCTGCAACGCTGTCCCGCGCTGAAGACCCTGGTCACCAGCCGCGTGGCGCTCCGGCTGTACGGCGAGCAGGAGTTTCCCGTGCCGCCTCTTCCGTTGCCGGCCGAAGGCGCCGGTCCCCAGGTGGAAAACATGGAGGAATTCGCCTCCATCGCCCTTTTCGTGCAACGCGCGTCTTCCATCCTCCCCGGCTTTCATCTCACGTCCGGGAATGCCGCCGCCGTGGCCGAAATCTGCCGGCGCCTGGACGGGCTGCCGCTCGCCATTGAGCTTGCGGCTTCACGGGTGAAGACACTGCCGCCCGGCAGTCTGTTGGCGCGGATCGAAAATCGCCTGGAGTTTCTGACCGGCGGTGGCCGTGACCTGCCGGAGCGCCAACAGACGCTTCGCCGGACGATTGACTGGAGTTACGACCTGCTCACGGACGCCGAGCGCAGGCTATTCGCGCGGCTGTCGGTTTTTGTCGGTGGATGCACGCTGGAAGCCGCCGAAGCCGTGTGCAATACCCGAGAGGATCTGGGGGTGGAGGTGACGGAAGGCGTCTCGTCCCTCGTCGATAAGAGTCTACTGTTGCAAAGCGCCGGAGAAGCCGAAGAGCCGCGTTTCTCCATGTTGGAGACGATTCGCGACTACGCCCGCGAACGCCTGGAGGCCAGCGGTGAAAGGGCCGAAACGGAACGAGCTCACGCGGCGTTCTTCCTGGTCCTTTCGGAAGAGATCGGCGCACTGGACCCGCTTGGGCGGCAAGCTTCGCTGGGAAGCTACGAACGGGAATACGGCAACGTGCGAGCGGCCATACGCCGCCTGGCGGCATCGGACGACGCGGAATGGGCGCTGCGCCTGGGCGGAGCCCAGATCTGGTACTGGGAGCAAGTGGAGTATTTCAGCGAAGGGCGCGAGTTACTCGAGACCATCTTGCGAATGCCCGCCGCCCAGCAACCCACGGCCCTGCGGGCCCGGGTCGCCTACACGCTGGCGACACTCTGCTACCGCCTGGGCGACTACGGTTCGGCGCGCCGGCTTCACGAGGAAGAAGCGCTGCGCATTTTCCGCCAAATCGGAGATCGCCGGGGCATGGCGTCCGCGCTCGTTGGCTTGGGAGTTATCAAACACTGCTTGCGGCGCTTCGAGGAGGCAAAGGGGCATCTGCAAAGCGCCGTTCAGATGTGGCGGGAACTCGGCGACGATGAGGCCGCCGACTATTCGCTGCACAACCTTGCGCGCATTGCGGAAGCGCAAAAGGATTTTGTTACGGCGCGGGCGATACTTGAAACGCTCGCCGTCAACCTGCGCGCTCGCGGGGACGTGCGGGGCACGGCGTTCGCCCTTACCAGTCTTGGCGATGTGGCCGCCGGTCAAGGACATCTTGGACAGGCCAAGGAGTATCACGAGGATGGCTTGCGGCTGTTTCGGGAACTCGGTGACGCGGCGGGAATGGCGCCGGTATTGGCGGACCTGGGAAACCTGGCGCGCGACGCGGGGGACTATGCCGCCGCCGAGGAGCGCTATAGGGAATCGCTGCGCAAGGCCGTGGAGGCGGCCCGGCGCACGCACATAGCCCGGGCGCTCATCGGCATGGCCACGTGTGCGTTATTGCAATGCCGGCACGAACGGGCGCTGATGCTGGCCGGATCGGCGTCGGCGATATTGAAGAGTGTCGTCGCCTCGGGACTTAGCGACTACCGCGGCACCGCCCAGAACATCCTTGAACAATCCCGCTTGCAATTGGATCCGGCCGATCATGCCAGAATCCTCGCCCAGAGCCGCTGCTTCACGCTCGATCAGACACTGGAGTACGCCCTTGCATCGCACTAAGCGTATTTGCGCGGATCGATCATCCGGCGGACGGCGGAGATTCGGTTGGCGGGAACGCCAAGCAGGCGCGCGTGTTCCTGAATCAGGCTCTCATCCGGCGCGAGATACACGCAATATACCTTGTTATCGGTGACGTAGCTATGAAGCCATTGAATCTGAACGCCAAGACCCCGCAGAACTTCAAGCGACTGAACGGAAGTGTCCCGAATCTGATCCTCCGTCCAACTGCCCGCTCCGGGGATCTCCCGCTCAATCACGTACTCACGCATATGTGCAACATAACATACGGCTCCGTGCGGCGCTTCAGTGATTGCCCGCCTTTTCCGGATGCGGAACGGGCCGATAGATTTCTAAACGGACTATGACTATAAAGACAAGGAGTAACTATTATGACGTTCGACAGGTATACGGTCATTGAAAAACTGGGACGGCCATTCGGCGGCCGCGCGGCCGCGCACGACGCCGAGGATCGCTTCGTCAGCCAAAACTTCGCGGAGCTGAAAGGCGAAAAGGCCTTTTCCGCGATGGTGCCGGTGGAGTTAGGAGGCGGCGGGCTGCCCTACCGCCAGATGTGCGAATTTATCCGTGAGCTCGCCCGCCATTGCCCCTCCACGGCGTTGGCTTTTTCGATGCATCAACACTTGGTCGCCGCCGCGTTGTGGAATCATCGTCACGGCAATCCCGGAGAAAAGCTTTTGCGCCGGGTGGCGGACGGCGAGTTGGTTTTAGTCAGCACGGGCGCGACGGACTGGCTCGGCTCCACCGGCACGCTGGAGCCGTGTGACGGAGGATTTCGCTTTTCGGCGCGCAAGCGCTTCGCGAGCGGCTGTCCCTCCGGCGACCTGCTGATTACCAGCGGCCGTTACCGCGATCCCAACGACGGCTGGCAAGTTTTGCATTTCCCCTTGTCCATGCGTTCGGAGGGCGTTCAAATCGAGGACGACTGGAAAACCATGGGGATGCGCGGTACCGGTTCGAACACCGTCGTCCTGGACAATGTCTTCGTACCCGCGGATGCGGTTTCCCTGCGGCGACCCATGGGGAAGTTCCATGGCGTATGGAACATCGTTTTGGGTGTCGCATTGCCGCTAATTGGAGCGGTCTACATCGGCGTCGCCGAGGCCAGCGCCAAAATCGCCCGCGAGTTCGCCAGCCGCCGCCGCGACGATCTCACCGCCATTCTGGTCGGCGAGATGGAGAACGATCGGACAACCGCTCAGCTCGCTTTCGAGAGCATTGTCGCGATGGCCAATGACCTCGATTTCACGCCGTCCCTCGAAAATACCAGCGCGGTTCTGATCCGCCGAACGCTCCTCGGGCAAGCGGTGGTTGGAACGGCGAGTAAGGCGATCGAGGTGACCGGCGGGGCCGGATACTTCCGTCAACCGGGGCTCGAGCGGCTCCTTCGCGACGCGCTAGCCAGCCAGTTCCATCCCTTGCCGCCTAAAAAGCAACAACGCTTCACGGGCCGGGTATCGATGGGGTTGGACGTCGAGGAAACCGTTCAGCAGGTCATGGAAGTTGTGGACGCCCCGGAGCCGATTCGCTATCGGAGCGCTGCCGGGTAGGCCCGGGCAAGCATTCAGCCATTCACGAACCCTCGCCCAACCCCAGCCGCGACCGAGTCCGTTCGGCTCGAGTTAAGGGAACGCCGCGATCGGGCCAGCGCCGTGTGCGGAGACACTGCCGGACCTGAACGATCTGGCGGTGCCGCGGCGCCGCACTACTTCGCGCGACGGTGCTCTTCCGGGCCGGTAGGCGTATCTCGGTCTGCGTTAGAATAGGATCAAATTTAAGTGAAGCCCAGCAGAAACGCGTTTGGGATGGAATGCTTGGCTCGGAGATCCGGGCCGACTACTTCGCCGAGTTGGCCGGCACTTATTTGTTTCGGCAGCGCTCCGCAACTTGGGCGACATTGTTTCTAGCTTCTGGCTCCGTGGCCTCCATCCTGGTTAGTCAGGTTTCAGTGGAATTGAGGCTGCTGATTGCCATTGCCACAATGGCAGTCAGCCTGTATTCAGCGGTTATTCACAATCAAAAGCTCGCCGTCGATGCAGCCGACCTGCATGCTAAATGGAACCGGCTATCAATGGACTACGAAAAGCTCTGGGAAAACGTTTACACTGATGGTGCCGTACCGAAGCTTGACGCTCTCACCGACAGATCCGACGAGCTATCAAAATCCCGCACCTTGTTTCCGAACAAACCTAAAGCGATGCTCCGCTGGCAAAAGCACGTTGAAGATCATCGATTCCATCACGTGGCCCCATAAATGGCTGAACATGATGGCAATGTCGAGACGCGACGGGCTTAACAGTGGCTGGCCGCCGCTTCCTCGCCCGCTCCCGCCGCCTCCGCCCAAGAAGTAGATCCATTATTGACATGCAGTGGAAACCCACTCCCGCCCGCCGTTTCTTACGAAACCATACCTGCAATAATGACATCCATAGAGGAGAGGCGGCGACGATGAAGGTTTCGGAAAGCGATACAGTTATCATCACCACTGACGGCCGAGCCCGGCTCAACGTTGAAAAACTCTTGGACAAGCAACATGTGAAGGATAGTCTCAAACAGATGAGGGAAAAGATTCGGCATGCGCCGCCGGAGGCGAACGCCAGTCAAGCGCAGTATCAACCAATCGACCAACGGTAACCATCCGCGCGTTAGATGCCGAGTAATTTACTGATTCTCCCGCTTCTTGCGGGATACTGTTTTCTCCACCTTTTCTGGTTTACGAAGTATAGGGCACAACGTCTCGATGGGCATCGGCTTATTCTCGAAAGCCCACAAGTCATCCAAATAAGGCTTCGCCGGTTCGATTTTGCCGCACAATATTCCAGACTCCTTCAGTAAGTCACGTTCCGCTAACCGAAAAAGCCTTCAGCAAGGAGGTGCACCAGTTCACGGCTGCCATGGACGACGCGGACGAGATCGACTCCGTCCTCCAACGGGAAATAAAAGAGAAAAATTTTCTCGAATCCAGGCGAGACCGGAAATCTGCGCATTCGCTGTAGCTCAGGCTTTCGGGCCCAAATTGGACTTCCGCTCTCAGGCTGGGTGGCAAGCAGATCGAGCGTGCTGTTCGCGGCGGCGAAAAATCGATCGGCAATTTCAATACCGCCGGTCTCCGCATACCAAACCCACTGGGAGATGAGGTCGCGTTCCGCGGCTTCACGTTTTAGAACTCGGGCCATCAGGCCGTTTTCCGGGATCTGCGCGCTTCAAACTGCTTAACAGCTTCCCGCCGAATGTCTTCCCAGTCCTGGGGGCGCATTTCGGTCGGCTCTCCGCTCTCGATACCTTCCATCAGCATGGCTTCGAGCTTCTCTTGCGCCTTGCGCTTCTCGTCATATCGAATCAAGTCGCGAACGTACTCGCTCACGCTGCTGTAACGGCCGGGACCGACTTGACCGTCAACGAACTCTTTGAGTTGGTCTGGAAGAGAAATGTTCATCGTCTGCATTGCGCACGTTGGCCTTCTGCATTCAACCTACCAAGTACGGCAAGTCATGGCAACTCTTGCCATGAGCGAGTTTTGCGCCATCCTGCTGCAAATTCCAACGCGATGAATCGATAACTCGTCTGGTGCGGATGGGGAGACTTGAACTCCCACGCCCTTGCGGGCACTGGAACCTAAATCCAGGGCGTCTGCCAATTTCGCCACATCCGCACAAACCACTATCTTAACCCGCCGCCGCCGCGGCCAGCGACCCCGCCGTGCCCATCCCCATCCGCCGCGTTGATCGCCGCCGTACGTCCACCAGCCGCGGCGACGCTTCCCCGCATGGACACGCCTCGCCAATCAACCGCCCCATCAACCCCGTCTCCAGTCGTACCACCGGCAGGCGCGGATTGGCCAAAAAGCTCACCATCAGCCCGCCCTCGCAGGTTTCGAACAGGGCCGCCTGCTCCCGCACATGCAGGCCGTGGTGCATTTCGCATTCCCAGGCCAGCAACTCGCCGTCCATGCCCAAAAACTGTTCGAACACCGGCACCTGGTAACGCCGCCATAACCGGTCGCCGTCCTCCGGCATCAACGGCCCTTCCAATATCCCGGTGAACGCCACCACCGCATTCCGTAACGGCATCCCCGCCGGAGCCTCCGCTACTGAAGCGCGCAGCGCATCCAGCGGCGCCGCCAGCGATTGCGGGGCGAAAGCGTGCAGTTCTTCCGCCCGCAATCCGGAAAAGCAACGCACCCGCCGCGTCTGCTCCACCTGCCGGCCTATCACCGCCGTCCGCGGAGCCTCGCCCAACGGATAATGCAGCCGCTCCCGAACCGCCTTTACATTCTCCACCGCGTACCTTTCGGTATGGCATAGGAACTCGAGCAGGTCCACCGTCGGTAGCCGTTCAAACCGGTCCAGATCCCGCTCATACCCGCGGGCGTATCGCGTCTGTGTAGCGGCGGATTCCAAAACGCGCAGCAGCCTCGCCCGGCGCTGGTCCTCCGGCGGAAGACTCCGCCCGCGAAGCCACTGCATTGGAATTGTCAGGGTCACAGAGTAGTAGTGGGCCGTGGTTCCCACTTCTCTCACCGTCCGCGCGGATTTTTCTCCTACACTTAAGGGATGAACGGACTAATCCGTAAAACTCTCATCTTCTTCGCTTTAACCACTGTCGCGGCCAGCGCCCAGAACATCGGCTTCGGTGTTCGAGGCGGCACGCCCCTCAGCGATTTCCTGGTCGCCGAGTCCAAAGTCGGAGCGCTTACAAACGTCGTTAAGGGCCGCGGCAATGTCGTCATTGGCCCGATGGTCGAACTCCGTCTGCCCTTCGGACTCGGCGTCGAAATGGACGCGCTCTACCGCCGCTGGGACGCCGAGGGCGTCTTGAACGCCGGATCGGCCTCCACGTGGGAGTTCCCCGTCTACGGCAAAGTTCGCTCACCGGGCATCGTCGTGCGCCCCTATTTTGGCGCCGGCATCAACTTTCAACGGTTAGGCGATGTCGGCAAATTCCTCCAGGGTACGCCCGTCGATAGCAGCCGCCGCGGATTCCTGGGCGCCGCCGGGCTGGAATTCAAGGTCCCCCACGTTCGCATCTCCCCCGAAGTACGATACACGCGCTGGGGCAACAGCGGCGCCATCATTTCCACCAATCAATTCGATCTGCTTATCGGCCTCAGTTTTTGAGCGCAAAGGCCGGGTCCGTTTTGCGCGACTTCATCGAGACTTCGCCCGTGCGCTTGGCCCTTTTCGGCGGGACGTTCGATCCCATCCACAATGCCCACATCGCCGTCGCGCGCGAAGCGGCCGATCATTTTCAACTCGGCCAGGTCCTCTTCATCCCCAACGCCGTTCCCCCTCACAAATTACGCCAAGCCACCGCCAGCTACACGCACCGCCTGGCCATGGTCGAACTCGCCGCGCGCGCCGATCCCCGCTTCTCCGCCTCGCGTCTGGAGGAAGGTCAAGAAAAGCGCAAAGGCCGGTCGCGGCCTCCACCCATTCACGAACTCTCGCCCCACCCCAGCCGCGACCGAGTCCGTTTTGCGCGAGTTCCACAAAAGAGCTACTCCATTCTCACCATCGAACGCGTACGCCGCGAACTCGGACCCGCGGCCGAGCTTTTCTTCCTCATCGGCGCCGACGCCTTCAGCGAAATCGAAACCTGGTTCCGCTGGCGCGACGTTCTCGACCAAGTCCAGTTCATTGTTCTCTCTCGCCCCGGCTATCAATACGATAGCCCCGCCGGAGCGCGGGTGCATCGGCTGGAAACGCTTCAACTCGACGTTTCCAGCACCGCCATCCGCCGCCGTCTGGCCGCTGGCGAAGCGCCGCCGGAATTGCCGCCGGCGGTGCTCCGCTACATCCGCGAAAACAATCTCTACAGCGCCTAAATATAGGCGATCACGTCGATCTCCACCAGCGAATTGCCTGGAATTCCACCCGCCGCCGCGATCGTCGTCCGCACCGGCGGCTCCTCGCCAAAGCGGCCCCTAAACTCGTCGTTCATCCCCGCGTAGTCTTTCAGATCGTGCAGGTAAACGTTGCACTTCATCACCTTGTCCATCGACGATCCGGCGTTGATCAACTCTTTTTCCACTTCATCCAGCACATGCTTCGTATGCGCCTTAATGTCACCGGGGAAGTGCGCGCCCTTGCCGGCGATGAACAGCAAATTGCCGTACGACACCGCGCCGTTAAAGAGCGGCGTTTGCTTGGGTTTGGCGCCTTTGCGGTGAACTTTTTTCTGCGCGCCCGTCTGGGCCTGCGCGGCGCCGGCGGCCGCGGCCACTCCGGCGATGGAGGTAAACAATACTCGTCGATTTGTCATGGGGTCCTTTCGCTAAACTTAATTCTATGCAACGCCGTGATTTTTTGACGCTACCCCCGATTGCGGGAGTCGCCCTCGCCGCTTCCAAACCCGAAGACATCCCCAAATATCGCGTCCAATCCAGCTACGCCCCCGCCGCCCAACCCGGCATGCCCGGCCCTTTCCCGGGCCGTGTCGTTAACGTCCACGCCGCCGGCTCCATTAATCAGGCGACCGAAAAAGTCGACCCCGCCGTCGTCGCCGAAATGATGAAACAGGGCATGCTCGCGCTCACCGGCGAAAAGGATCTCCGCGCCGCCTGGCGCCGTTTCATCGATCCCAACGACGTTGTCGGCATTAAACTCAACTGCTCCGGCGCGCCTAAAATCTGCTCCCATCCGGTGGTCGTCGCGGAGATCGCCAAACAGCTCATCGCCACTGGCGTGCCGGCCAAAAACATCACCTGTTACGAGCGCTTTCAGGATCAGGTCGATTCCGCCAAATACCCGCAATATCTCCCCGCCGGCGTCAACGTCTGGGCCGCCAGCGCCATGCGCGACGCCATCAACGGCTACGACCCGCGTACCTACGTGGAAGTGGATTTCTTCGGCGAGGACGACACTCGCTCCAACCTCGTCCGCCCAATAAGCGAGCGGTTCACCAAGATAATTAACGTTCCCAATATGAAGGACCACGGAGCCTCCGGCGTCACCGGTTGCCTGAAAAATATCGCCTACGGCAGCTTCCACAATGTCGCCCGCTCGCACCGCTTCGAAAAGACGAACACGTTCTCCTTCATCGGCACGCTGGCCGCCGTCGAACCGCTCCGTTCCCGCACCGTTCTGCAAATCATGGACGGCCTGAAGGGCGTCTGGCATGGCGGGCCGTTTCAACATGCGGACCGCTTCGGCTTCTATCCGGCTCGTATCATGTTCGGCACGGACCCGGTCGCCATTGACCGTCTGCTGATTGACGTGATCGAAGAAAAGCGCAAAGCCGAAGGCGCCATCAGCGTCTTCAATCGGTCCATGGATTACGTGAAAAAGGGTGACTTCCGCAAAGACCCCAACACCAACAATTTCATTCGTGAGCCAGGCCACATTGAATATGCCGGAGGCCTCGGTCTCGGCGTCTTCGACAAATCCAAAATCACGCTCAAAGAGATCCGCCTGTGAGCGGTCTGTTCCTGCTGGCCGCCGCGCTGCCCGGTCTATTTGTCGATGCCGATCCCGCGCCCGCGCCGCGCGACTCCGGCGTCGATTGTGTCGCTATCCCCGCCGCCCGCGCCGATGCCTGGAAGGGGCATTGCGCGCAGGGCGTCGACTCCTCCGCCATGACCAAACTTCCGTCCCCCGGCGTGCGCTACCGCATGAATGAGGCCCGCGCCTCCAGCGCGCCCTGGGTGGATTCGAACGGCGCCACTTACGCTCGCGGCGTGAAGGGCAAGGTGATCGTCGCCGCCGGCGATGGCAAGGCCGCCCTCGCCGCCGCCGAAGCCCATGCCTTTGGCGTTGACGCGCTCATCGCCGCCGGCCCCAAGGATTGGAAATCCTTCGGCGCCATGCGCGAGTTCCTGGCCGCGCTCCCGGCCGGCGATCTTCCCATCCTCGCCAACATCGGTTTCCTTGACGATGGCTCGCCCGCCGCCACCGAAAACATGAATCTGCTGCTGCGCCGCAATCTTATGTTTCGAGTCGTCGCCAGCCCGGACCCAAAGCTCGACCTCAACGTGAAACCTAAGCCCGGCGATCCTTCCGCATTCGCCTATGAGGTGCGTCAAAAGCTGACGGACGCGAAACGGCTGCTGCGCCTTTACGGCAGTGAAGTGGTGGTCGCGCGTTTGTACGGCGCCGCCGCCCGCCGCCGCGTCGCCCTGCTCAACTACGGCAATCGCACCGTTGAAGGCGTTCGCGTCCGCGTCCTTGGACGCTGGCCGAAAGTTGCCGTCCACGCCTTCGGCGAAAAAGCGGAAGCGGCCGACGTCGTCCTCGACGCGGACTCGACCGAATTCTCTCTTCCGCGCGTACCCGCCTACGTCGTCGTGGACTTAACTACCAGGTAACGCCGGCCTTCTTAAAGTCGCCGGCGCGGAAATAGTTCATGGTTGCCGGGTTGAGCAGCTTGCTCATCGTTTCGCGAATTTGGGCGGCCGTTAGCTTGCGCACTTTCGCTTCCAATTCCGCGTCGAAGGCCATGGTCCTATTGTGCAGACGTTGGTTCGCCATGCGGCCGGCCAGCTCATTGTCTTGCGACCGGCTAACGTCACGGGAAAGCAGCCAGCTCTTTTTTGCCGCTTCCACTTCGGCGTCGGAATAGCCTTTTTCGAGAATCGTCTTCAACTCGTCCTTGAATGCCGCTTCCACCTTCGGCGTATTTTGCGGAGCGCAAATGGCGAAAGCGCTGAAGACTCCGAAGTCGGTTCCGGTGTTGACGCCGAAATTGGCCCCGACTCCGTAACTGAGGCCTTCCTTGCCTCGAATGCGGGCGAACAGGCGCGAGTTCATCCCGGATCCAAGGATATAGTTGCCAAGTACCATGGCCGGATAATCGGCGTCGGTCTCCTTGAGTTGGATGGTCTGACTTGCCATCCACATGGCGTTGGCTTTGTCCGGGGCCTCAAAGGACTGGACGGCTTGTTTCAGTGGCGCGTACTTGTTCTCGACGCGCGTGTATTTCTGCCCGCTCGGCCAGTTATTCAGCAGCTTGCTGGCCTGCTGCTGCGCGGCCTCCGCGTCCACATCGCCGATGATGACGAGTTCGCCATTCGACGCGCCGTAAAACTTCTTGTGGAAATTTTTAGTCTCGTCCAGGGTGATCGCTTTCGTGTCGGCGATCTGCTCCTCAATCGGGGGTACATAGCGCGGATCGCCCTTTGGATAAGCCGAATTAATATGCCGCGCCTGCGCCAGGGAGGCCAGCATTTGCGGCTCGGATTTCTGGCTCTCCAGGCCCGCCAGACGCTGCTGTTTAAGCTGGTCGAACTCGGTTTGCGGAAAGCTTGGTTCCTTCAGGATTTCGGCGACCAGATCAAGCACCGGCTTCAGATTCTCCCTCGTCGTCTGGATCGTTGCGGTCGCGCCGGTGGTGGAGCCGAAGATCGCAACCTGGGCTTTCAACCGGTCGAACTCGTCTTTAATTTGCTGGCGGGTATGGCTCGCCGTACCGCGCATCAGCATTTGGCCCGCCATCTGCGCCGCCATGGCCTGGCCGTTCAGATTCTTCTCGTCCCCGAAGTGGAGCGCCAGTTGGACTGTGATCGTGTTCCCGCGGGTTTTCTTGGTAATGAAACTAAGCTTCAGCCCGCCTTGAAGTTCGCCGCGAACGGTCCGTTTATCGATGTTGTCGGGAGACGCGTCGAAGGACTCTCCCTGGCTGATCGGCGCCTGTCCCCTGTAGTCCTTAACCAGCGCCTCCACGTCGGGGGACTCGGGGATTTCGGCGCGGAGCGGCTTCGCGTCGGGGATGAATTCGCCGATCGTGCGATTGGACGGAATAAGGTATTTCAACGCGGCGGCCTGTACCTGGGCGGGCGTCACTTTCTGCAGGCGATCGCGGGCCAGGAACATCATGCGCCAATCGCCCATCGCTTGATATTCACTCAGCCGCAGGGCGACGTTTTGTGAATTGGAGAGCAGCCGCTCAAATGCCTTCGCGTTCTGTATCTTCTGCCGGTCCACCTCTTCAGCCGTGAAGGGACTGGTCTTGATTCCGTCCAGGACTTCGAGCATGGTTTTGCGGGCGTCTTCCAACGACGATTCCATCCGCACGGTTGCCCGGACAACTAAGAGGCCTGGGTCCTTGAACTGGTAGGCATAGGAACTGGCGCTACTGGCTTTTTTGGTTTCGACCAGGGCCTTATGCAAACGCCCGGAGGGCGCGTCTCCCAGGATGCTCGCGGCCACTTCAATCGCGGGGAACTCTTCATGCGTGCCCGCCGGAATGTGGAAGGCGGCCGCGAGAGCCTGCACGTCTCCGGTGCGGCGGAGCGTAACTGAGCGCTCACCGTCCTGCGTGGGCTCGGCCGTGTAGGTGCGGCGCAGTTGGCGCGACGGCTTTGGAATGGGCGCGAAGTGCTGCTGGACAAGCGCCAGCGTCTTGGATTCGTCGATCTTGCCGGCCACGACCAGAATGGCGTTATCGGGCTGGTAGAAGTGCCGCCAGAATGCCTGTAGACGTTCGATGGGGACACGCTCGATGTCGCTGCGGGAGCCGATGGTGGACTTGCCGTAGTTGTGCCAAAGGTAGGCGGCCGATTCCACGCGTTCCATCAATACTCGCATGGGGCTGTTTTCACCCGCTTCGAACTCATTCCGCACAACGGTCATCTCGCTATCGAGATCTTTCTTGGCGATAAAGCTGTTCACCATCCGGTCCGCTTCCAGGCTGAGCGCCCATTGCAAATTCTCGTCCGAAGCCTGGAAAGTCTCAAAATAGTTCGTGCGGTCCACCCACGTGGTCCCATTGGGACGCGCTCCGTGGTCCTGCAGTTCTTTGGGAATAGTAGGGTGGTTGGTGGAGCCTTTGAATAGCAGGTGCTCCAGCAAATGCGCCATCCCGGTCTCTCCGTAGTCTTCGTGCCGGGACCCGACCATGTAGGTGATGTTGACCGTAATGGTGTTCTTCGAAGGGTCCGGGAACAGCAGTACGCGAAGACCGTTTTGCAGCCGGTACTCGGTGATGCCCTCGACGCTCGTGACAAATTGAACGCCGGCCGGCATCTGCCGCGCCGGTTGCGCCGGCAAAGTTGGCTGCGCCGACACGATTAAGGCGAAGAAAGTAACGGCGATTGCTCGTATCATAATTGCCATCCATATTACCGCCGCCGAAGGTGGATTGGTAGCGCGGGCGCCCCCGGGACCGGACCGGGCGCCGCTCTTGCCGTTACCAGCGCCGGTTCTCGCCGTAGGATAGTGGCGCAAAGGCCGACCGCGGCTCCCGACCGACTGCAACTCTCCCGCAACCCCAGCCGCGGCTGAGTCCGTTTTGCGCGAGTATATTAATAGACACGTCGCTACACGGAGATTCCCCCTATGATCACGATTCCTTTAAAGCCCGAACGCATGGAAGCGCTCGAAGAATACGCCAGGCGGCACGGCCAAGCGCCCGCCGATGCCCTTGATGAGGTCGTCGCCAATTATCTTGAATGGGAAAAGCAGGATTTCCAGGAAGCCGTGGAAGGCATTACGCACGGTATCGAAGACGTGAAAGCCGGACGCACGCGACCGGCGAAGGAGTTCCTGGACGAACTCGGCGCGAAGCATGGCCTTTCGCGTTGAGATTACTGCTGCCGCGCGGATCGAAGCGGACGAAATTCTTAACTGGCTGATAGCGCAGCACGCTGGCGACTCCGGCCTTCGCTGGTTTCGGGCGTTTTATGACGCCATCGACTCGCTAAGCGTCCTTCCGCGGCGTTGTTCGATAGCGCCCGAAAACGATCTATTTTCCGAGGAGATACGCCAACTGCTGTACGGCCGGAAGCCTCATCGATACCGAATCCTTTTCACCATCGAAGGCGGAACGGTCCTAATCATGCACATCCGGCATAGCTGAAGACAGCCGTCGGCATCGTGAGTTTCATACACCTACTGGGGAGCGCTGCAGCGGCTCCTTGACCATCCGCATTTCCGAAAGAAACCGACTGTTCAGCGCCCGTATAATAACGTCGCCGGTGTCCACACTCGTCCGTCCGGCATTTGCGATCTAGTTGCGTTCGCGGAGCAGGCGCCCGCTTACGTTTGTTATAGATTTAATCCGCGTACAAAAGTAAACATTTCTCTAACGAAATGTTTTTGGCTCCGTAACGCCGCCGTAACCGCCGCCTGCTATTTGGTGAAGAGAGCCTACAATGAGAAAGAAAGCTTCCGGCATGACGGGAAAAATATTCTTCAAACTCATTGGGGCTGTCTTGTGCCTGTTGATCGTCGCTCTGGCGGCGGTCGACTTCCTCGCCACCCGCGTCGTGGAGAACACCTACCAGGAAACGCTGGAACGTGAACTCTCCGATAAAGGCGCCATGCTCGCCATGGCTCTCGACCGGGGACTGGACTTGCGCAACGCCGCCATTGTGCGCGCCTTCTCCGGCCGGACGCGCGCCCGCCTGACGCTCATCGCCCGCGACGGCCGCGTCATGTCCGAGTCCGACGCCGCCGCCGACCATATGGAGAACCACCGCGGCCGCCCCGAAATAGAAGCCGCGCTCGCCGGACGCGCCGGTTCGGCGCGCCGCACGAGCACCACCATGGGCGTCGATTTTCTCTACGTCGCCGTGCCCGTACAGGACGGCGCCCTTCGCCTCGCCGTTCCCCTCGCCGAGATTCAAGGGCAAGTGGACGTCATCCGCCGCCGCATGCTGGTTTCCACCGCCATCGCTTTCCTTCCCGCGATTCTCCTCGCCCTCTGGTTCGCCCGCCTCGTCGCCCGCCGCCTCGGATCGATTATCGACTATGCGGCCCAGTTGGCTCGCGGCAATTTTCACGCCCGTTTGGAGCGCACTGGCACCGACGAACT
This sequence comes from Bryobacteraceae bacterium, assembly GCA_046155405.1. Classification (GTDB taxonomy): domain Bacteria; phylum Acidobacteriota; class Terriglobia; order Bryobacterales; family Bryobacteraceae. The sequence continues at coordinate 79,436 of JBJXFL010000178.1, read as the reverse complement.
GGGCCTCCTGGAACGTAAACTCAATGAAACCGGCGAAAAACTCGAAGGAATGTTCCAGGAACTGGAACGCGAACACGCCGAACTGGAAAAGGTCGAGCGCGTTCGCAAGGACTTCGTCATCAACGTCTCCCACGAGCTTCGCACGCCGCTCGCCTCCATTCAGGGCTATACCGAAACGCTGCTCGATGGCGCCATTGACGATCCCAATCACAACGTTCGCTTCCTCCAGATCATCCGCCAAAACGCCGAACGGCTCGGCAATCTCACGGCCGACCTCCTAACGCTTTCCCGTGTCGAGTTAAAGCAGCAGAAGTTTTCTTTCGCCAGCTACAACGTCGACAGTTTGCTCGAAAGCACCGTCGATTCCATGTCGCCCCTTGCCGTCAAGAAAAACATCGCGCTCACTCACGTGCCGGCCGGCGGAACCGTGGAGGCGTTCTGCGACGCGGAAGCGGTGAATCAGGTGGTTACCAACCTGGTCGACAACGCGCTGAAATACACGCCCGAGGGCGGCGAAATTACCGTCGGCGTACGCCCGCTCTCGGGCTTGCACTCAGTCGAAGTGTTCGTCCGCGATACCGGCATCGGCATCCCGCCCGATGAACTGCCGCGTCTCTTCGAACGCTTCTATCGCGTCGACAAGGCGCGTTCCCGCGAACTCGGCGGCACCGGCCTCGGACTCTCGATCGTCAAACACCTGGTCCGCGCCCAAGGCGGCGATGTCCGCGTGGAATCGGCCCTCGGCCAGGGGTCCACATTCATCTTCACGCTGCCCGTCGAAGACCTCGGCATGAGTGAGGATAGCGATATTCGCACACAGTTAACGGTATCGTAATGTGTTTGTAATAGATTCCGGGTTAGCGTGTGGGCAGGGACATTGGAATGAAAAAAATACTGCTGATCGAGGATGACACCGACCTCTTCGCGTTGTTGAAATACAACCTGGAGAAAGAAGGATACATTTTCGCCGGCTCGCAAACCGGCAAGGGCGCGGTGGAGCTCTGCCGCCGCGAACGGCCGGACCTGATTATTCTCGACATCATGCTGCCGGACTCCGACGGTCTGGAGATCTGCAAGTCCATCCGGAACCACCCGGAACTCGCGCCGCTGCCGGTGATCTTCCTAACCGCGCGAGCGACGGAGACGGATAGGATTGTGGGTCTGGAACTTGGCGCCAACGACTACATCGTCAAACCGTTCTTCGTCCGCGAATTGATTGCGCGTATCAAGATCCAGTTCCGCGGTCAGACCTCCCCAGTGCGCACGCTGAAGGCCGGCGGCCTGGAACTCGACCGCAACTCCTGCCGCGTATTCCTCAACGGCGGCGAGTTGACGCTAACCGCCACCGAGTTCCGTCTGCTCGAATTTCTCATGACACGCCCAGGCGTGGTCTTCAGCCGCGAGCAGTTGTTAAACGCGGTGTGGGGCCACGACCGCGCCGTCACCGACCGCACAGTAGACGTCTACATCCTGCGCCTGCGCCAAAAGGTCGAGCCGGACCCCGCCAACCCCACCTACGTCCGAAGCGTCCGCGGCTTCGGCTACTCGTTCAACGAAACCGGCGGCGCGGCTCATACAGGCAACACCGCGGAGTCGTTCGCGCAGTCGGCCTGATCCGTCCCGATTTACCTAACACAATACAATATCGGCAATCGAGTATGCACCTGAATCCAAGTTGCGGCGTCATAGTGACGATTGCAGGATGTGCTTGCCAAGCTAATTTTGCACTATCAATCCACGGCGGGCCTATTGGCGCCTGTGCCGTCGTAAGATCCAGCACAGGGGAAGTGTCGTTGACATTTGCCGGTATTACGGATGAGCCCTGGATGTCGATAAACATTCGGGGTGATCGCGTCATTACGCAGCCAATCGGCGAAGCGAGCGAAGAGCTGCATCTTGACACAAGTGACGGCGCGAGAGTTTTGTTCGCTATTGATCGCGCGTTAAAGCTGGAATACAACGGGAGAAAACACTTGGGAAGGCAGCTAGCGCAGTTAGGTGCATCTGAATTGTTTCTCAAGGAACGCTTGCTATGTCCGGCGAAACTAATGCCGGTATCGGATGGATGCTCACCAAGGTCGACTTTGCATGACGTTACGGAGAATCGTCGCCGCCGCCGCTGCATGTCGACTTCCCGCTGCTGCAACGAATCGCTCTCGACGGATTCACCACGCCGTGCTGACCTCGTTTCGCTTGCCCGAGAGTCAGTACCGTCTCACCCAACTCCACTACGATCTCCGGCGGGTGAAAGGGCACGGGATGCTCGAACGGGACGGCAAGCGTTATTCCTATCGCCTCACGGCTAAGGGAGTCGATGTCGCCTTGCTCTTTCTCTTCTTCTGCTGAATTTCAGTCACCCTCTTTACCTATCCTTCTGAACTGAAACAGCATGACCACCCCGGCGCGCCGAGTTGAGAAACGTGCTTATTCGAAGGGAATGTCTATTTCAGTATAACTGCCAGGCGTAGCGGCGTTCATCGCTGCGATCACACGGTCGATATAACGGTGAACAATGGGCCGATTCGAATTGCCAAGAACGACGATGGCGATCCGTCGGTCTTTGAGGTTCTGCTGGTACTTCATGTTTTTGTCGGTGGTAAGCAACAGATCAAACCCGGCGTTCTCAGCCGCTTTGAGCAACTCACCATTGACTAGCCGGTCCCACCCTTTCGTGAACGCTTCCACAACCGTATGGCTCGTAAGCCACCGGGCGATGCTTCGAGGGGTTCCGTGGTCGAAGAGAATGAGCATTAACGGGCAAGCGTTTCGTGCGACGGTGCGGGAACTGGCGCCCGGAGGCTTTTCGCTGCAAAATGTAGCACGGCGTTAACCTGCTCGCGGGTGACGGCGAATTCCTCCATGACTTCTTCCACGGTCAGGCCCGCTTCCAGATTTTCGAAGACGGTCGATACCGGCATGCGGGTGTCCTTGAATACCCAAGCGCCGCTGACCTTGCCGGGGATGCTTTCAACGGCGGGACATTGCGACCAATCAAGTGCTGCCATGGTGTGGACCTCGTTCTCTTTCCACATTACCGGATACGGGGGACGCTGTCATGTCTCTCCCTCTCCGGGACAGGGCCTTACCCAGCTTACCGGAATTGTCGGCGATGCTCCTCGGCAAGCGGGTCCTGACAAAGCGTGGTAACGTTCGTTCATGGAAGACGATCTCGTTTCTCTGCCGCCACGCAAAGGCGATTTGCTGTTCCGGAGTGATTTGCCGGATTGGCAAGGTAACGCCTGCCCGAACTCCGCTTGGGGTGATAACACCAGAGGCTACACGGAAGGATAGCGGCGAGGGGCAAGAATCCCGGTGGACTACGTCGTGCAGACTAGCCACAGCCAAGATTTTCTCGTCTACCCGATCATCTTTCTCTACCGGCGCCATATCGAACTGGATCCCGATCATTCCTTCACTGAATCAAGATTCCTAACGGTGGCTTGTCGAATCAGATCAGGCTGCTCATCGTTTCTCACGCCTAACGCGATGGCCGGCTCCGAATTATCAGCGCGCGTGAATTGACACACAAAGAAAGAAAAGCTTATGAAACAACCCGCCAAAAACACAACTGACGATTTACACCCGGAGTACGACTTGGCCGAGTTGCTCAAACAGGGCGTAAAGGGCAAGTATGCGAAGCGCGTTCAAGCTGGCACTAACCTGGTTTTGATCGACCCGGAAATACACAGCGAGTTCAAGACCGGAAGGAAGTAAACGACGCTCTCCGCCTTGTGATCGAACTCCGCAAAATCGGCGGTACCAGGCGCCAATCACGCCGGGAATCGGCCTGACTCCGCGCGGAAGCTCGTCCGCTTCCTGCGACAAGACGATCCGCATCCGCGGCACTCATCATTTCCTACGCCACATTGATGGTGACCAACTCCGCGATCTCCTCTGAAAATCCTCCCACACGATATACTCAAATAAATACAGGAGATGAGCCTCTTCTGGCTGCGCGCCGCCGCCCTCTACTCCGCCGGCCTGCTCTATGTAGTCGACTTCCTGCTGCGCCGCAGCGGCGCCCTCTCGCCGTCCGGCGCTCGGCGCGTTCTCCATCGCCGCCGTCTTCCACTTCGTCGCCATCGTCGAACAGTCCATGGTCAACGGCCATCTCGCCGCCTAGGATTTCCACCAAACGGTCACCCTCCTCGCCCTCGTCCTCGTCGTCACCTGGATCTACGATTTCCCCAGCCTCGGCCTCATCGCTTTCCCGATGGTCGCCATGCTCACCCTCATCGGAACGACATGGTCGCCTCTCGGCTCCTGGCCCCGCTCCGGCCTCCGCGACGCCTGGCTCCTCGTTCGTATTTGACGCAGGCCCGTAACTTCTGGCCTCTCCACGCGTCGACGCCGCCTAACTCCTGAACACCACCGTCGCCTCCTGGACACTCTCCGAAAGGGTCTGTTACGCTTCATTCCAACAGATAACTATGAGCCCTGGACAATGGCCGGAAAAAATCGGACCCTATGAGATCGAAGGGATCCTCGGCCGCGGCGGCTTCGGCGTAGTCTATCGCGCCCGGGATCCCCAATTGGGTCGTAGCGTGGCCATCAAGGCCCTGTTGAATCCGGACGGTGACGCCTCCAAGTTCATGCGCGAAGGTGAGGTGCTGGCCCGCCTCCAGCATCCGAATATTGTACTCGTCCTCAATGCTCTGGAATGGCAGGGGCAGCAGATGATTGTGATGGAGTTGGTCCCAGGAGTCCAACTTCACCAATGGTTCCTCGCCGATCCCCCGCCCGCCCTTCTGGACCGGATCCTCATTTTGGAACAGATCGCCCTAGCCATGGCTCACGCCCACGGCCACGGCGTGCAACACCGCGATCTCAAGCCTGCCAATGTCATGGTCCTGCCCGGCGGCAAAGTGAAAGTGCTCGACTTCGGCATCGCCCGTCGCCGGCCCGCGACCGGCGGAACCATAGACTCCAGCAGCGCCCTGTCCGGCACGCTCTCCTACATGGCTCCCGAACAACTCGAGCACGGCCAGTCTGGGTTCCCAAGCGATGTCTTTTCGTTTGGTGTTGTGGCCTACGAACTGCTCAGTGGTCAACATCCATTCCCTGGCGACACCCAATTCCTGGTTCAGCTCGCAATCGTGAAACTCCAGCCGCCGCCCCTCAGTCAGCGCATTCCTGAACTGCCCATTGGCATCCAAACGGTCATCAATCGTTGCCTGGAAAAAGCGCCGGCCAACCGTTACAAGGATCTGACGGAAGTAGGTCGTCTGCTTCAACGCGCTAGCCTTCCTCTCAAGCAGCATGTCGCACGCCAGTGGGCGCAATGGGGCGGAGAAGCGCTCGCCCATGGAAATCGAGCGGACGCCGAGAAAGCCGCCTCCCTTGCTGAGGCCCTCGATCCCGGCTGTCCGGCATTGCTGGAACTGCACAAATGTTTGGATCAACCCGCGCCCGCGATGCTGGGGCAATGGACCCCGGAACTGCATTCGCCGGCAAACCGGGGAGCCGCGCCGGCCCCGGCCCGCAAGCATTCGAATTCTCCCCTGTGGGTCGGCGCCGGCTTTGCCGTAACGGTCTTTTGCGCAATCGGCATCTGGCTAGCCGTGAACGGGAACCGTCCAAGGAACCCGGCCCCGCGCGCGAATTTGGACTTGAAAGAACCGGAGAACAAGAAGCCGGAACCGGTCACCCCTGCGCCCCGCGTGGTCACTCCCACGCCTGTCAAAGAAGGCCTGAAGCAAAAGACCAAGGCGCTCTCCGTTCCCCCGTCCGTTCCGCCATTGGGAGTTCCAAAACCATCCGAACCCAAAACTGCCGAACCAAAGCAACCGTTGCCGGACTCTCCGTCAAAAGAGGATCCCGAACCCGCCGCCCCTTCCCGAATCCGCCTCTCAGGCTACGTGCAAGCTGCCAATATTGCCACAATGGTCCGTCCTACTTACCCACTTCTTGCCAAACAAGCGCGAATTCAGGGTACGGTTCGATTCAACGCGGTAATCGCCAAGGATGGGACCATCCTGAGTCTCCAAGTGGTCACTGGCCACCCCCTTCTGATCCCCGCTGCAACGGAGGCTGTCCGGCAATGGATCTACAAACCCACGTTCCTGAGTAGCCAACCGGTCGAAGTGCAGACACAAATCGACGTGAATTTCACGTTGAGTAACTAACCCCGGATCCCAGGGTTACCGCGGTCGCTTCCGCCTGCATTTCAGCTTTCAAAACCAAGGCAATGCCGCTGTCTGGCGCTTTCCACGCTGACCACCGGCGCCTGCGCTCCTGGCCCGCACCTCGCGCCTTCCAACGTAAGCGCCATCGGCGAAGCCGCACCTGGCGCCGTCAATTTGGCGCGGCCGCAGTTGGGCATAAAATTAAATAAGAGGCATTCATGCAGCGACAGTTCGACGTTGTGATCGAGCGTGACACCGACGGCTACTACGTGGCTTCCGTTCCCCCAACTACACGGTTGCCATACCCAGGCGAAGTCCCTGGATGACATCATCGTGCGGATCCGCGAGGCCATCGAACTCTGCCTCGAAGTGGACGACCCTCCCGCGACAACTCTGGAGTTCGTCGGCATCCAGCGAATCACCGTCGCTGCATAAGCCGCGCCCCTTGCCGCCCTGGAAAAGGCCTCCAGCCGCACCCCCCGCACGATATACTCAAATAAATGCAGGAGATGAGCCTCTTCTGGCTGCGCGTCGCCGCCGCCCTCTACTCCGCCGGCCTGCTCTATGTAGTCGACTTCCTGCTGCGCCGCAGCGGCGCCCTCTACCGTCCGGCGCTCGGCGCGTTCTCCATCGCCGCCGTCTTCCACTTCGTCGCCATCGTCGAACAGTCCATGGTCAACGGCCATCTCGCCGCCCAGGATTTCCACCAAACGGTCACCCTCCTCGCCCTCGTCCTCGCCATCGTTTTTCTCGTCGTCACCTGGATCTACGACTTCTCCAGCCTCGGCCTCATCGCTTTCCCGATGGTCGCGATGCTCACCCTCATTGGAACGACATCGTCGTCCCTCGGACCCTGGCCCCACTCCGGCCTCCGCGACGCCTGGCTCCTCGTCCACGTCCTCCTCAACATCGGCGGTTTCACGGCAACGCTCTTCATGGCCCTCGCTTCGGTCTTCTACCTCCTGCAGGAAAATCACCTTAAGAACAAACAACCCGCCAAATTCTTCCACCACCTGCCGCCACTTCACACGCTCGATCAACTCGCTTCCCGCGCCATGCTAGCCGGCTTCGTCTTCACGACATTGGGCGTCCTTGCTGGCAGCGGCTGGGCTTACATGGAGTCCGGCACCCGCTGGATCGGCGAAGGCAAGGTGCACATTTCGCTCTTCACGTGGTGCTTCTATCTGGCCGTGGTTTTCCTCAGAACCAACGCCGGCTGGCGCGGCCGCCGCGCCGCCTTCCTCGCCTTCTACGTTCTACTCTTCAGCACTCTAACTTGGGTTTCTCACGTTGGCCTTCGACCCCTGTTAGCCAAATAGATGAAGCTCCACGTCACAGGTCTGAACCACCGCACCGCCCCGGTCGAAGTGCGCGAGCGTTTAGCGTTCGACGCAGCCTCTCTTCCCGGTGCGCTTAAGTTCCTCCGCGACGCCAATGGCGTTCACGAAAGCCTGATTCTCTCCACCTGCAACCGCGTCGAAATCGTCATCGCCACCGATGAGAAGGCCGACGCCAACGGCGGCGTCGCCGGCTTCCTTGAATACGCCAAACCCGGCCACCGCCTCGACTTCAATCGCCACTTCTATCACTTCGAGGACCGCGACGCCATTCGCCATTTATTCCGCGTCGCGTCGTCCCTCGATTCCATGGTCGTTGGCGAGCCTCAAATCCTCGGTCAATTGAAGGAGGCCTGGTCCCTCGCCAAGGAACAAGGCGTCCTCGGCCAATACCTCGACACTGTCCTCACCCGCGCTTTCAACGTCGCCAAACGCGTCCGCACCGAAACCACCATCGGGGAAAGCGCCGTCTCCGTTTCCTTCGCCGCCGTCGAACTCGCCCGTGAAATATTCGGCTCGCTCCAGGGCTGCGGCGTCCTCCTCATCGGGGCCGGGAAGATGTCCGAACTCGCCGCCCGTCACCTCCATCGCTCCGGCGCCAACCGTATCTACGTCACCAATCGAACCCGCGCCCGCTCGGAGGAAATGGCCGCCCTCTTCAACGGCACGATTCTCGATTACGACGCCTTCCTCTCCGCCATGCCGGAGATCGATATCGTCATCGCCTCCTCCGCCGCGCCCCACTATATCCTCAACGAAGCGCAGATGCGCCAGATCCGCACCAAGCGCAAGGGCCGCCCCATTTTCCTCATCGATATCGCCGTCCCGCGCAATATTGAGCCGTCCGTCAACGCGCTCGAAAACGTGTTCCTTTATGACATCGACGATCTTGGCCGCGTTGTCGAGCAAAATCGAAAAGGCCGGGAAGCCGAGGCCCAGGCCGCCGAAATCATCATCGCCGAAGAGGTCGACAAACTCGTCGCCCGCCTCAAGGAACGCGAAGCGGTCCCCGTCATCGTCGCCCTGCAGACCCAATTCGAGCAAATGCGCCAGACCGAAGTCCAACGCCTCCGCGGCAAACTCGGCGCCCTCACCCCGCAGCAGGAAGAGGCCATCGAAGCTCTCACCAAAGCGCTGATGGCCAAAGTCGCCCACGGCCCCATCACCGAAATCCGCCGTAACGCCTCGCGCGACGAAGGCTGGCAGATGATCGAGGATGTGCGCCGCATGTTCAAACTGGAGACCCCGGAATCATGAGCGAACTGGTCATCGGCTCGCGCGGCTCCAAGCTCGCGTTGTGGCAGGCCAATCACATCGCCGCCCAGTTGACCGCCCAAGGACACTCGACCCGCATCGAAATCATCCAAACCACCGGCGACAAGATCACTGACGTCGCCCTGAGCAAAGTCGGCACCAAGGGAGTGTTCACGAAGGAGATCGAAGAAGCCCTCCTCGCCGGGACGATTGACCTCGCCGTCCACTCCGCTAAGGACATGCCGACCGAACTCCCCGGCGGCCTCATTCTCTCCGCCTTCCCCGAGCGCCAGGACCCCCGCGACGCCATCATCGGCGAAATGCCCCAAGGCGCCATCGTCGGTACCAGCTCCTTAAGGCGCGCCGCCCAGCTCCGCTCCCTTCGTCCGGATCTCGACATTCGCGATGTCCGCGGCAACGTCGATACCCGTCTCCGCAAACAGTCCGAAGGCCAGTACGCCGCCATCCTCTTAGCCGCGGCCGGATTGATCCGGCTCGGCTGGCAGGACCGTATCTCGGAGTATCTTGACCCCGTCATTTTCGTCCCCGCCGTCGGCCAAGGCGCCCTGGCCATTGAGACCCGCGACGATCGCGGCCGGGGCCACGTCGCGGCCATCGCCATGGACGACCCCGAAACCCGCGCAACACTCACCGCCGAGCGCGCCGCCCTGAGAGCCATCGGAGGCGGTTGCCAGGTCCCCATGGGAGCCCACGCCATCCTCGACTCCGGCGCCATAAAAATCCACGGAATCGTGGTCTCCCAAGATGGCCGTCTCGCCATCCGCGCCCACGCCGAAGGCCCCGCCGCCGATGCCGAAAACATCGGCATCGGACTCGGCGAAAAGCTGCTCCAAGCCGGCGCCCGCATATGAAGGGCAAGGTCTATATCGTAGGAGCCGGCCCCGGCGACCCCGAGCTAATAACCGTGAAAGGCCACGAACTGCTAGCTTCCGCCGACGTCGTCTTATACGACAACCTCGCCGCTCCCGAACTCCTCCCACCAAATGCAAAAAGGATCTACGTCGGCAAAAAGAAATCGGATCACGCCATGTCCCAAGCCGAGATCATCCGCCTTCTCATCGATCATGCCAAAGCGGGCGAATGTGTAGTCCGTTTGAAAGGCGGCGACCCCTACGTCTTCGGTCGCGGCGGCGAAGAAGCGGAGGCCCTTGCCGACGCCGGCGTGCCCTTCGAAGTCGTCCCCGGCGTGACCGCGGCTCTCGGGATCGCCGCCTACACCGGCGTGCCGCTGACCCACCGCGATCACAACTCATCGGTGACCTTCGTGACCGGTCACGACCCCGATCGCATCGACTGGACCCGCGCCGGCCATGCCGAAACGCTAGTGATTTACATGGGCCTAACGACCGTCGGAACCATCGCCGAACGTCTGATCGCCGCCGGCCGCGCCCCCGCCACGCCAGCCGTCGTCGTCCAGCGTGCCACCACGCCCCGCCAGCATACGATCTTCACCACCCTCGGCGAACTCAAACAAGCCGTGGACACCGCCCAACTGAAGCCCCCAGCGACCATCGTCATCGGCGAAGTCGCCGCCCTGCGAGGCAAGCTCGATTGGTTCGAAAAGCGGCCGCTATTCGGCCAAACGATATTGGTCACCAGGGCCGAAGGCCAAGGCGACGAAGGCAACCGCCAGCTTCGCCGCCTGGGAGCCAACGTGCTCGATATCCCGGTCATCGAGATCCAACCCCCCGAAGACTCCGCTCCGCTGACGGAAGCCGTCGCCAATCTGCCTTCCTACGACTGGCTGCTCTTCACCAGCGCCAACGCCGTCACCCGCTTCTTCGACGCGCTCTTCGCGAGCGGACGCGACGCCCGCGCCATCCGCGCCCGCGTCGGCGCCATCGGCGAAAAGACCGCCGCGATGCTCCAAACCCGCGGCATCAGGCCCGACCGCGTCGCCGCGCAGGCCGTCGCCGAAGGAGTCGTGGAAGCGTTCGCCACCGAGAGCCTTGCGGGCGCGAGAGTCCTGTTCCCGCGGGCTGCCGTGGGCCGCGACCTGATCCCAACGGAGTTCCGAAAGCGCGGCGCCAGAGTGGACATCGTCCCCGTCTACCGCACCGGAGTGCCCCAGGAAAGCGTCGAAAAGCTGGCCGCCGTCGACCACGTCGACTGGATCACCTTCACCAGTTCCAGCACCGTAAAAAACTTCCTCGCCCTGGGCGGCCGCCGCCTCCTCGAAGGCGGCGCAAAGGCCGTCTCCATCGGCCCCGCAACGAGTGAAACAATGCGCGCCCATGGCGTCCCCATCGCCGCCGAAGCGGCCACCCACACTATGGACGGCGTAGTCGCCGTCCTCGGTTGATATATACTTCCGTCCAGATCCCGAATCGTGCTTCCGAAAGGTCTCGAATATGTTCTTTAAGCTCTCCGTTGCGCTTATTGCCGCCCTCTCCGTCGCCAACTCGCAATCCTTCACCGGCCGCATCGTCGGCACGGTATCAGATTCGAGCGGCGGCGTAGTGGCTGGTGCCGCGGTGAAAGTGACCGACATCGCCACCGGCCGCATCCTGAATGCCGCGGCAAATACCGACGGTAACTATGCCCTGAACGAAGTGCCGCGCGGCGAGTACCTGATCGAGGTCTCCGCGTCGGGCTTCAAGCAATTCGTGCGCCGCGGCGTCGTGCTCTCCATCGGTCAACAGGCGCGAGTCGATGTTCGTTTAGACGTCGGCAATGTGGCCGAAACCATCGAAGTTCGCGAGGCCGCGTCGTTGCTCGAAACTGTCGATTCCGTGCTCGGCAAAGTCGTCGACAATAAACGGATCACCGAATTACCCCTGAATTCTCGAAACGTCTTTTCTCTGCTTTATCTCACTCCCGGCGTAACGGGCACCGTCAGCCCCACATACGGCACCGGCTACGGCATCAATGGCGCGCGTAATTCCCAGCTCGACATCCTCGTCGATGGCGTCAGCACGGCCCACCCCACCGTCAATGGGTTCTCGGGCAACTCCACCTTTCCGCCAGTCGAGGCGATCGCGGAGTTCAAGGTCCTCGGGTCGAACTATTCGGCCGAATTCGGCCGCAGTAACGGCGGCGTCGTGAACGTGGTCTACAAGTCCGGCAGTAACGATTTGCACGGCAGCGTATTCGAGTTTCTCCGCAACTCGAAATTGGACGCGAATGACTTTTTTAACAACCGCCAAGGCCGCGCGCTCGGCAGCTTCAAACGGAACCAGTTCGGCGCCATGGTGAACGGACCCATCGTTAAGAACAAGACTTTTTTCCTCGGCAGCTACGAAGGACTCCGCGAGCGCAGCTTCGCCAACACCACCACGTCCGTCCCCACCTTGCTGGAGCGCGAGGGCGACTTCAGCCAAACGCGCGCCGGCAACGCTTCTCTCATTCGGATTTTTGACCCCTTCAGCACCCGGGCACAAGGCACGGGATTCATCCGGGACCAGTTTCCGAACAATGTCGTACCCGCTTCAATGTTCGATCCCGTCGCCCGCAACGCCATGAAGTATTTCCCGCAACCCAACTCAGTCACGAACGCCGTCACGAACCTCAATAACTTCTTTAACGCCGGTTCCCGTTCCTTCGATCAGGACCAGATTGACGGCCGCGTGGATCACAACTTCACCGACCGCCAACGTCTCTTCGGCCGCTTTTCCTGGCGTCAGAATATCGACCGCCCGGCGATGTTCTTCCCCAGCGACCTGACCATCGCCGAAGGCCGCGTGGAGCAGGGCGTCCGCCAGCCCTCCGCGTCCATCGACTACTCGAATACGCTGTCCCCCACTACCGTCCTGACAGTTCGCGCCGGCCTCTCGCGGTCCGTGTTCGATTACCAGAACCAGGGTCTCGGCTTCAAGCCCTCCGCCCTCGGTCTGCCTGCCGCCATCGATGGCGTCGTGGACCGCCAAATGTTCCCACGCTTCGGCGCCGGCGGCTACGTGAGTCTCGGCGGCAACGATCACCGCTTCAGTTCGTTCAACACCTACACGCTCCTATCCAACGTCTCCACCATCAAAGGCAATCACACCATTAAGGCCGGATGGGAAGGCCGTATGATCCGCGTCAACGTCTGGGAGGCCCGTTCGGCCGGAACGTTCAACTTCTCCGCTGGCTTCACGCAAGGTCCCAATCCGAACACCGCCAGTTCCACCGCCGGCAGCAGCATCGCCTCCATGCTGCTCGGCCTTGGCACCACCGGGAACGTTCTAATCCGCAATTGGAAGAACGTCGCGTCGCAAAGCTTTTATCACGGATTCTACTTCCAGGACGACTGGCGGATCTCATCGAAGCTAACTCTGAACATCGGTATCCGCTACGAATTGGATCTGCCCCGCACCGAGCGTTATGACCGTATCAACTGGTTCGACCCCAATGCCCAATCCCCGCTCTCCGGTAAAGTCGCCGGCTTCCCCGATATCCGCGGCGGCGTGAGATTTGTCGGTGTCGACGGAAATCCCCGGACACAGTACAACAAGGATTTGAATAACTTCGGGCCGCGCTTCGGCTTCGCTTATCAGGCCGATAAGAAGACCGTCGTTCGCGCCGCCTACGGCCATTTCTTCGGGCCCTCCCGCCAAGCCGCGGCCGGCACCGTGGGGCCCTTCGGCTTCCGCGTCGAATACCCCTGGGTCACCACCATTGACGGCATCACGCCCTTCAATCGTGTCAGCAACCCTTACCCGGAAGGATTCCGTGGCGTCCCCGGCTCCTCCGATGGCCTGCTCACCCAAACCGGCGCCAACCTGCAGGCATTCGTCCAAGATTCGCCCTCGCCCTGGAACATGATGTGGAATTTCACCATCCAGCGCGAGTTGCCCGGCGATGTGCTGCTGGAGTCGGCCTATGTCGGCAACCGCGGACTCTATCTCAGCCGCAGCGGCGAAGGCGGAATGGAAATCAATCAGTTGGATCCCAGATACCTCTCCTTGGGCGCGGCCTTGAATCAACAAGTGCCGAACCCGTTTTTCGGCGTGGTGAACAATGGCATCCATCTCTCGCCCACCGTCGCCCGCGGCCAACTGCTGCGGCCCTATCCGCAATTCACCAATGTTCAGCCGCTCTATGACGCCGGCGCCAGTTCCAACTATCACGCCTGGCAAAATACGTTCAAACGGCGTTTCTCTCGCGGTTTCCTATTCGAAGGAAGCTATACCTGGTCGAAGATGATCGACGACGGCGACAGCCATCAGAATACCTACGATGTGGCCGCCAGCCGGTCGTTGTCCAGCCAGGATATAGCCCACCGCTTTGTCGGCAGCGTGCTCTATGATCTACCCATCGGCCGCGGACGCGCCCTTGACACCGGAGGCTCGAAACTCGCCAACTTGCTGGTCGGCGGCTGGCAAGTGAACGGCATCCTCTCCTATCAATCCGGCGTGCCGCTCGCGCTATCGGCCAACAATACTTCGGGCCTTTTCGCCGCGCGCACGCAGCCCAATAGCACTGGAGCAAGCGGCAAGAAATCCGGCCCCGTCCAGGAGCGCCTGGACGCTTATCTCGACCCCACCGTCTACACTCAACCCGCCGCTTTCACCTTCGGCAATCTCCCACGCTACTTGCCCGACGTGCGGACCGATATGACCAAGAACTGGGATCTGTCGATCTTTAAACAGTTCCAGATCACCGAGAAAATCCGGACCCAAGTCCGTGCCGAGTTCTTCAACGCGCTAAATCATCCCATATTCGGCAGCCCGAATACGACCGTAACTTCGGGCGCGTTCGGAGCCATAACCAGCCAGGCCAATTCGCCGCGCCAAATCCAGTTCGGTCTCAAGTTCCTCTGGTAGCGCGTGAACATCCGATACGCTAGAGGAGCATGCTGTGGCTGCTCCTCTTTGCCCTCAAAGTCCCCCTCGGCCTCGACACGCATATCCCCGTCCCGGACGATAATCCGTTGCGTCGGGAAACGGTCGCGCTTGGCCGCGCGCTCTTCTTTGACAAGCGCCTGTCGCGGGACGGCTCCATCGCCTGCGCTACCTGCCACGACCCCAAACGCGCCTTCACCGACGAGCACCCAAAAGCTCGCGGCATCGACAACCAAATTGGTCCGCGCCGTTCGCCGCGGATCCTCAACCGCGCCTGGGGCAAGTCCTTTTTCTGGGACGGCCGCGCCGCCACGCTTGAAGACCAAGTAGTCCAACCGATTACGAACCCGCTCGAAATGGCGCTCCCGCTCGACGAAGCCGTCGCCCGTCTTGCGGCACTCCCGGAATACAAGGGAATCGACTCGACCAAACTCCGCCGGGCGCTGGCTTCCTACGTCCGCACCATTCTCGCGGGCGACTCCCCGTATGACCGATACCTCAATGGCGACCGGGCCGCACTCTCCGAACAACAACAAAAAGGTCTCACTTTGTTTCGGGGCAAAGCTGGCTGCATCTCCTGCCATTTAGGCCCCAACCTCACCGACGAAGACTTCCACATCACCGACGCCGGCAAGACCCCGGACAAGGGCCGCGACGGCGCTTTCAAAACCCCGTCTCTCCGGCAAGTCGCCGAAGCCGCTCCCTATTTCCACGACGGCAGCGCCGCGACTCTCGAAGCCGTCATCGATCACTACGACAAGGGCGGCACGGACCCGGAGATGCTCCCCCTTAAATTGACTCCCGACGAAAAACAGGCCCTTGTGGCCTTCCTGAAAGCTCTGACCGGCGAGATACGAGAGGGCATGTGATCCCTCTCTTGCTCCTAGCCCAGCTATTCCCTCCAAGTGACCTGGCCCGGTTCCACGAAGAGCGCATCGCCCGCCTGAAAGAGGGCTCGCCCGAAGCCCGCGCGGCCCAGAAAGACCTTGGCCTTTTTTGGCTCCGCCAAGGCAATCCCGCAGAGGCCGAGGCCCGCCTCCGCCAAGCTCTCCCCGATCCCGAAATAGTCCCCTTTCTCGCGGAGGCTGTCGCCGCCCAGGGCCGCGACCGCGAAGCCGGGGAGCTTTTCAGCGAATGCCGCGCCAACGCCCGCTGCCTGTCGCGACTGGCCCAATACGCCGAGCGCCGCGGCGACGCACCAGCCGCGATCGGCCTGCTCCGCGAAGCGCTTAACGCCGAGCCAACCGGCGCCCGCCGCAACGACCTCGCGCAAGCCCTGCAAGCCGCCGGGCAACTGAAAGAGGCCGAAACCCTCTTTCGCCAAGCCGCCCGCGAACAGGAATCGAAACTCGGACCCGGCCATCCGGAGACCGCCACGACCTGGAATAATCTTGCGTCCCTCCTTGCCGCGACCGACCGCTTCGCGGAGGCGGACATCCTGCAGCGCAAGGCCTTCCTGACGATGCGGCGAACCCTCGGTCCCCGCCACGTCCGCACCGGACTCAGCGCCAATAATCTCGCCGACATCGTCCTCGCCCGCGGCCGCGAGCCCGAAGCCCTCGCCCTTTACCGCCAGGCGCTCAACATCTTCGAGGAAGCCCTCCCTCCCAGTCACCCCTGGATACGCGAAGCGCGGGAGGCGTTAAGGCCGAAAGGCCGCTAGCTGGTTGGTCGCGTTGCGGACGTAGAGCGTCCCGCCCGAGAGGGCCGGAAATGCCCGCACCGTGCCCTCAAAAGCACGGTGCGTGGCCACCCCCTTGAAGGCCGCCGGGCTGGCCTCGGCCAACACAATCTGTCCCGTTTCGCGCACCATCAAAATCCGGTTTCGAACGAGAAGAATGCTGCCCGCGCCAAATTTTTCATTTGTCCATTTCACCTTGCCCGTCTTCCATTCGATGCAGCGCAACTCCGCGCCAATCTCCTGCCGACCGTGATAGCCGTACAGGTAGCCATCCTTCAACACCGGCGTGGCGTAATGCGCCGACAGCGAGTCGTCGCCCGACCAGACCGTCTTCGGTTGGCCGGAACTCAGATCGAGCAGCACCGCGCCTGTACCATAGCTCGAGGTGAGGAAAATCTGATTTCCGTTCACGATGGGCGTGGCCGCATTCACGGACGCTTGCGACCGCGAGCGCCACCGGAACTGGGCGTGAACCTTGCCGTCGCGCGGGTCTATTACCGCCAGTCCGTTTTGCGTGAAGAACACGGCGCGCGGCTCGCCGTTTAACACCGACACCACCGGCGAGGAGTACCCGGCCTCATCGTTGAGCGCCTGCCAAGCTGTCTTGCCGGTTGTGGCATCGAAGGCCACCACCCCGCCGCCATTCGCTCCTCCCACACCCACCAGCACTTTATTCTCGAAGACCACTGGCGCGCACACGGCACCAAAATAGCCTTTGGGAGCTTTGAAGTCCTTCATGGCGTTGCGTTGCCAAAGGCGTTTGCCGCTGGCGGCCTCCGTGGCCGTCAGCGTGCCTTCCGCGCCATACGTGTAGACGCGCCCTTCGGCCACGCAAGGCGTTCCGCGAGGGCCTTCGTCGAAGCCAAAATCGTCGCGGTACGCGGTCGGGTATTCCGCCTTCCAAAGAGGTTTGCCGCTGCCCGAATTGAGCGCTTCCAGC
Organism: Bryobacteraceae bacterium; assembly: GCA_046155405.1. GTDB lineage: Bacteria > Acidobacteriota > Terriglobia > Bryobacterales > Bryobacteraceae. The sequence goes on along the minus strand of JBJXFL010000178.1, from coordinate 62,316 downwards.
ACCTCGTTCTCGCCGACCCGATGGAAGACGAAGAGCTTTCCGCCCGCCACGACCGGCGCCGCGAAGCCGGCCCCGATTTGCCGGGTCCAGGCCGTCCGTAGTTGGCCGCCGTTCCAGTTGAAATCGCCATCGGGATAGGAGCCATTCCGCGCCGGTCCCAAGTGCTGCGGCCAGTCGCCGGCGAAGGCCGCGGCTGGTACCAAAGCTGTGAGAAAGATCCGGCGGCCGGCTATATGGGTCGGCATGAGAGAACCTTATTCTCGCCGACCCGGTGGAAGACGAGGCGCTTACCGGCGGGCCGGATGCAGGCAGTCCGCAAGTGGCCGCCGTTCCGCGGCGGTCCCTGGTGGTGCGGGCAGTAGCCCGCGAATGCCGCGGCTGAGGGCGCGGCCTCGGGCCCGGCGGTCCGAATGCGGGCGGTCCGGAAGTGGCCGCCGTTCCGCGCCGGTTCCTGGTGCCGCGGGCAGTCGCCCGCGAAGGCCGCCGTTGGCGCCAAAACTGTCAGAAAGGCCCTACGGCTGGGTATATTGGTAGACATGAGTTTTCGCTTTCTTATTGTGATGCTGTTCGCGCTCGGTTTGGGGTTGCAGTCCCAAACTTTGCGGGGAACGCTGGGCGTGACGGTGCGCGATGGTTCGCGCGCCGTTGTCCGCCAGGCAAAGCTGGTGCTGATCGATAAAGCCACGGGCAAGGAGTGGACCGCCGAGACCGACAGTGAGGGCGCTTTTGTATTTGGCTCGCTGCCGCCGGGTGAATACCGGCTGGTGATCGACGGGCCGGGCTTCCGGAAGCATGCGCAGGAGTTCTCGCTGGCGGTGAACCAGGAACAGCGGGCCGAGATCCAGATGCAGCCGGGGGACCGTACGGAGACGGTGGAAGTGTTCGGCACGCGCGAGCTTTTGAGGACCGAGAGCGCCACGCTGAGCACGGTCATCGACAATAAGCAGATCACGGCGCTGCCGCTGGACGGCCGCAATTTCATTGAACTGGCGCTGCTCGCCCCGGGCGCGGCGGCCCCGTCGCAAGGCTCGGCCGGCACGGCGCGCGGCGAATTCACTTTCCACTCGAACGGCGGGCGCGAGGACGCCAACGGATTTCTGCTGGACGGCGTGTACAACGCCGACCCGAAATTGAACGGCGTGGGCGTGACCCCGGCCGTGGACGCCATTCGCGAGTTTGAAGTTTTGACCGGCAATTACGACGCCTCCTTCGCCCGCAACAGCGGCGGACAGGTGAATGTGGTGGTGAAGTCCGGCACGAACTCCGTGCACGGGACTTTGTATGAGTTTTTCCGCGATCAGGCGATGGACGCGCGCAACTTCTTCGCGCCCGCCGGGACCGATCCGCGCTATCGGCGAAACCAGTTTGGAGGCGCGATTGGCGGACCGATCGCGAAGAACCGGACATTTTTCTTCGCGGACTACGAAGGCCGGCGGTCGGACGAAGGCATCACCCGGACAACGCGTGTGCCGACCGCGCTCGAACGCAACGGCGACTTTAGCCGCAGCGATCCGCGGACGCCGCCGATCGACATTTTCACGCAGATGCCGTTCCCCGGCGGGGTGATTCCGCCAGCCCGCATTCATCCGATCGCGCGCGGAATCCTGAGTTTCTATCCGGACGCGAACCGCGCCGACAGCGCCCAGAACTTCACCGGCGCGCCGGAGTTGAACGACCGCAACGATTCGATGGACGCCCGCGTGGATCACCAGATTGCGAAGAACTCCGATCTGGCCGTTCGCTACAGCCTGGGCGACCGCGACTACTACGAACCGTACGCCGGCGCGACCTTCGCGGCCGTGCCGGGCTTCGGCAACAACGTCGCCCGCCGCGCCCAAAACCTGATGGCCTCCGAGACGCATGCCATTCGCCCGACGCTGCTGAACGAGTTGCGCTTCGGCTTCAACCGTGTGGCGTTCGGCGTGGCGCACCAGAACTCGGGCAACAGTCTCAATAAACAAATCGGCCTGCCGGAACCTTCGGCAAACCCGCGCGATCACGGGCTGAGCTTCATCAATGTGGCCGGGTATGGCTCGATCGGCGATGAGTACAATAATCCGCAGAACGGTATCACGAGCACCTTTCAGATTCTGGACCACCTGACCTGGACGCGCGGGCGGCACCTGTTCAAATTCGGCGGCGATCTTCGGATCCAGCGCCAGGAGGCGTTCCGCGACGTGCTGTCGCGCGGCCTGATCAGCTTCACTGGATTCACCGGCAATGGGCTGGCGGAATTGCTGCAGGGCATCCCCACCGTAACGAGCGTTTCCAAGCTCGACAATCCGCAGAATTTGCGGACGCAGAGCTATAATTTTTTTGCGCACGACCAGTGGAAACTCACCTCGCGCGTTACCTTGACGTTGGGCGCGCGGTACGAGTACAACCGGCCGGCCTATGACGCCAACGACCGGGCGTCGATCTACGATTCGGCGAGTCACTCCCTGGTGAAATTGGGCACCATAAGCGGCACGCGGGGCGCATTTTTGCCGGACCGGAATAACCTGGCGCCGCGGATTGGCTTGGCGTTCGCCGCGCGGCCAGGGACCGTCCTGCGCGCCGGCTATGGCATTTACTACGACCAGGCCCCGTTGGCGCCCGGCGAAGGCATCTACTTCAACAGCCCCTACTTCCAACTGAACACCTACTTCATCGGTCCAACCTACCTCCTGTTCCTGCAGAACCCGTATCCGGCGGATTTCCCGTTTGCGATTCCGCCTTCCGCGGTGACGTTCCAGCGCGACTACCGGACGGCTTATAGCCAGCACTGGAGCCTGAATTTGCAGCAGAGCCTGGGCCGGGGCCGGGTGGTTGAGGTTGGTTATACCGGCACCAAGGGCACCAAGCTGATGGCGGGCCGCGATGGCAACCAAGCGGGGCCGAGCACGGCGCAATTGAACCTGCGACCCGATCCGCGGTGGGGCGACATTACCTATATCGAAAGCTGCGGCAATTCGAACTACCATGCGCTGCAGGCAAGGTTTGAGCAGCGGATGGCGCGCGGCCTGTCGGTATTGGCATCCTATTCGGCCGGCAAGTCGATCGACGATTCCTCCAGTTTCTTTTCGAGCGCCGGCGATCCGAACTTTCCGATGGATTCGAATCGGGTGTCGTTGGAACGGGGCCGGTCCAGCTTCGATATCCGGCAGCGGATGACGATGGCTTACGTCCTGGACCTGCCATTTGGCCGCAACCGCTGGTACGGCGGCTGGCAGACCAACGGCGTCTGGACTTTCCAGACGGGCCGTCCGTTCACCGTGTCGCTTTTGAGCGATTTGGACCGGTCCAATACAGGCCGGACGAGCTACGGTTTCGGCGCCAACGACCGGCCGAACCGAGTGGCGAACGGCAGCCTGGACAACCCGGCGCCGGAACGGTGGTTCGATACGAGCGCGTTCGCTTTGCAGCCGTTTGGCTCCTTTGGCACCTCCGGGCGCAATATTCTGGACGGTCCGGGCCTGGCGACTTTGAACCTTTCGGTGGTCAAGAATACGCCGCTTTCGGACCGGGCGACGCTGCAATTCCGGGCTGAAGCGTTCAATGCGTTGAACCGGGCCAACTTCGATTTGCCCGATTCGACGTTCGGTTCCGGGACGTTCGGCCGGGTGCTGTCGGCGGGAGCGCCGCGGCATATGCAGCTTGGATTGAAACTGCTGTTCTAGCGGGCACGTCCTAACCAATGTTGATATAGTTCGGAATTGAGCCGCTAACCGCGGGGCGGGCCGCTGGCGGGAGTGACGTCGGGTTTTTGGAGAGGAGTTGTCCATGCGTAAACGGAATCTGGTGGCGCTGCTATTGGCAGGCGCCCTGACGGCGGGATTCTCGGTGGTATTGGCGTGGCAGGGTCCCACGCCTTCGCAATCGGAGACGGTGGCACGGCCAAAGAAGAAGGCGAATCCGGACAATCCGGACGAGAAGCCGCCGGAAGTGAAGCAGAAGGTGGAGTCCGTCTTCAAGAAGAAAGCCGATGGCGAACTGCCGATCGGCCTGCCGACGTTCAAGAGCGACGTGGCGACGGTGCAGGTGGACGTAGCGGTGCTCGACAAGAACGGTCGATTTATTCCCAACATTCCTCGCGGAAACTTCCGAATTCTGGAAGACGGCGTGCCGCAGCAGGTGGGCGCGTATACATTGGGCGAAGCGCCGATGACGGTTTGCATGGTCATTGAATTCTCCAATCTCTTTCAGCAGTACTGGTCGAACGGTTGGTACGAAACGCTGCAGGCGTCATATGGGTTCCTGGAGACGTTGAAGCCGGAAGACTACGTGGCGATTGTGGCCTATGATTTGCGGCCGGAGATTCTTTCCGACTTCTCTACCGACAAGCGGAAGGCGATGGAGGCGATGCAGCGGCTGCGGATCGCGGCGTATTCGGAATCGAACCTTTACGACGCGTTGACGGACACGGCCGAGCGGATGTCCGAGATCGAGGGCCGGAAGGCCATCGTGGTGATAGCGAGCGGCATGGACACGTTCAGCAAGCTGACGTTCGACCAGACGCGGAAAAAGATTCAACAGGCCGGCGTGCCGATCTATGCGATCGGGATTATGCAGGCGATGCGCGAGTACTACGACGCCCGCGGCATGATGGGCAGCATCCAGCGGCTCGATTTTTTGCAAGCGGACAACCAGATGCGGACGTTCGCGAAAGAGAGCGGGGGGCAGAGCTTTTTTCCGCGCTTCTTCGGCGAGTTTCCGAACATCTACCGGGGCATTCATCAGGCGCTGCGGAACCAGTATGCGTTGACCTACCAGCCGACCAATTTGGCCAAGGACGGCAAGTACCGGAAGATCACCGTGCAGTTGGTGAATCCGGCGACGAACGAGCCGCTGCGGATCGTGGATGAGAAGGGCAAGCCGATGAAGTACACGGTGGTGGCGAAGGCCGGATACAACGCTCCGCGCGAAGTGGAATAGGGCGCTGGCGCGGCGATTCGCCGCCGGGGCGTTGCACCGCGGGCGGCATACGGAATCGCACCCGATTGTCAAGCGAAACAACTCACCGCGAATGAGGCCGATAGAAGCGCATTGACACGGTTGTGATAATCCTGTTACCTTCGCTGAGTTCGTCCTTTTACCTAATGAATTCGGCATCTGAAAGAACCAATGCGGCAGCCGTCCGGCTGCTGCTCGTAGACGATCATCCAGCGGGGTTGGCGGCCCGCACGTCCGTACTAAACGAGTTGGGCTTTGCGATAACGACGGCGTCGACGGCGGAATCGGCGCTGGAGAAATTTCGCGTCGAGCCGTTCCCTTTAGTGGTGACCGATTACAAGCTGCCGGGAATGACAGGCGTCGACCTGATCGCCGGTATCCGGGCCGTTGCGCCCGAGACGCGAATCGTCCTGATCTCCGGGTTTGTGGAGGCGTTGGGATTGACGGAACAGTCAACCGGCGCGGACACGGTTTTGACGAAGAGCGCGAATGAAGTATCGCAATTGATACGGGCGGTGAACCGGCTGTTGCGGCGCACGGCGGCGAAGAAGCCCGGGACGGCGAAGAAGGCGGCGGCGCGAAAGGCGGGCACGGCGGGGTGATGGGCCGGACGGCTATAAGGTGGGCACTCTGCGCCGGGCTGGCGTTTGCGGCGCAGGGGGCTCCACCAGCCGCGAGGAAAAAGGCGGCGCCGGCGCCAACCGAGAACGCGATCGCCGAACGCTGGCTACGCGGTATGACGCCGCGGCAGCGGGTGGCGCAACTAGTGGTGATCCGGACGCACGGCAACATGGCTAATTCGCGCGGGCGCGAATGGCGCAACATTGTGAGGTGGGTGCGGGATTCGCAGGTGGGCGGGATCATTGTCGTGAACCGGGTGCGGCGCGGGGCGGCGGTGAAGGCGCAACCGTACGAGACGGCGCAGTTTATTAACCGGCTGCAGCGGCTGGCGCGGACACCGCTGCTGGTTGGCGGCGACTTTGAAAGGAGCGTCTCGATGCGGTTTGACGGGACAATCCAATTTCCGCATGCGATGGCGTACGGCGCGGCGGGCAGGCCGGAATGGACCGAAGAGCTGGGCCGGATTACAGCGCGGGAGGCGCGGGCGCTGGGGTTCCAATGGGTGTTCGCGCCGGACGCGGACGTGAACAACAACCCCGACAATCCGATCATTGGAATTCGAGCGTTCGGCGTAGACGCGGCGACGGTGTCGACGCACGTGCAGGCTTTTCTGAGAGGGGCGCAGAGCGTGACGCCGCGGGTGTTGACGACGGTGAAGCATTTCCCCGGACATGGCGATACGGACGCGGACAGCCATGCGGGCATGCCGGTGATCCGGACGGACAAGGCGCGGCTGGACGCATTGGAACTGGCGCCGTTCAAGGCGGCAATCGCCGGCGGCGTGGACTCCATAATGACCGCGCATATATCGCTGCCGCAGGTGGATGCGACGGGGGCGCCAGCGACGATTTCGACGGTGATTATCGGGGACATATTGCGAAAGGAGATGGGGTTCGCGGGACTGGTGACGACGGATGCGATGGATATGGAGGGGTTGGCGAGGGAATACGGAAGCGCGGAATCCTCGGTGCGGGCGCTGGAGGCCGGGGTGGACGTGCTGCTGATGCCGAGGGATCCGGACCAGGCGATAGAGGCGGTGATGAAAGCGGTGGCGAGCAAACGGCTGACGGCGGCGCGAATAACGGAGAGCGCGCGGAAGGTGCTGCGGGCGAAGGCACGGGTGGGCTTGCAGAATTCGCGGCTGGTGGACGGGGATGCGATTCCGGACGCGACCCAGGACGAAGCGGCGATGGCGCATGCGCAGAAAGTGGCGGATGGGGCGGTGGCAATCTTGCGCGGGGACCGGGGGAAACTGCCGATGGCGAACGGCGCGGGGACTTGCGTGCTGGCGTTGACGGAGCGGCGCGGCAACGGGCAGGGGGCGCAGTTGACCGAAGAGTTGCGGGCGCTGGCGCCGCTGGCGCGGACGGTAGTGTTAGACCCGCAGATGCCGGAGACCGCGCTGGCGGAGCCGCCGGCGGATTGCGCGACGACGGTGGTGGCGGCGTATTTGGGATTTGGCGGCACGGGAAAATTAAACACCGCATATACTCCGCTGCTGGAGCGAGTGATGGCTAGCGGGACGCCGGTGGTGCTGGCGGCGGTGGGAAATCCGTTTTCGGCGCTGGCGTACCCCGGGGCGGCGCTATCCTTAACGACATATTCGACGGCGCCCGTATCTGAAACGGCGTTGGCGAAGGCGCTATTCGGCGGGATGCCGGCAAATGGAAAATCCTTTCCGGAGAAATGACAATGGTCAAGATAACATGGCTGGGACATACAAGCTTCTCCTTTCAGTTAGAAACCGGTGAAACGATACTGGCGGATCCTTGGATCGAGGGTAATCCGAAGTATCCGGAGAGTTACCGCATCGACCGAGTAGATACGATACTTATTACGCATGGACATTTCGACCATGTGGGCGGCGTAAGGAAACTGGCGGCGCAGTTTTCCCCGCAGATATTCGCGAACTATGAGATATGCGCATGGCTGGGGTCCAAGGGCGTTGCGAACTGCAACGGGATGAACAAAGGCGGCCGGGCGGCGACACCGGGCGGACTGGGCGTTACGATGACTCATGCGCTGCATTCGAGCGGCATCACGGACGACGACGGATCGACCAAGTACGGCGGCGAGGCGGGCGGCTTTGTTCTGCATTTCCCGGACGGGCGGAACGCCTATTTCGCGGGAGATACGGACGTCTTCGCGGAGATGCAGTATCTGAAGGAACTGCATTCGCCGACGCTCGCGTTTTTGCCGATCGGCGACTTATTCACGATGGCGCCGCGCGGGGCGGCGATCGCTTGCCGGCTATTAGGTTGTAACGAAGTTATCCCGATGCACTACGGGACGTTTCCGCCGCTGACGGGAACGCCGGCGGAGTTGGCTGCCTTGACTTCCTGTAAAGTTACGGTGTTGACGCCGGGAGTCACTCACGAGTGGTAAGTTAGAGCATTTTCAGAGAGATGGTGATGGGGGAAGAACCGCTTGCTGACGCGCGCGGCTCGGTAGATCCGACGCGCGGCTCGGTTGATCCGACGCGCGCGGCGCGGTTCTGGGCCGGCGCGTGACCGTACCAAAAACCTGAAAACACTCTAAGCGGCGAGGTCCACCTCCAATAGTCGCGGATAGGCGCGGACCGCTTGCCAGGCGGCGAGGCCGACGGCGACGACAAGGTCATCATGGGCGTACTGCCCGCCTTCGGGACGGACGGCCGCAATTTCCACTTCAAGCTCGCGGATGTGCGCGAGATTTCGAGGGATACGGATGGCCCGCGATTCGAGTAAGCGGCGTAGGTTCGTCATCAGTTCCCGGCGCGGAACGGTTACCGCACCGGATGGCGAGCGGCCGGTTTCGCGGCCACCGGAGAGCAGGGCGGCGACGAGGCGGATGTCGAGCCGTTTTTCGCGAATGAGTTCGACGACGACCTGGCCGGGGCCGGCGGAGTCAACGACGACATGAATCCGGCCGGCCATACATCCGAGGGTGGCGACGACGTGGAGGAGCCGTTGAATGACTTCGATATACCCGGTACCGAGAGGGACGCGCTGCAAGGCGCCGAGCCGGAGGGCGAGCCCCGTATGGTCACTACGCAGCGCCATGACGGCGATGGCGGAGTGGTCGCGATCGCGCCCGAGATCGACGCCGACGAAGTATTGTATAGCCGGACAAGGCATATCAAGACACTTCCTTGTCGTATTCGGGAAAGAAGAGCGGGAAGTCATCGGTGAGACATCGATCGAATATCTCGCCGCCGATGAACTGGCCGGCGTCATCGACGAACTTACACTCAAATTCCTGTTCGAAATCCCGTTGGGACATCGTTTGGCGAAGGGTCCGAATGACATCCGCATCGATGCGCGGACAGTCGGCGAGAGTGCCGAGTATCCGGGTCCAGGGACTATTTTCGGCGTGCCAGCGCTCGTAGAAATAACCACCGCGGCCGTTGGGAGTACTTAGTAACATAATGGTTCCGGCGGAGACGGCGAGCATGGGATCAAGCGCTTTGAAGACATCGGGCGAGGCGTAGGCGGCTTCATCGACGACGATGAGGCGCGGGGCGGAGAAGCCGCGGACGGTTTCTTCATTGTCCGGCAGAGCGACAATCCGGGCGCCGTTGGCGACTGAAAAGCCGTTGCACTTGGGGGGCGGCGGAAGTATGTATAGATCGATTTGCCGGGCCATTTTAAGGGCCTTTTCCATGATTTGACCCGACTGGCGGCCGGAGGCGCTGGCGAGCAGAATGACGGCGTCGTCATGATTCATCGCTTCATATAAAACGCGGACGGCGGCGGCGGTCGACTTACCGGTCTGACGAGGGCCGAGGACCATGATGTGCGAGTTGGTTTCGGTGAGAATTTGTGTTTGGACGGAGTCCGGCTGGAGGTCGAGTGCGGCGCCGGCCCAATCGACGATGTTAGGCGGAACCTCCGGCGCGGGAAAAATCCCGGCGTCGGGCGCCCAGGGAAATCTGGCTTGTTGGACACCGGCCTCGACGATGTAAGGACATTCGGAAAGGCGGCCGTCGACGGGTTTAGCGTCTTCAGTAGATGGGATTTCCGGGTGTTGACGAGCGTTTATTTTCAACGACATTTGGGACGGTCCGCTTGTACGGGACCGTTTTTCAAGGCGAAGGAGACCGCGTTCGATGCGGTCGCGCTCGCGGGCGAGATGGGCGAGACGGGCGTTGGAGCGGTCCATTGTGCCGTGAGCGGCGGAGGCGTCGTTTTCGGCCATTAAGTTGAGTTTGGCGTCGTCGGTAAGTTGAGGCGCATTCCGTGCGACGGACACACGTCTTTCGTGGACGTAGTCGTTCTTGGCGGCGTGGACACGCTTGGTTTCCCAAACGATACCGACTAGCTGTTCGACGAGCATTTCCTCATAGAAGGCGCGAGGCTGCCAGTAAGCGTGAAGATGGGCCTGTAACTCGGCGAATTCCTCATTTGACTCGCCAGGGAGCATGTAATTGCGGACGGCATAGAGGCCGTGCTTGTAACTGGCGGTTTGCGAACGGTAGAGACCTTCCGGAGTTCTTGGACCGGTGGATTTAGCGCCGTTGATCCGAGCGGATTCGGCGCGCGACGATGTTGTTGAATGCGGAAGCATGCACGAGATTTCCTTCTGGCTCTAATTTACAGGGGGCGTATATAGTAACCGCCGTTTGGCGGTTTTGCGCAATTGGGGTTAAGTGGATTTGTTTCATGGGATTGGGGGGTGAAAAAATAAATATGCATCTAGCGTGACCGCTGTACTTTGGTGAGCCTAAAATTTATGTTTGGGGGGGTGAACGGGGGATTGCCACCGTTATAGAGAGGTTGACAGAGGCGGAGACCGGCCGATTTTTGGGCTGGCCGGCGCGTTTCACGCGGCAGCCGTCGATCGTACGAATTGCATCCCGAGTTCATTGACTACGAAACGGCTAAATCCGCGCTCAAACTAACCATTGCCCGCGCTTTCGAACTGCGGTAACATGGACTCGATCCGGGCGGACCAATGCCGAATCATACCGTTATACAAGGTGAATGTTTAAGTAGCATCGCCGATCGTTATGGATTGTTTTGGGAAACAATCTGGAATCATCAGCGGAACCGCTCTCTCCGTGACCGCCGGCCGAACCCGAATGTCTTGCGCGAGGGCGATGTCGTGTTCGTCCCCGACCTGCGTCGAAGAGAAGAACAGTGCCAGACGACGCGGACGCACCTGTTCCGCATTAAGGGCATTCCCACGCGATTCAACGTCCGCATGCTTGACGCGGACAACCAGCCGATCGCCGATGCACGCTACACCTTGCGCGTGGACGGAAGCACCTTCACCGGTTCAACGGATCCCGACGGTCAAATCTCCCATATCGTACCCCCCAACGCCGGCCAGGCGGTTCTGACCGTTCATTCAACCGATCCCGAAGAGGAGGACGAAGTGTACGAATTCGCGTTGCGGCATCTCAATCCCGTCGACGATCCCAAGGGCCTGCGGGCGCGGCTGAAGAATCTGGGTTTTTGGAGAGGTGAAATCGAAGGCGAAGTCGACGACGGCGTGCGCGAGGCGATTTCCCGGTTTCAAACCGTCGCCGGGTTGGAACCCACGGGCAATACCGATCGCGGTACGCTCGACGCGCTTGTTATCATGCACAAGAGTTAGAGGTATAAAGTGACCCCGTTTCATGGCTAGAGGTCTCCACGGCGCCATTCAAGCTTTTGGCAACCGGGCCGCAAACACGGTTCGGCCGGCGCTAACGGTCCATCTCCGCCTTTCGTTTAGGGATCCGGAAGGAGTGGTGTGGGATTTTCCCGCGGGTATTGCGGTGGAAGTCCGGTTCCATCATCCAACGAGTGCCACTACGAACCGCACGATAACGGTAACTACCGCCGCGGGAGGGCGCCTGACTTTCCCGGCGAAGGGCGCCGCCGCGGCCAGCCATTGGAGACGATTTACGCTCCATTTCCAGACCACGGACACATACTTCGTGTGCCCGGCGCCGCACTGGGCCGTGTCGCCGCCACGGGCATCGCCGCCGGCGAGCAGGGACACCCGCAAGACGAACCGCGCCGGCCTTGCGGCGGCCGACGCCAACTTCGAGCGGTACTTTCGATTGCCGGATCGACTTGGCGCCGGCGCCACTGGTTGGAGCAGTATTACGACGGATTGGGTCCTGTTCCGAGTTGCCGCCGGTAACGGGGACTATGACGCCGCGACCGGCTTTCTGAGCCACACCGAAGCGTCGGCCGATATCGGCTCGCCGGCCGCCCCGCTCAGCCTGGTGCTGGACCCGCACTGGAAGTACTTCCGCTATGTGTATTTCGAACGCTACTTCGCCGGCGGCAGCCTTAGCCCGCCCGTGCGCCGGCGGACCAGCGTGCTTCCCGTGGGCATGGAAGGCTTCCGCGCCGATCCGAACGCCGCGCTCGCATTGCCGGAAACACATAGCAACTGGACCATCGGCCCGACCCCATTGGATCTGACGCAGTGCCTGCCCTGGATACTGCGCCGCGCGGCGGGCGGCGCGGCGCTATCGCCGCCGTTAAGCGGAGCGACCATGGGACTGCGATTTCAGACGGACGCCGCGCCGCGGACTTACGTCGTATCGGTCTCGCCAACGGCGCGCCAAATCCGGAAATTGTCCGACGGCGCGCCGCAACTGGCACCGGGTCCGGAGCGCCTGAAGTATTACGATCTGCCGCGGATGTGGAAATCCCGCCGCTACTTTGCGCGGCCCAATCCAGCATCGCCGCCGTTCGGCAAGTTTTTCCAAACGCTGACGGAGGCGGAGATCGGCGCGGCCGACGCCCCGGCGCGGCCCATTACATTCTCCCTGGATGACCTGGTGCTGTCCTTACCCGGTGGCGGAACGCCCACTCCGCTGGCGCCGGCATTGTCGCCGCCCGGTGAACGCGTCGCGATTTTCAACCACCGTTTCGACGGCCTTCTGCCGCTGAGCGAGCATCACGGCCTATATAACAAAATGGCGCATGCCCTCGCGCCGAACGCGGATTACCTGCCTTGCAGCAACGTGGAAGTGGTCGACAACTACATTCACGAGTATCCCGATTGGACGCGGCTGGTGGTAGCGCGCGGCGACCTTTTCGATGTATTCGATAGCCGGACGCCGGACGCCTCGCCGCCGCGGGTGGTGGGGGCGCGCGCCGCGGTGCGATGGGTGGATGGTATGGCCCCGATTCCCGGGGCGAGGGTATTTCAACAGACGCCTTGGGGCGAGGTGTCGCCGCCGCGCGTGCTTCTTCCGGGCCGCGCATTGTGGGGCGCGGGAAGATGGGGCGGCGTACAAGCGCCAATCACCGCGAATCCTCCAGCCCCGGCCGCCCCCACGTTCTCAATGCAGCCGTTTTTTCTGATCCACGATTCTCGTTCGGCCAGCGTCCCATTCGATTCTCCACCGCGGCAAACGATGACGGTGGGCCGGTTCGACATGGCGCTGCTCCGGGATTGCAACGTCGAAGCGGGCGAGGAGGTGGCGGTAAATCTGCATTACATGAAGTCGAATTTCAACTTCAACTTCTCGCCGCCGCCCGCTTCGCCGCCGCGGCCGCTTTCGCGGTTGTCGCCGCCCAGCCAGCGCGAGTTCGCCCACGACGTCAGCCTGAATGTCGCCCGGCGCTGGAACGGGGACGAGACCGGAGTGAGTACGAGCCGCGCCGTGCTGCGCCCAAGAGGTTCGCCGCCGCCGGCCTCCCCGCCGATTCGCATCCCCGTCGTCTGGTTCCCGCAATCGACGCCGTTCAATGTGGCGCATATCGGCGTAAATCTGGTGGCCGGAGACGGACGCGACAATCGCGGCTCGCAGTTCGGCACCGGGCTATCCAACGAACACAGCAAACAGTCCAAAGCCAACTTCACCTTCCCAACGGCGCACGAATCCGGCCATGTGGACGGATTGCCGGACGAGTATAACGAACGATGGGAGGCGGCGTCCTACCGGCAGTTGAGCTTCAAGCAGCATTTAGCCGGAGATCCGTTCGAACCGGACGGGCGGTTTGAACGAGCTCCACTCCCGGGCGACCCGGTCGGCCCGATGATGAACACCGTGATTCGTCTTCGGAACCGTTACTTCTGGCATGCGGCGGAGTGGGTCAACCAGGTGATGGGCACACCGATGCGCGTGGACCTTACCGACCCCACGGCGAACGTGCGCTACAACGACTATTGGCTTCCCACCCATCCGCAGGCGGCCGCGCGTCGCACCTACTACGGTTGGCCGCTCGTGGGAACCAGGAATGTACCCGCAGCCAACCAATGCGACTGGTACGCTTGGGCGATGGGCAAGGAGCACTATACGTCCAGCGTGCTTTTCGACGCCATGGCCTCGCCTCCCGCCGCCGGGCAAAAACCGTTCGACGGCATGCTGGTGATCGCCCTGCGCCTGAACTGCACGCTGCCCGGCGCCGCCGCGCTGAATACCGAGACGGATAATCGCCGGGACATACTCTCTAACCTGGCCTCAATGGTACGGCGGTTTCTCAATCATCGCTTCTACGCGGTGGGACCGCTTGCCTCGCCGCCGCACCGCTTCGAAAAGTGCCTGATCCAATTCGCGCCCCAGTTCTTCGTCGGGAACTACCCCTTCTCCTCGCCGCCCCGGCCCAGGTTGACGCTCGGGCTTCCCCCGCATGAACGCGTATACGAAGAGGTGTCGCCGAGTCTCTACACAGATCCGTCGCCACCGCGGGCGCCCACCAGCCTGCCGAGGATCTTCGGCGTTAACGCCAACGTTGTCGTCGACATTGTACCGGCCGCGACTGGCGTCAGCTCCCTGTTCACGGCCGCGACGCGGACGCTGCGCATTAATATCGTGGCGATTGGAGACGAAAGCGCCCAGTTCAGGGCCAATTTCGGACGTTACTTCGGCATTGCGAAAGATATGTCCGCCATTACCGCGGCCGACCTTCAGCCATTTATCCAGACCGTTTTCCCGAGCTTGACCGTTCGCACATTGCCATGAATTCCCAACGAAATCCCGGTCATCGGCCAGCCTGGCGAACGGGCCTTGTCCCGGCGGCGATTTTGCTGCTTGCGGCGGCGGCCGGCGGCTGTCTTGGGCAGGGAGGAGCCAAAAAAATGCGCGAAACGATACTTCGCAGGGGTTTTAATTCGGAGGTCCATCCGTTTCCGGTTATTCCCGTCCGGGCCGCCTCCGCCGGATCGGCCGTCCCCCACGCGACCGTCGACATCGGCGCCGAGTACGGGCAGCCCAACGCCAACGAGGCGCAGAATTCGCGGCTCGGAACACGTGTGCCCACGCCGCCCTGGACACTGGCGTGGGAAGCGAAATTCGATGCGTCGTTGCGCCCCTACTACGTGCTCCAGTCGGGAGACCGCGTGGTGGTTCGCGCCAACCAGTGGTTGCTCTACGACACCCGCGGAGAACTCGTTCGCACCGGCGGTATCGACGGCGGGCCGGTGGTGATGGATAGTTTCACGAAACGCTTCTACCGGATCGACCCGGCGGGTGCGATGCAAGCGGCCGATCTCCCGGCCGGCGACGGCGGATACATGTACTTTCCGGCGCTTGGCGACCAGTTTAGCCGCGTTAATATCGGCGTACGCGGCAGCCGCGTGATGATCGCCGGCATTGAGCGGGATCTGGACCCGCATGGTGGAAACCCGGCCACGCAGTCATCGCTCGAAATCATGGATGCCGGAGACTCTCCAAAGACCGACGTCGCCGGTATGATCGAAGGCCACCGGCGGATCGGACAACTCTACGTTCCGGGGACGAAACTGGCCGTCGCCGTTCACGGCGAGCGGATCGTCGCCGCCGCCCCAGGCGCGGTCTACATTACCAACTGGGACCTGGAGGCGGTCCAGGCCATTGAAGCCGCCTTCGAGCCGGTTTCCATGAGCCTCGACGAAACGGGCCGGATATACCTCGTCGCCGCGAAGGAAGAAAAAACGTCGTTGTGGGTGATGAACGCCGCCGGGGAGCGGTCGTACATTTGGGATTTCCCGCCCGGCGCCGCGCCGCCGCGAACGCCGCCCATCATTGCGTATGACCATACGGTGTTCCTCGCCGGCGGCCGCGTGATTTATGCCATTGGAACGGACGGCAAGTTGAACTGGTCGCGGACGACCACGGGCGCGATCGCCGGCGCGGTGGTGACGGCCAACAACTATCTACTCGTATCGGAAGGAAGCGAAATAGCCGCGTACAACCTGGAAGGGAAGCGACAATCGTTGTTCAAGTTCGAACAAGAGCTGCTCACCGCGCCAATATTAACTGCGCCCGGCCAGGTGCTGGTGGCGGGGGCCGGCCGTCTTTATTGTTTGCAGTCGCGGTAAGGGAGACATGCCCCGTAAGCGACCGCTGATCAGTTGCGTCATGCCGACCGCGAATCGCACGGCATTCGCGCTACGCGCGGTGGACTATTTTCTGCGCCAGGATTATCCGGAGCGGGAACTCATCATCGTCGATAGCGGCGCCGATGATCTTTCCGGGCAATTGCCGGACGGCCCCCGCATCCGTTATCTGCGCGTGCCGTCGCATCTCACCATCGGCGCCAAGCGCAACTTCGGCTGCGAACAGGCGCGGGGCACGTTGGTCGCGCAGTGGGACGACGATGATTGGCACGGCCCGCGGCGGCTTAGTTTTCAGGCGTCCGCATTGACCGGGGCCGCGCCAGAAATCACGGGACTTTCCGGCGGGCCGATCTTCGACGTGGCAACCGGGAAATCGTGGCGCGTTACAAAGGAACTGGACCGGCAACTATTTCCCGGCGGCGTGAACCCGCGAACCCTGCTGTTTCCGTTGAGCGTGTGGCGGACGCTGGCTCACTATCCGGACCGCAACGAATCCGAGGACGGCGCGTTTCTCCGCGCCGCCATTGATGCCGGCGCTACGTTGCGGCGAGTCGCGAATAGCGGCGTTTTCGTCTACGTGCGACACGATTTGACTGCATGGCCGTTCCGTTGCGGGCATTATCTCGACGCGGCGGGATGGCGTCCGGCGGCGAAGTGCGCCATACCTCCGAAGGATAGGGAGTTCTACACGCCGCCGAGCGGCGGGATGGTCCCCTCGCGGTCTTTGCCCAGAATTGCCGTCGGAATCGTCGTCCGGGACCAGCCGGACTTGTTGCAAGGGACGCTCGCTAGCGTTCGCCTGCATACCGGACGCGCGATCGAGCTGATTATCCTGGGTGACGGTCCGGGGCCCGCCACCCAACGGGCTCTCTCCGGCCTGGATTCGATACGGCAATCTTCAACCCGTGAACGGTCCGGTACGGCCGCGTGTTTTAACCGGCTGGCCAATTTGAGCGGCGCCGAACTGTTGGTGCTGCTCGAAAGCGGCGCGCAGGTCGGTCCACGGTGGCTGGACGCCCTCGTGGCCGCGCTCGAGGAAGACCCGCGCAACGGTCTGGCCGGGCCGGCGACCAATCAATGCTGGAACGAACAGCAGGCCGTCGAGGGCGCTCCGGCTTACCCATCGCTGGAAGAGCTCGCGCGCATCGCGGCCCTTGTCGGCAGCCGGTTCGGCCCTCAGTCGCACACGCTGGAGCCGCTCTACAGCCTGGCCGATTTCTGCTACGCCGTGCGGCGAGAGGTCGTGGAGCGAATCGGCGCCGCCGACGAAAACTATAGCCTGGGGCCTTGTTGGGAAATGGACTATAACATCCGCGCCACGCGGGCGGGCTTCCGCGGCGTCTGGACGCCCGCGGCGTATGTGCACCGAATGGCGGGCGGCGAGGAGGGTGAGCGGGAACAGTTCCTACGGTTCGAATCCAGCCGGCAACGCTATCAGGACAAGTTCTGCGCCCTGCGCCTGCGGAACGAAAGACACGACTATGAGCCGCACTGCCGAGGCGACGAGTGCGAGCACTTCGCGCCAACGCCGCTGATTCAGGTCCGTATCCCCATGCCCGGCGACACCAGGCAGCCGCCGCCGCCAACGCCCGCGCGCCGACCGCTGGTGAGTTGCATTATGCCGACGGCGAACCGGCCGGACTGGGCGCGGCAAGCGGCCCTCTATTTTCAACGGCAGGACTGGGCGGCGCGGGAACTGATTATCGTCGATGACGACGGCGGTTTCGACTTGGCCTCCGAATTTGCCGGCGATCCCAGAATTCGCTACTTCCGTCTCCCGTCCGGATGCAGCATCGGCTACAAACGGAACTATGCCATCGAGCGGGCTCGCGGCGCCATCATCGTCCAATGGGATGACGACGATTGGTACGCGCCGCAACGGCTCACCGCGCAGGTCGGTCCAATCGCCGCGGGCGAAGCCGACATCACCGCACTGCGGGCGGGCATTTTTTTCGACGTGCCGGGCTGGAAATTCTGGACCTGTACACCGGACCTGCACCGCAGCCTGTTCGTTCGCGACGTGCATGGCGGAACGCTCGCTTTTCGCCGGCGGGTGTGGGAAGAGATTACGCGCTATCCGGACGCCTCACTGGCCGAGGATGCGGCGTTTCTGGACCGCGCCGTAGCCTTCGGCTCGCGCCTGCTGGCCATGCCAAACGGCGGCTTGTATCTCTACGTTCGGCATCGGCACAACGCCTGGTCGTTCCCTTGCGGCGAATATCTCGACCCCGGCGGATGGAGCGAGACGGCCGAGCCGGACATGCCGGCGGAGGACCGGGCCTTCTACCTGGCGCGCTCCGGGAAATCCGGCCGCGGCCGCCAACCGTTCACGATCTCTCGTCCAACCACAGCCGCGGCCGGCGCGCCGCTCGCAAGCTGCATTATGCCTACCGCCAACCGCCGTGCCTTCGTGCCGCACGCCATCCGCGCCTTCCTCCTGCAGGACTATCCAAACCGCGAGTTGCTCATTGTGGAGGATGGCGAGGATAGCGTGGAAGACTTGATTCCGGCCGACCCGCGTATCCGTTACATGCGGCTGCGAGGCAAGCAAAGCGTCGGCGCCAAACGCAACCTCGCCTGCCAGGAGTCGCGCGGTGAAATAATCCTTCACTGGGACGATGACGACTGGGCGGCCCCGTGGCGCATCCGGTATCAAGTGGAACGGCTTCAGGCGGAGCGCGCCGACATCTGCGGTCTTGATCGGGTTCTGTTCTACGGGCCCACGCGGGAGCGGGCCTGGCTCTACGTCTATCCACCGGAGGAACGGCCATGGGTGTTCGGCGGTGCGCTCTGCTATACCCTCGCCGCCTGGCGTCGTCAACCGTTCCAACATATCGACGTTGGAGAAGACAATGAATTCGTCTGGAACGGCGGCAATAAGGTGGCGGTCCTGGAGAAGAACACATTTTTCGTCAGCATGATTCACGGCGCCAATACCAGCCCCAAGGCGACCTCCGACTCCCGCTGGCTTCCGCGCCCGGCCGCGGAGGTTCAGTCGCTATTGGGCGCCGACTGGAGCTGCTACGCGGCCTTGATCCGCAAAACGTCTTCGGCCTCCGCCGCGCCACCGGCCTTACAATTCATTCAAAGATGAGAAAGCTCCAACCGTGTCGGTAATCAACAAAGACTATATTCGGGACGTTATCAACTTCTCGGCGCACTGGGCGGCCAGCCACGGATCCGATGAAGCCGAATACATGGGCGCCGGTATGCTGTACTACAGTCTCGTGTACATGTTGCGCGCCAAGCTCTGCGTTTGCCTGGGTTCGGGCGGCGGATTCGTTCCCCGGATCATGCGGCAGGCCCAGCGCGACCTGGGCCTGCCGCGCGCCCGAACGATATTGGTGGACGCCAATCAAGGCGACTGGGGACGGCCGCAATGGCTCGACGGCGATTCCTTCTTTCGCTCCACCTTTCCGGACGTTGAGATTATCCTCGGACGCACCGTGGACGTGGCCGAACGCTACGCCGGAGAATGGAAAATCGACTACCTTCACATCGACGCCGACCATTCGCACGAGGCGAGCCTGCGCGATTTCCAGGCGTACAAAAGTCTGATGGCCGATGACGGTGTCATCACGTTTCACGACACCTACGGTGAGATCCCGTGCGTAAAGACTTTGGACGATGTCCGCGCCGAGGGCCACGATGTCGTCGATTTTCCCAAGATCGGCGGTGGTTTCGCCATGATCCGGCTGCGGCCCCAACCGAAATCATCCGATGCCTGATTGGAAATACCTTTACTCGGAGGTGTTTCAAGTCCGCTATGCGATAGCGGCGCACTATCTGCGCGGATGCCGCAACGTGATCGAAATCGGCGGATACAAAACCCCGATCGACGGATTCCTCACCCATAGGTACGATTCGGTTCTGGTTGTCGATCCGCTCGTTGAACCCTTCCAGGGCAAGAAGGTCCGGCGTGTGGCTTGCGACTACCGGACGTTCGATTTCAGCCCCTACTCGGGCGCCAACTACGGGCTGGCTTTGTTAGGCTTGGACCTTCCCCTTTCCGCCGCGCTCTTCGATCTCGCCGCCGGCGCCAAAACCGTTGTCGTGGAATTCTCTGAAGATGGATGTTGGAAAGCCGGCCGCGAAGGGTTTCAGACGCTTGTCGGCGAGACCGGCCTCCGCTTGCGCCAGCGAATCCAGCTTGACCTGTCGGGAAACGACTTCGGCGATTTAACCGATTCGTGGCCGCCACGCACGAACCGGTTTATCTACGTGCTATCCCCCGGGGATGGCGGCGGCTAGGACACCCTTTCCCAGGCGTCCTGGTCTAGCTCGGTCAACACAAATACACAGTTACCCGGATCGATCCCGTCGAAACGTACCTTGCCCGTTCGGTCCAGCACCCCTTCCTGCACGGTACCGTTAGGCAGCATACACAAATAACTCTTGTTCGGAACGGGATTGCCTTCCATGTCCACTACTTCCATCGCGACCCACGTTTTTACCTCCCGCGTCGCCTTTAACTGCTCGGCCACGCTCTCGCTTGCCGGCATGTCCATCAGTGTGTTCGAGACGCGCCGTATCAGCAGTGCCAGTTTGCCGGATTCAAAGGCGCGGAGAAGTAACCGCAGGTTGACCGTTCCCAGGCCGCGGCCGCCGGGTGCTAACGCGCGCGCCAATTCAGTTAGTTGCCGCGGATCATTGGGAGCGATCACCGCCTTCTCGATCGCCTTCAGCGCCAACGGCACCGGAAGCGGATTCTCGTTTGGTTTAAGATCCTCCGCGCGCACGGCCAGATACTTCGAGCCCATCACGTCTATTGGCCAGGAACGCCGTCTGGAGGAATCGGATGTTGCCATGAAGAGACTCCCCGATTAGTATAAATCCCCCGCCGCCCATTTTGCCCGGCCCCGCCCCCAGGCGCGATGAGATTGAACCACCGGGATCGCCAACCGGCGAACAACGTACCCGTCCGCTACCGGTGAAGCAGCGCAATCCCCAGCGCAATCAGAATCACGGCTACAATTCTGGTCACAGTCACCGTCTCGCCGAAAAAGAGGACGCCAAAAAAGAACGCCAAAACCGATTCGAGGCCCAGCACGAACACATAGGCGACCGACATCTCCTCGCGCCGCATCGCCAAAGCCTGAAAACCGGCGCCCGCCAAAAATAGAATGCCCAACACAACGGAGGGCGTCAGCCGCGTCAAGCCCTCGGAATACTTCATGCAGACGCCGCCCGCCGTGAAACACAACGCCGCTATTAGCAATAACGCGACGTTTGGAATAGCGGCCATAGTATCATCGGACTCCGCGGCTTTGGGCGCGCCTTTCCCGGTTTTATCGGCGCTTAGAACAGTGTAATCTGCCGCTCGTCAACCGCGCCCGCCGCCGCCCGGCGCACCAGGGCCGGACCCGCATCGTTCTTAGCTTTGCGGATCAACTCCACCAGCCGCCCATGCGCATCGTGAATCTCAAGCAACAACTGGCACCGTTTACATCCGCCTCGAACGCCGCCCTGCCCGTCGTGCGGGCTAAAGCCGGGATGTCTTTCGCACCGGCCCTTGAATCGGACTGTACCGAGCTTTACCATGTCTGGATTCAAAGTATCGTACCATCTTTGTTCTTATGCGCCAAACTAACGCCGTCATTGTCGCCGGTCACGCCATCTGTACCGACGTGCGCGACCCCTGGACGGAATCGAACTGGATACTTCTGCCGTTTCAGCGCCGCGAAGTCCCCTTCTACATCGGCCACATTGAGGCCGGCGTCCGCGCCGCCGCCGCCGATCCTCGCGCCCTTCTCGTCTTCACCGGCGGCTATTCCCGCGCGGAAGCCGGCCCGCGCGGCGAAGCCCAGTCGTATTTTTGGATCGCCGATCGTCTAAACTGGTTTGGCCATCCGGAGGTCCGTACACGCGCCATCACCGAAGAGTTCGCCCGCGACTCCTACGAGAACTTACTCTATTCCATCTGCCGTGTCCGCGAGTTTGCCGGCGTCTATCCCGCCCACGTGACTTTTGTAAGTTGGGAGTTCAAGCGCGAACGCTTCGACTTACATCGCCGCGGCATCCTATGGCCCGAGTCCCGGTTCACCTACCTCGGCCCCAATAACCCGGACGATCTGGAACAAGCTATCGCCGCCGAAACGGGTAACCGCGCCGCCTATGTCGAGGATCCCTATTCCAGTTCCCCCGCTTTCCGCGCCAAGCGTGCCGCCCGCAATCCATTCCGCCGCACCCCAGGCTATCTCCAACACTGCCCCGAGCTCGCCGGCCTGCTGGCCCATCAGGGGCCTGAGCTATATAGCGGAGCCCTTCCCTGGACAGAGTGACATTCGCGACCCGGCATGCATGACGCCGCGGCGCCTATCCGTCCCGGCCGATCATCCCCTTCGCCGGGAGCATCCTCCGAAACGCCAGCCACTGCTGGCGCCAAAATCCTTGTCCGTAATCCCTTCCTTCAAGCTGGTCCTCAATACCCGTCGGCAAAAATGAATGAGTGAAATTCGCAGTTCCGAAAAGGATGTCCCAAATGGGTAGAACTGACGCAAAATTACAGCCATTTGCTAGCCCGGTGTGGCCGACGTGGATGGCATGATGTACTCGGTGGAAGAGCGGGCTCACCACCAACCGGTCTCCAATCCGCCCAAAGGAAAGTTTTACATTGGCGTGAGAAAAGCTTTCGATTGCAGCGGTTATGAGAATGACCGTGAGAAACGCGGCGGGCGGCGCTCCGACCGCCAAGCCAACCGCGGCCCGCCATGCCGCCGCAAGCAACTGGCCCAGCAGATGCTCGCGCTCGTCCGTCCAAAAGGTCATCTGCCTTTGAGAATGGTGCACGGAGTGGAGTGCCCACCAAAGACCGAACCGGTGCTCGAACCGATGCCGCCAGTAATCCGCGAAATCAAGGATCACCAAGTAGATCAGCATGTTGTCGAACGAGGGCGGGATGACGCCGGCCAGCCGGATCTGCCCGTTAATCCAATCGAATGCCGGCGTAAGGATAATGAAGAAAAAAATCGGTAGTACGCCAAGTCTCGCCAAAAGAGTGTAAAGGACGTCGACGCGGGTCGCCTTTCGGTCCGCCCAGCGTTCCGCCGGGAGCCAGAGCTCCAGCGGGCGGATCAGCGCCCACAGCAAAACCACCTCGATGCCGCCGAGCAGGAAGAGATGCGTCCAGTCGTAGGCCAATTCGTCGTAGCTCATCCACCCGGTATTAAAAAGCAACGGTTGGACGATCTGTTCGAATGTCCACTGGTGCCAGGTATTGAACCATTCCGCGATCATCGCCGGCTCTTCCGCTCGGGTATGGTGGCGAAGCAGAAGCCCTTCGCTTTAAGCGCGGTAAGGAGCGGATCGAGCATGGGCCAAAAAGGATCTTTCCGCGACCAGATGCCAAGGTGCATCAAGAGGATATCGCCGTCCTTCAAATCGCGAATGGCGTTCTTCAAAAGCGTTTGGTTCGGGTAGCGGTCCGAAGGAAGTTCGTCGCCCAAAAAGCCGGCGGGGGACCATCCGACATGCTCGGAATAGCCGCAAGCGGCGGCACTTTTGAGACTAAAAGGTGTCGTTTTGCCGCCCGGCGCGCGCCATATTTTGTCGTATCCGCGCCCAACGATCATTTTAAACACTCGTTCGGATTTTTCCAACTCACGGCAAACACCCGCTTCATCCAGCACCTCGCGCTGGCCATCCCGGCTGACGTAAGCAACTCTTCCGCTCGGCAAATCCTTCCGGAAATACCAGTGGCGGAAGGTATGATTCCCGAACGAATGGCCGTCCGCCGCGAGGGATCTCCAAAATGGAGCCCAAAGTTGGTCCATCGACATATCCCCGCGTGTTGTCTTCTCATTAGCGACAAAAAACGTCGCTTTCACTTTATGTTTTCGAAGAACCGCCGCGATCTCCTCCGCGGGGCCCATCGAGCCCGTATCTATGGTCAGGAAGAGGTATTTTTCGCAGTCCGTAGCGAACAAGCCGCTAGCGGCGAGGAGCGTGAGTAACGAGATAAATCCCATGGGGTGAACGTCCTACGGGGATTTGCTTGACAATCTGTTTAGTCTGCAAATCGAGGATGGAGACCTTCCGAGCCCAGCGCGATGTCATCCAAAGATAGCGCTGATCGGCCGAAAGATCCATACAATCCGGGCCGCCCGGCGCGGGATAGGAATCGACTACCGATAACGTCTCCATATTGATCTTGGAAATAGTGTTTTCGGCTCGATTGGAAAGGAAAACGTGTTTCCCGTCGCCCAGGCGGACGAAGTTGTGGGCGCCTTTCCCGGTGACGATTTTCGAATGGAGTTTCCGGGCCCGCCAATCGACCACTTCAACGTAATTATCGCCTAAAATGCCAATTAAAAGGTACTTTCCGTCGGCGGTGAGGAGGATGCCGGCGGGCTGCTTCCCGACGGCGAGTTTCCAGATTACGGTCTGCGATTCGAGGTCGATGGCGGCCAGTTGGTTCGAGTCTTGAAGGGTGACGAAAACGGTTTTCGAATCGGGAGAAAAGGCCAGGTGAGAGGGTGCCTTAGGAAGCGGAATTCGTTTTATTATGTTGAAGTTGTCCGGATTATAGATGTCCACCCGGTCGAGGCGAAGGGACGCGGAAACGAACCATTTGTTATTGGGCGAGTATCCGATCTGGTAGGGGTCGGAGATGTTTTTGATACGGTTCTTGATCTCACCGGTAGTGCGATCTAGAAAGACAAGTTCATTGGAGGCGGCATTGGCGACGATTACGAACTTGTCGTCGGGGGTCGCCATCAGGTGATGCGGCTCCTTCCCGATGGCAAAACGCCGGGTTTCCCGCATGGAGCCGGTATCGATCAAGGAGAGCGTTTCGTCGCCGGAATTGAGAACGATGGCCAAATTGGGCGCGGCTGAGGCGGCGGCGGCCAAAAGGAGTCCGAAACAGAGGTAACGCATTTTGTTCTGGAGCGAAGGGCTCATCCTCAACGTAGCAGAAAGCGGAACTCCGGAGTAGTAGGACGGCGCGCTCCGGAACACTCATTTTAGCAACCCAGCCATTGCGGTCCAATATGGTATGCTTTGGATTGTGCCGCTGCCCGATTCCCCGCCGCGCCTGGATTCCCGTTCCACCGAGCCGCTCTACCGGCAGCTTGGCCTTTGGTTACGGGAACAGATTTCGTCCGGACGAGTGCGGCGAGGCGAGCGATTGCCGGCGACTCGCGATCTGGCGGAACGGCTTAACTTGAACCGCGCTACGATTGCGTCGGCCTATGCCTTGTTGGAGGCGGAAGGGCTGCTGGCCGGCCATGTGGGGAAGGGAAGTTTCGTCGCCGGCTTTCCGGAAGAGCGGGCGAGTGGGTGGGGCGCGATGGCACGGCCGGCGGCGACTTTGGCGGCGCCGGGCAGGGTGGCGATTCACTTTGATTCATCGCGGCCGAGCGAGGACTTGTTTCCGCTGGATGAGTTCCGCGAAAGTTGCCAGGAAGTGCTGGCGGATGACGGCGCGGCGCAGGTCTTGCAGTTGGGCGCCCCGCAAGGAATGCCGGCGCTGCGCGAGTATCTACTGGCCGAAGCCGTGGAGCAGGGCGTGGCCGGACCGCATGACGATGTGCTGGTAACGAGCGGCTGCCAGCAGGCGATGGACCTGATTGAACGTCTGATCACAGCCGATGGCGAGGCCCGGATTGCGGTGGAGGATCCGGTGTACCCTGGCGTGCGAAACGTGTTCGGCAAGGGCCGGGCGCGGCTGTTGGGCGTGCCGACAGGCGAAGACGGGATGGATCTGGACGCGTTGGAGAACATATTGGAACGCCAGCGGCCCAAGCTGTTGGTGATCACTCCTTCCTTCCAAAATCCGACCGGCGGGACGCTGCCGGAGGCGGCGCGGCGAAACCTGGTGGCGATGGCGCAACGCGCGGGGACGCTTATTGTCGAGAACGGCATCTATGCCGATCTTCGATATAGCGGAACGCCGCTCCGTCCGGTTCGCGCGTTTGGGCGCGAGGCGGTGCTGCAACTTGGGAGTTTTAGTAAATTAGCGTTTCCGGGGCTACGGGTGGGTTGGGTGATCGGGCCGCGGCCGGTGATCGCGCGTTTGACACAGATACGTCATTGGTGTGATTTACACTCCGATCAGTTATCGCAGGCGGTGTTACTGCGCTTTGCCAAGAGCGGGCGGCTGGAGCGGCACCGCAAGAAGATGCTGCAGCACGGCGGGCGCCGGCTGCGAGCGACATTGGAAGCATGCGCCGCGAACTTGCCGCCGGGAAGCCATTGGACCCGGCCCGAGGGCGGCATGAGTTTGTGGGTGGAGTTACCGGGTTCGATTGACACGGCGCTGGCACTGGAAGACGCGCAGCGAGCGGGTGTGAGCTACCTGCCCGGCCGCGCGTTTGCCGTGGACCGGCCGGCGACGAGCGCGTTGCGTCTAAGCTTCGCCGGCGAGCCGCCGGCGCGGATTGAAGAGGGTTTGCGCATTCTTGGACGGGTATTCCGGGAGCATGCCGACCGCCGGTTGTCGCCGGTGGCCGAAGTGGAAACGGCGGTTGTTTAGCCGGCGAATTGCAGTGAGAACAGGAGCGAAGCACATGATTCTGAACGAGGAGTTTCGACTGAAGATCGGCCTGGCCGAGATGCTGAAGGGCGGCGTCATCATGGACGTCACCACGCCGGAACAGGCGGTGATCGCGGAGAAGGCGGGCGCTTGCGCCGTAATGGCGTTGGAGCGGGTTCCGTCCGATATCCGCCGAGACGGCGGCGTGGCGCGAATGTCGCCCGTCAGCATGATCCGCGGCATCTTAGCTCAGGTGTCGATTCCGGTGATGGCCAAGGCGCGGATCGGCCACTATATGGAGGCCCGCGTGTTGGAAGCTTTGGAAGTCGACTATATCGACGAGAGTGAAGTACTGACACCCGCCGATGAAGAGAACCATATCGACAAGCGCCCGTTTAAGGTGCCATTCGTTTGTGGCGCGAAGAATCTGGGCGAAGCGTTGCGGCGGATCAGCGAGGGCGCGGCGATGATACGCACGAAGGGCGAAGCGGGCAGCGGGAACATTGTGGAAGCGGTGCGGCACATGCGAACGATTCAACGCGAGATGAAGCAATTGACGGTGTTGTCGCACGATGAGCTGTACGCGGAGGCCAAACGGCACCAGGCGCCGATTGAGTTGATCGAGTACGTGGCCGAGCATGGCAAACTGCCGGTGCCGAACTTCTCGGCGGGCGGCGTGGCGACGCCGGCCGACGCGGCGCTGATGATGGCGATGGGCGCGGAGACGGTGTTCGTTGGATCGGGCATTTTCAAGTCTCATGATCCGTCGCGCTT
Source organism: Bryobacteraceae bacterium (assembly GCA_046155405.1). Lineage (GTDB taxonomy): Bacteria > Acidobacteriota > Terriglobia > Bryobacterales > Bryobacteraceae. Next base: position 35,267 of record JBJXFL010000178.1, on the reverse strand, counting down.
TGCCAGGGCGATCGTGAAGGCGACGACCTATTGGAAGGATCCGGTCAAGGTAATGGAAGCCAGCGACGAAGTTGGCATCAGCGAACCGATGCGCGGACTGGATACGTCGAAACTGCCGGCCGAAGAGTTGATGGCGAATCGCGGCTGGTAACGCGGAATGGCTCATATCGGCGTTTTGGCGTTGCAGGGAGACTATGAAAAGCATGCGCGCGCGCTGGAGAGGGCGGGCGCGCAGGTGAGCGAAGTGCGGACTGCTTCCGAACTAGCGGCGGTAGACGGGCTGGTGATTCCGGGTGGGGAAAGCACGACGATGTTGAAGCTGTTGGACCGCGAATCGCTGTTCGAACCGCTGCGGAAATTTGGTTCCAGCAAGCCGATTTTCGGTACCTGCGCCGGGGCGATTCTGTTGGCGGCGAAGGTGGAGAATCCGGAACAGCCGTCGCTGGGGCTGGTTGATATCGACGTGCGGCGAAATGGTTATGGACGCCAGTTGGACTCGCGCGTGGCCCAGGTTGACGGCGAGGGTTTTGGTAAGTTGGAGGCGGTGTTTATTCGCGCGCCGATTATTCGTAAAACCGGGCCGGGCGTCCATATTTTGGCCAGTTACAAAGGCGATCCAGTGCTGGTGGAGCAGGGCCGTCATCTGGTGGCGACGTTCCATCCGGAACTGAGCGGCGACGACCGGGTTCATGCGTATTTCCTGCGAAAGGTGATGGGGTGAAGAAGGTTCGGATTTTGTTCGTATGCGTCGGGAATGCATGCCGCAGCCAGATGGCGGAAGGATTTGCGAAGCATCTGGGCGGGGATATCGTTGAGGCGGAGAGCGCGGGGATGATGCCCTTGGGGTCAGTGCCGCCGCAAACGCGAAAGGCGATGTTGGAGAAGGACGCGCCGATTGACGATCAATATCCGAAAGGCGTGGAGGTATTTCGGAATACCGAGTTTGATCTGGTCGTCAACATGAGCGGGATCATGCTGCCGAAAGGGTTGAAGGAGAGGGAACGGCGTTGGACGGTGGCCGACCCGTATGGGCGCAGCGACGGAGCGTATCGGCAGGTTCGGGATCAGGTGGAGGAGTTGGTGCGGAATTTACTGCGGGAAGTGCGTGAGGCTCCAAAATAATAGTAGATATAAAGATCCGTTTATCGTATAATAGTTCCAGTGTTTAGCTCAACGCTCGAATACGCATTCCGCGCGGTGACTTGGCTGGCCGCGAATCCCGGCGAGGGACTGCCCGCCCAACGGATCGCCGAGAATACCCAAGTACCCGAGGATTATCTTTCTAAAGTGCTGCAACAATTGGTCCGGGGAGGGGTATTAACGTCGCAGCGGGGCAGGAACGGGGGATTCCAACTGGCGCGGCCGGCGGCTCATATTTCGATGCTCGAAGTGGTTAACGCCGTGGAGCCAATCGCGCGCATTCAGAAATGCCCGTTGGGATTGCGACAGCACGGGGTGCGACTATGCCCGCTGCACCGCCGGCTGGACCACGCATATGGCTTGGTTGAGACGGCTTTCGCCGAAACCACACTTGCGGAACTGGTGGCGGATAATAGGAACCGGGAGTCGCTTTGCGATACGGGGCTGGAGGTGTTACATGCGGTCTAAGCGATTTATTCTCCTGGCATTGCCGACGCTTGCGTTCGCCGGATTGGGGGGATCGTTTTTGGTGCCGCTGGATCATGAAGCTATCGATTACGTCAAACGCCCGACCACCGATCCAATTACTAAGATCAACGCCAAGTTGAAAGACGGGAGCGTGAAGCTCAAGTTCGAAGATGACGGAAGGGGATATCTAGAGTCGGTTCTGAAGGCGCTCGATGTGCCGGTGGAGAGCCAAGTGATGGTCTTTTCGAAGACCAGTTTTCAGGCGCCAAGGATCGCTCCGCGGACGCCGCGAGCGCTTTACTTCAACGATGAAGTGACGGTAGGTTTTGTTCAGACCGGCGATGTCGTGGAAATAACGTCGCTTGACCCGAAGCAGGGCGTCATTTTTTATTCGCTCGATCAGGAAGAAGCCGTGAAACCGCGTTTCGAACGGCGCGACACCTGTCTGCAGTGCCATCAATCCGCCGCGACGCTGGGTGTGCCGGGACTGGTGATCCGGAGCGTGGTTTCCGAGCCTAGCGGCTATCCCATGTTCCAGGCGGGGACTAAAACCACCGACCACCGGAGCCCCATTGAAGACCGGTGGGGAGGCTGGTATGTGACGGGAGAATCAACGGGTAAGCACATGGGCAACCAGGTAGCGGTGGACCGGGACAAACCGGACTCGTTGCAGGAAATAGCGTCGAGATTTGACGCCGCGCGCTATCTGACGCCAAACAGCGATGTGGTGGCGCTGATGGTTCTGGAGCACCAGACGCAGATGATCAACCTGATGACGCGGGTGAATTTCGAGGTGCGCCATGCGCTGCATCACCAGAAGACGATGAATCAAATTTTCGGTGATCCAGTGGCGACGCGGTCCGACTCCACGAAACGGCGAATCCGCGAGTCGGCCGAGGAGCTTGTCGACTACATGCTATTTATCGACGAAGCGCCGTTGACGGAGCCGATCCGCGGATCGAGCGGGTTCGCGGAAATTTTCGCGAAACGAGGGCCGCTTCGCGAGTTCGATCTTGAAAAACGCCTATTCCGAAATCCGTGCAGCTACATGATCTATTCGGCGGCGTTTGACGGGATGGGACCGGAAGCGCTGGATGCGGTATATCGGCGCTTGCACCAGGTGCTGATGGGCGAAGGCGGGCATTCCCGCTACGAACGGCTGACGCTCCAGGACCGGCAAAATATTCTTCGTGTCTTGCAGGAAACGAAGAAGGGAATGCCGGAGTATCTGCGGACCGCGAGTTTGTAAGGCGGCGGTGGTACGTACCATGCGTGGTGTGGCAGTCGCGCCGTCGAGACAACCTCGCGGATGTTTTTACGAAGAGGGGCATCGTCTATAGCTGGCGGAGCGGCGGTTCGGCCGGCACTTACAACATACATTTGTAAGGCCAATTGAGGAACGGTATCACCACCGGTTTCCGCGGTAGGGCGGATGCCGGGAACATACCAGTACTTTTCAGTGGCAATAGTACGCGAAGCGCGAAAGTCCTGCGAAATACTGAAGCGTGGGGGAAGTTAGAGTAGTAGACTTAACGGATGTGTCTTGCCGTCCGTTTGACATTGTGCGTCCTTTTTTTGGATGGGTTTGGCGCGATGGCGCAGACGGCGTTGCCGTTTCGAGTCGTGGATTCGGACTACAGCGCGGCCCTCAGCCGAATTGTAATGATTTCGGAGGCTCCGAATCAGTTACATATTTACGATCCGGCGACGGGTGTCGATCGGACAGTCAGCTTACCGAAGCCACCTGTGGGCCTATCGCTAAGCCCTAATGGCCTGTATGCGGCGGTAGCGTGTGGCGCGACGGTTGCCTATGTCAACCTGACGGCCGCGGTGGTGGAAAAGACGTTTGACACACCCGGAGTTGTGGTTGACCTCGTTACGGCGAATGAATATGTCCACGTCGACATGGGCAATGATGCCGTTCGGTCGATACATATTTCCAGCGGAACGATCTCCGGGAGTCCTAACTACTATTACCGCCGATTGATAAATGCGCGTTTGCATCCGTCAGGAAGTGCGATCTACACGACGCGCGATAACACATCGCCTAATGATATAGAAAAGATCGACGTATCCGCGGGACCAATGTCCGGATCATCGGACTCGCCCTATCACGGAGATTATCCGGTTTGCGGGCCGATCTGGTATTCGCCGGACGGCAGCCGGATTTTTAACGGATGCGCCACCGTCTTTACGTCCTCGCCGAACGCACGGTTAGAAATGACCTATAAGTCGGCGCTGGCTGGAATGGTTCGTGTTGCGAGTTTGAGCGAATCGGCTACCTCCAAGCGTCTGGCAGCGTTGGCGGCGGGAGCGTCTTCCGGCTACTTTCCGCCCGATGGAGCGCCCAAAGACAATGAAATTCTGCTTTTCGACGGACCGTCGTTGGAGCCGCAAGGACGGTTGCGACTGGCAGATTTTATGGTTAACGCCACCAAGTACGCGGCCCATGGCAGGTGGATCTTTCTCGACAACACAGGTACCCGGTTGTTTGCGGTAATCCAAGCGGACGGGGCGGCGGGCCTGCTGAACGATTTTGCTGTTCAGACGTTCGATTTTGGGAATTCCGCGCCGTGTGTACCGGTGGTAACTCCCACGGCGGCAGCGCCACCGTGGGAGGGTGCGACGGCGGTCATGGAAATTAGCGCGCCGGCAAATTGCATGTATGTGACGAGTTCGGACGCGCCCTGGCTGCAGATTATTAACCATACTGTGGGTTCGGGAACGGGAACCATCAGGTATCATGCGCGGGCTAATCTGACCGGTAGTTCGAGAACGGCGAATATCACGATTGGAGGGCAGATCGTACCGGTGACGCAGGGCTCTTCGCCGGCGGTATTGCCGGCAACCGTTCAACTAAGCTATCCCGTGATAGACGGAGAATACAGTACAACTTTGGACAAGAGCATTTTAGTTTCAGATGGGACGAACGAATTACATATTTACAATCCAGTGAATGGCTCCGATGTTTCGGTGGCGCTTTTCAAAGCGCCGCTCTCGGTGTCCGTACGGCCGGACGGATTGTTTGCAGCGGTGGGGCACGACGGGTGGATTTCCCTAGTGAACCTGCAGACGGCACAGGTGGAGAAGGTTTTGGATGTCATAACGGACGTCGCGGATGTTTTGTTGGGGGGGGAACGGCTATGTGTATGCGTTTCCAAAACGGGACTGGTCCGACGTGTATTCTCTCGAGACGGTGACGGGGAATTGGACAGCGACGACAGCCATCTATACGGGGCGCAAAGTACGGCTTCATCCAGGTGGGCAATTTTACTACGCGGCGGGGAACTGGACATCGAAATGGACGATAGTCAATGGAGTCACGGCACCTACGGAACTGCATACCCAATATGGCTTGTGTAATAACGTGTGGTTCTCACAGGATGGCGCACGAATATATAGCGGCTGCGGACAGGTGCTGCGTAGTTCGTCTATCCCTGCGCAGGACATGGTGAATAATGGAATGTTCGCCGGTGCATCGTACCTGGACTGGGCGGACCATTCCTCGGCGCGATCGATGATAGCGGTCCTCTCGTACGTTGGCGGGCTGTCGAACTCGCCGGCCCTGATGCTCTATGGCGATGAGTTCCTGGGCTTTTCGTCCTCACGGCTGTTTCCGAAGTATCGGGTCGGGACGACGGATTATCAGGCGAATGGACGGTTTGTTTTTTGGGGTCCCGGTGGCGGACGGCTTTATGTCTTCTCGAGGTTGGCAACGGGTTCCGGTGTGTTAAACGATACGTTCGCGACGTTAGTAACGCCGAATATCGGGACGGCCGGATGTACGGCGACGTTATCGGGCAGCGCGGCAACGACAGCGGCGGGAGGGGAAAGCGGGAGCTTTACGGTGACCGCGGGAGACGCCTGCAATTGGACCGCGGCGTCCGCGGCGGCGTGGCTTCGAGTCTCGGCGGGGACGTTCGGCGTGGGCACGGGGAGTGTGTTGTTTACGGCGGATCGGAATCCGTACGCCCTGGCACGATCGGCGACGATCACGGCCGGCGGGCAAACGTTTACCGTAAGCCAAGCGGGGGGCCCGGCGGTGACTGCGCCGACACTGGCGGGCGTGACGCCGGGCACCGTGACCGGGGCCACGCAGGCGTTGACAATAACGGCGCGAGACTTGGACGGAGCGGCCAACGTGTCGCGAGTCTACTTTCAGATCGGGGCGGCCTCACTCGTGAACCCGAACGGTTGTCATGGGTTTTACGAACGGGCAAACAACGGACTGTATCTCTATAACGACGCGTTGACGGCGTTGCTGGGACCGGTGACGGCGGGCGCGGCGGGAACGGTGCAGAACGGGCAATGCAAGATAGACGGGAGCGGGTCTGGATTGGTACAGGCGACCGGGACGGACTTAGTAGTGTCGGTGTCTCTAACCTTGCAGGGGAGCTACACCAACGGAACGCAGAAAGTCTATTTCTGGATCACGGACAATCAAGCGTATGGCACCGGTTGGGTGCAGGGGGCGACATGGACGGCGATGCCGGCGAACGTGGCGCCGCAAGTGGTTTCTGGAACGCCGAACCCGGCGATCGGGGCGTCCCAAACGTTCCAATTTCTGGTGCGGGATCAAAACGGAGTTAACGACCTGTACCGCGTGTACTTTCAGGTGAATGGCAGCCCGGCGGTACCGCAGAATACGTGTCACGGATTCTATGAACGGGCCAGCAACGCGTTTTATCTCTATAATGACGCGCTGACGGCGCTGCTGGGACCGCTGAGTCCGGGCGGCGGCGGCACGTTGCAAAACAGTCAGTGCGAGTTGAGCGGGAGCGCCACGGCGGTGACCACCGCTTCCAGCACCGACTTACAGTTGACGATGGGTATGCGGCTGCAAGGAAGTTATACGACGGGATCGCGGAATGTCTATCTGTGGGCACGGGACAATCGAGCGGCCGACACCGGTTGGGTGCAAACCGGAACGTGGGCGGCGGTGGCGGGGAATCGGCCGCCGATAGTTGTTTCCGGGGCGCCGGCGGCGATGACGACGGCGGCACAAACCTTGACCTTCGTCACGCGGGATCCGGACGGGTTTGCAAATCTCTCGCGGATTTATTTCCTGATCAATTCCGATTTGACGATACCGGCGAACACCTGTCACGGATTCTATGACCGGGCTTCAAATGCGTTCTTCCTTTATAGCGATGGGCTGAGTATTCTGGCCGGGCCGCAAACAGGCGGGGCGGCGGGGGCGATACAGAACAGCCAATGCAAGATTGACGGTAGCTTGTCGAATGCCGTCTCGGCCAGTGGGACGGACTTGACTTTCACGATCCGTTTCGAGATGCGGGGAAGTTACCTGAGCGGACCGAGGAAAGTAGCGGTGTGGGCCACCGACGCTCAAGGGAACGGAACGGGTTGGGTGGAGACGGGAACGTGGAATGTGTCGGGGGGGAGCGGGCCGGCGGCGCCAACACTGGTGTCGGTGACTCCGGCGACGGCGACGGCCTCGTCGCAGACGTTTGCGGTGACGGCGCGCGACTTGAATGGCTATACGAATCTCTCGCGGGTCTATTTCCTGGTGCACTCGACGACGGCGATATTGACCAATGGCTGCCATGGCTTCTATGACCGGTCGCTGAACGCGGTGTATCTCTATGACGATACGTTGACGCAATTGAAGGGGCCGCTGACTCCCGGAGCGGCGGGAACGGTGGAGAACAGCCAATGCGGTGTTAACGGGACGGGGTTAAGCGCGACGGGGACGGGAAACGATCTGCAAGTGAACCTGCCGGTGACGTTGAAAGGGAGTTACTTGATCGGCACGCGGAATGTACAGTTCTGGGTGACGGATCAGGATAGCTTAGGGACCGGGTGGCAGACCGGGTCGGTGTGGACGGCGGGCGTGAACCAGACGCCGGCGATTGTATCAGGTACGCCGGCGATCGGCGGCGCTAACTTGATCTTGAATTTAGGGGTGCTGGCGAGAGACGCGAACGGGGCGGCGGATTTCAACCGGGTGTATTTCGTGTTGAACTCATCGCCTACCGTGCCTGTGAACTCGTGCCATGGGTTCTACGAACGGGCGAGTAACCGTATCTACCTATATAATGACTCGCTGACACAACTGGTCCCGAATTGGGTGCAGCCGGGGGTGAGTGGAACTATCCAGAATAGCCAGTGTTCCATTGATGGCGCGGCGAGTTCCGTGACCGCGTCCGGAAACGATTTGACACTCTCGATCCGGTTTACCAAGCAGGTAAGCTGGGCCGGTATTTCAAGGAACGTTTACTGGTGGGCGGTGGACAATGCGGCCACTGGGACAGGATGGGTGCTGACGACGACCTGGTGACCACGATTACCGGAGAAATCGTTCAAGCCATTCCATGGCGAGTTGGACGCTTTCTTCGGTGGGCGAGTGGCCGGTGCGGTGGTTGATCATGCCGATGCGGTCCTTGCGTTCGTAGACTTGTTGGGCGGCGGCGATGAAGGGCCAGCTCTTGTCGCCGTCGGCGGATTCGCCGGCGATCAGCAGGAAGGGGCGTGGGCTGATGAGGGCTAACAGTTCGTGGTGGTCGGCGTCTTTCAGGAGTTGCTCGATTGCTTTGCCCAAGTACCAGAAATCCTGGTAATTGGAAAATTTCAGACTGATGCCGGGTTCGCTGGAAACGATGGCTTTGATGCGAGGTTCGAAAGCGGCGCCGTAGAGGGCCATTTTGCCTCCGAGAGAATGGCCGATGATACCGATCCTCGCCGGGTCGACGTCGGGGCGAGTTAGTAAGTAGTCCATAACTCGTTGGAGGTCCCAGATCCATTTGCCCATGGGTGTCACTCCGGGATGGCGTTTAGCGAGTTGGTAGACGGCTTCGTCATAGCCTTCGGCATCGGCTTCGCCGTACCATTTGATGGCTACGGCGAGGAAGCCGCGCTGGGCGGCCAGTCTTGCGAAGGCGCGCGTGCCTCCGGCGGTATATCTGCGGCCGCCTAGGTCGGCGCCGGCGGGCGTGTCGACATCGTAGTAGGGCACGAGTATCACAGGGAGGCGGCCAGCCGGTTTGCGGACGGGGGCGGCGATTAAGATGCGGGTGGCGTAGTTGGGCTCGATGGCGAGGTCGAAGAGATCGGCGTTCCAAGTTGCGTCGCCAAAGGAGCGAATGGCGTGGGCGGTTGGCGTCGTCGCTGGGAGTTTAGGCGTGCCCAGAACGGTCGTCCAAATTCGGCGGATTTCGTTCGGTTGGCGGGGAAGTGTTAGTCGATTTGGCGTTGCGTGTTGGAATTGGGCGAGCCATTGGCCGTCCGGCGGCGCTAGACCATTGGCGGCGGAGATCGTCCGGGCAAGACGGAAGCCGGTGAATTGGCTGCGAAATCGAGGATCCAGAGAGCTTAACAAGCCCTTATTCCATTGGCTGCCGCCGGTAAGAAAGCTGCCGCCGCGGATGACCTTCGCGACGCCAGTGGGCGGGCCTTGGGGATCGCGAATGGCGTCCAGCGCGGGGTCGGGCGAATACCAGTCCTCGCACCACTCCCACACGTTCCCGGTCATGTCGTGGATTCCGTGTTTGTTGGGTGAACCTTGAGCGACATCTTTGGTCCCTTGTTTTTCGGTCGTAATCAGGGCGGCGGTGTCTTCGTAGCCACTGTTGCGGAACTCGGCGCCGGCCGGCTTTTCGAAGGCATAGGCCCATTCGACGGATGTTGGAAGCCGGTAGCCAGTGCACTGGAAACGGCGCTGGCCAGTTGTCAGGTCATAACATGGGGTGAGCCGTTCCAGCTCGCTGCGGCGATTGGCATAATCGATCGCTTCGCGCCAAGTTATATTTTCGACGGGACGGCTGGCGCCTTTGTAGTGAGATGGACTGACTCCCATGACTTGGGCGTACTGCCGCTGCGTAACTTCGGTGCGGCCGAGTAAGAAGGCGCCGGTTTGTACTTTGACTTGGAAGCCGGTGGCCGCGTCTTTGACGGTTTGTTCGCCCGCGGGGATTTGGATGAACTCGGCGGCGGAGAGGGACGTTAGCAGCAACAGGACGGATGGGAGGCGCATGTTCCTAGAAATAACGCTCGACCAGAACTTGGCGATGGTGCTCGACGTGGCCGGCGATCATGTAGGCCAGCGCGCGGGTCGTCACTTGGTTGTCGCTCGCGGTGCCGACGCGGCTCCAGGCGTGGGCGGGGAGGCTGCGCAGGAGAATCATCGTCGCCGCGCGGATCGCACGAAATTCTTCGATATGATCGGCCCAGGAGCGGGCGTCCCCGTTCGAGTTCGCCGCGAACAGATCCTGATCGAAACTGGGGAGCGGCGCTTCGCCGCCGCGGCCGATCCAGCAGGCGCGGAAGGCGAAGACCCGTTCCGTGTCGTTGACGTGATTCAGCGCTTGCCGGAACGACCACTTGCCCGGTTCGTAGCGATAGAGCGACCGTTCCTCCGTGACGGTAGATAGGAAGGCGAGAAATTGTCCGGTCTGCGCATCGAGATGTCCCAGAATGTCGTTCGTTTGCGCTTTGTCGATGTAGGTGAAATAGTATTCCGCAGCTTCGGTGCGGTCCGGCGGGCCGATCATTTCCCTACTTTAGCGCAGGCCGGAAATCCTGATTCCCGTAGACGGATACCGAAAGCGGTAGAAGGTAAAGAACGATCTCCGCGCGAAGGGCCAAAACTTTAGTATTCTTGAGTTTCCGAAACGGACAGCGATTGGCCTTGAAATTGCAATAAAAGTCCATTCGGGACGGGAAGGTTCGAGGGCCGGTGCAAGAGTTGAAGCGACAGTTTTCTGGCGGGCTGATCGTCATTTTGACGATCGCCGCGGTTATTGCCGCGGGCATTAACTTCCAGCAGCAGCGCCGATTCCACCTGCCGGAGGACGGCGTGACGTGGGTGGACCGCGAGGGCAAGGCGGGAACGACGCCTGGGGGCCAGCCGATTATCCGCAACAACGTGGTGGCGCTGCATGTAGTGGAGGGCGGACCGGCGGACCGGGCGGGCATCGTGGAAGGCGATATTCTGCGGCGCATCGACAACCTGGGCGTGTCGACGGCGGCGGAGGTTTCCGAGATTCTGGTCGGTTTAGGCGTTTGGAAAAAAGTCGAGTATTTCGTTGAGCGGCCGTACAAAAGGGCCGGGAACGAGATTGCGCTGGAGGTTCGCTATTCGGTCTTTGTGGCCGAGCACGCCGCTTCCGACGCGGTTTACTACCAGTATTTTGTCGGCGCCGCCTTCCTCTTTGTGGGCCTGTTCGTTTTCTTCCGGCGGGGCGACGCGCACAAGGCGCTGCACTTCTATCTGCTGTGCCTGGCGAGTTTTATCCTCTACACCTTCCATTACACGGGCAAGCTAAACAACTTCGACCAAGTGATTTACTTCGGCAATGTATATGCCGGCCTGTTGATGCCTACATTGTTTATTCATTTCGCGCTGGTGTTTCCAGAGCCGCCGCAATGGTTGCGCGGACGCGGGCGCGCGTTCTTGCTGTATGTTCCGGCGTTGTTGCTGGGAGTGTTGTGGACCGCGATTGTGGGCGGCTATGTGAAGATAGCGATCAGCCCGATTGAGTTGCGCTGGATGTTCGACCGCGTGTGGCTGGGCTTTTTGGCGGCCGGGCAGTTGGCGGGGGCGGGCATTTTATCATGGCGCTATCGTTCGACCGTGGACCCGATTATCCGGCAGCAGATCAAGTGGCTGCGGAATGGCGCCGTGTTCGGCGTGTTGCCGTTTGTGTTTTTGTATGTGATTCCGTATGTGGCGGGCGCGGTTTTGGGGCCGGCGATGGAGATGGCGGTGTTGCCGCTGGGGCTGGTGCCGATTACTTGGGCGTACGCTATTTTCCGGTACCGGCTGATGGACGTGGACATCATCTTCCAGCAAGGGTATGTGTACACGTTGGCGACGCTAGCGGTGTTGGCCGTTTTCTATGGCCTGGTGTTCTCCATCACTTCATCGATACCGCATCCGGAAGGGCAGCCAGGCGCGCGGGTGGACGACCTGAATCCTGCGGCGCTGGTAAGCCTGATCCTGATTGCCGCGTTCATCTTTCAACCGGTTCGGAACTGGCTGCAGGAGGTTCTGGATCGCCACTTCTTCTACAAGGACCGCTATGACTACCGCCGGACGTTGATTGAGTTTGCCCGTGAATTGGGGAGCGAAACCGACCTGAACCGGACGCTGAACGCGGTGGCCGACCGGCTGACGCGGACGCTTTCAATTGAACGGATCGTCTTCTTCCTCAACGATGAAAAAGCGGGCGGGTTCCGGCTGTACATGACGGCGGGTGTGCAGCGGCCCGTCCCGGATTTGGTGGACCTCGCGTTCCTGCCCGAGAAGGAATCGGCTTCAAATCGCTACCTGTTTTTCGAGCGGACGCGCGGGCCCTACGATGCGTATTTGCGGGACTATCCGCAGCCGGTACTGCATACGATCGCCGACTTGGATTTGACTTACTATGTTCCGTGCACGGCGCGCGGCCAAGTGATCGCGTACCTGGGGGCGAGCCGGACGACGGAGGGCGACTTCCTTTCGTCCGACGACGTGGAATTGCTGCAAACGCTTTGCGGTTACGTCGGCATTTCGATAGAGAACGCGCGACTATACCGGTCCTTGGCGCGGAAGGCGGAGGAGTACGAGAGATTGAAGGAGTTCAGCGAGAACATCGTTGAATCGATTAACGTGGGCATCGCGGCCGCGGATTTCGAAGATCGCGTGGAGAGTTGGAACTCGCAGATGGAGCAGTTGACCGGGATCCGGCGTGAAGACGCCATGGGCCGGCAACTGCGGGACCTGCTGCCCGCCGACTTGATCGACCAATTGACGCGGCTGCGGACCGAGGCCGGAATCCATACCATTTACAAGTTCCCGCTGGCGGGAGCGAATGACGCCGATCGGGTTATCAACGTCGTCTTCGCGCCCCTGATTTCGCGGGAACAGGAGCAGATTGGGCGGCTGATCCTGTTCGATGATATTACCGAACGATCGGTGCTGGAGAACCGGCTGGTACAGGCGGATAAGCTATCGTCGCTGGGCTTACTGGCCGCCGGCGTGGCGCATGAGGTGAACACGCCCTTGGCGGTGATTTCGACTTATGCGCAGTTATTGGCGAAGCAAGTGAACGGGGACGAAAGTAAGTCGAGGTTATTGGAGAAGATCGCGAAACAAACTTTCCGGGCCAGCGAGATTGTCAACTCGCTGTTGAACTTCTCGCGAACTTCGTCGACGGCGTATGAAGAAGTCGACCTGAACCGGATTGTGCGGGAGACCCTACAGTTAATCCATCCGCAGTTGGGGAAGGCGCACATTACGGTGGAAGAGCGGTTGGAAGCGTCGCTGGGGCCGGTGCGCGGCAACGCCGGGAAGTTGCAGCAGGTGTTTCTGAATCTGTTTTTGAACGCTCGCGACGCGATGGAGAATGGGGGCGCGCTGACGGTTGTGACATCGGCGAACGACGCCACGGCGCGGGTGGAAATCATCGACTCCGGGTGCGGAATTCCGGACGAGAATCTGGCGCGGATCTACGATCCGTTCTTTACGACCAAGGGCGCAAAGAAGGGGACGGGCCTTGGGCTCTCCATTACCTACGGTATTGTTAAGGAACATGGAGGCTCGATTAGCGTTCTTTCCCAAACGGGGCAGGGCACGCGCTTCCAGCTTGACTTCCCGTTGGTAAGGAAACCCGTTAATGCCTGATTCCGTGGCCGCCCCGACGCGCGGTCGAATTCTGATCGTAGACGACGAAGAAGACATTCGCGAAAGTTTAGAGACGCTGCTTACCATCGAAGGTTATTCGGTGGACATGGCGGTGAACGCGGCAACCGGGCTGGAGCGCATGGGCCGATCGTCCTATGACTTGGTGTTGCTCGATTTGATGATGCCCGACCGGTCGGGGATGGAAGTGCTGGCGGAGGTACGGGAGCGGGACCGTGAAACGCCTATCTTTTTGATCACGGCGTATGGGTCGATTGACGTCGCGATCAAGGCGTTGAAAGCCGGGGCGAACGACTATTTTTCGAAGCCCTGGGATAACGAGAAACTTGTTATTGAAATTGACCGGCAAATTGCCAAGGGGCGGCTGGAGCGCGAAAACGTTGAGCTGAAGCGCGCGTTGAAACAGCGGTACGCGTTTCCGAATATTGTCGGAAAAAGTGAGCGGATGCTGCGCGAGTTGGACACGGTAGCCCAGGTGGCGCCTTCGCGGGCGACGGTGTTAATTACGGGCGAAACGGGGACCGGCAAAGAGCTGATTGCGAAGGCGATTCACACGAATTCGACGCGCGCCGACCATCCTTTCGTGGCCGTAAATAGCGGTTCGCTGCCGCCGGATCTATTGGAATCGACGCTGTTCGGGCACGTGAAAGGCGCGTTCACGGGAGCGATTGCGACGCGGAAGGGCGTCTTTGAGACGGCGAATCAAGGCACCATTTTCTTTGATGAGATTGGCACCATTTCGCCGGAGATTCAGGCGAAGCTGCTGCGGGTGATTCAGGAACGCGAGTTCATGGCGCTGGGTTCGAACGAGACGATTCATGTGGACGTCCGGCTGGTGGCGGCGACAAATGAAGACCTGAAAAGGATGGTGGAGGAGAAGCGGTTTCGCGAGGATTTGTATTACCGGCTGAATGTCATTCAGATTGCGCTGCCGCCGCTGCGGGAACGCAAGGAAGATATTCCGCTACTTACGGAACATTTCTTCGATAAGTACTCGCGCGAGAATGAGAAGTATCTGGACGCGGCGCGGAAATCTGAACTGCGGTTTGAGCCGGAGGCGTTCCAACTGCTGATGGAGCATACGTGGCCGGGCAACGTGCGCGAGTTGGAAAACACGATTGAGCGGGCGGTGGTGCTGGCGACCAGCGCGAACGTTCCGGCGACGGTGCTTCCGGATTCGGTGCTGCACCCAGGCGGAGTGCGCATCCGCCGCGATGACGCGGGGCGCCTGCCGGCGGACGCAAGCCTCTATGAGATTGTCGCCGACTTTGAGCGGCGAACAATTGTGGATGTTCTGGAAAACGTGAGCTTTTCGCAGACCGAGGCGGCGGAGCGGTTGCGGATTCCGTTGTCAACGTTGAACCAGAAGATAAAGCGGCTGAGTATCGAAATTAGACGTGGTTCACGAGGGACTTAGTTCGCCGCGGAGATCTTGTTGCATTCGATCGTGAACGTTTTCGCCGGTGGCGAGGAGCCAGGCAAGCTTTGTGTAGGCCGCTTCGGGCGTCATGTCACCGGCGCCGATAACACCCCGTTCGGCAAGCAGGCGGCCCGCTTCGTATTGCTCCATATTGACGCGGCCGCGCGGGCACTGCGTTACGTTGACTAATACCTTGCCTTGCGCCGAGGCGTCCGAGATGACTTTGAGTAAGTCCGGATCCGACGGAAAATTGCCTTGTCCGAAGGTCCGGAGCAGGGCGCCTCGGATTTCGGGGCCGGCGAGCAGGGTTTCGAGTAACTTAGGCGGCATCCCGGGGACGATGGTGATATCGATAACTTGATTGGACATCGTGCGGTGCGTACGGAAGGTCTGCTCGGGGATAGGGCGGAGGAGGGTGCGGTCGAGAAAGACGTCGGTTTCGATTACACCGAGAGGGCGGAGGTTGGGCGAGTCGAAGGCGTCGGAATCGGTGGCGCTCATTTTGCGGGCGCGGTTGCCGCGGACGACGCGTTTGCCGAAACATATGGCCACTTCGGGGACGAGCGGGAGGCCGGTGGCGGGGTGGCCCGCGATGCGGAGCGCGTGGATCAAGTTGAGGCGGCCGTCGGTTCGTTCGTGGAAGAGCGGAGTTTGGGAACCGGTGAGGACGACGGGTTTGCCGAGATTTTCGAGCAGGAACGAGAGGGCCGAGGCGGTATAAGCCATGGTGTCGGTTCCATGGAGGATGACGAATCCGTCCCAGTTGGCGTATTCGCGTTCGAGGATGGCGGCCATGGCGAGCCAGTCCTTGGGGCGGATGTCGGAGGAGTCGGCGGGCGGAAGCGCAGGGTCGCTTAACAACTCCCAAGCGATGTCATCGCGTTCTCCCACGCCGGGAATGTATCTGAGGACATCTTCCTTGGCGCCGGGACGACGGGTGCCGTCGGGGCGCGCGGGGTCGACGGGAACCATGCCAATCGTGCCGCCAGTGTATAGAACGAGAACGCGTGTCGCAGTCATTAAAACCGTGTCAAAGCACTATTAATTCCGCCCCAATGGACGCGAGGTGGGAATAAACTACGGACTGGTGACGTGGATCTGGATCCGGGGGAGGGGCCGGCGAGTGTCGTTGCGCTTGCCGTTCGGCCCGATCCATAGAGTCGTGAACGCTTCCACCTGGGGGCCGCCGTTGGCGGCGCGACCGAAGACGCGGATCGGGTATTCGCCTGGAGGAAGCGCTTGAGGGATTTGGATTTTGAGGTTGGCGGTAGGGATTAATACGTTGTCGCCGTCGCCGGAGGGGCCGAAGGGTTGGTCGGAACGAAATTGGCCGCGGGTGGCGGTGGCCCCTGGCGGCAGGTTTTCAGCCCAAACTTCCACCGCGCCATCGAAGCCGGGTTGGCGGATCAGGAGGACTTCGAGATCGGCTTCGGAACCTTGGGCGACGGTGAATTCTTCCGGTTCGGTAAGGAGTTGAAAATGTGGCGTGTCTTCGTTGATGTGAAGCCGGTAGACGTAGCTCGGGCCGCCGCGGCCGGTGCGGTCCCGGACGACTAGTTTCGCCGGGCCGGAGATTTTGGGCGTGTAATAAAGATTGCTATCGGGGTTGCCGATGACGGTACCTTGCCCCGACATCAGGTCGTCATGTTCCGCGAGTAAGTTGCCGTTGCTGTCGAATAACTCAATGACGGTATCGATGGAGGGCAAACCTAACTGGGCGGCAAGGGTCCAGGCGTGAATGGGCCGGCCGGCTTCCAGTTCGATGGGATAGGAGTTGGCCGCGCCGGCTTGGGCAAGTTGGCCGTCGATGGTCTTGGCCTCTGGACGGTTGATTTCAATGGAAATGCCTTCGGCGATGCCATGCGGAGTAACGGCCCAGAGTTTCCAGAGGCCCGTGGAGGCAGTAGGCGGAATTTGGAATTCGGCGTGGATTTGGCCGTTTGTCTTTGCGAGCGGGCGGCCAATGATTCGGATGTTCTGGGGCTCCGGAGTGTTGAGTGGGATGGAGAAGGGAAATGTCAGGCGTGAATACTCGGCGCCGCGGATGGGCGTGAGGTATACCTCCCGAGTGTCTTTGAGTGACTCGCCGGTGATTTGGAGTACTAGCTTACTGCCGGACGCACCGCCCAGTGGGTTCGTAGAGAAAATCACCGGAAGTTGCGATATTTGGAGTTGGTAGCCGCAGTTGGAATCGCAGGATACGCCCTGCGGGCCGCGGTATTGATCCACTTTAGCGGTATATTTCCCGTTAGTTAGAAATGTATAAGTCAGGCGAGGCGTTTCCAGATACTCGTCCTGATCTTCGCTGAAGGCGATTTCATTGCCAGCTTCATCGTAGAGCGTCAGGGAACATTCCAGGAAGCCGCCGCGCTCGATGGATTGGAGGTCGAATAGCCAGCGTTCACCGGCGCGGGCATCCCAGGTGTAGTAATCCACGTCGACGAGACCTTTCATGTAACCATGGAGGACTTGGGGACGGAGGACAATTCGCTGGGCGATGGGAGACCTGTCGTTGGGTTCAACTTCGGCGACGCCGGGAAACTGATTGACGTTGAAAAGGCGGGTATTAGAGGGGCCGTTCTTGGTGAGGATCTGGAGACGGTGGGGGCCGAGGGCGGCGTTGGCGGCTATTTGGATTTTGCCCTGAATCGACGTGGCCGATTGATTGGTAGTTTCAAGCCAGGTAAGGTCCCGTGTATCGAAGCGGATGGTTGTTACACCGAGTAAGTCTTTGCCAACGAGCTCGATTGTGGTTGTAGTTCCGGCTTGGCCGCCCAGCGGAGACAATCGATCAATGTGCGGCGTGGCGGCCGTGGCGGCGAGAAGCGCGAAAGTAGCGCAAAGGCGAGGCGCGGCCCCCACCCATTTACGAACTCTCGCCCAACGCCAGCCGCGACCGAGTCCGTCGTGCGCGTGTTCCTTAGAAGCAAAGGAACCGCGGCCGCGGTTCCTTCCGGGAACGAACTCGCCCCGGTCTCGGTCGTTACCGAGCCACGACCGTAAGGGAGTGGTTGGCGCACCCGCAATGCCCAAACCGGGGCCGCAAACCGCGAGTTCATCAAAGGCGCACAGGCCGCGTAGGCGCGGCACCAATGGGCGAGGAACTCGCCCATTCGGCCGGGCCGGAGCGTGTCCGTTTTGCGCGAGTTCCTCATAAGGACGCATGGCGTTTCAGGCGGACAGCTCTCGGATGGGCGTGCCGTCGCTATTTATCTTCACCGGGCGGCCGTTGGTCCGGTATTCCTTGTGATAGTCGATGCCAAGTTTCTTGTAGAGAGTGGCGCCGATATCTTCGACCGAGATGGGGCGATCCTTGGGCGCGCCGCCCTGGGCGTCGCTGCTCCCGATGATTTGGCCGCCGGGAATGCCCGCGCCGGCTGCGGCGATGGAGAAGACGCCTGGCCAGTGGTCGCGGCCGCCGGAGTGGTTGATGTGCGGTGTGCGGCCGAATTCGCCGATGGCGAGAACCAGGGTCGTGGCCAGAAGGCCGCGTTGTTCAAGGTCGTCCAGGAGCGTGGCGAAAGCTTGGTCGAACACCGGGTAGAGGGTTTTATTCTTCTTGTCGTTTTCGACGTGGGTGTCGTAGCCGCCGTGGAAGATTGTCGCGAGGCGCACTCCGCTTTCGATCAGGCGGCGAGCGAGCAACGCGCCCTGGCCGGCGGTGCTTCGGCCGTAGGCGTCGCGGAGCGCGTCGGGCTCTTCGCCTAAGTTGAATGCCTTGCGGGCGGCGGCGGAGCTTACTAAGTCAAAGGCTTTCTGATAGAACGAATCCATGCCCTCCACCACCTTGCTTTTTTCGGTCTGGCGGATCTCCTCGTCCAGCGCGGAGAGCAAGCGGGCGCGGCCGGCGGACTCTTCGAGAGTGACACCAAGGGGGAGGGTGAGGTCCTGAACCGTGAAGGTCTTCTTGGCGGGGTCGCCGGTGATGAAGGGGTCATAGGCGGGACCGAGCAAGCCAGCGTCGGCGCAGATGTCCTTGCGCGGAATGCAGACGAAGGGCGGAAGGCCGTTTTTCGGTCCCAGCTCCTTGGCGACCACGGAGCCGAAAACCGGGTGCTTAAAAGCGTTGTTAGGGCGCGCTCCGGAGAAGACGTATTGTTTCGCTTTCTCGTGAATCGCTTCTTTGGAGTAGAGGGAGCGGATGACGGAAAACTTCTTGAAACTTTGGGCGCAACGGGGCAGGAGTTCACCGAAGTGGACGCCGGGGACGGTGGTGGGTACGGTGCCGAAGCCGCCGCGGATTTCGATAGGCGCCCCGGGCTTGGGGTCGAAGCCGTCGTGCTGGCAGGCGCCGCCCTCCTGAAAAAAGATAATGCAGGAGATGTCGGTGCGGCCGATGGAGGCGCGCAATATCTCGGGGAGCGTAACGCCGCCGAAGGCGGTGCCGCCGATTCGCAGAAAGTCACGTCGATTGGTCATTGGTTGAGTTGAAACTCCTTGGAGTTCAAGATGGCCCACAACACATTTTCAAATGCCCTCCGGCGTGTGCGGCCGGCTTCTTTTTCGGCGGCCAGAAAGCCGCGCATTAATTCCCATTGTGCGTCGGTGGCGGGGCGGGAGTAGGCTCGTTCGTAAAGCTCGTCGAGAACACGGCGGTCGTCGAGCGTTTGTTCGAGTAACTGTCCCAATACATTGCCGGGCTTTTCGATCTTATCGCGAATGGCGTCGCTATTCATCAGGTGCAGCGCCTGACTTAGCGACGGCGCCTGGCTTCGAGGCTCCATGATGTCGCGGCGGGGGACGCCGAATGTCGTGAGGAAGTAAGTGGCGCCGATGGATGCGACTAACTCCTTGGGCGATGTGCCGGCCGGGTAATTGGAGAATTCCTGGGGAACGCCGGTCACCTGGACAATAGCGTCGAGCAATACTTCGGCGGGCAGTTTACGAGGCTCGTAGCGGGCGAGAAGAAGGCGTTCGAGCGGGTCGACGCCGCCGGGGCGGCCGGGCGCGCGGGAACCGAGCCGATAGACCTCGGAGTTGAGAATCAAACGGTGAATGGGCTTGAATCGGAAGCCTGACTGGATGAATTCGCGGGCCAAGGCGTCGAGCAGTTCGGGGTGCGTGGCCATGTTCGTGGATCGAAAATCGTCGGAGGGTTCGACGATGCCGGCGCCGAAGTATTCGGCCCAGACGCGATTGACGGTGGCGCGCGCGAACTGGAGCCGTTGGGCGCGAGTGATCCAATCGGCGAGGACGGTGCGCCGATCCTGGTCCTCCGGAATGTCGGGCGCGGCGCCGGCGAGGAACTTGGGCGCGACCGGTTGTTTGGTTGATGGGTGCAGGACTTCTCCCTCGCGGGTGTTGTACCAGACGCGCCGGTATTGTGCGTAGCCGTGCTTGACTTTCATACGGGCGAGGAAAGCCGCCATGCCGTAGAAGTCGTCCTGCGTTAGATTTTCAAGCGGATGGTTGTGACATTCGGCGCATTCGATTCGCTGGCCGAGAAAGAGGCGCGTGACCGTCGGCGTGGCTTTGCTGACGTCGAATGTCTTGAGCATGAAATCGATGGCGGGATGCCAGAAGTTGCCGGCCGGATGCGTGGTGGTATCGCCGACGGCGGTGATCATTTCGCGGGCGGCTTCGTCAAAGGGACGGTCGGTGCGGATAAGTTCGGCGAGCCACCGTTTATAACTTCCGTTGGTTCGGCCTTGAGAATAATACTGCGAGTTTCTGAACCAGTCTTCGAACTTCATCAGCCAGTGGGTGACATATTCGGGACGGTCGAGTAAGTGGTCGATGAGACGGGCGCGTTTAGACGTGTGGTGGTCGTCAAGGAAAGCGCGGGTTTCGCCGGGCGTGGGGAGGATTCCAATCAAGTCAAGATAGACGCGGCGGATGAAGGCGGCGTCAGTCGCGGGCGGAAATGGAGAAAGCTTGACTTGGCTGAGTTTAGAGAAGACTTCGCGATCGATAAAATTGTTGGCCGGGGGGATGGCGGTGTTGGCATCGGCGGCGCGGTCCGGGACGATGAACTGGGCGGTGGCCGTTTTGCCCATGCCGCGGGCCATCACGACGGTAAGGCCGCGAGCCTTGGCGGTGACCGCGGCGTTGGTAACGGCGGAGACGACGCCTTCGTCGTCGACGGAATAACGGACCGCCGCGGTCATGTCGCGCGTGGTTCCGTCCGACAGGCGCCCGATAACAACAAGCGATTGGCGCTGGCCCGGCCGAGCGAGGATTTGCTCGCGCGGATAGATTTCAATCGATTGGATTCGCGGGCCGCCGGAAGTTTCTTTGGCCCCTTGACGCAGCCACTGGACCAGCATTTGATACTCATCCGCCTGCGCGGTCATCAACTGGCCCCCACCGTGGGGAAGGCGCATGGAGGGCTTGCGTAGCAGCAGGGATTCATCCGGCGCGGCGAGGTTAACACGGCGGCCCTTGTGGCCGGCGACGATCGTTTGATAATCGGCGGCGGGGTCCGAACCATACAGAGAAAGCTTGAAACCGCTTTGCCCCGCGGGCGAGCCGTGGCAGGCGGAACTGTTGCATCCCTTGGTGGTGAGGAGTGAAATGACGTCGCGGGCGAAGCTGATCTCCAGCGGCACGTTGACGGCGGCGACCCGGACTTCGGCGGTCAACTTCATGCCGTCGCAATCGGCGCTAACGGTAGCTACGCCAATTCCGGTGGCGTGCAGGGTTGCGTCTTGCACGGATACAATTTCCGGATGGGCGGAGGAGAGACGGCAGGCGTTGGAGGGAACGCCGGAGGAAACAATGACGCGCTGCGTGGCCCCAATACCGGCGAGCATGATCGCGGGCGGCTCGATGCGCGGTTCAGCGGCGGCGAGGAGTGCGGCGACAAGGAGGGCAGAAATTAGAATGTTTCGCGCCATTACTGAGAACATCATATCCGGTCTGGAGTGCCGTTCGGGACTTCCACCTTTGGGTGCCTGAGTGATTTCTTTGCCGCCAGCTACCGAGCCGCGACCGTCAGGGAGCGTTTGTTAGGGAACATTTGTCAAGACCCGGCCTTTCCCGAATTCGTTGACGCACCTTCCAACTTTGGGGGCGAAGGCGTTAGGGTAGGAAAGGAGGTGTGGCTAAATGCAAACGCCGCTGTCGCCGGACCTGGTGGATCGAATGAACGCCTATTGGCGGGCCGCGAACTATCTCTCGGTCGGCCAGATCTACCTTTACGCGAACGCTCTCCTGCGGGAGCCGTTAAAGCCGGAACAAATCAAGCGCCGCTTATTGGGCCATTGGGGTACGACTCCCGGTTTGAACTTTATCTATGTGCATTTGAACCGGCTGATCAACCGGCATGACTCGAACGTTTTGTATGTTACCGGGCCCGGCCACGGCGGACCGGGGTTAGTGGCGAACACCTACCTGGAGGGAACTTACAGCGAAGTGTATCCCGACATCTCGCAGGACGCCGAAGGGATGCGGAAATTGTTTAAACAGTTCTCGTTTCCCGGCGGCATTCCCAGCCATGTGGCGCCGGAGACGCCCGGTTCCATTCACGAGGGCGGGGAACTGGGCTATGCGCTGGTCCACGCCTTTGGCGCGGTGTTCGACACGCCGGATCTGATCGCCTGTTGTGTAGTGGGCGACGGCGAGGCGGAGACCGGCCCGCTGGCGACGAGCTGGCATTCGAATAAGTTTCTGAACCCGGCGCGGGACGGCGCGGTGCTGCCGATTCTGCATTTGAACGGCTACAAGATCGCCGGGCCGACGGTGCTGGCGCGGCTAAGCGTGGACGAGCTAACGCAGCTATTCTCCGGTTATGGTTATCGGCCGTATTTCGTGGAGGGCGATGAGCCAACGGCGATGCACCAATTGATGGCGTGGACGCTGGATGAAATCTGGCGTGAGATTCACACGATTCAAGAGAACGCCCGGGTGCGGGGCGTGACGGAACGGCCGCGTTGGCCGATGATCGTTTTGAGAACGCCGAAGGGTTGGACAGGCCCGAAACTTGTGGACGGAAAACGGGCGGAGGGAAGTTTCCGGTCGCATCAAGTTCCGCTCAGTGAGATCGCTTCCAATCCGGAGCATCTGCGGCAGTTGGAAGAGTGGATGCGGAGCTATGAGCCGGAAAAACTATTCAATGGCGACGGACGGCTGCGGCCGGAGTTGGAGGAGTTGGCGCCGAAGGGCGATCGGCGGATGGGCTCCAATCCGCATGCGAATGGCGGTCTTTTGCTGCAGGATTTGTCGATGCCGGACTTTCGCCAGTACGCGGTCGACGTGCCGAAGCCGGGGACGGTGATGGCGGAATCTACGCGGGTGATGGGCGTTTTCCTGCGCGATGTTTTGGAGCGGAATGCGGAGGCGAAGAACTTCCGCGTCTTCGGGCCGGACGAGACGTCGTCGAACCGGTTGGGCCCGGTGTTTGAAGTGACGGACCGGGTGTGGATGGCGCGGATTGAGCCGGACGACGATCATATGGCGCCGGATGGTCGAGTCATGGAAATATTGAGTGAACACATGTGCCAGGGATGGCTGGAAGGGTATTTGCTTACCGGACGGCACGGAATTTTCTCGTGCTATGAGGCGTTCATCCACATAATCGATTCGATGTTCAATCAACATGCGAAGTGGCTGAAGGTATGCCGCGACATTCCTTGGCGGCGGCCGATCGCGTCGCTGAATTATCTGCTGACATCGCACGTCTGGCGGCAAGACCACAACGGGTTCAGCCATCAGGATCCCGGGTTTATCGATCAGGTGGTGAATAAGAAGGCCGATGTCGTCCGGGTCTATTTACCGCCCGATGCGAATACGCTGCTGTCGGTGACGGATCACTGTCTGCGGAGCCGCGATTATGTGAATGTGATTGTAGCCGGTAAACAGCCGGAGCTGCAGTGGCTGGATATCGAGGCCGCGGCCCGGCACTGTGAGGCGGGTATCGGCATATGGGGTTGGGCGAGCAATGACGCCGGTGAGGATCCGGATGCGGTGATGGCCTGTGCCGGCGATGTGCCGACGCTGGAGACGCTGGCCGCCGTCGATTTTCTGCGGCAACACCTTCCGGAGCTTCGCGTTCGTGTGGTGAACGTGGTCGATCTGATGACCCTTCAGTCCGCAACGGAACATCCGCACGGGCTTTCCGACCGCGAATTCGACTCGATCTTCACCGCCGACAGGCCCGTAATATTCGCGTTTCACGGCTATCCGACGCTCATTCATCGGCTTACTTACCGGCGGACCAATCATGGCAACATACACGTCCGCGGGTTCAAGGAGGAAGGGACGACGACAACGCCGTTCGATATGACGGTGCTCAACGATCTCGACCGGTTTCATCTGGCCGGAGATGTAATCGATCGTGTTCCGCGGCTGCGCAATGCGGCCGGTCATACCAAGCAGTTCCTGCGTGATAAGTTGGCGGAGCACAAGCGCTACATCTATATGTACGGCGACGATCTGCCCGAGATTCGCGATTGGAAGTGGCCATATTAAATGAGCGCTTCCGCGGCCGGGTTGGAGACGAATCCACAAACGGGGCTTACAGACGCCGAGGTGCTGGCGCGGCGCGCGGAGTATGGATGGAACGAATTGGAAGCGGCGCCCGAAGCGCCGTTCTGGCGGCGGCTGGCGGCACAGTTCAAGGACGCGCTGGTAATGCTGTTGCTGGCTGCGGCCGGCGTGTCGGCGGTGGTCTGGTTCGTGGAACGGGAGGCCGCATGGCCGTATGAGTCATTGGTAATTTTGACAATCGTGGTGTTGAACGCCGCTCTCGGTCTGGTGCAGGAAGGAAAGGCGGAGCGGGCATTGGCCGCGCTCCGGGCGATGGCGGCGCCGGAGGTAAGCGTGGTTCGGAATGGAGGGCCGCGTCGCGTGCCGAGCCGGGATCTGGTGCCGGGGGACGTGTTGGCGATTGCGGAAGGGGATGCGGTAACGGCCGACGCGCGCATTGTGGAGTGTGTGGAATTGCACACGCTGGAGGCGGCTTTAACGGGGGAAAGTGCGCCGGTGGCGAAATCGGTGGACCCGGTTGATGCCGCGGCCGCGTTGGGGGACCGGCGCAACATGGTCTTTTCGGGCACCGCCGTCAGCGCCGGGCATGGACGCGCGATCGTCTCGGCGACGGGCATGCGGACGGAGTTGGGCCGCATTGCCGGGATGTTGCGTAGCGCGAAGAATCAGACGACTCCGTTGCAGCGGGAACTGGACCGCGTCGGGAAACAGTTGGGCGTGGTGGTCGTATGTATCGCGGCGGTGGTGGCCGGGACGCTGCTGTTCTTGAACGGTGTCCACGACTCGAAGCAGGTGGTGCAGATTCTGTTGTTCGGCGTGGCTCTGGCGGTAGCGGCGGCGCCGGAGGGGTTGGCGGCGGTGGTCACGGTGGTGCTGGCCATGGGCGTCACGCGCATGGCGGCGCGCGGGGCGATTGTGCGGAAGCTGCCGGCCGTGGAAACGTTGGGTTCGGCGACCGTAATCGCTTCCGACAAGACGGGCACGTTAACGCGGAATGAGATGACGGCGCGCGTCATTGTGACGGCTTCGGGGCGGACCGAATTGACTGGTAGCGGCTACGTGCCGGAAGGGGAATTAAAAGCGAGCGGGGATGAGACGCTCGCGGAGGCGGAGCGGCTACTGCGGGCGGCCGCATTGGCGAATAACGCGGAGTTAGTGGAGCACGAGGGGAAATGGACGATTCACGGTGACCCGACGGAGGCCGCGCTGGTAGTGGCGGCGCATAAGGCGGGATTCGCGCAGGCGGCTCTGCGGACACAACACCCGCGCGTGGCCGAGGTTCCGTTTACCTCTGAGCGCAAGCGGATGAGCACGGTTCATGAGGCGCCGGGTGGACGAGTACTTTTTGCGAAGGGCGCGCCGCATCACGTTCTCGACCTCTGTACCTCCGAGATGGCGGGAGCGGTGGACCGGCCGCTTTCCGATGCGCGGCGAGCGGAGATTCTGGCGGCGAATGAGGCCTTGGCGGCCACGGCCATGCGCACGCTCGGCGTTGCCACGGGGGCGGGCAACGAGGAGCGCGGCTTGACGTTCCTTGGTTTGATCGGGATGATCGATCCGCCGCGGGCCGAAGCGGCGGCGGCTGTCGGGCGCGCGCGCGCCGCGGGGATCCGGCCCATCATGATCACGGGCGACCATCCGGCCACGGCGCTGGCGATTGCCCGGGAGGTTGGGATTACGGACGGCACGCGTGTGATGACCGGGCCGGAGCTCGACGGGATTTCCGGGGCGTCGGTGCTGGAGGTGGCCGTTTATGCGCGCGTGAATCCGGCGCATAAGTTGCGCATTGTGGAGGCGCTCCAAAGCACCGGAGCCATTGTCGCCATGACCGGGGACGGTGTAAATGACGCGCCCGCGTTGAAGGCGGCGGACATCGGGATCGCCATGGGAATTACAGGCACCGATGTGTCGAAGGAAGCGTCGGATTTGATTTTGACCGATGATAACTTCGCCACGATCGTCGCCGCGGTGGAGGAAGGCCGCGCCGTGTTCGATAACATCCGCAAGTTTTTGCGTTACTTGTTGTCATCCAATGTCGGTGAGGTTTTGACGGTGTTTCTGGGTGTTGTGCTGGCCGGGCCGTTGGGTCTTTCGGCTGAGGGCGGATTTGTCATACCGTTACTGGCGACACAGATCCTGTGGATCAACCTGGTAACTGACGGCGCGCCCGCATTGGCGTTGGGCGCCGATCCGGCGAGCCCCGATCTGATGGCGCGGCCGCCGCGGCCGAAGACGGAAGGCGTGATTAACGCGCGCATGGGCTACGGGATTGGCGTCATCGGAATCGTGATGGCCGTGGGGACGCTGCTGGTTCTGGATGCGTCGCTCCCCGGTGGGTGGATCGACGGCGCGGGTCCGTTGGACTATGGCCGCACCATGGCGTTTACGACCCTGGTTCTCTTTCAGGTGTTCAATGCGTTCAATTGCCGTTCGGATGAACGTAGCGCGTTTGTTGGTCTTGTCGGCAATCGATGGTTGTGGGGTGCGGTGGCGCTGTCGACGGGGCTGCACGTTTTCGTCATCTATGTTCCGATCCTGCAATCGGCTTTTAGTACCGTGGCTTTGACGGCCGGCGATTGGTTATTCGCCACCGTGGTCGCGAGCGCCGTACTTTGGGTTTCGGAGGCGATGAAGTGGGTCAGCCGCGCGGGGCTCGTCCGCGTGGCGTAGAATACGGTCAATCATGTCTGAATTCGGTCGCCGCTCCTTCCTTCTCGCCGCCTCTACCGCCACACAATCCTGGGCAGCCACCAATGACCGCGTACGCCTCGCCATCGTTGGCGTAGGCTCGCGCGGCTCGGCGCATATCAAAGAGATTCTGCCGGTCGCCAACGTCGAAATCGCGGCGCTGGTTGAAGTCGACGGCGCCCGCGCCGAGGCGGCGTCACAGGTTATTTTTCAGAAAACAGGCAAGCGGCCAATCATCGAGTCCGACATGCGGCGTGTCTTCGACGATAAATCGATTGACGCTGTCACCATCGCCACGACCAATCACTGGCACGCGCTATCCGGCATTTGGGCGATGCAGGCGGGCAAGGACGTGTATGTCGAGAAGCCGGTTTCGCACAATATTTTCGAAGGCCGGAAGTTGGTCGAAGCGGCGCGAAAATATAAGCGCGTGGCCGCCGGGGGCACGCAGCGGCGGTGGTGGGGACGTTTCCGGAAGGCTGTGGAATTGATTCACGCGGGCGCGATTGGCGATGTCTACCAAGGCAATTTTTTCTTCCCCGGGAATCGGGATTCGATCGGGTTCAAGCCGGAGAAGGAACCGCCGGCTAACCTGAACTGGGATAAGTGGCTGGGACCGGCGCAGGTGCGGCCTTATCATGAGAACTTAGTCCACTATAACTGGCACTGGTTTTGGGATTTCGGTAATGGCGAACTTGGTAACAATGGGATTCATTTGATCGACATTCTGCGTTGGGGTATGCAACAGAAGCTGCCAGTGGCGGTGCGCTCGACCGGCGGGCGTTTCGGGTATAAGGATCAGGCGGAGACGCCGAATACCCAGAACGTCACATGGACATTCGCCAATGGCGCCGCCATATCCGCGCAACTGCGGGGTCTCTACACGGCGGAGCCGATGTCGTGGGATTTCTTCGGTACAAAGGGCCATCTGCACATGAAGGCCGACGGGCAATTCCAAATCAAGCTGGGCCGGAACAAGACGGTGGAACCCGAAGTGGAATCGCCGAAGAATCTGGACCATTTCGCTAACTTCGCGGACGCCATTCGCGCGCGGGATCCGAAGCTGCTCCACGCCGAAATCGAGGAGACGTATCTCTCCACGGCGCTGTGCCATCTGGGTAACATCTCGCACCGGCTGGGACGCGAGTTGCGGTTCGATCCGGACACAGTGCGCTTCGTCAACGACAAGGAGGCGAATGCGATGCTTACGCGCAACTATAGAGCCCCATATGTTGTGCCGGAGCGCGTCTAGCGGGACAAGGCTGTCGCCTCAATCGCCCGGCCTCCGAATGCTAGATGAAAGAATTGCCATTAGTCACGCTATTGCTGACGCTCCCGAAGAAAATGGCCCTGGTTTTGCGGAACTCGGGTTAGGCTTTCAGGTATTTGTTGAAGAAGTCAATCGTGCGCGTCCACGCCAGCTTCGCCGCCGCCTCGTCGTAGCGAGGCGTTGTGTCATTGTGGAAGCCGTGATTGGTCTTCTCATAGATGTACGCCGAGTAAGTAACGCTGTTGGCCTTCAGCGCTTCTTCATAGGCCGGCCAGCCGTCGTTAATTCGCTTATCGAGTTCGGCGTATTGGAGCAACAGCGGGGCCTTTATCTTGGCCGCGTCGGCCGCCGTAGCCTGCGAACCGTAGAAGGGAACCGCGGCCGATAGGTCCGCGCCAAGCCGCACCGCCAGCATATTGGAAACGCCGCCGCCGAAGCAGAAGCCCACAACGCCAATCTTGCCGGTGCAATCTTCGCGGGCCTTCAGCCAGCGGGCCGCGGCGATGAAGTCCTCCGCCATTTTCCCCCGGTCCACCGTACCGAACAATTTACCGGCGGCCTCATCGTTGCCTGGGTAGCCGCCCACGCTGGTCAGCCCATCTGGAGCGAAGGCCACGAAGCCGGACGTGCCAAGGCGCCGGGCGACATCTTCAATGTAAGGATTCAGGCCGCGATTCTCATGAATGACCAGTACGCCGGGCGCCTTACCGCCTCTCGCCGGCCGGACCAGATAGCCCTTGATGCCGCCATTTCCTTGGGGTGATGGCACCGTGGCGTAGTCCGCCTTGATGCGGGCGTCGTCCTTGGTCACCTGCTGCGCCCAGGCGTAGTTGGGACGAAGGCTCTCAAAGAGCATCGCGGCCGTCACGCCGCCGGTGGCGTAGCGCTTGGCACCCTCCAAAAAGTCGCGGCGGTCGATGTCGCCGTGAACGTACTTGTCGAAAAGGTGCAACAATTCTTGCGGGAATTCCGCGGCCGTCTTGCGTTCCATTGAAAAGCCTCCTGAATCGCCGTGAGGATAACACAGCCGGATAGCGGATAGAGTAAAGAGAACCCATGCGCACTTTCCTACTTGCCCCGATTCCCGCGCCGCTCTCCGCGCAGACCTATTTCCCGCCGCCCGGCTCATCGGCAAAGCCGTGGTAGCGGCCGCCGCGGTGAAATGACATGCGTACGTTAGCTCTACTTATCTTCAGTGTTTCCATTCTCCAGGCGCAGTCCGTCCGGCTCCGGCAGAACATCGAGCGCATCACGCGCTCCGTCAACGCGCAGTGGGGGATCTATGTGAAAGTCCTCGATACCAGGGAGGAGATTGCCATTAATGCGGACGCGCAAATGGACACGATGAGCACCATCAAGATTCCGCTGATGCTTGAAGCATTCCGCCAGATCGAGGCGGGTAAATTCTCGCTCACGGATAAAGTCACGCTTACCGAAAACATGAAACGCCCCGGCACAGGGATACTGCGGACGCTCGACGAAGGGGCCTCGATCACGATCAAGGACACGCTGATGCTGATGAATATCGTCAGTGACAATTCCGCCACGGACATCCTCTTCGAAAAGGTCGGCGGCGTTGAGCCGGTTAATAAACTGATGGCCTCCTACGATCTGAAGCTGACTCGCGCCACTACGCCCTCCAGCGCCTGGTTTGCCGCTTTTCGCGCCTCTCCATCCGCCGCCGAATTTCATCGGCACGCCAAATATCCCTACGGGCTTTCGAGTGCCCGCGAGATCGGACTTTTGCTGGAGAAAATCGTGCGCGGCCAAGCTGTCGGCAAAGCCTCCAGCGAGGCTATGTTGCTGATGCTTCGCGGCCAAGTCTATTCGTCACGCCTGCCCAAGTATGTGACGGGCTTCCGCGTAGCGCACAAGACCGGCGACTTCCTGCCCTATATCGCCAACGACGTAGGCATCTTTGAGAGCGAGAAGCGCAACATCGTTGTCTGCGTCTTCACCTCGAACCACTTCGGCGTGGGCGCGCAACTCGAAGACGCTATTGCCAGGATCGGAGAACTTATAGCCAACCACTACGGAAACTAAGATAATAAAGGTATCGCAATGCGCACTCTCGCGGTTTTTCTCTTCGCCGCCATACTTCCGGCACAGCCGCCCAAGCTGAAGCTATGGTCGCTACAGCCGGTGGCGAAGCCGGTGGTGCCGCCGTTGACGGCGTCCCGAAATCCGATCGACGCTTTTCTCGCCGTCGAACGCAAAGGGAAAGGTTTGGCGCCAAATGGCCCAGCGGACAAGCTGACTCTGCTCCGGCGCGCCTCATTCGACATCATCGGACTTCCGCCGACGCCCGCCGATCAGGACGCGTTTCTTGCCGACACTGCGCCCGACGCCTATGAGAAAGTGATTGACCGTCTGCTGGCCAATGAGCAACATGGCGTTCGGTGGGCGCGCCACTGGCTGGATGTCTTGCGATACGCCGACCTGGACGGGTTGGACGGCTCCGTGATGCCAGCCGCGCCTGGCATCTTTCGCTGGCGCGATTGGATGATCCACGCGCTCAATCAGGACATGCCGTACGATCAATTCGTTAGCGCTCAGATCCTCGGCAATCGGTATGGTGGGCGGCCGCAGCTTTCGATTTTCGGCACGCGCACGCGGGCGGAAGCGAACCCAGCGGATCAATTCGCGCTTGGGTTCCTGGCCCGCAGCGCGCTCAACGGCGGCGACCGGAATCAGGAGATCGCGATGAACGCCGTGGAAACGATTTCGTCGGCGTTCATGGGCATGACCGTCGGCTGCGCGAAGTGCCACGACCACCGGTTCGACCCTATCAAACAGACGGACTATTACGCCATGAAGGCGATCTTCGATCCGCTGGTTTTACGACGGGTCGACCTCGCCACGCCGCAGGAAATATTCGATAACGGCGCCGCCATTGAAGCGTACCGCCGCGCCAAGGAGCCCATCGACCAGGCCATCGCCGCGCTTACCGCGCCTTACCACGAAAAGCTCTACGGCGAGCGCGTCGCCATGCTCCCGCCCGATGTGCGCGAGATCGTGTTGAAGGCGGAGCGCAAGCGCACGGTCGCCGAGCAGAAAATCGCCGACGATTATTTTCCCGTCCTTCGCATCGATCCGCCAAAGATCAAGGAGACGATGCCGAAGGACGAGATCGCGAGGTATGACGCGCTTTTGAAACAGCAGAGCGCGCTTCGCCGGCCGAGCGGACTGCCCGCCCATTGGATTGTCGTGGAGGACAGCGAACGGCGCAAACGGCCCAGTTATATTCTCACTTCGGGAGACCCCACGCGACCCGAAAAAGACAAGCCGGTCAAGCCCGGTTTCCCATTTCAACCGGCCGATCTCGATTTCCGCGATGGGCTGCGGGAAGGGTTTGTCAGTTGGCTTACCGATAAAGAGAACCCGTTATTTGCTCGTGTCGCCGTGAATCGTATCTGGCAGTGGCACTTCGGCGAAGGCATTCAAAAGGTAACCAGCGACTTCGGTCTATTGGGCGGACGGCCGAGTCATCCACAGTTACTCGAGTACCTGGCCGCCGAGTTTGTCGAACATAACTTCAGTATGCGCCGGCTACATCGGATGATACTCACTTCCGACGCTTATAAGATGTCATCGACGCCCAACGCGCGGAACCATGGAATCGACCCGGCGAATACTTATCTGTGGCGGTTCCGGCTCCAGCGCCTGGAGGCCGAACCGCTGTGGGACGCCATTCTCTCCAGCGCCGGCGACCTGGATCTCACCATCGGCGGCAAATCGTTCCAACTCGTCAACCCGGACCGGAAACAAAGCATTTTCCTGCCCAAGGAGGGCACTTTCGAATCCCGCACCAATCGCCGCGGCGCGTACATTACGCGCGGTTTTATTCCGAGCACCGAAGTGATGGCCAACTTCCTGCAGGCGTTCGACGTCGATGACGGCCGGACGCCGTGTCCCATCCGAACGCAGACGATCACGGCCCCGCAAGCGCTGTTTTCAATGAATGACGGCATGGTGGACGGGGCCGCGGTCAAGCTCGCCGCCCGCTTATCCAATGAGCCGGATCTGCCCGCCGCGGCTCGGCGCGCATTCCGGGAAACGATTGGCCGCCCGCCTTCGGCCACTGAGTTGGACCGCGCGCTGAGCTTTCTCGCCAACGATCCGGCCAAGCTGAAGGACCTTGCCTGGCTGCTGTACAACCTCGACGAATTCCTGTTTGTGAAGTAGACCGACATGTTCAAACGCCGCCACTTCCTGCATCAGATGGCCAATGGCTTTCTCGGCTCCGCCGTTGGCGCTCTCTGGGCCGCCGACAACAAACTGCCCGGAGCGCTTTTGCCCGGCGAGCCGCGCGCCAAGTCGGTGATTTACCTTTTCATGTGCGGCGGCGTCAGCCACATCGATACGTTCGATCCCAAGGACAACAAGTTCGCCGGAACGATGATGGACGCCATTGGCTTCGGCGACAACAACGCCCCGATGAAGCGGCCGGTGATCCCTATTCTGCGCACGTTCCAGCGTTACGGCCAGTCCGGCATTCCCGTCTCCGATTGGTTTCCAAACGTCGGCGGCGTGATCGACGAATTCGCGGTCGTGCGGTCAATGTTTTGCCATCAAACGAACCATTTTCCAGCCGTGATCGAACACTCGACCGGCAAGCCTCTGCGCCAATTCGAGCACCCTTGCCTGGGAAGCTGGGTGACGTACGCCCTTGGTTCGGCGAACAAGAATCTGCCGTCTTTCGTCAATATCGGCCGGCCCTCCTCTCCCGTCCAACTTACCGGCGGCTACCTGGGCGCGGCCTATTCGGCGACACCGTTTCAACCCGGCGATACGCCCATTCCCAACTTGGTTCCACCGAAGACAGCCAACCGCGCCGAGCGCGACCGGCAGATGCAGGCGCTGTCCGAATGGAATCAACAGTTCCGCGCCGACTACGCTCTCGACAGCGAGATCGCCGCCCGCGTGCAGGCCTACGAACTGGCCGGCAATTTGATGCGCACCGCGCCCGCGATTGTCGACTTTGCCACCGAGCCGGACCACGTCAAGGCCATGTACGGCATCGGCGACAAGGATACCGAGGATTTTGGGCGCCAACTACTGCTTGCCCGCCGTCTGGTGGAAAACGGCGTTCGATTCATCCAGATCTGTCACGCCGGAGGCGGCAACGGTTCGTGGGACGCGCACGGCGACATGGCAACCCACGCTCCGCTTTGCCGCGCCGTCGATAAGCCTATCGCCGGCTTGATTTCCGATCTGAAACAACGCGGCCTGCTCGACAATACTCTCGTCGTCTTTACCAGCGAATTCGGCCGTACGCCATGGTCACAAAACACGACCGGCCGCGACCACAACGGAAAGGGATTCACCACGCTGCTCGCCGGCGGCGGCGTCCGGGGCGGCGTGACGGAAGGCGCAACGGACGAAGTCGGCTACAAAGCCGTGGAGCGTCCGCACTACGTGAGCGACCTGCAGGCGACCATCCTCCACCAGATGGGCTTAAATTATCAAAAGATGGACTTCAATACCAACGGCCGGGCCTTTCACCTGATTGAGGAGGGAACCGGGCCCATCAAGGCGATCCTCCGCTAATTCCGGTAGCCAAATAGTTTGTCCGCGCGAATCCGCTCCGCGACCGGCGGCGGCACGAATTTCTCCCAACTGGTATCGCCCGATTGAATGCGGTGCAGGATTTCCGCCGGCATGATGGGCAGATCCACCGGGTCAAAGACGGGCAGCGAACAGATGCGTCGATTTTCCAGCAGATGCCGAAAGAGGTGGCGCAAATTCGGCGCGACTTCCACCTGTTCGGCGTTGACCGGCGCGCCGGCCGCCGCATCCCACATCGGGTATACGTAGAGCGCCGTATCTCCCTGGAGGAGCAGCGACAAGGCTTCCAGGATCCCGCCGCTCAGATCGGCGTAATAATCCTCGTGGAAGATACTTTTTAGGGTGCCAAGCCCCATGACGTGGCCAATCGGCAGTTTGGTATAGCGCCGCAAATATCCGGTCAGCCGATGGGAGGCCGAAAAATTGGAAATCATTACCGGATGCCCCAGGGCGCCCAGGATATCAACACGAGCCATGAAGTCCTCGTGATCCACCCGGTCCGACGGCATGAGGTTCTTCAAGCTCATTTCCATCAATACCACCAGGCGTTTTTCGTCGATCTTCTTGTCGGCCACCATTCGTTCTCCGCCGCAATAGAGCATGTCCAGCGTGACATTAGTGACGGGCCGAAAACTCCCGCGCTGCAACAGCACCGGCCGCCCGAAGAGGATTTCAGCCGGTTCAACGGCGTCGCCCGCGGCGGTGAATACGGCCGCGTCGGTCAGCCCCTGCGCCACCAGTTGGAGACTCATCAGCCGGTTGTCGAGCCCAGGAAACGCCGGTCCAGAGAACTTGATCATGTCCACTTCCAGGCGCACCCGGCTTAGACCGTCCATCAGATTCCCGATTAGCTCCTGTGGTTGATCATTCAGATAGAACGCCCCGTAAATGAGATTCACGCCCAGGATGCCGATTACTTCCTGCTCTCGCAGCGTCACCGGGTCCAGCAGCCGGACGTGAATCAGAATTTCCGACGCCTCCGTCCGCGGTTGGTGCTGGAAGCGGATTCCCAGCCATCCGTGTCCGCTGCCCGGCTGCGACCGCCGATTCGTGGCCACCGT
The DNA here is from genome assembly GCA_046155405.1 of Bryobacteraceae bacterium. Lineage (GTDB taxonomy): Bacteria > Acidobacteriota > Terriglobia > Bryobacterales > Bryobacteraceae. Next base: position 588 of record JBJXFL010000178.1, on the reverse strand, counting down.
GTCGGCGAACGAAAAGAACTTGGTGGCTTCCCCGCGCGCGGCATCCAAACGTTCCTGCAGCAGCGAATACTCATGGTTCAGCATGCTTTGCAGCCGCTGCCGGCTAACATAGCGATTCGTTGCGCCATAGATAGCGTCCGATACGACCATGTCGTATGCCGACATGGACTTCGCCACTGTGGCTGAAGCCCGGCCGCTGCGGAAGAACCAAGCCACTACTTCCTGCGCGGCGCCGATCTCGGCAAACGCCCCGTACGTCGTCGGGTCGTTGTTAACGCGGGCCGCTTTCTGATGAGTGCTGAACGGTTCTTTTTCCATGGACGCCATTACCTTATAGTGTCTATCGGCGGAGCGTGGAAAAAACACCGGTCATGTTGTCCCAGGTAATTCTTAGGGCAAAACCGACTTATCGTCGGGCATAGCCGCAGTGACTATGCAGTTCCTGGCGATCTTTGGAGAACGGCCGGGTCAGGCGGCGCGCCGGGGACGGATGATTTCGGGATAGACGCGGGTGGCTTGCCAGGCGGCGAGGCCGGCGGCGATGACGAGGTCGTCGTGCTCGTACTGTCCGCCTTCGGGGCGGACGGC
>JBJXFL010000175.1:0-21036 GCA_046155405.1 Bryobacteraceae bacterium | reverse complement strand
AGAACTGAGCCAGCCTCGCGGCGAACCCGGGTTTCCCCCGATAGACCGCGCGCCAACCGGCCTCGAAAGGCGATCCGATAAACCAGCCGAAACCGGCCTACCGGAATTCCGTACAAATTGTCAGAGGCTTGGCCTGAGGTTTTCGTTACGCGGCTCCAGACCGCTCCCTCGTCCGACGTGCAGGTCCTCTTCTTCTCCCTGCCCGTCCCTTGCTGATTTCCCTACCGCTCGAACCGCTTGATTCGGCTCGTGTCAGCCTATCGTCAGCTCATTTTGTCCGCGTGCCACTCGTTGCAGCACCCTTAGCGTACCATTACTAGTTATTGCGCGCAACTCCGATTCATTTAACAACCTGATTTGGACACGGCACCGCTTGGACTTCTTTAGGTTACCAAAGCCGCACGTGCCGCGCAAGCGTTGGAGAAGAAAAAACAAAATAAACTTCTCATGCTAATGGAATCAACGGCTTGCGCGGCCGATTGCCGCCAGCGCATGGCGCGCCGCCTCGACGCCGCGGTATTGCGCTTCCTCGAAAATGGAAAATCCGCTGACATCGGCGTTCGCGTAAAAAAATCTTTCCCGGCCGATTTGCCAGGATTTTCGCTCCAAATTACTCAAAAACCCGGGGGTAGGCCGAACCATGGCGTGGCCGTTGCGGAAAATGTCGATCCGGGCGACACAATTTCTTATATCTCTATGAGCCCATTCGAGATCGACGAGAATTCGTTCCTTCCACACGCTCCAATCCGTGGAGAGGAGATCGCGGCGTGCCTGGGCGGGAGAGGCGCCGGAAAGTGCCCAATAGTGCGTCCAAACGGTCTTATCCGTGCGCATTTGTACGTTCTGGTGCGTCGAAATTACGTATCCGAGAGATGAAGAATTGTAAATGACGTTGTCCCAGGCAGGCTCGACACCTTTTTCCGCCGGCAGGCGGTGGAGTGTCAAATTGGATACAAGCCATGGCGACCAGCTCATGGTTTTCACTGCGGAAACGGTTGGGTCGAGGTACGGAAGCAGGAAGGCGGGGGCGGCGTAGATGACGACGCCACATTTATAAAGGGTGTCCGCCGTCTGGACTTCCCAGCCGGTTCCAGTTCGCGCGATTCGGACTACCGGTTGGTTCGAACGCACATATTTCGCCAATTTGTGCAACAAACGGCGCAGAATCCAGCCGTTGCCCTCGGGCCAGGTGAGGGGTCCTTTTTCGTCGTGACCGCGGGCGGCAAAATAGTGAATTCCCGCCCAGGCGCTGGTGTCGACAGACGAGGCGCCGTAGTCGTCGCGCGTTGAATAGTCCGTCAGCCAGTGCAGATAGGGCGACTTAAACCCATTGTTATCAAGCCATTGGCGGAACGAAAGCTTGTCCAGCGGCGAGTCGGAGGGCGCGCCTAACGCCATCGGAATCCGGAATTGTCCGGTATCCCGGTACTCCTTCATGCGCGCGTCGAAGGCTTGGAACTGGCGGCGGTCTTCGGCGGTCAGCCCGATATCGGGTTCCAGGCCCTCCTGCCAACGTCCGTGGAGAAACAGCCGTTCCTGGGGCGAATGGCACAGCCAGCGCTCGTCCCAGTGGCCGTCCACCATCAGGCCTAACTCGGTGAATAATTCACGCACAAGAACCGAATCTGTATTGGGAACGGGAACATAGTGCGCGCCCCAGGGGTAAGCGGAAATTTCATTCTGGCCGTAGCGCGAGTTGCCACCCGCCTCTTTCTCAAGCTCGAGAATGACGAAGTCGCGAAAGCCCTTTTTTTCAAGCCACCAAGCTGCGGACAAGCCAGCCATACCGCTGCCTACAATCACGATGGGAACTTTAACTGTCTGTTTTGGCGGCGGTATTTGGTGCCGGTCGCGAATGGCGTGACCGGCAAGTTGGGATTCAAAGACAAAGCCGCCCGTGATTGCCCGCTCGGCCTTGGCGGTTAGTCCGATCAAGCCCGCGCAAACGGACCGGCGCGAATGACGGTTAGCGGGCAATCTTTCCGCCACTCCTTGTCGAATTTATGGCCATGCATTTGATTCGGGTCAAGCCAGCGCAAACGGCTCGGCGCGAATGACGGTTAGCGGGCAATCTTTCCGCCACTCCTTGTTGAATTTATGGCCACGAATTTGATCCGGGTCAGGCCCGCGCAGACGGCGCGGCGCGAATGGCGGTTAGTGGGCAATCTCACGCCATTCCTTGTCGTAATAGCGGACTAGCGCCTGGTCATTCAGCCGATTCGGCTCGACTGGCACGGCGGCCATATCCGCTGGAAAATGGAATAAGCCCGCGAGGCTTGCCTGGTCCAAAAAACGGAGGCCTTTCGGCACCTTCGGAGGCTTGTATTCGCCTTTACCCGCTAAAACATAGCCCCACTCGCCGAAACTGGGCACATATACATGATAGGGCCAGGTATTCAATCCGGAGGCGCGAATGGTTTCATGAATACACCAGAAACTCCGGCGCGCAAAAAGCGGCGAAGTACTCTGCACGGCGATGAACGCTTCGGGGGCCAGATGGCGTTTCAGCAGCCGATAGAAGGCGGTGGTGTAAAGCTTGCCGAGGCCGTAATTGGTGGGGTCGGGAAAGTCGACGGCGACGAAGTCGAATTGGCCGCCTTGCTCTTCGAGCCACGGGAAGGCGTCGGCGTTTACGACACGAACCTTGGGCGAATGAAAAGAGTCGGAATTCAATTTTCGGAGCAGGGAGTGCTCCCGGAACAGCTTTGTCATTTCGGGATCGAGATCGACGAGCGTGATCGATTCAACGGACGGATAACGAAGGATTTCGCGGACGGCAAGGCCGTCTCCGCCGCCGAGAACGAGTATCCGCTTGGGATTCGGGACCGCGGCGAGGCCGGGGTGGACCAGCGCTTCATGATAGCGGTATTCATCGCGCGAGGAGAACTGCAGGTGTGAGTTCAGAAACAGACGCAGATCGTCCTTCCAACGAGTGATGACGATGCGCTGATAGCGCGTGTTGCGGGCCAGCACAACTTCGTCGGCGTAGAGGCTGGCGTCGGCCGTCTCGGTAATTCTTTCGGCGAAAACCATGCCGACGCCCAGCGCCGCGATGACCATTATCGACAGCGCGCGCAGGCGCGCGGTACGGCCGATCTGCTCCTTGAAAATCCAGGTGGACCATAGCGCCACGCCGGCGTTAACCAAACCAAACAGCAGCGCGGAGCGCACCATTCCCAGCTTTGGCACAAGCACCAGCGGAAACAGCAGCGACGCGCCCAGCGCGCCCAGATAATCGAACGTGAGTACGTTGGCGACAAGATCCCGAAACTGAAAGCGCTCCTTGAGGATTCGCATGAGCAGTGGAATCTCAAGGCCCACTAGGATGCCAATTACCAGCACCATGACGTACAGGAGCAGCCGGAAGGCGTCAGTATAGGCGAAGGCCAGGAACAAGATTGCCGAGGAGAAGCCGCCGACCAGTCCCACCATTAGCTCAATGGTAATGAAACGGACGACCAATCCGCGATCGATGAACTTACTCAACCAACTGCCGATTCCCATCGCGAACAAGTAAGTTCCGATGACGGTTGAAAACTGTAGAATGCTGTCACCCAGCAGGTAGCTGGCGAGGGCGCCGGCGATCAACTCATAAATCAGGCCGCAGGCGGCGATCAGGAAGACGCTGAGAAATAGTACGATCGCCATTTTGTCCCGCGAAAGGTGTCCCTAGTGAACCGCGGCCGCGATGATGATCCCGATCCCGAGCGACATGAAGCCGATCACGATGGCAAGCGCGATGTTGTGTTTCTCGACGATCTCCTGCCACAGATTCCCTGGGGTCATCTTATCGATCGCGACGAAGGCGACGCAGTAGATGATCCCGCCAAGGATGGCGTAGATGAGAGCATTCACGAAATGGTCAATGCGGAATTCCATAGCGATTATTTCCCCCCGAAGTAGCGGGCGCCGCTGGCGTAATGGCTACGATACGCGCCCGGATTGTCACGAACGGATTTGGGCACGCCCTTCACTTCGTCATAGGAGCCGAAGGACCAACCCGTCAAGCCGGAGTAGAATAACCCTCCGGCGATTAAAGAACTGTAGACCAGATAGAACTTACTCATCATCATCTCCAGACGAACTACTCGATTGCCATACAATGGAGTTCGGCGGCACTCCGTAATCACTCTCGACCCAACGCTGTTTTTCAAAACTCGCGCCTTTCCGCCCCATGAATGGAAGCGGGAGCAACAGCAAGAAAAGTCCGGCGAAATAGCGGAAGTAAAAAGGAACGTCGCGAACCAGCTTAACGGTGTACGTGATGGGGACGGGCGAGAGCGGGGCGGGGGTCTCCGTTTCCGGCTCAAGCCGCAGATAATATCTGCCGCCGGGAATGCTGGGCAAAGTCGCCGTGTCGTTTAGATTGTCCTCGGACCAGGATTCGCCGTCGTCAACGCCATGGTAGGAACTTATCTGCCGTCCGAAATCGAAGGCCTGCCCCGTTTGCTCATTGATGAGCGCCATGGAGATAAAAACCCAGGCGTTATCGAGTTGTCCGGTGACTTCGACGCGTAAGTTGGCGCTACTGCCGCGAAGTTCAAACGGCGGAGTGACAAAAGACTTTTCGCCGGTGGCGGCGGGCTGGTATGTATACGTCTTGTCGAGCACCGTCTCCTGGAGCGCCCGGGCTGAAAAGAATATCATCATTCCCATGAGCAGGGACGCAAAGAGGAAGAACCATTTCCACGGCCGGCCAGGCTGCGTGAGCGCCGGGGCCGGCTGATTGGAAAATACGCCATTAGCGAGCGGCGCGGCGCCGGGAAGTTGGAACGCGGCCCAAATATCTTTGCCCTCGACATACTCGCCGCGACTCCAAGTTACTTCGCTCTCCGTCGTTTCCGACGACAGCATTTTCGGGGGGGCGACATAGTCGTCCGTACCGACGATTTCACCTACCTTCACCTGCCAGGGGAATTCACCGATGACAAACCACGTGTAGGCGCGGGCCGCCTGAAAGTGGTCGTACGTGACGCCATCGTGCGTCATGGTCCGGCGGTTCTTGCTGTTGACACCCGGCACGGGAAGAGATGGAAGCGGACTGACGAAACTCCAATGATTCTCGTACTCGCTAAGATAGCGGAAACCTTTATACGGATTGAAGAGAACATACTCGCGCCAGAAATAGTTTGTGCCGTCCACATCGATGCCGCGCTGCTGGAAGCCAATGGCCTCCCAGACGGCGCCGAACAAATTGCCGCGGGATCCCAGCGGGATCAGCGGCTGCACGGGCATCTGCGCCTCCCACCTTTGGAGAATTACGAGTTGCGGATTTGTCGCATCGAGCGTGGAGGTGCAGTAGGAACAAACGACGGTGGCGGCGGCGCCCATGGCGCGAAGTTCAATGGCGGAGCCGCAACTGGGACAGTTGAGCCCTTTCGGTTTGGGAACGATCTTGCGGCCGCCGGGGTTCATGCGGTCCAGCCCTCAAACTCTTTCAGATTCACCAAACGGATCGATTCAAACTCGACAAATTCACCGAGGAAAAGCAGCGGCGGCGCCTCGGTGTAATCAACGGTCGCGAAGCGGCCGTCCTGCGAACGGAGGTCGGCGAACCGGCAGCGTTCCTTATCCCAGTATTGAAAGGGCAACTCGCCTTCCACACCTTCATAATTGGCTTCGGTGATGGAGGTGACCGCAAGCCGGATGCCCTGTTGCGAGTATTCCCACCCGCGGTAGATTTCGGCCGGACCGGGTAACGGAGACTCCGGCGCGGAGAGAAAACTGACGGCATATTCGGCCTGCGCGTCGCTTAACCAGCCGCTGGAGCCGTTCGAGAAAAGCAAATGCCATTCATTCCACGCGCCAACATCGTGACTATAAATAATCCGGCCGATAACTTGAAACGCAGTCTCGCGATATACCCCTTCCGTACCTATTTGAATCGGGCTGATATCGGGCGGCAGATCGGCGACCTGGCCAACCTTCGTGAGGTTGACGTCGTGCCGGACGAGGATCGACTTGCAATATTCGCAAGTCGTCTGAATCGCCGACGACCAGCGAAACCGGATGGGGGCGCCGCAGTTGGGGCAGATGGCGGAGGGCTGGCTCATTGTTTGTGTTGGGTGGTGTGGTACGCGCGCTCCAGACGGCGCACACGTACGGAGGTTGCGCCCATCTTGTCGCGTAAATACTCTTCGAAGGCCCACTCCGGCCGGGGCCGGCAACAGAAGAGATTTAAGCACAATGAGCCGAACTCGGGGAACGTATGGCACGCCAGGTGGGACTCGGCGAGCAGGCAAAGGCCCGTGATTCCGCCCGCGCCGGGAAACTGGTGCCACTGCGCTTCCGATACCGGATGCAGCGACAACCCACCGATGAGATCTTGAAAGACGGCCCGCAACTGCCGGAGATCCTTGAGGCGCGCGATATCGCAACCGAGCGCTTCAATCACCCATTCGCAGCCTTGTCCGCCCGAGAGGTCGGCCATGGCAGATCAGTCTATCAGGCAGCCGGTTGTGGCGTCCCGCATTCGGCGCAAAACTTGGCGGCACGGAGTATTTTGTTGCCGCAATTGAAGCAGAACTTCGTCTCGCCGGCGGTTGTGGCGGGAGCGGCGGGCGCTACCGGTAGAGCGACGACGGGAGGCGGAGCTTGCGGGGGCGGTTGGGGCGGTTGGAACGAAGTGTTCAACGCCTGGCCCATGGCCTGCGCCATGCCGTAGCCGGCCGATAAACCGGCGCCGATACCGGCGATACCGCCTTCGTTGGCGGCCGCGATCGGAATCGACTGCGCCACCTGATACTGCGTATAACGTCCCATGTCGCCGAGCATGTTCATGGAAATGCGCTCATCCAGGCGCTTCTGGAGCTCTTCGGGCAGCGAGAATTCGCGAACGATGAAGCTGTCGAGCGTGAGGCCGTACTCCGCGTAAAGCGGGCGCAAGCCTTCCGAAATCTGGTTGCCGAGCTCCACCTGATTGGCGATCAAATCAAGGAACGGAACCTGGCTCTGGCCAATTGCGTCGGCCATGCGGCCGAGCGTCATGTCGCGGAGTTGTCCTTCGATATCGGCTACGGTGTACTTCTCGCGCGTTCCGCTTATCTTCATGTGGAACGTGCGCGGGTCGGATATGTGCCAGGAATAAACGCCGTTGCCGCGTACGCGAATGGCGCCGAACTCCTTGTCCCGAATGGTCAGCGGATTGGCCGTACCCCAACGCTGGTTGATCTGGGTGCGAGTGGAGAAGAAATAGACATCGCTCTTGAACGGGGATTGGAACATCTTGTCCCAGTTCATAAGGTTGGTGAGGATCGGCAGGGTCTGCGTGGAAAGCGTGTAAAGACCGGGTCCGAAGACGTCGGCCATGCGGCCCTCATTCACGAAGGCGCCCATCTGCGATTCACGAACGGTGAGCTTCGCGCCGTTCTGAATTTCCATGTCCTGCATGGGGTACCGCCAAGCCAATATGCCATCGCCCGGCTCCACCCAATCGATTACGTCGATAAACTGCTTCTTAACGAAACCGCCTACACCCGAACTTGATAAAAAGTCACCGATTCCCATGGACTTGAATTTCATCCTTTCCCGAACGCCGATGTCACTGTCATGCAGTATAACGCTCGTTCCGCGCGGGAAGTTCAATAAATCGGACGGTCGGCGGGGTTACGATCTCTCCGCTTGGGCGTCGGCCGCGGCGGGACCTGTCCAACTCGGCCGACCGATCGCATGGCGATGCTGCCAGCATGCGTACAGGGGTGCTGGACCATTCGGACCCTAGCGACTCCACAACTTTTTACACTGCGTCTTGATGCCCTTCGAATCGACCAAGCCCCGCCGAATTCGCGCAAGGAGCGCGGCATCGCATGGGTAGTGAGGTACGCAAACAAAGCGATTCGTCTTGGCGGCGAGGGCCTGTTCAACAAGATCAATAGGCATTTCGCGCGCGTCGGAGAAGTTGACAACCGAATCGTGCACGACAAAAGGGTGATCGCCCGGCTTCAAAACGCACGGGGTGCCGGAATGGCTTCGCAGGGGTGGTGACATTGACGCAGATGGCTTTGCGGGTGCCAGCGTCGATTTCAGCGGTGGTCTTGGCCGATTTGGGTATTAGGAACGTGTTCTCACATTTGAGAGGCAAGCGATTTTATCGTTGGGATGGAGTTTCAACGCGGCGCACAGAGCTCATCGATGCGGGCGAGATTGTTTAGTTCGTTGACAATGGCGTCGATCTCGTCCGGGTCCTTCATTTGCGCTTTCAAGATGTCGGCGTAATTGATTGGAATGGCCCCGCCGTCGGGGTTTTGCCACTCGGGAAGGGTGTGGACGAGGTCAACCATCTTCCAGCGGCTGAGATGGCCGTGATCCTTGAATATCTTGTCGAGCAATTCGTCTTCGGCTTCCGAAAGCAAATCACCGTTTGGATCGATGGTCAGAGTCACTTCATAATTACCGGACGGGGTGATGTGTTGCGCCCAAAAACTCGGATCTTCCGGAGACGGGCCTTCATTGATCCGATCCAAAACATGGCTGAGAACTCGACCTTTGTCCATTGAAACGTATGTGTCAGCGGTAATGGTTCGGCCCCATTGTCCAAGCGCTTCACGGTCGGCGAGGTAAAGGAGCCTGATGAGCTTCATGTAGCTCATCTTGCCTCCTCTATTTCGCAGAAGGCGCGCCGCGGCCTGGGTGGCTTTTGCTTCGTTGAAACGCATTCTGATTAATGATACCGGCCCTTTCGGTATCGGCGGAGACGGCGGCTTGCGCCTTTGATGCTCAACAGTCCGGGAAAATCTCCGCAGGCTGCCGATTCCATGGACTTGAATTTCATCCCTTCCCAAACGCCGACCGTATTATCATCCGGTACAACGCGCCGGGGAAGTTGACGCTGCGACGTTACGATCCTTCGGCTTGCGCGTCGGCCGCGGCGGGCCCTTCGGCTTCGGCCTGGGCGAGAATCGCTCGCGCCGAGCCGGCGAGTTTTCCGGCGACTCTAATCTCGAATGGAAGGCTCGGCAGCCCGTAGGCGCCTTCCACGACAACCGAGATTCCGCTCTGTTCCAACAGCCCCTGGACGGCCGCGGCCTGCATCTCGGCGTCCGCGCCCTGGAACACGGCGACCGTCTCCAGGTCCAACTCGGCCGACGGGTCCGCGTCACCCTGCATCCCTTCCAGAATGCGACGCGCGTCATCGGCTTGATCGGTTCTGACGCAAACCATGAGCTCAGCGTCGATACCGGCCTCAACCAATTGATCGCGCACGTCTTCCGCGTCGCGGTCTTCGGCGCTCGGAATGATCACCCAGCCATCGTTACCCATGCCCGGAGGATATCAAAGATCCGGCGGTTGGTAGTGCGCCCGCGCCTCGCGGCTGGCGACGACGTTGTAGCTGTAATAGGAATCGAACAGGCGGCCGCGATGCGCAAACGCGGCCACCACGGCCCGCGCCGCGTCCCATTGGGTGGCGCCGCGGCCCAACCCGGCCGTCAGTTCGCGGATTCGTTCCACCCAGAACCGGGTGATGGTTTCGTGGTAGCCGGAGACGGGCGTACTCTCGATTCCTTGGGTTTTGTTATAGGTCAGGATGCGGTCGCGAACCTGATCGGAGGAGCCGCCGGAATGGATGGCGGCGGCGGCTATGGCGAGGTGGGCGGCGTGGTTCCATTCGGCGCGAGGAAGTTCTCCCGTGGAAAAGCTCCGCAGAAAGCCGGAAAACGAATCACTCGAAATAAGAAATGGTGGCATACATTTCTTTCTATTCTTTCTATGCTACATTTATTTTGAATCGAAGGCAAATCAAATGATTGACGATCAGGATCGAATTATTTTGGACCGGTTGACAGTGGACGCACGCCTTTCCTGGGCGGAGTTGGCGAACGAGTTGGGATTATCCGCCCCGGCGGTTGCGGAGCGGGTAAAGCGGTTGAAACAGCGCGGCCTGATCCGGGGCCTCCATGCGGTGTTGGACCCGCCGTCAATGGGGCTCAGCTTGACCGCGTTTATTGCCGTTACTTTGACACACCCGCGCAATCGCGGCGGCTTTCTGAAGACCGTGCAACGGCGGGGGGAAGTGAAGGAAGCGCATCATTTGGCCGGCGAGGACGATTACTTGTTGAAGGTGCATTGCCGCGACACGGCGCATCTGGAACATTTTCTGACGGATATTCTGAAAACCGTGCCAGGCGTGCAGCGAACGCGGACTTCGATTGTGCTGGGGACGGCGAAGGAGTTGGCGACGGTGCAGCCGCCGGAGTAGTTTGGCGCGACCGCGGCCGCCGCGGTATATTGGAGGTTCGCCGCTGTATGGGCGCGTAGCTCAGTTGGTTAGAGCGCCTGCTTCACACGCAGGAGGTCTGGGGTTCGAGTCCCCGCGCGCCCACCATTGAAAGGAGGCCCTTATCCCCGGGACTGTCCTCAGGTGCGAAATGGGACTGCATGACCATTGATGACTTAGGCAAGGACAAGCGCGCGGCTATCCTCGCCATCGCTGCCAAGCACGGCGTTCAGCGTGTGCGAGTGTTCGGTTCCTTTGCGAGGGGTGACGCTAGCGAGGACAGCGACGTTGATTTCCTCATTGAGGCCGGTCCACGCACGCCGCCGTGGTTCCCGGGAGGACTGCTGGTCGATCTCGAAGAAGAACTGGGCCGTAGAGTGGATATCGCTGAGGAGATTGCTCTTCATCCAATCACTCGGGACCGCATCCTTCATGAGGCGATTCCCCTTTGAGAGACGACCGCCTGTACATCCATCACGTCCTCGATTGCGTCCGCCGCATAGACCGGTATTGCCAGAGCGGTGAAGAGGTGTTTCGGAGGTCGGAACTGATTCAAGATGCGGTCCTGCGAAATCTCCAAATCCTTGCCGAATCCACTCAGCGGATTAGCGATCAAATGAAGGCCCTTCATCCCGAGGTTGACTGGCGGGCTATTGCGGGATTTAGGAACGTTCTGGTGCATGATTACCTGGGAATAAATTTCGTACGCATTTGGGAGATTGTCTCGGTCCATCTGCCGGCGCTGGGGTCACAGATGGAGGCAATGCGGCGTGCGGCGGATCCGCCGGAGTGACGTTTTGCTTCACACGCCCGAGGTTTGGGGGCGAGACCGAAGGCCATAAATTCAGGCGCTTCGCCTGGCGGATTCGGCAAAACCGGCCGTAGGCCATGCTGCCACAGGGCAGTGATTTAGGCCTTCCCCAGCGACCCATACGACGTCTGAAAGCCAGCACCGGATTAGAAAACTGGTACTCCTCCTGAAGGCCGCTGGAACTAGAAAACAGCGACGTTCCGTAGAGCGCCAATGGTATATGAAAGTTGTCGCGGAAACGGCGGTCAGGACTCCAGTGCTTATGCGTCTTGGCTCAGACTCGCCCCACGACTTGACTATCTTGAGGAATAGGACCTTCTTCTATAAAGCGGCAGCTCCGAAAGATCAGGTCTATCTCGCGAGGTCAATCAGGGCGAACGCTTGCCGCGAAGTTCTAACACAAACGACAGTTTCCCCGACCTTCGCCGTTTCGTCAGTCTAACTTGCCGCGAAATGGCCTACCGCGGTCGCGAAGCCGTGTCGGGGCTCTCTTTCAGGACGCCCGCGGCGACCATCCTGAGCGAAAAAGCTTCAGGAGATTGCCCATTAGGCAAATCAGTTGCCACTACAGCCCGACACAGCCACCCGCGATACGCATGCGATTTCACTAATCCGGTTCGCGGTTCAACCGGAGTTACGAGAAACGGTTTAGCCGTGTGGTCCACGCGGCTCCTTCTTTCCGCGGTACATGCAGCAAGGATGTCTATCATGGCAAAACTGAAGTTGAAGTGAAAGCTGACTTACCCACCGGGACCCTGGGGATCGAACCGGCCCGTCGCGGGGGCTACAGTCCGCATTATCGATATCGACGCGCCCGGCCGGTCCGATGACCTTATCTGGGACGGCACGACAGATAGCGGGGGGCGTTGAACCACCAAAAACCAGTGAACTAAAGCTGCGGCGAGGCCGCGGATTCGCGGACCGGCAGCTCGTTTCAAGGACTACTCGAAGTGTGCCCCGACCTGAGGCAGACGGCGCAGGGCGAGGTGGTGCGTGATAGCGCAATGAAAGCGGACCAACGGCTGCGGCTTCACCGCGAACGGAGCGGTCCGGTGACGATTGAACTGCACGGTTGGCTGGAGGCGCAATTTGCCGAGCGCAAGACGGAGCCAAACTCCGGGCCGGGCAAGGCGATCACATATCTACTGCGGCACCGGCGGCCGTGACGCTCTTTCTCCGTGTAGCCGGGGCGCCATTAGATAACACCGTGGGGAAAGGACCCTGAAAAAGGCCGTTCTGCATCGAAAGAACGCATTGTTCTACCGGACGCTGAACGGGCTCCAAGTGGGCGGCCTGCTCCTGAGCCTGATTCACACCTGCCGTTGTGTGGCTCCAATTCATTCGCCTATTTGACGCAACTGCAACGCCATGCGCGGGAACTGGCGGCCAACCCGACGGAGTGGATGCCCTGGAACCACCGCCAGACGTTGGATCGTGCTGGCGTGGAATGAGTGCGGCCTGGCCCGGCCGTTGCCGCCAAGAAAGTGCGGGAGCGCCGCCGAGCCGGATATCGGCGGAGACGGGAGCGTCCAATTTCCGATCTTCCCCGCCTTGGGCCGCCGGATTCCGGCGGGACTTGCTGGAAAGAACGTTGGACAAGCAAAAGCGTCAAAGATACTTACGCCAATTGACTATTGTTCCCCAGTAGCGAGGCGGCGAATCCTATCCGAATCCACAAAACCGGCTTGATGGCCTCGTAGGGACCGCAGGAAAATTCCGTGAACGCGATATCGCTGGGATGGATCCAATTGGCTCGGGCTGACGCGCGCGTTGTAGGAGTGGAGAACCACAACTGGATCGTCCCAATCGATGTCGTCTTCGAATTCACTTCGATGGGAGGATCGGGGCCGCTCGATGACAAGTTTTTTCAGCGCCCAGGCTCCAAACCCTTCCTCCTCGCCCACCTTCTCAATCACGACGACCTTGCCATTTTCCAAATAGTCCAACTCCAAGAGTTGGAAGAGGCCTACGTCGCCATGCAAGACATCCAGGCCGATCATGGAATTACCGTGAATCTGGGCTGCGCCAAGTCGGGTTCGGGGCATTCCGACACCGCCCACGAAGCGGTCTCGCACCCCGTGATACAAGCCGGGCGGCAACTCTAAGTGCTGCTCAACCCAATTCCGCGATGCGGGCAAGAACGGGCCGGCCGCCAAACGAGCCGTGTGAAACGGAACGTAGATACTGCCATTCCAACAATAGACATCATCGGTTCGCGGTGCCATTTAGCAGCGTCAGATAAGGTATCAAAACGCCGGGACCAGGGGCAAACCTTGAACCATCAATGCGTGGAAAAGATGCTTGACGGGTGTCCCGAGTTGTGATAATTAACACCTGACCTACGAAAGTGAGGTGTGAGATGAGAAGATTTTGGTGTCGGCAACAGGTTTGGCCTGAGGTCTGGTCAAGTCCGTCGTCTCAGGTCATGAGACACGTCTGGCGCGGAATGGCCCGCGGATCCGCGAGGGAGGGGCTGCGATGAAAACCACCCTATCGCGGCGGCGTTTGATGGGACTCGGACTGGCCGGCTCGGCCGCTGGAGCCGCGTGGGCGGCCGACAGTTACCCGATCCGCGAGACCTCGTTCGTGTCGTACGATCCGGGCTTCGACGACTTATTCGTCGATCTGCCCAAGCCGCCCGGCTCGCCGAACGTGCCCGGACCGCTGATCGACCGCATCGCCTCCGGCTTCCGCTGGGCCGAGGGCCCGGTCTGGTACGAGGGCGCGGTCCTATTCGTCGACCCGCGCCTTAACTCGATCTTCCGGATTCGCGAGCAGGTCTGGGGCCATGAGGTCGGCGTTTACGACTACGCCTCCCACTACCCTCTCGACCTTCCTCCGCCGCAGACCCAGGTCGGCTACGGCCCCAATGGCCTTGGCGTCGACAATCAGGGTCGATTGATCGTCGCCGAACACACGCTGCGCCAAGTGGCCCGGCGCGAGCCCAACGGTACCAGGACGATCCTGGCTTCGCACTTTGAGGGCAAGCGCCTCAACAGCCCGAACGACTTCGTCGTGCGCCGATCGGATGGGTCGATATACTTTACCGACCCCGGGTACGGCATCGACCGGACGCCCGGCCCCACCGGTGTTGAAATCGATCGTCAGCTCTCCTTCCAGGGCATCTACCGGATCGCGCCGAACGGCGCGCTCCACCTGCTCGCCGACAACGCGAACCGCCCCAACGGGCTGGCGCTGTCGGTCGACGAGAAGGTATTGTACGTCAACGACTCCGCCGCGCCGCCCGACCGCCTCGTGCGCGCCTACGACGTCCAGCCCGATGGGTCGCTCACCAACCACCGCGTGTTCGTCGACATGAACGGCTTGCCGGCAGGCGGCCCGGACGGCAACAAGGTGGACGCCAGGGGCAACCTGTGGGTCGCCGGCCTGCAGGAGGATCCGGGAGGCCCGATCCGCATTGGTAATGTACTGGTCTACGATTCCGCCGGCAGGCTCCTCGGCAAGATTCTCCTGCCCGAGCGAGCCCTGAACGTCGGCTTCGGCGGAGCGGACTGGAAGACGCTCTACATCACCGCCACGACCAGCGTCTACCGGGTCAAGACCAAGTACGGCGGCATCCCCCACCCGACCACACGGCCGGAAGGTCTCCCGGCGATCAGCGCCACTGGGATCGTCAACGCCTCGGCGCGGGGTGCGGCGATCTCGCCCGGTTCGATCGTGGAAATCTATGGACGCAATCTGGCCATCGCAAGTTGCATGGCCGCACAACCCTGGCCCACGCAGCTTTCCTGCAGCCCGACGCGCGTGAGCGTCGGTGGCCGGGACGCCGCGCTACTCTTCGTCTCCCCGACGCAAATCAACGCGCAGATACCTTCGGATCTCGCCCTCGGCGCCGTCAGCCTCACCGTGTTCCAGGGAGGAGCGCAAAGCAACGCCATTTCCGTTACGCTCGCGCGATGAGCCGCGACTGCGCGGGCTTGACGCCGCCGCACAGCCATGCTTCCAGCACCAGGTCCGAACTGGGTAAGGAAACGTGGATTAAGCTGTTTACTTGTGCCGCAGAGGCTGTGAGGAAACTGTTTCGAGTGTTTTCTGCGTCGCCACTGTTCCGCCAATGGTGAGATCCGCGGCGATAACGCCCAGCCCCTCGCTCGTTGCGTGCCGGCATCATATCGTGACCTGTTCCACCGGTGCCTTCGTTGGCGCAAACTGACTCTGCCCACGCATCCGGTTGATCACATCGGAATCGAGCGGCAGGATTGAGCGTCGCTGGGCGTTCCCTGGCCGCGGCCGGGCGGGATAGCTGACGGAAGCGGGATTTTGCGGCCTGGATTGTAAACGCTACGCCTTCTGGAACTTACTTTTTAAGCCCTTGCCAAGGCTATCAAAACAAGAACGTTGAGGATCGGTGGGCGTACAATGAGAGCATGAAATTTCGCGTCGTGCTTGAGTTGGATCCGGACACGAACGGCTACTCCGCGGTATGCCCGGAGTTGCCTGGATGCGCCTCGGCCGGCGAGACCGAAGACGAGGCGCGAGCCAACATCGAAGAGGCGATCCGGCTCTACCTGGCGCCGACGGAGATCTCCTTGTCCGAAACGGCCAAACTGTCCGAGGTCACGATTGGTTGAGCGCGGCACGCCGCGGCTGACGGCCGACTAAGTCGTGAGGATTCTCAGGCAGCATCATTTCGCCTTGGTTGGACAGTCGGGCAGTCACCAGAAATGGCGCAACTCCTCTACCGGCAGACAAGTGATCGTGGCCTACCACCGCGGGCGCATGCTGCCCCTTGGGACGATGAAGTCGATCATCGAAGGAAGTGGGATTCCTCGATCTGAATGGCCTGATTAACAGCCGCGTTTTGCGAAGTGCTCGCTATCGCGTTCGGAGATGATCGCGTTCTTCTGGCGATCTATCGGAAACGACGCTTGTTCTCGTTGCGTTTGGCGCGCCTTGGGTGCATGTCGACACTCCGCCTCGGAGCCGCGGTGCCCATGCCACAAGATAGCCTGGAGTTGGAATCGCACCGACTGTCGCCGCAACCGATATCGGCGAAACGGGCGAAACCGCCATAGAGGAATCCTCAACTGAAGGGATCACAGCTCGACCATCTGAATGGTCAACCACAGTGGCCGGTTCTTCAGGCGTCGTCCCCCCCGTCATCGCCAAAATTCATACCAGCGCTTGACGGGCTCCCCGCAGTTCCACCGCGGCCGGAGGCAGCGCGACGATCAGTGCCGGCAGCGCCGTGGATTATTTTCCACCCAAGCCTTCGGCCACCGCCCGGACATTGCCAGAATTCATGCCAACGCCTCGGGGGCTTTCGCGACTCCGGCGCGGCCGGAGGCGCCGCGGCGCATTTTTCGCCGAAGCTATCCGTCACCGCCTTGTCATCGCCAAAATTCAAACCAGCGCTTGGCGGGCTCCCGCGGCTCCAATAACCCCTGAGGCAGCGCGCGTCCTTCGATCACCGCGCGAGGGTGCTTTTCGAGCAGCATCCCGGCATAGTCCTCCCCGTACCGCTCGGCCACATGGGCGCGCACCTCGTCCAGCCGCGTGGAGCGCCGGTCCAGATCATGCGCGTCGCTCGCTAGAAAATGCACTAGCCCATTCGCGATCAGCGACTCGGAGAATTTCCTCGCCTCCGCGCCAAAAACGCCCAGTAAAGACCCGCCCGTGACCTGCAAATAGACCCCGCCGTCCACCCATCGCCGTAGCCGCTCAATATCCTTCCGGAGCAGCCAATTGCGTTCCGGATGCGTAACGACGATCTCCATCCCGGCATCCCGCATCCGCTCGAAAATCTCTTCGGCATCCGGTACGATCATCATGTCGCTGAACTCAACCAGCACCCAGCCCAAGCCATTCACCGAGTATTTGCGCGGATCCTCCAGCGCGTCCTTGATGTTGTCGTACTTGAGATGAAAATCGCAGCCGGCATGGATTCGAATCCGGTCGCCCAGCCGCGCCTGTAACTCCGTTCGCCGCTCCGCGATGAGGGCCGGTTGAAACTCAAAATGCTCGTCGGCATGCGGTGTCGCGACGATATCCGTCGTGCCGGCCGCGGCGGCCATTTCGAGCATCGCCACGCTCATTTCCAGCGACCGCGAACCGTCGTCCATCCCCCAAAGAATATGGGAGTGAATGTCAACCATCTATTCTCTTCAGCCGCTCGTTCCACCGCGCCCGGACGCCGCGCCGCAAAGATTCCATCGCCATGCACATGGCGACGCTGGCGGCGTGACCGGCCTCCACGGGCGCGTTTGGATCCTTCCGCGATATTACGCACTCCAGCAAATTTCGTATGTGCGAACGGGTGGCCGAATTGAACGTGCCCGGCTCCACTTTTTGCGCCGAAGGCTTTAGCTCAATCGCTTTCGGATCCTCGCGATACAACGCATAACTCTCACGTCCCACATCGAATCGCGCCTTCGACCCGTTGTACTGCACCAACTGGTCCAATGTCCCCGAATAGCGCATGGCCTTGTAGCCCACCGTGAAAGTGGCCAAATAATTCTCCGGATACTCCAGGCACATCGTGGTCGTCTCGGGCACCTCCACACCCGCCAGATTGGGCCGTCCGCCGCCCACCACCACCGCCGACGGAATGCCCGAGGTCATGAGCCAGTGAATCGAATCCACAATGTGGGCCGCCTGGCCGATCATGAGTCCGCCCGAATAATCCCAGTAGTAATACCAATTGAAAAACCGAGCCGGATCGGCGTCCCTTTTGGGCGCTGCGCCCAGCCAGGCTTTCCAGTCAATCTCGCCTTCAAACTTGCCCTGCCGCACGCCGGCCTGATGGTTGTACCACCAGCCATTCACCAGCCGCACGTCGCCGATGTTCCCCTCCGTCATGAGTTTCTTCGCCTCCTGAAACAGCGGAAAGCTGCGGCGCTGCGTACCCACCTGCACCACGCGCTTCGTCTTGCGGACAGCGTCAATAATTCGATACCCTTCCTCCGGCGTGTGCGCCATCGGCTTCTCGACATACACGTCTTTTTCGGCATGAACCGCGTCGATCACCATCTGCGCGTGCCAGTGGTCCGGCGTCGCCACGACGACCACATCCAGCGATTTATCCTCCAACAGCTTTCGATAGTCCGAGTACGCCTTCGCGCCGCTCGATGCGACCTTCAACCCAGCTTCGAGATTCGGCTTGTAGACATCGCACACCGCCGCCATCTCCACGCCAATTTCCTTGAACTCGCCGGTCAACAGGCGGCCCCGTCCACCCGAGCCGATAATCGCGCCGCGCACCCTTTCATTCGCGCCCCGGACCGCCGCGGCCGACGCCGCCGTGAGTATCAAATTACGCCGTTTCATCAGTTGCTATCATCCCAAAGTAAATGCATTCCGGCACGCTGCCGCTCGTCCACGCCGCCGCCACGTGGTTTATGGCCGGACTCATCTGGTTTGTACAGATCGTCCACTATCCGCTGTTCGCACGCGTCGGCGAGGGGGGCTTCCGCGACTATCAACTCGCTCATCAATCACTCGTAACTTTCGTCGTCGGCCCGGCGATGCTCGTCGAGGCGGTCGCCGCGGGGCTGCTGCTATTCAACCGGCGCGACCCATGGACTGTGTTTGGCGCGGCCCTCCTGGCGGTGGTCTGGGCCTCGACCGCGTTCCTCCAAGTTCCGCTGCATAACGCGTTGAGCGACGGTTTCAACGCCGAGGCTCACGCCCGTCTGGTTCAAACTAACTGGATTCGCACGCTTGGCTGGACGGCCCGCGCGGCGGTGGCGCTCCATGCGCTGCGCGCGACCGAATAGAATACGTTCCATGGTGCGTCCTGAAAGACGTATTGTTCTCGCGGGTGAAAGTCCCGTCCGGGTAAGCGCCGTAGCGCCCGGTAGCAGACTCCAGGCGGGAGGAGAGATCCGACCGTACGAAGCGGAGTGTCGAAGGCCTTTGAAAGAGAGGGAAGCAAACCAGCGGGCCGCAACAATCAGTGAACGCAATAGCCTCGTCAAATTATCAGCCGAAAGGTGTTTGGGAGGGCCGAGCCGCTCATGTCACGGCGAAGGCAACAGACAGCATCCTGGAACGGAACGGATGCTGGACCTCTCCGGGGTCGCAGGCGGTGGCACGTTGGGAAAGAACAGTACGGAACAGGAGAGACCCTACCTGGCAGCCGAGTTAGGCAAAGACCGTAGGTATAAAGCCGGATGGCTCAAAGCAGACGGAGCCGGGAGGAAGTCCGAGGGATTCGTAGTACTGGAAAAGGCGTGCATCAAAACGCGCTGGAGGGAAGGGACCCTGCTTTGATCGAGCTGAGGAAGGGGGTAAGTACAAGAGCATGACGGCAACGTCCAACAACTCCATAGAAAACGTACGACAACTCCAACAACGGCTAGTACTACTGTGTCATAAACGACGCGCGCAGCAAACTGGGCAGCAGGGCAGATTCTGCAGCAGGGCTCGGGCAATCTGGATGCGGATCGTGGCGATCGAATGTGGATTATGCCGTTCGGCGCGTGTTCGGCGAGCCGCGGGGTTGGAAGCGGGGAGGAAGTTTCGCGGCGCGTAGGTCCAACGGGCCGGCGTGGGCGGAGGGGGAAAAACGGGTTCGCTCGATAACCAGGAACCCGTAAGCGGCAATGCAGAGCGTGGCGTGGTGGTGAAATCCTCGCCAGCCGCGGCCTTCATAATGTCCCAGTCCCAGTTCCCGCTTCAATTCCTCGTAGTCGCGCTTGATGATCCAACGGTGTTTGACGATTCTCACCAGCGCCGTCAGCTTGGTGTGGGCCGGCAGCGTCGACAGCCAGTATTTGGCGGGTTCGGTTTCCTCCGGCGGCCATTCCATTAACAGCCATTCTTCCGGATAAGGTTCCGTTCGGTTTCCATCCCGGTGGGCGGGACGGACCCGGACGGCGGCGAAGCGGGAACTTAACTTGCGTTTGGTTCCGGCCCTCCAAGCGACGGTTTTCCAGGCTTGGCCGGGTAAGGCAAGCGCCAATTCCTTCACGGTTACCGGCTGCCGCTCGGCCTCTTGCGGCAACTGCGTTGGCGGGCGCCCTCTTCCCCTCCGCCGCTTTTTCGGCCGTGGCGTTTCACCGGGCGGCCAAACCGTCGTGGTCCCCTGAACGCCGACCGCATACGGCAACCCCAGTGCGGTGATCTCCTCCCGAAACCGGGTCTCATGGCCATAACCGGCATCCGCCAAGACGGGTGCCGGGGATACGCCTTGCTCCACCGCTTGGCGAATCTGGCTGAGCGCAATGGCCGGCTTGGTTTGAAACCCGATCGCCTCGGGAACCCCGGTGGCCGTACGCCGTTCCGGATCGGTGGCCCAACTCTCCGGCAAGTAGAGACGCCACGCGATGGGCAGGCTGGCATGATGAGTCGCCACCGACAAACTCACCGCCACGCGGCAATTATCCTGCTTGCCCACTTGCCCACAGTACTGCCGCGCCACCCCGGCCGAATGCGTTCCTTTCTTCAAAAACCCGGTGTCGTCGACGATCCAGGCCGCCACCGGTCCATTCCGCTCCATCGCCGTTAAAACATGCTCCCGCACGCTTTCCAGCACCGCTTCGTCGCTCCAGGGCGATGCCGCCACCAAATGATGCAGCGACTGGTGCGTCCGCTGGACATTGTCCGGCGCCAACCGCGCAACCATTGGTTCCACACTCTTGCGCTCCCCCGGCAATAGAAGTCCGGCACAGTAGGATTTCAGCGGCACCGTACGGTCCGCGTGCCCCGCGGCTTTCGCCAAGCCATCCGTGTAGGCCGCAAAGCGCTTTTCCTGTGGGTTTGGCGCGGAATTGTGTCCCACAAAAACATTCTACATCAGTTTTGTTTTTAATAATACAGTAGTATTAGCAGGCTGGCGAGTATTTTGTCTTCGAACCGTTCCCGCCATTGCATCGAGAGAAATCGCATTTGTTCATCGCGAATCACAAGCATCAGTATGGTCCTTTCTAGTGCTTACTTGCAATATTACATTTATGTATTAAAATGTTTGGGAGATGCCCAGACACGCCCCTGTATTTGAATGCTCGGCCGAAGACAAGGCAATTTTGATTGCGATCAGTAAGAGCGGGAC
>JBJXFL010000168.1:0-3924 GCA_046155405.1 Bryobacteraceae bacterium | reverse complement strand
TGGTTGGAACGCGATCCGGAGATCAAGTGTTATCTCCCAGGTCTGCCGCGCGCCACCTACATGCCCTTCCCTTTCCAGATTGTTCAAAATCAGAACCAGTTCTTTTTCGCTTATGAATACGCCGGCGCCGTGCGCGATGTCTATTTCAAGGACCCAGGCCCGCCCGAGACCGATTCGTGGATGGGCCAATCCGTGGGCCGATGGGAGGGCGACTCCATGGTTGTCGAGGTCTCTGGCTTCAATGATCAGACGTGGTTTGACCGCTCTGGAACACACCACAGCAACCAACTGCGCGTGGTGGAGCGCTACACCTACATGACGCTGAATCACATCCAATATGAAGCCACCATCATGGACCCGGGAGTCTTCACCCGGCCGTGGAAAATCTCCCTCCCGCTGTACCGCCGGATGGAGAAGGACGCCCGTCTGATGGATTTCAGGTGCGTGGAGTTCGTTGAGGAGTTAGTGTTCGGTGAACATCGGCGTAAGCCATTGCAGAGGTAACTATGAACATTCGAGTGGCGGCGATTCTCGCGGCGGCTGCTGTTTCCTGGGGAGCCGAAGTTCCCCGGACTTCCGAGGGCCGGCCTGACCTGTCCGGCTTCTACGACATCGCGACACTAACGCCCCTGGTGCGCCCGGCGGAACTGGCCGACCGCTTGTCGCTCACAGACGCCGAGGCGCAGGCCCTCGCCCAAAAGGCCGCGGCGCTCAAGGCCTCGACCAGCCGGGCGAGCGATCCGAATCGCAAAGCGCCGCCGGAGGGCGGAGACGGGTCGCCCGGCGCGGCCGGCAATGTTGGCGGCTATAACACCGTGTGGATCGACAGCGGCGCCGGCGTGTTCAAAATCGATGGGAAGTGGCGAACGTCTATCATTACCGAGCCTTCCAACGGCCGCATGCCCGAACTGACACAGCAGGCCCGGCAGCGGGCGGCGGCGCGGGCCCTTTACTCGAGGCCCAATCGCGGCGACGCCTTTTGGATTACCGAAGGAATTTCGCCAGGCCCCTACGACGATCCGGAACTGCGCCCTACCGCCGAACGCTGTCTGCTGTCGTTTGGCTCTAGCGACGGTCCGCCCATGCTCCCGGTGCTCTACAACAATTTGAAGCAGATCGTGCAAACGAAGGACACTGTCATGATCCTGAATGAAATGGTGCACTCGGCGCGCGTTATCCGGATCAATGGCCAGCATGAACCACCCGACGTCCGCCGGTGGCTGGGGGATTCCATCGGCCGCTGGGAGGGAGACACGCTGGTGGTGGACACCACGAATTTCAACGACACGCCGGCCCTCAATGGCGCCACCAGAAATCTTCACGTCATCGAGCGTTTCCGCCGAATCGACGCTAAGTCGCTCCTCTACGGGTTTACTGTGGAAGATCCCACGGTTTGGACCAAGCCATGGAGTGGAGAAATTCTCTGGCCCGCCACCGGGGAGCGAATTTTCGAGTACGCCTGTCACGAAGGGAACTATTCGTTCACCGGCATTCTGCGCGGCGCGCGGTTGCTGGAGGCCGAGGCGGAAAAGAAGAAAGCGGCCAAGTAGAATGGAGAGAACTATGAACTGGAAGACTCGGATGTTCCTGGGCGCCGGTGCTGTTTGCGGTCTTGGGTTGCTGCTCGTTCCGCTCCGGAGCGTTTACGCGCACCACGCATTCGGCGCCGAGTTTGACCCGAACCGTCCGGTCCTGTTGAAGGGCCCCGTAACGCGCGTGGAATGGATTAATCCGCACACCTGGATCCATCTCGAAGTCACCCGGGAAGACGGAAAGAAGGAGATCTGGATGGTCGAGGGCGGGACGCCGAACAGCCTGCTGCGTCGCGGATTGAAGCGGGATACCATTCAACCGGGAAAGCCGATTATTGTCGACGGGTATCAAGCCAAGGATCGCTCAAACCGCGCGAATGGAAGAGACGTCACGCTTGCCGATGGACAGAAGTTTTTCATGGGTTCATCCGGGACGGGCGCCCCGTACGACGCGCCCGGAAAAGACCAGCGGAAGTAAAGTCCTTAAGGCAACGTAAAGACGAATACCGGCTACGTGTTGCTTTCCGTCCGACTCATAGGAAATCACTCCGCCGCCATAGGGCCGCCCGTCTGGAACCGATGCAGGACCTTCCCGGTCTTCGCATCCAAGACCAGGAAGTGTCCGGTCAATTCTCCTCCGAAGACCACGCCCCCGGCGCTCGTAGTTACCGCCGCGACCACCGGTTGAGGGGACTGATATCGCCAGCGCGGTTCTCCCGTTATGGCGTCGACGGCGGAGATCCATCCCTGTTTCTTGGCGTCCGGCCGGTAACTGCCTCCCAGGTAGACGGCGCCCAGTGCGAACTCCACGGCCTCGTCCGGGCTCGCCGTGAATGTGCCGCACCAGTCAACCACCGGTGTGTACAACATCCGCGTCAACGGATTATGGGCCGGGCCGTTCCATTCCACACCGCCCATAATACCCGGACAGGTATGCACGCCTTTTGTTGTAACCGCCGTGCTGTAGTTTTCGATTGACTTATTGATTGAAACCTTGACATGATCTCCATCACTCACTGTCCCAATTGTGGTAGCGGCGCGGTCCGGCCGATCCGGCGGGATTGGACGGGCGAGACTCGCGGCAAGTCATACACGGTCCCCCGCCTGGCATTTCATGAATGCCCCGATTGTGGTGAGCGCATCTTCGATCGGGAAGCCATGCGGCGGATTGAGGAGCGCTCCCCCGCCTTCGCCGGATCTATTAGCCGCCCAGCCTGACCACTTCCTCTTGAGCGAGGGGGGAGTTGCGAGGTTTTCCAGCGGAGAGATGGTTCCAGTTTTTCCGGCTGACATCGCCCGTGCTCGCAGTAACAGCTCCGAGGTTGCGGGCAAGCCAATTTCTGACGTAATCACCCTCCTGAACAGCCGCCCGATTAGATAAACCGGACAAGGATAGCCGTGATTCGGCGCGGCGTCGGCGGGACATCGGCACGTACATGAAGGGCTGTAGTATCTACAATCACAGCTCGGCCACAAGTGGAATATAGCGGCTCGCCAACAGCGGAGACGCCGGTTTGGGCCCGAAGACTAAAGTGCCACCGACGGAAACAGATTTGGCAACTTTAACGCTCCGACCGCACGATCAGAAGGCACAGCAGCACTCCAGATTCACCGCCCCTAAGAGTTTCTCCCCTGCTCCGTAAGGTGAATTACGCACTTCCGCCGCCTCGTTCATCCCCACTGACAGTCCGATATTCCCGTGTAGCAGTTGTATTCTGCCGCGAAACGAACATGCGTAGCTCTGTATTGACGCTGGCCATCTCCCTGGCCGTGCTGACGGGTCAGTTGGCCGGCGCGTCGTTTACATTGGGCGCCACTATCCGCGCCGGTCTGCGGACGAGCGGCGATTGGGAATTGGGGCTCGGCGTCGGCGGTTCCCCGTTCTCTGCCACCGTCCAAGCCACGCCCTACTTTGCCGACAACGAGGATTACGCTTTCACCCTGAGCTACTCTGGGGCCGCCAATCAGGCTCGTCTCAGCGTGGATACGAACCCCGGATTGGGCCCGCCCGATGTCGTGACCTGGAATCCCACCGGCGGATCGCCCTCCACGGCGGCGAGGCTCTGGACCATCGCCAGCGGCGGGCTCATGGTGAGCGCCGCCTTCGCCGTCCGGCCGCCGCCGAACCCGCCCATGCCGGAGACCCGAATGCGCGTCAAAGACTTGGCCTTCGCTCCAGGCATCACCGTCTTGAGCCCGCTGTCGATCACGGACATCGAAGCCAGACAGCAAGGCGCTACCGCCACCGCCGCGGTTCCAGGCGCGGTCGTATTCCTCACCCAGGCCGGATCCGGCGATTGGGCTCTCTCGGGGACTTTTCGGATGCGTGGACTGGGCTCAGTATTCACCTCCGGCGCCGTACGAAGCGAACTGCAGTTTCTCTTCAGCGCCA
>JBJXFL010000161.1:0-2918 GCA_046155405.1 Bryobacteraceae bacterium | reverse complement strand
TCACGCTCATGCTTTTTCCATTTCTTGAATTAAGGTTAACCGATACTCTTCCGGGGACCAACCTGTCAGGCGCCGAAAATCGCGAATCAAATGAGACTGATCAAAGTAACCAAGCTCGGCCGCCACGGTGGCCCAATCGCGCCTTTTGCCCGAGTTTAGCTGTTCGACGAGTTCGTGCAGCCGGTACCGCCGGATTACCCATTTCGGACTGACGCCTACATATTGATAAAACAATCTTTGGAGCGAGCGTATGCTGAGGCCCGAGCGCGACGATAACTCCGCGACGCTGCGGATGCCCGGGTCGTTGAGAATTGAGTCGACGAGCTTCGCCGCAGAGTCGGCGTCCGCATCCGTCTTGGGCGCCAGGCGCGAGAAAAACTCATTGGCGTGATCAAGCTTGTCCTGTTCAGATGACTCGCTGGCCAAGATTGAATGCAGCGGGGCGAGATCCTCACCAAAGACCCGAGTGGCCGGAATGGTCTTGCCGCGGAGGCTCGATACGGGCGCCTGGAGGAACGGGAAAAAGCCTCCCGCGCGGAATTTCACACCAAACACTCGCGCGCGGCCCTGCAGTTGGCGGCTGAACTTGCCGGTGTGGACGCCATGCACTAGTGCGCTGCCGTCCTGGCTCGAGAAGACCAACTGCACGTTCGGATGTGGCAGCGTTTCCACCGTCTGCACTCTACCTTGCTCCAGGTCCCATTGGACCATCCAGTAGTGCAGGATCCACGGGTTCAACTCGGCGGCGGGACTCTTGCGTGAATGGCTAAAAGTACCAGGCGCCAAGTCCGTCCGCAGGATACCGCGAGCGGGTCCGGCCCCGGCGTCGAAGTGGGTCAGGTGTCTGGTGTCTTGTCGCGTTTTTCCTATCATGGCCGGGAGGCGAGGCGTTATTCTGAAGTCTGGAGTCGAGCGATGTACAAACTCACTTTAGCAATTGCCGCGGGATGCGCTGTCATGCTCGCGCAATCGGCGGCAACGGCGCCCCGCACGAAGGAGAAAGCCCGCATCATGAAGACCGTCACCGGTACGTTCGAAGTGAAGATCCTGCCGCCAGCCGCACCGGCGGTGAAAGGGGATTTCGTCCGATTGTCGATCGACAAGACCTTTGCTGGTGGACTGGCGGGAACCAGCCGCGGTGAGATGATGGCGTCTGGCGACGGCTCAAATCCATCTGGAGGCTATGTGGCGTTGGAGCGTTTCACCGGCACGCTGGATGGCCGGTCAGGCAGCTTCATCATGCAGCACAGCGGAACGATGTCGCCGGGTTCGATGGAGATCAAGGTCATAGTTACGCCCGGCTCGGGAACCGGTGAATTGGAAGACCTCTCCGGGACCCTCGAGATCCGGCGCGAGGGCAAGCAGCATTTCTACACGCTTCAGTATGAACTGCCGGGGAGGAAGCAAGATTGAACGTCGGCCGAAGGCACATCAGCCTGCCGGCCGCTCAATGAACTCCCGAAGAACATTTCGGGTAATCGTTGAAACAGCCGCATCCACGAGCAAGGCCGGCACCCAAGTAATGGAGCCAACCGAAAACACCGCGCCGCCGCGATCCCGTTCGTGGATCACGATTTCGGAGCCGCCTTGGTCCGGATTCTCGCCCTTGGCCAGCAGTAGCGTGTTCGGCGGGGAGAAAGCGCTGCGCTTATCCGTCTCGTGTCCTGACGCGCCGCCTGGAATTCGCTCATGCAGAGTTTCCCGCCCGAAGCTGTCGCCATTCTTCAGGCCTGTCCCGGTAAAGATCCAGTGCGCCGCGTCAATCACGCGATAGGGCGCCGCCGTCATAATACCGGTTTCCGTACAAACTACTCCCAGCAGATTTGCTTCCGATTCCAACGTGCGATGCATGCGGCTGTCGTACTCGATGGAACCGTCGCTTGATTTTCCGCCCATTTCGCCATGCAAGCTGTGCAAGTGGGAAAGGCAACGCATCGATCCATCGGCGGCAAAGACCACTTCGCAATTCAGCCCGTTCCCACCGAGGTACATTAACCGGCCGCCTCGCTCGAACACCCAACTCTTGACGGCGAGATACATTTCGCGGCTCCAATACTCCGGATGCACGGCTATGATCAGCACCTGGTAGGCGTCGAGCGGAAGCAGCCCACTATGGAGATGACCGTCGCCGTAAAGGTCATACTC
This sequence comes from Bryobacteraceae bacterium, assembly GCA_046155405.1. Classification (GTDB taxonomy): domain Bacteria; phylum Acidobacteriota; class Terriglobia; order Bryobacterales; family Bryobacteraceae. Next base: position 773 of record JBJXFL010000161.1, on the reverse strand, counting down.
GAAACCTTCACGCTCCAGCCATCCGTAGAGCCGCCACTCTCCGGGCGCTTGGCCGCACTGAACTCGCCCTTGAACAGGATCGGTCACCTCCGGGTCGTCAAACATGTGGTTGTTTGGTTCGGGCCGATCGAACGAGAGCGGAGCGTACTCGTCATCCTTTGGCCGCCAAGTGCCAAAGGGCAGCGCCTTCTGATAGCGATCCAAGTCCTGCCTGGCGTTGACCACGGGAGTGGCCGGCAAGTGATCGGAGTTGATGTAGTTACTGCGCCCACCAAAGTTGTTGTATGCGTTCCACGTGTTGGTCGAGGCCAGCACCGCGATCCGCGCACGCGGAGCCGCCGGCGCTACCACCCAGGGAAAGGAGAACTCGCGGCCCGATGGAGTGCGCGCTCGGAGATAGTAAAGTCCGCTTCGCGCCGGCGCCACGATGGTGGGCCGGGCAGGATAGCCGTCGCTATTCCATTTCACACCGGTCTGAGTGAAGTCACCGTCCGGAATGATTTGCCGATTGGCTTGAGGACCATGCTCATCCAGCCAACCGATCATCGCCACACACTCCTTCGTCCGTCCATACCGCCAAAGCGTCAGTTGATACTGCTCGACGGCATGTATGCGGAACTCGGCCACTTCGCCTCCGCGCACCCACTTCGGCCACATGTAGCCGATCAGCCCGTCGGAGAGCAGCCGGAACTGCACCGGCGGCGCGGCATCGCCGATCGTCACCGTCGAAGCCTTGGCGCCGTAACCGGCCTTTACCAGCGTCACCCGATAGG
>JBJXFL010000158.1:0-2518 GCA_046155405.1 Bryobacteraceae bacterium | reverse complement strand
GGGTTTAGGCGCTGGCCGATGAGGTAGCCATCCGTCGAGAATGTCGTGGCCGCGTCCTCGTCTTCTTCGAGCATCCGCTTCTTTTGCTTGGCGGCGGATTGAATGCCTTGCAGCGCGATGAGCAGCGTGCGCTCGCTGCCGCTGGCGTTCAAGGTGGCGTTGAGGGTTTCATCGCCGGACTGGCCGGTGTCGCTCGTTTTCGCGCGCGCCTGCTGGATGGCGGTGGCGAGGCCCCCGACGTAGGCGGCATCGATCTGGCGGACGGCAAGCGCAGCGGCACGTTCGGTGTTCTCCGCGGCGGCGAGGACATCCTCGGCCAGGGCGAGGTCTTCCAGTTGCGCCTGGGTGAAGTAACCGGGCGTTTTGCGTTCGGCCTTGGCGGGCTCGGCGGCAGGCGGCGTGGCCGGCGTGGCGGGTGCGGACGGAGCGGTGAGCGTATCGGGCATGGGAGCAGATGGGTTGATGTTTTCGTCAGCGTCCGGCGACCCGCCGGCAATCGCGCCAGCGGACCGTGAACGTGACGACGTGAAAAAGGCAATATGCGTGTCATGCAGTGCCCCATTTTTCCGTCTCCGGGAAAAGTTTCCGCGCCGAATGACGGCTCGCGCGGCGCGGGAAATGTGGTGCCGACAATCTGTCGGCACGTCTTCGTCGGCCACGTAACGCGCGGATGTAATAGCGCCACATTTCCGCCATCCGGCACCGAGATGTTTTTCACGAAAAATCGAACTCCAGCCTCGTCCTCTCGTGGCCGCAGGATTTCAGCAAGCGCAATCACCCCCGATTCCGTTTCGAGGAAATGGAGTCAATTCCTGACAGGCGGGAGTTCGAGCGTTGACCGGATTCCGGCGGAGATTGGAGCCGGCCAAACTTTGGAGCGCGGCAGTCTTCTGCCGCTTTCGGCCCGGTGGCGGGGATTCGCGCAGAGGAGAAAGCGCGAGATGGCTGGCGCAGTCCAAAGGGGGGAAGCCCCAAATCGCGGCACCATGAGACGGGTTCCACCACCCGGCTGACGGACGTGGACGCCCTCAAGTTCCAGCCTTACGAACTCACCTACGGTGCCAATCCTCCCGCCTTTGCTCCGCCCTGCTCGACCTTCCTGCCGCCGCTGACGACAGACTTCCCCGGGTCGCCGAGAGCCGCGGTGAACTGCTGCGCCACCGCGTGTCACATTCTGCCGATGGCGCGGCGCTGGGGAGCAACGGGTTCATCGAGGTGGTATTCCAAAACGAGCGCCACCGATTCGGCCCCCTGCGCAAGACAGCCGCACGCACACCGGCGGGAATGGAGGGAATGTGCTCACCCAGGAACTCGAAGAAGGCCGCCATCAACCCGCCCCCGCCGACCGCAAAACGATGATTCCCGCCCCGAATGGAACGAATAATCAGTGCCTGCTCCCCAGAAAATCCACTGGAACCCCAAGACCAAGACCGTCATCTACCGCTCCCGTCGCAGTTGGCGCACCAAGCGTAGGAGCAGGGACTGATTATTGAGTCCTTCATCCAAAAATCAGTCCCTTGTTCCATTCAGCGCAAGCGGCGGCGAACTTGAAGAAGGCTCTCGAACTAGGACTAGATCCGGCGCTTACGGCTGAGGTAAACCGCGTCTTGTACAATACTCCGGGAGATAAATAGGTTGGTGGTTTGCTGCTCCAGTATGCTTTCGCGCCCCCCGCACCGGGGACGGTCAGAACGGGGACTGGCGTCGGGGAGTGAGGGGATCTGGCTCGAGAGCGAATGGTCTGCAAGCACAGTCGCTTTGCGGTCGCCCGGGGAATCACCCAGCACTTCAGAAAGCGCGGAACAGTCCGATCTGCACGCCCACGGCCTTCAAGCCCTCATCCCGCGGCGCAGAGCCGACATTCGAGACGAAACGGTAGCCGGCCTCCAGCCCCAAAGCCCACTTTTTACCGAAAAGATACCTCACCCCCGCGCCGGCCTGGAGCTGATATTGCCATTCCTGTCCAATGAGGGCCTGCGTCCGGTCCTTCCAGATATCACTGACAAAAAACCCCGCGCCGGCCTGCACATAGGGAATCCAACGGGACTGCGGCTGAATAAAGTTGTAGCGAAAGATCAGGGACGCGCCGCCTAAATTGTCGCCACCTCCTTCGAACACGTTGCCATAGAACGCTTCCACCAGCATTTCCGTATTCCCGCGCCAGAGTCCCTCCCCGCTGGCCTGGGTGAGCATCCTGCCCAGCCGGTAGCTGGAGAGGGAGAAATTCAGCGTATCGTTCCCACTGACGGAGAAGTACGCCCCTATCAGGGACTGTAGCTCCATTCGGCCCTGGTCAAAGCGCGAGGTTAGGTCCAGCGGCGACACCGTCGGCTCGCGGCGGGCGGGTTCTCCGCCATGCAGGGTTACGGTGAAAAGAAGGATGAGGAAGAAGTTGGTGAATCTCATAGGTCGTAAACTAGCCGTGGCAGCCGCAGGTGCTATGGGGGGAAGCCCCCCGTTCAAGCGTCGTTCGCGAGAATGATCATCAGTTCCGCTTTGCCAAGCATCTTTTCGGCAG
>JBJXFL010000152.1:0-11054 GCA_046155405.1 Bryobacteraceae bacterium | reverse complement strand
GGACGCCGTCGAACACTTCATCCGCAACCACAATGAACATGCCAAACCGTTTCGATGGCGCAAACGCGAGGTCAAGGGCAGCCAACTCCGAAATACTATTGTCAACTTACGCAACTAAGCACTAGTTCTACTAGCGCGGCCTTTACTTGCGCCTCTTTAGCCGGTGAGTATCGGCCGTACTTTACCCGATTCCGCTCTTCCGTGAGGATCGCATTCCCGACGCCATTCGCACGCTGGTCACGGGCCTGCAAGGAACGGCAGCAATCCGGGACGGCATTCTCCGTTCCGATTGGCGTCTTGGCCGCCGGAGCGGATTTGAGCCGGGCTTCGTAGGCGGGGGTATATCGCCCGTATTTTGCCCGATACTGTTCTTCCGCTAACGGCACGCCGGCCGTCGCCATAGTCATGGACGCAAACATCGTCGCGACAAACAAAACCATTGTGGTTTTCATAAGACATCTCCTGATGAAACACTATTGGCGCGCGCACGCACATTGCGCACCGTCCCTTACGTTCCGAGCGCGTTCGGAAACCGTCTCAAACAAGGCTCGAGACGGAATGGGCCATCCAGTCGGGAGATGTCCGGCTAGATGAGGAACTGATGGAAAACGACAAACCGCTGGTACAGCGGTAGCGGCGCCAGCGGGATAGCGCGTGCGGTGATGGCTACGGGGTGGTTTGCCATCCAGATGGCGGTGGCCGGTGATTCGCAAACCGGGCCGGCATCATTCACCGCGATGGCGGCGGGAACCACGTGAGTGTCCAGGTAAATACATCCCGGCCGGGCGCAATCATCCGGCAGGGACGTAGGATTGGCCGGGCAGCAGGGATGAGAAGGGTTGCCCGAGCCCTTCATCGAATCGGCGCAAGCGTCGATCGGACTCAAAAAGAGAACAGCCACAACCAGTGTTGCGAACACGATTTTGGCTACCGACTTCATCTAACATATTGTATGCACACAACCGGCCAATCGTTTCGGCTTTAGAATCAAATCATTTACGAGATTCTGCGTACTTAAATTGGGTCATATCACACATTGGGGCATATCACGCATAAGCCCTTGTGCGCATTCTGCAGCCGGCGCTGCCATCGAACCCGCTTGCCGCGCATCCGCGCCGGGCACGCGCTTACAAAGCGGCAACTCATCCAATCAAGGACTTTTGGCCGCTGTAACCCGCTTCTGCCCAAATAACCAAACGGCAAACTCCGGATCCCCGTACGCCTCATCCCACGAGTTGTGCCCGACGCCCTCGTACTCCGTGTATTTCACCGCACTGCCGATCATCTTCAACGCTTCCACCGCGGACCGTGAGGCCTCCGGCGGCACGGTGGTGTCCGCCCCGCCGTGGAACGCCCATACAGGGAGCGACGGCCCCAGTTTCTTGGCCACATCCGCGTTCGATGGGAAGTCCGCTTCCGCCTTCCCAAGGCGGTCTAATAACCGCTTCGAAAACACGATCCCGCCGCAGATCGGAGCGATCGCCGCGAACCGCGCCGCTTCGCGCGCCGCCAGATGCCACGTCCCATACCCACCCTTCGACAAGCCAGTCAGATAGACCCGGTCGGCATCCACACGAAACTCTTTCAACGCCGCGTCCAATGCCGCCAACGCGGAATCCTGTTCCAGCGGGTCGATCCATTGGCGCTGCGGCGACGACTGCGGCATCACAACAATTGCCGGAAATCGCTCCGGATTGCGGCGAATGGCCGCTGGCAAGCCAATCAGCGTCTGCGTGATCCCATTCGCGCCCGACTCCCCCGCCCCGTGCAGGAACAAAATCACCGGCCACGAACGCTCCGGCGAATATTCCCGCGGCACATAAACCTGGTAAAGACGCTTTTCCCCGTTCACTTCCACGGCCCTATCGAGAAACCCGGTTTCGGCGAATAGCGCCGAGGCAAACAACAACGGAATCAGTCCATACATAGCTCCTACTTTCCCGCGGCCGTCTTATAGAGAACCCCGCGCCAGCCGCCGCACAAAATCCACATCGCCATCCAGGAAATCATACTCCGTTAACCGGTGCCGCGCCTCCCACTGGATGTTCTCAAACACATGGTTGGCCGGTTCACCGGTAAAGTCGCATACGCGGAAGAAGATCAGCAGAATCGTAGTCCTGCCAGGATACTGATGCTCATAGCGCGCCAACTCCTCCCCGATCTCCGCCTGAATTCCCAACTCTTCCCGTAACTCTCGCGCCAACGCTACCTTCGGGTCCTCGTCCGGTTCCACCTTACCACCCGGGAATTCCCACTTGAATTGGAAGCGATCACCGGCGCGGCGCTGACCCACCAGAATCAGCCCCGCCCGCTCAATGACTCCGGCTACCACCCGAAGCTGATGCCGTTTCAAGCGCGGCCTCCTATGGAAGTACAATCACTATACAGACGCGAATACGAGATTATCGCATGTACAGCACGACACTTCTCAGTTACTTTCGCGAACCAAAGTGCGTTGGTGTGCTGCCCTCGCCGGCGTTGCAGGTGGAGGCGATGAACCCGATTTGCGGGGATATACTTCGCCTCAGCGTTCTGGTGGAGGAGGGGCGAATCGTCGATGCTGCCTTTCAGGCGAAGGGGTGTACGGCTTCCATCGCCGCCGGTGCCGCGCTGGCGGAATGGGCGATCGGCAAGACGCCGCCGGAACTAGCCGCCATCACCGCCGCGCAAATTGAAGGGCTGCTGGATGGCCTTCCAAACGAGTCCAAACATGCGGCCGCCCTGGCGGTGGATGCGGCCAGGGCGATTGCGGCGATCCGATAACTTAGAACTCTTCCGCGAAACTCACTTCGCCGGTGATCGCGACCTGGTAGGAGCTGACGCGACGCTCGAAGAAATTGGTCAACTCCTGAACATCCTGCAGTTCCATGAAGTCGAATGGATTCCGGGAACCGTACATCGGCTGAATGCCTAGGGCGGACAAACGGCGATCGGCGATGTATTCCAGATACTGCCGCATGGAGGCGCTGGAGAGGCCGCTGACGCCGCCGGAGAGCGTATCCTCGGCGAACTTGGCCTCGCAATCGACGGCGTCGCGAATCATGTCGCGAACGCGGGATTCAAGCTCCGCGTCAAACAGATGCGGCCGCTCGCGGCGCACCGTGGCAATCACTTCGAGCGCGAAATCGATGTGCGCGCTCTCATCGCGAAATACCCAGTTGGTGCCGGTCGCCAGCCCCTGCAGCAATCCGCGGCTGCGCAGGAAATAGACATAGGCGAAGGCGGCGAAGAAGAACATCCCCTCAATGCAGCAAGCGAAGCAGACCAGGTTCAGAAGGAAATTCTTCATGTCCGCTTCGGTTTCGATGCTGTCCATATCATTGATGGAATCGATCCATTTGAAGCAGAAGTCCGCCTTGTGCTTAATGGACTCGATGTTCTCGACGGCGGAGAACGCCGCCGCGCGCTCATTGGGATCGGGAATGTAAGTGTCGAGGAGCGTCAGGTAGAACTGGACGTGAACGGCTTCCTCGTAGAGTTGGCGAGAGAGATACATCCGCGCTTCGGGCGAATTGATGTGCTTGTAGAGGTTCAGGACAAGGTTGTTGCCGACGATGGAATCGCCAGTGGCGAAGAAAGCGACGAGGCGCTTGATCAGGTGTTGTTCCGCCGGGTTCATCTTCTGGCGGAGATCGGTCACGTCGGTGGAAAAGTCAACTTCTTCCACGGTCCACGTGTTCTTAATGGCGGTCTTATACATTTCGTAGTAGACCGGATATTTCATCGGGCGAAGCGTTAAATTGAAGCCGGGATCGAGAATCATTGGAACAACTTTCTTCTTTACTGGCAGGCCTCGCAGCTATCCGGATTTTCCAGAGAACAAGCGATGGCAATTGCGACCGGCACAGGCGCCGCGGGTACCGGAACTGTCGCCTTCGAAATCTTAGAGGCCGGGCGGGAGCGTAGATAGTACGTCGTTTTCAGGCCCTTCTTCCAGGCGTACATGTACATGGAAGAAACCTTGCCGATAGTCGGGTTTTCAATGAACAGGTTGAGCGATTGGCTCTGGTCGATAAAGGCGGCCCGCTCGGCGCCCATATCCACGAGCGACCGCATCGGGATCTCCCAAACCGTCCGGTAAACCTGTTTGATTTCGTCCGGGATCTCATCGATGTTTTGAATGGAGCCTTCGCCCATTTTGACGCGGTTGCGGAGGTCTTCGCTCCACAGGCCGAGCTGCTTCAGTTCGGTCACCAGATAGCGGTTGATCTGAATAAAGTCGCCCGATAGCGTTTCGCGTTTGAATAGGTTGGAGATCTGCGGTTCAATGCACTCATAGGAGCCGACGATGGAGGCGATGGTCGCCGTCGGCGCGATGGCGATCATGAGCGAGTTGCGCATGCCGGACTTCATCATGCGGGGCCGCAGCGCGTCCCAACGCGCCGGTTCGGCGGGAGTGACGCCCCATAGGTCGAATTGGAACTGCCCCTGCGCGGCACGAGTCTTTTGGAAGGCCTGATGCGGTCCGAGTTGTTCGGCCAGTTCGATGGTCGTGACCATCGCCGAATAGTAAATCTCTTCCTGAATCCGGCGGGAAAGCAGGCGCGCCTTGTCGGATTCAAACGGAAGGCGCAACTGGAAGAACACGTCTTGCAACCCCATGATGCCCAGTCCCACCGGACGCCATTTGTGGTTCGATACGCCGGCTTCCGCAGTCGGGTAGTAATTAATGTCAATCACTTTGTCGAGGAACCGAACCGCCAGTTGGACGGTGTAGGCGAGCTTGTCGAAATCGAACTCGCCGCCATTGACATAGCGGGCCAGATTCACCGAACCCAGATTGCAGACGGCGGTCTCCGATTGATTAGTAACCTCGGTAATTTCCGTGCAAAGGTTCGAGAGGTGGATGACGTTATTCTCCTGCCCGGTTTGATTGTTTTTCAAGTTACAGGCGTCCTTGAAAGTCATCCAGCCGTTGCCGGTCTCGGCCAGGGTCTTCATCATGCGGGCATAGAGTTCACGCGCCTTCGTCTGACGCACGAACAGCCCTTTCCGCTCCGCCTCCACATAGGCTTTCTCGAAGTCTTCGCCATAGAGGTCGGTGAAGTGCGGGACCGCCTTCGGGTCGAACAGCGACCACGTGCCATCTTCATCGACACGGCGCATGAATATATCGGGAATCCAATTAGCCAGGTTCAGGTTATAGGTGCGGCGAGCCTCTTCTCCGGTGTTATCGCGAAGCTCGAGGAATTCTTCTATATCCGCATGCCAGGGCTCCAGATACACGCACGCGGCGCCCTTCCGCTTGCCGCCCTGGTTCACCGCGCTCACCGAGCTGTCGAGCGTTTTCAGCCATGGCACAATGCCGTTCGACCGGCCATTCGTTCCACGGATAAGCGAGCCGCGAGCGCGAATGCGATGGTAGGCCAGTCCGATGCCGCCCGCGAACTTAGAGAGCATCGCGACATCTTTGTAGCGCTCGTAGATGCTTTCCAGATTGTCCTCGGGTGAATCGAGCAGATAGCAGCTAGACATCTGCGGGTGCTTGGTGCCGGAGTTAAAGAGGGTCGGGGAGCTCGGCATATAGTCATGCGCCGAAATCAGTTTGTAGAACTCAATCGCCTCCTGAACGTTGACGCTCAGCCCGCAAGCCACGCGGAGGAAAAAATATTGGGGAGCTTCGATGACGTCGCGCGTTTCCGGATTCTTCAGCAGGTACCGGTCATAGACCGTGCGGATACCGAAGTACTCAAACAAGTCGGTGTTGCGATCGTCGACGGCGCTGTTGAGCTTCCTCGCATTGGCTTTGACGAAGGCATAGCATTCGTCGCCGATGAGCCCGAAGTTGTAGCCGGCTTCGATGGATTGGGAGAAGGAGTAGATGTTCTGCGCCGCCACTTCCTTTTCCACGAAATTAGAGAGGAGGCGACCCGCCAGCCGCGAATATTCCGGTTCCTCGGAGATGAGCGAGGCGGCCGTTTGAATATTAAGCTGATCGAGCTCGCGGGTGGTGGAACCATCATAAAGACCGCCGATCGTTTTGACGGCGATCCGCATCGGGTCCACTTGGGTAAGGCCCGCCGCGCAAAGCTGCACGGCGCGGATGATCTTGGAAACATCGACGGGTTCCAAAGCTCCATTGCGCTTTTTCACGCGCATCGCGGCTTCCGGCACCTGCGGCCGGACGTCCGGAAACAATTGTTGCGCTGCCGGCGTAGTACTTAATGCCATTTGCTGTGCCGTCGTCGCCATCTGCATTCACCTAGGGGGGAGGATTTGAAACTGAGAAACCGGAATTGCCGATGAATCTCCGCCCACCTTAAACATATGTTAATTAGGATGGAGAGATCCAGAAACCGCTATTGAGGAGGCCCGGGGAGACTACCCGGAGCACAGTACCGACTACTGCGGTATCTCGCTAACGAACTACAGGATACAGCGGTCCTTCGAACCCGGTCAACTACTAATTGTGGTTTTCCTCAATTAATCCACAACATGGTGTAGGTGATTGGAAATATTGAAGTTAAGGTCGGGGCCTTAGGAAATATCCGGTTTCCGGGAGGTGCCCGCGGCGGCGCAAATCCTTTAGCACTGGGGTTGAGATTTCATGGTATCGACATCAAAACAAGCCGCTTATGGGTAGCTCGCCGTCGAAATATGACGATTTGAAGACGGGCTTGACAGGGTACCGCCGCTTCGAAAATTTACCGGGATGGACGCCGCTCACGCCTGTTTTCGCAGCTCCATTTCCTCCAACGACTTGGGCCAGTCCTTTCCCAGGAGGCGGGAGAGGGCTCGATCGGCCAAAAGTTTGCCGCCGGTTTGGCAGGCGGGGCAGTAGTTGGTTTCGTTCGCGGCGTGGACGATACGCTGTATTGGCGTAGCACAGCGGGGGCAGGGCTGTTTGAACTTGCCATGAGCGGCCATTTCGGGGCGGAATGCGGTGACCTTCTCGGGGAATCCAAGGCCGGTCTGCCGGCGGAGGAGGGCGGTGAAGTATTGGAGGCGGTCGTGAATGGAGGCGAAGAGGCGGGCAAGATCCTCCGGTGTCAGTCTTTGGGTTAGAGTGACGGGGCTGAGGCGTGCGTGGTGGAGAATTTCGTCGCTGTAGGCGTTGCCGATACCGCTCAGGATGCGGGGATCGGTGAGGGCGCGTTTCAGAGTGTGGTTGGCGGCGGTGAAACGTTCGGCGAACTGGGCTAATGAAGCGTCCATGATTTCAAGGCCCCCGGGGTCAATGGCGGCGATAGACGCCTCGCCGGCGAAGAGATGAACGGCGGCTTGGCGGCGAGAGCCGGCTTCGGTAAGGGAGAGAGTGCCGTTGTCGAAATGGAAGGCCGCCAGCGCCTGGCGGCGGCTGTTCCAATGAAGGCGGCCGGCGATCATGAGGTGAAGCACCAGCCAGTGACCATTGGAGAAGCCGAAGGCGATGCGCTTGCCGACGCGGCGGAGACCGATCAGCGTCTGGCGGTGCAGGGCCTCCAGGGGCGGTTGGAAGGTGCGGATCAGGAACGGGTTTTTTACGGTTATCCGATCCAGCGTGTGATTGAGCGCGTGGCGTTCGATCGCTTCGATGTAGACGGTGATGTCGGGGTATTCAGGCATCGGGCTAGCGGCTGAGTTCAGGGGAAGGGCCAGACACGCTCGATGGACTTCGACAGCATCCACATCTTGTCGTCATCATTCAGGAACTTCATTTCATCACGCACGACGGCGAGCGTCTGGGGGTAGGTGGCGTGAGGCAGGCTGACCGGCCAATCGGTGGCCCACATCAGGCGCTGAGGCCCAAAAGCCTGATGGAGGCGTTTGACGTGGGCCTGGGCGTCGTGCCAGGGGTACGCCTCTTTTGACAGCGACCAGGTGTGCGACACTTTCACGAACAGCTTCGGATGGCGTTTGAGGGCGATTAGTTTTTCGAGCTCTTCGGGCTTGTTGACCGGCGTGTCGGCCATGTGGTCGATAACGACGGTGAGATCCGGGAATTGATCGACGAGCCGGCCGATTTCGGGCATGCGCGAGACGGGCGCGAGGAGCGTCAGGGGCACTTTCAACTCATCGCAACGCTTGAAGAGCGGTTTCATGAGCGGGCCGTTAATCCAGTCGCCCGCCGCGTTGGCGGCGGGACTTAGACGGACGCCGCGGCAGCCGGCCTCGGTCAATTCAGCCAGATGTTCGGGCGCGTCCGGATTTTCGGGATTGACGCGGCAAACGCCCTGGAAATACTGGGGATACTGTTTGAGCGTGTGCAGGAGGAAGGAGTTGTCGAACATGTAGTGGCGGACCTGAATGATAACGGTCTTGGCGACGTTGTTGGCCTTCATCAGCTCGATCAACATCTCGGGCGATTTGTCATCCTGCGGGTGGGAAGGGTTGCCCTTCCAGTACGGGAAGCGCGGGTCGCGCTTGTAAACGTGGACGTGGGGATCGAGGATGCGGTAGTTGGGAGCGGCGCTCATAGTGGTGGATGCGGCGGCGGCGATCATGTTTCGGCGGGTCATAAAATCAGGACCGGTGCTAAAAACTATACAGCAAGCGGGGCCTTGCGGGGATACATAATAGAACTTTGTACCAACAGAAGGATCGACGGGGAGCGCGAGCGGATGCCACAGTACGACTATGACCTGATCGTGATCGGATCCGGACCCGGAGGGCAGAGGGCGGCGATACAGGCGGCGAAGCTGGAAAAGCGGGTCGCGATCATAGAGAAAAAAGCGGTGATGGGCGGCGTCTGCATCAATACCGGCACGATTCCCAGCAAGACGCTGCGGGAAGCGGTGATGCACCTTTCCGGGTATCGGGAACGGAGCTTTTACGGGTCATCGTATGCAGTGAAGCAGCACATTACGATGCAGGACTTGCTGTTCCGCACGAATCTGGTGATTAAGCACGAGCAGGACGTGACGCGGCACCAGGTGATGCGCAACGACATCGAACTGATTGAAGGCTGGGGGAGCTTCGCCGGTCCGAATACGGTGCGGGTGGCATCGGTCGATAACCACGGTTCGCAAGAATTGACGGCGGAAAAGATCATTATCGCCGTGGGAACGACCGCCACTAAGGGCGAGAAGATTCCGTTCGACGGGGAGACGATTTTCACCAGCGACGAAATTCTGGATTTGGCGAAGTTGCCGAAGACGCTGACGGTGGTTGGAGCGGGCGTGATCGGCGCGGAGTACACGACGATATTCGCCGCCCTGGGCGTGCGGATTACGCTCATCGACAAGCGACCGGTATTGTTGGACTTTGTCGACGACGAGATCGCCGATTCACTGGCCTATCAGATGCGGGAAAACCGCGTGACGCTGCGGCTGGGCGAAGAGGTTTCGTCGATCGACATAATTCAGGACGATAACGGCAAGCGGGTAAAGATTCACCTGCAGAGCGGCAAGCAGGTGATTACCGAGAAAGTGTTGTATTCGATCGGCCGCACGGGCAACACGTTCCGTTTGGGCTTGGAGAACGCGGGAATTACTCCGGACGACCGCGGCCGCATTAAGGTGAACACTCATTTTCAGACGGAAGTGCCGAACGTGTATGCGGTTGGCGACGTGATTGGGTTTCCGAGCCTCGCGTCCACATCCATGGAACAGGGGCGGCTGGCCGCCTGCCATGCGTTTGGACTTGAGGCGTCGAGCGTTCCATCGCTACTGCCGTTTGGGATCTACACGATTCCGGAGATCTCCATGGTGGGGCGCAGCGAAGAAGAGTTGACGCTGGCCAATATCCCTTATGAGGTTGGCAAGGCGCGTTACCGTGAGATTGCTCGGGGGCAGATTATCGGGGACAACACGGGGCTGCTAAAGCTGATCTTCCACCAGGAAACGAAGCAGTTGATGGGCGTTCACATTATCGGCGAAGGGGCGAGCGAACTCGTACATATTGGGCAGGCGGTGCTGAGTTTTAATGGCTCCATCGACTACTTTGTGAATACGGTTTTCAATTATCCGACGCTGGCGGAATGTTATAAAATTGCGGCGTTGGATGGGCTGAACCGGTTGGGAGGATGAGGCGAAATGCAGTTGCGCCGCGATGGTGGGGAGGAAACGCCTAAGCCGTTTATTTGCAGCGTCTGCGTTGGTTCGTTCCCAACTTTACGTTGGTTTGTTCTTGGTTTGTTTCAGGCTTCGGCGGGGATAATACGGGCCTAAAGGTCTTGTGGCGTTGACTGGGTAAATCTAATACTCCAGCGATAATTTAATACTACCACAATTCTCACGTTTCCGCTTCGGAAAATCACGGTGAGTGGGGCAAATTCCCGCTGAAGGCAACGCGCGCCTTTATATCCGTATACGCCTCATTGATGAGCCTGCCCAGGGCCGCCGCGTCCGTGGCCGTTCCGGGTTTCAGCTTCACATGGCGCATGAACTTGCCCGCGCCTTGCAACAATCGTCCCGGATCCGGCAGCGCCGCCCCGTGAAAGAACCCAACGTTTACATGCGAGGTGAACACATTGACGTAGCCGAAGGGCGCATCCCCCAGACACGCAACCGGACAGCCGTCGTGCACGAGTTCCCGGACTTCGTCCCCGCAACTTCGCATCACCTCAAACCATCGATGCGCGATGGCTCCCAATTCGCCGCCATGTTCGTTCATCCACGCGTCGATGGCGGGATCTCGCTCGGCAGCGCCGTTGAATCGAAGCAGTTCCGTTCTCATCGTCGCTCCACTTTATGTTCTCGACATCCATGTTCTCAAGATCCGCGGCTGTGTAGCACTCTCTCAGGTCTCCCGTCTACACTGGTGTGGTGCGGCAAAATTCGGACCAGCCGGTGCGTGAAGCTGCCCAGGCAGGGCTAGTAGACAAGCTGGCGGAGATGTTGGCAATGGACGCTTCGCTGATCGATGCGAGGGGGATGGATGGGCGGACGCCCCTGCATTGTGCGGGGACGGCGGCGGTGGCGGCGCTGCTCCTGGATCACGGCGCCCGGATCGACGCCCGCGACGAAGATCACAATTCGACGCCGGCACGGTGGCGTATCGGGGAATCGCCGGGCGTCATGCGATTCTGCTGGAGCGCGGCGCCAAAGCGGATATTTTTCTGGTGGCAGCTTTGGGTGATCTGGCGCTGGCGAGGAGCCTGGTCATGGAGAATCGGGGTCGCCTGGCGCACCGGA
>JBJXFL010000151.1:0-55573 GCA_046155405.1 Bryobacteraceae bacterium | reverse complement strand
AGCGGGAGGCACCGGTTTGTTTACCGGGGCTCCTTCCATGGACTTGCAAAAAGCCATTCGTGAACTCTACGAAGAAAAAGAGCGAATTGACGGGTTGATCGCGTCGCTGGAACAGTACCTGCGGACGAACGGGGCGAGCTTCGTTAAGCGGAAGCGGGGCCGCAAGTCGATGGGTCCGGAGGAGCGGGAGGAAGTGTCGGCCCGGATGCGCAACTATTGGGCCGCGCGACGAGCTACTTCTTAAAGAACCAGAGCCAGAAATACTGTTCTCCGGCGCCATGGCGGTAGCGCGGTTCGAAGCCGCAACGCTCCGCCATGGCGACGGCGGCGTCGTCGGAAAACGGAACGCCGAGCCAGGTGTCATCGTCGGTGGTTTTGATGGATGTGTCGCCCTGGACCTGGAATTTGAAGAGAGCGCCCGGGCGGAGAAGGCGGGCGACTTCACGCACGTAGTTCTCAATGACTTCGCGGCTGGGGATGTGCTGAAAAACGATGGTTGAGAAGGCGAAATCGAAGTTCTCGCCGGGGACAATGGAGAGGTCCATGCCGTTGTTTTGATAAGCGTTCGCGTGGGGGTGGTTTTCAAGGGCGCGGGTGGCGCGGGCGACCATTTCGCCGGAAACGTCGACGGCATGGACTTCCCCGAACAGATTAGCGAGGGCGCGGGTAACGCGACCGGCTCCGCAGCCGATTTCGAGGACTTTCATCCGTTTAGGATCGCGGCCCTGGCAGATGTTGGTCATGTCGGTGCGGATTTCCTCGGCGACGGTGCGCTCGCCGGAGGCGAAAAAGGCTTCGTCGGTCCACTCCTCGTTGGCGGTGTTGACGTAATACCGCGCGTTTTCGCGGGCCCGGGCGTCCCAATCCGCGCGCATTTTTTCAAGGGTGGTTTGCAATGGAGGCTCCTGCATCGGTTCCGGCTGTCAGCCTCCATTTTAGCGGGTATGGATGCTATACTGGGACTTAGTCAGTGGGCGGCTAGCTCAGTTGGGAGAGCACCACGTTCGCAACGTGGGGGTCGTGGGTTCGAATCCCATGCCGTCCACCAACCTCCCCTTACTTTGAGATAGAAGGCAAATGGTCCTTTCCGACGTAGACATCCGGCGTTATATCGCCGAGGGGAAGATATTAATCGATCCGCCACTCCCGGAGGGCCACTTTGGAAGCTGCTCGATTGATTTCCGCTTGGGAAATGAATTCAGCGTTTTTGAGCACAGCCGCTTTCCGTTCATAGATCCTCGCGACAAGTCCGCGATTCAGGACATGATGCGGACGATTATCGTGGAAGAGGGAGAGCCGTTCATTCTTCAGCCACGGGACTTTGTGCTGGCGATCACAATGGAATCGCTGGATTTGGCCGACGATGTTCTGGGGCGGCTGGAAGGGCGGTCAAGTCTGGGGCGGATTGGCATTATCGTCCACGGTACGGCGGGGCTGTTCGATCCGGGCTGGACCGGAAAGGCGACGCTGGAACTGTCGAATCTGGGACGTGTGCCGGTGGCGCTGTATCCGGGCATGCGGATTTGTTCATTTACGTTTGAGCCATTGAGCACGCCGTCCTCTATGCCCTATCGCAAGAAACCAGGTAATAAGTACGCCGGACAGACGAGCCCGCTGGCGTCGCGGCTATCGGGCGAAGTGAGCACGTTGAAGTAGCGCTTATGCTGCGGCATTGTTTGGCAACTTTGTCGTACCGGCTACGGACCGCTTTGGATGGGGCTTCGACCGATTTTGGTTCTTACAGGGCGGCGGAGAGTGTTCGGACGCCCGCGGAAATTCTGGCGCATATGGGAGACCTGATGGACTGGGCGCTGGGCTTGGCGGACGGAGTGCACAAGTGGCACGATTCGGTGCCGTTGGCTTGGGAATCGGAGGTCGCGCGATTCTTTGCCGCGGCGAGGGAACTTGACTCGCGACTGGCGGCGGGACCCTTGGTTTGCGAGGAAAAACGGCTGTTTCAGGGGCCGATTGCCGATGCATTTACGCACACCGGGCAGATCGCCCTTCTGCGGCGGATGCATGGCGCGCCGGTGAGGGCGAGGAATTATTTCAAGGCGGAGATATGAGCCGTTTAGACGAACACGTCGGTGGAGACATTGAAGTAGTCGGCGAGTTTTCGGGCTTGTTTGGCGTTGATCTGGCGTTTGCCATTGAGCACTTCGGAAACGACGGACACGGTGCCGAGGACCGGCGCGAGGTCCGCTTGTTTTAAATGGCGCTGGTCCATTAAGTGACGAAGGACCTGACGGGGCGAGGAGGCGGGAGGCGTTGTGGTCCGGTGCTCGTAAAGATCGACGAGGTGAAGCAGGAGCTTGGCCATCGCGTCTTCCTCGGGCGATAGTTTGCGCTCCGGGAAGAGGAGGCGTTCGAGGGCCTGTTTGGAGCGCTTGTATTCCGGCGGGGAATCAATCACTTGGCCGTATTTTTCTGGATTTAGGGCGGTCAAGTTTTCTCCGTGCAGGCAAGACGGCTAAGTCGTTTATTTACAACGTTTCCGTTGGTTCATTCCTCGTTCGACGTTGGTTTGTTCCTTGGTTCGTTTCCCTCGTCCGCCGAAGATAATACGGGCCTAAAGATAGTATGGCGAGGACTGGGTAAGTCTAATACTCCAGTGCGAATCTAATTCCACCACAATTGCTAATTCTACCACAATTGTTAATTGGAGCGGGCAGGAGGTGGACTACGCGGACGTAAGCTGAGCCGCCCGATTCAGAGCATTTTCAAAGTCCGCGAGGACGTCGCGCCAATCTTCTATGCCGACGCTGACGCGGACCAGGCCGTCGACGACGCCGGAGAGCTGCAATTCCTGTTGGCTGACGGCGGAATGGGTGGTGGAACGGGGGTGGCAGACCAGCGTTTCGACGCCACCGAGGCTGACGGCATTGCGGGCCACCTGAAGATGGCGGAGGAATTCGAACGCGGCGGATTTGCCCCCTTTTAGATCCACCGAGAAGATGGCGCCGGGATAGTCGCACTGCGCTTCGCGGATGCGGATTTGTTCGGGGTCGGTGAACAGAGTGGGGTAGTAGAGTTTATTCACGGCGGGGTGCGCGGCGAGATGTTCGGCGATCCGTTGGGCGTTCTTCGACTGGCGGTTCATGCGCAGATGCACGGTGGGCAGGCGGGAGTCGAGAATCCAGCATTCATCGGGGGCGAGGATGTTGCCGAACAGGCTGCGGCGGGCGCGGATGGGGCGCATGATTTCGGGATCCTTGGAGACGGCGACGCCGGCGAGAATGTCGGAAAAACCGCCGAGGTACTTGGTGGCGCTATAGAGGGCGAGATCGGCGCCGAGGTCGAGCGGGTGCTGGAAGGCGGGCCCGAGAAACGTGTTGTCAACCAGGACGAGCGGGCGGGGTTCGCGACGGGAGGCGGAATCGACGGCGCGGGCGATGTCGGTCATGGTAAGGGTGGGGTTGGCCGGGGATTCGATGAGGACGATGCGGCAGTGAGGGGTGTGCTGGATGGCGCTGTCGAGCGCGGCGCTATCGCCGCCGGGGACGGGGATCCCGTGGACGCCCCAGGGTTCGAGGAAATTCTGGATGAGCGACTGGGTGCCGCCGTAGATGGGCACGGTGTAGACAATGGCGTCGCCGGGCTTGGTGTGGGCCATGATGGCGGTCATGATGGCGGCCATGCCGGAATTAAAGACCGTGGCCGATTGCGCGCTGTTTTCGAGCGGCAGGAGGTGAGCTTCGACGATTTCGGCGTTGGGGTGGTTGAAACGGGAGTAGATGAGATCGGCGGTTTCGCCGGGTTCGGGTTTAGCGCGGCCGCCGAGGATGGCGAAGGCGCGTTCGGCCGCTTCCGGCGAGGGGAAGACGTAGGTGCTGGAGCGGAAGACGGCGGGGCGGGCGGAGCCGACGGAGAGGGCGGGGTCGAAGCCGGCGGTCAGGACGGCGGTGGAGGGGTGGATCTTACGGTCGGAATTGCTCACGTGCCGATTGTACCGCTGGTTACGCGGGGGGCAAATGATGAGAAACTTGCAACGGTGCGCGGGCAAGTCTCATCGAAGGTCAGAGGAGATTTAACCATGATTGTGCGTAAGTCAAATGCCGAATGGCTCGGCGATTTAAAGAGCGGCTCGGGGAGCATCACGTTAGGCAGCGGCGCCTACACGGGGCCCTACTCGTTCCAATCCCGCTTTGAAAGCGGCACGGGAACGAACCCGGAAGAATTGATCGCAGCCGCCCACGCGGGCTGCTTTTCCATGGCATTTTCGTTGGCGTTGACGTTGGCGGGGTTGGCTCCGCAGCGGGTACATTCCACGGCCGCGGTTAAGTTGGAACCGTCGCCGGGCGGCGGTTTTTCGATCACGGGAATCGACTTGGTGACGGAAGCGGTGATACCGGGTGTTGAAGACGCGCAGTTCCAGGCCATCGCGGCCGACGCGAAGGCGAATTGCCCGGTCTCGAAAGCGCTGGCGGCGGTACCGATCTCGTTGCGGGCGACGCTGGTTAGCGAATAGGGGCTACTTACCGATACAGAACGTCGAAAATATCCGGTTCAGGATGTCATCCGCGGTGGTTTTGCCGGTGATGGCATCCAACGGGTATAGCGCCCCATAAAGATCGATCAGCAGCATTTCATGCGGGATGTGTTCCTCGACGGCCAGGCGGGCGGCGCGAAGGGCGCCAGCGCATTCGGCCAATAGTTGTTCCTGGCGCAGCGAAGTGATGAAAGCGAATTCGTGTTCCGCTTGAGCGGCGTGGCCGATGGCTTTTAGAACGGCTTGGCGGAGATCGTCAAGGCCGGCGCCGGTGGCGGCAGAGACGGAGATGGCTTCCTTCGGACTTATGGCGACCGGGGGAAGGTCGGACTTGTTGGTTACGGCGATGTGCCGGCCCTGGGCGGCGGCTCGCGTGAGGATTTCCGTGTCGCCAGCAGTCAGCGGCATAGACGCGTCGAGGATAACGAGCGTTAGATCGGCATCGGCCATCGCTTGCAGCGAACGCTCGATTCCAAGCGACTCGACCAGTTCACCGCCGGCGCGGATACCGGCGGTATCGACAAAGCGGATGGGGACACCGCCTAGCTCCACGGTCTCACTCACCAGGTCCCGGGTGGTGCCGGGGATGTCCGTCACGATGGCCCGATCCCGCTCCAACAGACGGTTGAAGAGCGAGCTCTTGCCGACATTAGGCCGCCCGACGATGGCCAGCGAAACGCCATCATGCACCAGGCGGCCATAGGAGAAACTTTGGACTAATCCTTCGACGGCGGCGGCGAGCGGATCGAGGCGGCGCAGGATCTCCGCTGGGGGCGCGACCGAGATGTCGTCCTCGGCGAAATCGATACCGGCTTCGAGGAGAGCGATGAGTTCGAGCAGTTGCGATTTGAGCGGCGAGAGACGGCGGGCGACGGAGCCATCCGCCTGGCGGGCGGCGACACGGGCCTGATAAAGCGTTGTGGCGTCAATAAGGTCGCGCACGGCTTCGGCTTGCGGCAGATCAATGCGGCCATGGACGAATGCACGGAGGGTGAACTCGCCAGGTTCCGCGAGGCGAGCGCCGTGGCGGCAGGCCCGCTCCACGCAGAAGCGCAAAACGACCGGCGCGCCGTGACAGCCGATTTCCACGACATCCTCCGCGGTGTAGCTGCGAGGGGCGGCGAACCAGGTGACGACGACTTGGTCGACGATGGCGCCGTGGTCATCGATCAATTCCGCCAGCGTGGCGTGGCGGGCGGTCCATTCGGTTCCTTCGGGAAAGCGCAGCAGGGCGGCGGCCACTCGACGCGCGTCGTCGCCCGAGATACGCACGATGCCGATGCCTCCGCGCCCCGGCGGCGTGGCGATGGCGACGATGGTTTCCACGGTAGTGTACCGCTACGTATTCCGGGGGCGCGGACCACGGCGAGGGCCGGAACCACCGGGTCCGCCGCGATCCCGTCCACCGCGGAAGCTTCGATCCCCGCCGCGATCAATTTCGCGCGGGTCGTCATCGCGGCGCGGCCGGGGCGCGGGCTTGAGAACTATGTTGACCGGCGCGGGCAAGTCGGCGCGATAGATCACGACTTGGCGCACAGGCCCGGCGCCAAAACTTTCGCTCTTCACCCGAGTCTCGCCGCGCAGTGCGAGGTGGATGATGCGCCGCTCGCGGCTGGTCATCGGATTGAACTGGAAGTGATCGCCGGTTTTGATGACACGCTCGGCGGCGGTCTGCGCCGTCAATCGCAACTCTTCGATTCGCATGACGCGATAGTCATTGGCATCGAAGCAGATGAGCGCGTGCTCGTCGGAGGGAACGTCGAGAATTTCGAGCGTCAGGTGCTCAAGCGAGAGCATTAATTCGGCCTTGTTGGCGAGCAGAAGATCGACATCCTGGCCGCCGAAAAGCACCATGAGTTGCGGGTCTTCGATTTCCGGATGCACGGTGCGGCCGGGCACGACCTCAAACCTCAGTTCGAGATGGGCGCCGGCCAGAACCGGCTCCAAAAACTGGCGAATGCGCGGCCCATGGTCTTCGACGGTGTATTTTTGCGAGCCGCTCATGCCGTTGGCTCCGCTAACCCGCGCAAAACGGACTCGGTCGCGGCTGGGGCCGTGAATGTCTGGGGGCCGCGACCGGCCTTTGCGCTCAAAACCAAACTCCTGTCATTTTCCTTTTTTCTTGGGCGCCGGTTGCGGTGATGGGGTGACCGAGGCGGGCATCAGTTTATTAAACAGTAACTGCTGCCCAATGCCAACCAAGTTTCCGGTAAGCCAGTATAACACCAGACCACTCGAGGCGTTATAGAACAGGAAGCCCATCATTAATGGCATCAGCAGCATCATGCGCGCTTGGGTGGGGTCCATGCCGCTGGTGGGGGTCATTTTTTGCAGATAAAACTGGCTGCCGATCATGAGTAACGGCAGTATACGAATGGGAATGGTCTCCGGCTGGCTGAGATCCTTCACCCAAAACCAGGACGTGCCGCGAAGTTCCGTGGCGACATTCAGCACCTTGTAAAACCCAATAAAAAAAGGGAACTGCAGCAACATGGGGACACAGCCGCCGGCGGGATTCACGCCGTGCTTGTTATAGAGTTCCATCACCTCCTTATTCTGTTCCTGCTTCTTGGGATCGTTGAAACCGACGCCTTTGAACTTGTCGTTGATGCGCTGGATTTCCGGCTGCAGAGTCTGCATCTTTTTCATGGATTTCATGCTGGAGAGTTTCAGCGGGATGAGAGCCATGTTGATGACGACGGTGAGGATGATGATGGACCAGCCCCAGTTGTGCACAATCTGGCTATCCAGCCATTGGAGCGCGGCAAACAGCGGGCGGCCAATCCAGCCAAACCAACCCCAATCGACCAGCGAAACAAGGCGTTTGTCGGTTTCGCTGAGAAGGTCGAGATCCTTGGGACCGACAAACATAGTGAACTGATTGCGGCCGGCGATACTGAGCGCGGCGCCGACGAAGGGCAGGCGGTCGGACGATTTTGGAGGATAAGGGAGGGAGTCGGACAGGGTTGTAATTTCAATCGTCTGGCCTGGCTTAGGCAGCGCGACGGCGGCGAAATATTGATCCTGCAGGCCGGCAAAGACATAGCTGCCGGCGTTCGCAATCGGCCCGTCACTGGCTTTGGAGTTTTCAAGCGTCGTGGGCGAGGAATCGGTGGGCGGGAGATAGACGGAAAACTGCGCGGCGTAGGCTTTGGGAACCGAGTGGTCACCGAAGCCGCCGCGCCAGACGAGCGAGTGGGTTAAGGCAACGCTCTTCGCGGAGACGGCGCTATCGACTTCGACCAGATACCGGGAGGGCGTGAAGCGGAAAGACTTGCGAGCGACGGTGGCGCCGTCGCTGTAATCGAACGTGACGCCATCGGCGCTACGGGAGACGGCGAAGAGCTTTTCGTTCAAGTCCGATGGCGGCTTCTCGTCCCTGAACTGATAGGCGAATGGGCGAGAGCCGAGCTGGGTGGCGTTCTCGTCGTTGACCAGGTTGAGGAGCTTACCGTCGGCGTCCTTGAAATGTTTCAAGTACCACTCGATTACCACGGCTCCTTTATTTGAGAACTTCACCTTGTACAAATCGTTCTCAAAGACCGGAAATTCGGACTGCCGGCCGACCTGGACGGCGGCGGATTCCGTTTTGCCGGTAGGGGGTGGAGTGGCCGTATTGACGGGGGCATCTTGCTTTTTGGCAGGCTCCTCCGCCTTCTTCTGTTGAACGACCGGTGGCGGCGTCTTGGGTAGCAGGTACTGCGACAGGAAAATGACGCCGCCCATCAGGACGAACGCGAGCAGCAAGCGCTGCTCCATCGATAAATCTTTTTTGCCTTCAGCCATGGGTGGAAACTCTTATGGTCGCAAAGTCAATGGACAGGGTCGTAGCCGCCCTGGTGAAAAGGATGGCAGCGGCAAAGCCGTTTGAGGCCGAGCCACACGCCGCGAACGGCGCCGTATCGCGAGACGGCGTCCATCATGTAATCCGAACAAGTCGGCCGGAAACGGCAGGCCGAGGGTAGCCACGGCGAAATCGCGGCTTTGTAAAAGCGCAACAGGCTGAGAACGATCAGGCGCGGCATCGCTCAATCAGCCTTTCCAGTTGGCGCGTCAACTCGGCGATGGGGGCATCCGCCGCGGCCCGGCGAGGATTCAAAACAATATCCAACGAAGGATCGATGTGCCGCAGCCGAACCCGGAGTTGTTCGCGGATACGGCGGCGAATTCGGTTTCGAATCACCGCTTTCCCGACGGCGCGCGGAATCGTGAAGCCGATGCGCGGGCCGTTCGCGCGGGGGACATCCGCCGCGGATCCAGAAGAGTGCCGAAACAGAAAGGCCACAAAGTAGGGACATGAAAAACGGCTGCCGTTATCGTAGACCTTACGAAAATCCACGGACTTCAGCAGCCGGCTGTTCTTGGTAAACCGGTAGTCGCCGTTATTCGTTGGCGTGGGAGGCACGGACGGCGCGTTCGTCACTGACCGACAACTTCCAACGGCCCCGAGCCCGGCGACGCGCCAGAACGGCGCGGCCATTCTTCGTCTGCATGCGCGCACGGAATCCGTGGGTCTTGGCGCGGTGACGGTTATTCGGCTGAAATGTACGCTTCGGCATTACTCTTTCCTGTTCTAAGGCGCTAGGGACAAACCTAGCCGGGGACGCACTGCGTCCAAAACCTAAGTATAGGGGATTCGGCGGGGAAGGGCAACTTAGGCCAACGATGTAACGAGAGCGGCCAAAAACCGTCATACACTCAACAGAAAGAACATGCAACGCAGAACTAAGTGGTGGCTCGCCGGGGCGCTTGTCGGCATCCCCGCAGTTGGAGTATTGACGCTTCTCTACTTGGCCAAGCAGCACGCGGCCAAAATCGAACCGTACATCCGGGATCAAGCGGTGGCATATTTGCGGGACCGGTTCCGCGCCGAAGTGGAAATCGCGGATCTGCGGATTCATATTCCGGCACTGTCGCCGGTGAAATTGTACGTGTCGAAAGGACGCGGGGTTTTGGCCAGCGTTACGGGGCGCGGCATTCTGTTGAAGAAGAACGAGAACATGTTGTTGAAGCTGCAGACGATGCGGTTTGAGGTGGATCTGGGATTGTTGTTTGAACCGCATAAGGGCGTAACCGCGGTGTATTTGGACGGAGTGGAGATCGTTGTGCCGCCGAAGGGCGAGCGGCCGAAGAGCGGGGGCGGGGAAAAGGGCGGAGGCGGCGAGTCGCCGGATGTGCGGATCGGCGAAATAGTCATCACGAACGCCAAATTGACTATTTCGCCCAAGGACAAATCGCGAAAGCCACTGGAGTTCGATTTGCATCGAATTCGATTGATGGACGCGGGTATCAAGGCGCCAATGCGATATGAGGCGGAACTGCGCAATGCCAAGCCCCCGGGAGAAATAAATGCAACGGGCAAATTCGGGCCATGGGAGCCGGACGAGCCGGGGGATACGCCGCTCGATGGCGACTATAAGTTCGAACGGGCGAATCTAGCGGTGTTCAACGCGATCGGCGGCATTCTCAACTCGACCGGGCATTTTCAGGGAAAGCTGAACGACATTGTGGCGAAGGGCGAGGCGACGGTACCGGATTTCTATCTAAAGTCCGTTGGAAATAAAATGCCGCTGCAGACGACGTTCGAAGTGCAGGTGGACGGAACGAATGGCAACACGATTCTGAAGCCGGTGCATGGACGGCTTGGGACGACCTCATTTGTCACCAGCGGCGGCGTAGTGAAACATGACGGCGACCAGCGGAGGACAATCGCGCTGGACGTTAACATGCCGGCGGGACGGCTGGAGGATATGTTGCTACTGGCGATGAAGGGCAAGGATCCATTCATGTCCGGATTGCTGCAGATGAAGAGCAAAATTCTGCTGCCGCCGCTGAGCGGGAAAGTGATTGAGAAGCTGCGTTTGAACGGGCAGTTTGTGATCAAGGATGCGAAGTTCCTGCGTTCGCAGATGCAGGACCGAATCGACAAGATGAGCCGGCAGGCGCAGGGGCAGCCGAAAAACGAGGGGATAGACGAAGTGGTTTCGGGTATGAGCGGGCGATTCACTCTGGCCAACGAGTCGATCACGCTGCAGGATCTCTCCTTCGGCATTCCGGGCGCCGATCTGAAATTGAACGGCACCTACAACCTGGACAACGAAGAGATCGATTTTCATGGGGACTTGCGGCTGCAGGCGAAGCTTTCACAGACGCAAACGGGGTGGAAACGCTGGGCGCTGAAACCGGTGGACCCGTTCTTCGCCAAGGAGGGCGCGGGGTTATACACGAAGATCCAGGTTACCGGCACGCGGAAAGAACCGAAGTTCGGGCGGGCTAAGTAGCGGTCAACCGCCGAGGCGGAGACTGAACCAACGGTGACGTTTGGTGGGATTTTTTCGAGCGCGAAGGATGAAGCGATAGTCGCGCCAGTTGGCGGCGACCAGATAAACGCCAAGCAGGATGATACTCAGGGTGATGAGAGTCACAATGGCGACGGCGCCCAAGTGAACGCCGACGGTGTCCGATTCCGGCTTGTACAGGTAGCGCTCAAACACATGGCCGAAGTTCATGCCGAAGAATCCGGTCAACACGGCGCCGGCGCCGAATAACATGCTGAGCATGGCGAGACGGTTAACGGCTTCCGTGCTGCGGTGCTGGTTGTTTTCGTTGAGCGCGGCGTTCATGTTGGCCAGTTCCTGTTCGATTTGGACGCGGAGTTCCTCCACGCGATAGGCGCGGCATTGCATCTGGAAGTGCTCGATTTCCTCGTCTTTGTTGGCGAGTTCATCGAAATACCAGTAGTTGGAGAAGTTAAGGAACTCGTTGCGAAGGTCGGTGGCGATTTCGACATTGAGACGTTCCAAGCGGCCGACGGCGAGGTTTTCGTAGAGGCGGCGGGAGACTAGGGCGACACTTTCGGCGAAGTCCAGGAGAGTGGCGCGGTAGAAGAGCGCAACGATGGCCATGAGGTAGTAACGTCCGGCAAACATCCGCTGAATGAGATGGCCCTCCTCCGCCTGATGCAGGCCGCGCGCAACGACGCCGAGAGTGAGCGTGACGTTGGAATAGCGGGTGAATCCGTAGTGGGTTCCTTCGTGCGCCCAGCGGGTGTAGGTGTGCTCGCGCATTTGGTCCCGGGTAAAGGCGGGATCGTACCGGAAGCCTTCGCCATCGCGATCGACGTAGAGAAAGCGGCTGAAGAGGTGCTCTACTTTTTCGGGTGAGCCAAGCTCGGGGTCGATGGCCATATAGGAATACGGGATCATGCGCTCGTCGAAGATCTGCTCATACTCGAGCGTCGAGTAGTTGAGGAAATACAGGAGAGATTGAATCACCTTTGACAGCGGCGGCTGGAATTGCGTGATGGCGCCGGATTCGAACGTCTCCTCGGCGAGCGTCTCTTCGCCGACGACGAGTTTCGATAGCGCGGGAACTCGCCCCTCGCGGCGCTGGCGGCCGCTGGTGGGATAAACCTTGCGCATCATCTCGTTCATCCACAGGGCGTCGCGGACGGTGCAGTCTTCGCGCTCGACGCCGATCGAAAGGATGCCCACACCGTTGGCGAACAGGAAAAGGCGAAGGTCGGTGACCGGCACGGAGCACTCGCGGCCGTGGACGTCCTGCGCCTCCCAGCGCGGCGGGAGCGTTTGCGGCAGCAACATTTCATAGACGCGCAGCAGGGTGGGGTTGTCGCCGGATTTCGTATCGAAGAACACGCGCCGCACGAACGGGTGGAAGAACACCATGTCCTGGTAGGCGCGGGAGTCGAGATCGAAGTTGGAGTACGAGGCGCGGCGCCAGCCGCCCAGGCGCGCGCGAACGGGAGAATCCGTAGCGCAGTTTTCCGAACGAAGCCAATCGTCGAGACCGTCGATCCAACCGCGCAACGGGGGCCAGAAATCCGGGTGCGCGGAAGCGACCACTTCCTTGTCGATAACGAAAGGGAAGAGGAAGTACGTTTCGAGTTGTAGGACCGGATTCCCTAGACTCACGTCCGCTATGATAACTTCCCCGTGGCAGTGCGCCAATTACTTTTGCTCTCCGTTGTCGCTTCGCTATGCGCGCATAATATCGAAGCGGTGTTCCAAACCAGGAAGGGTCCGTGCCCGTGAACCAAGGCGACTCCGTCATCTCGCTTCTCCAGATTGGCCGGACCGTCCGGTACCAGTCCCAAAACCGTTGTAAAATCTAGGCACACCGCCGATGCGTACGATGATTTCGATAATCCTTCTCGCGTTGATGTCATTGCTGGCCGCGATGGGGCAATCCCCGCCGCGGCGGGCGTTCCTGCTGATCAATTCCGAGTACAAAAGCGTGGGCGCGTTAAGGGTGAACGACTCCGCGCTTAACGAGCTGAAAGCCGCGCTCACCGCCGCTAAATTTGAGGTTCGCGAGGAGCGCAACCTGACGCATGACAAACTCGCCAAGGAGATTGAACCCCAGTTTCTAGCGACCTTGAAACCGGGCGACACGCTGCTTTTTTATTACTTCGGTTATGCCATTCAATCTGGCGGCGACAATTTTCTGGTACCGGTCGATTTCGATCCGAAGAAAACCGAGCCCGTTCCGTTCAGCGCCCGCTCGCTCACCGATTTCATGCAGATATTGGACGAAAAACAGATCGGTCTAAAAGTGATTTTGATCGACGCGGCCACACAGTCCAATGAGTTGTTGGCGCGCGCCACGGGCTCCGGGCTGGCCCTGCCGGACCTCTCTGAAATTCGTGAAATCGTTTATCTCTCCAGCACCGCTCTGAACGCCGATCCACTCTCGTTGAGCGACGCCGAACGCGGCCTGTTCGCCAAACACGTCTCCGCGCTTATCCGCAAACCCGGCACGACGCTCGGCGATCTGCTTGACGGCACGCAAAGTCAAGTGGCCGCCGAAACCCGGAATCTGCGACCCTTTTATCTTAGGCAACCGACGCAGCCATTCCGCTTCACCGAACCGCCGCCGCCGCCAAAAGTAATTCCGCCGAAACCCGTCGACGAATTCATCACCAAACCGCACTCCAGCACTCGCGACCGTCAGATGTATCTCTACATCCCGCCGGGCAAGTTCCTGATGGGCTGCGCGAAAGGCGACGGCAAATGCGAAGACCACGAAAAGCCGCAACACGAAGTCACGATCGGCAAAGGCTTCTGGATGGGAGAGACCGAGGCGCAGGTGGAGGCTTACAAACGATTTGTCGAGACCAGTACGCCGAAACGCAAAATGCCGTCGGCGCCCCTTGACCGCAAGGGGTGGGACCAGACGAACCTGCCCATGGCAAATATGTCCGCCGAGGAAGCGGAGGCCTTCTGCAAGTGGGCGGGAGGACGTCTGCCGACCGAGGCCGAATGGGAGTACGCCGCGCGCGGAGGGAAAACGAACGAAATTGTTCCATTGAACGCCGAGAATGCGCGCGACAAAGCCAACTTTAGCGGTAAACAGGGCAATGACCGCTTTGAATTCAGCGCCCCCGTGCGCCAGTTCGATCCGAACGGTTTCGGGTTGTACGACATGTCCGGAAACATGTGGGAATTCACGTCGGACTACTATAGCGACACCTATTTCGCCGAATCGCCGAAGGTGGATCCCAAGGGTCCCGCATCCGGGAAGGAGCGCGTGGTGCGGGGAGGCTCGTGGGACAGCGACCCCACGAAGCACCTGCGCATTTCGTTCCGCAACAAAGGCAAAGGGGGCAATATCGTCGGCTTCCGTTGCGTGCTGCCCGACTCGGTGGAGACGCGCGCTCTGCTGCGCTAACAATTTATGCCTGAATTCCGTATCGCCGTCCTCCCTGGGGACGGTATTGGCCCGGACGTGACCGCCGAAGGCCTGAAAACGCTACGCGCCGTGGAATCCGCGATTCCCGAGTTGCGCTTCCACTGCGATGAGATGCCGGTGGGCGCGGGCGAGTTCCTGTGCGGCGGCAACCCGCTGCCCGCCGAGACGCTGGAACGTATGAAGGACTACGACGTCATCCTCCTGGGAGCGATGGGTCTGCCCGGCGTGCGCTGGCCCGACGGCAAGGAGATGACCCCGCAGATCGATATCCGTGAGAAACTCGATCTCTATTGCGGCGTGCGCCCCATTCGCACGTATCACGCCGACGACTCGCCGCTGAAAAAGGGCGCGAATATCGACTTCGTGCTGATTCGCGAGAACACCGAAGGCCTATTTTTCGGCCGGCACGGCAGCGCGGATTTGAATGGCGACGCGGCCGAGGACACCATGCGCGTCACTCGCCACGCGTCGGTTCGTTTGTTCCACTCGGCGTTCAAACTGGCGCGTGAGCGGCGGGGGAAGGTCACGCTGGTGGACAAAGCGAACGTGCTGCCCTCCATGGCCTATTTCCGCGGTATTTTTGAGCTGATCGCCAAAGAATATCCGGACATTCAAACCGAAGCCATCTACGTCGATGCGGCCGCGCTCTTCCTGGTCCGGCGTCCGCAAGACTTCGATGTGATGGTGACCGAGAACATGTTCGGCGACATTCTTTCCGATCTCGCCGCCGGCCTGGTGGGCGGGATGGGTATGGCCCCGTCGGGCGATATCGGTGACAAGTATGCGGTGTTTCAACCGAGTCACGGTACGGCGCCGGACATCGCCGGCAAAGGCATCGCCAACCCGGTAGCGATGATCCTCTCGACCGCCATGATGCTCGATTGGCTCCCCGGCGATGCCGCCAAACAAGGCGGCCGGCTGTTGCATCGGGCCGTGGAAAGAGTGCTGGCCGATCCGTCGTTGCGCACGCCCGACGTGGGCGGCACGATGAAGACCCACGAAATGGGGGACCGTATCGCGGCGGCGGTCATGGCGTGATCCAGGGCCACCGTGTCTTCGATACGCACACGCACATCGGCGCGGCCCGCCACTCGGGCCGGGTCTTCACGGCGGAGCAAATGCTGCGTTCGATGGACACGCACGGGGTGGATCGCTCGTTGCTGATCCCATATCCGGTGGTCGACGACTACCGCGCGCAGCACGACGAAATCGGCGCCGCGGTTCGCCAGTGGCCCGACCGATTCGCCGGCGCGGCGTGCTTGAATCCGTTCGTGAAAGAGTCTGAGTTTCGCGACGAGGTCAAACGCTGCGCGGAGAGCTATGGATTCCGGGCGTTGAAGCTCCAACCGATGTATCAGCCGTTGAATCCGGTATCGCGGCGCAGCGATTTCTTCTTCGAATCCGCGCAGGCGAATGGCATGGCGGTGGTGGCGCACACGGGTAGCGGCGTGCCGTTATCATTGCCGTCGCTCTATATCGCCGCCGCGCGGCGCTTCCCCGAATTAACGATTGTGTTGGGCCATGCCGGCAGCCCGTTGTTTATGCTCGAATGCGCGGTGGCGGCCGATGTATGTCCGAATATTTACGTAGAGGTAAGTTCGCTGATGCCGCATCACTTGGCGGAGTTGATGCAACTGATCCCGGCGTCGCGGCTAATGGCCGGGTCGGACCTGCCGGAGAGCGTCGAAACCGAGATTGGGAAAGTCTTCTCGCTCGCGATGAGCGAGGCGGATCGTCAGGCGATTCTTTGGGAGACCGGGGCGCGCCTGTTTGGTACCGGTAAAGAAATGTAAAGTGGGTAACATTTCAGTTACAAAATCCGTAAACTCTTTATGCCATTGACCGAGATGCGCGAGAGCCGGGCCTTTGTACGGGAAATGAAGTTCGTCATTTCGCCGGGATGCGCGGATGCCATTCGCGAGTGGTCACGGGTCAACATGTCGCCGGACCCCAATGCTGGCGGGGCGGCGGGCGACGAGTACCGCGTTACCAGCCTCTATCTCGATACGGCCGATTTCGCCGTCTACGAGCGGCGCGGCTCCTACGGGCGCTGCAAGTACCGCGTGCGGCGGTATGGCGAGAGCGAGTCGATTTTCCTGGAACGTAAGTTGAAGACCCGGAACCGGGTCGGCAAGCTGCGGTCGATTGTGGACCTGGTTGAGGTCGCCTGGCTTGAACAGGACGATTCGCCAAAGCGCTGGGCCGGCCACTGGTTTCATCGGCGCGAGCGGGTGCGCGGGCTGCGGCCGGTATGCCAGATTTCGTATAGCCGCACGGCGCGGCTTGGCGTAAGCGAGGGCGGTCCCATTCGATTGACGTTGGATCACGATCTTCGCGCCGTTCCGGTGCGGGAGTATTCGTTCACCAATACGGCCGACAGCGTAAACCTGCTGCCCGGACAACGCGTTCTGGAGTTGAAGTACAAAGCGGAAATTCCCGGTCTGTTTAAGGAATTGATGCACCAGTTCGATCTACGGCCGATGCCGTCGTCCAAATACCGGATGGCGGTTGAGGCGCTGGAACTCCGAAAAGAATCCCCATGTCCGATTTCCTGACAAAGGCGTTGGCGGAAGGTCAGGCCGCCGACCCTTGGGAAGTGCTTGTTCGGCTGTTGGCGGCGCTGGTCTTGGGCTGGGTGGTGTCGTGGGTCTATTCGCGGACGACCAGCGGCGAGGAGTCGGCCGCGTCGCTGCCGACGACGCTGGTGCTGTTGGCGGTGTTGATCGCGATGGTGACGCAGGTGATCGGCGATAACGTGGCGCGGGCGTTCAGCCTGGTGGGCGCGTTGTCGATTGTCCGCTTCCGCACAGTGGTTCGCGATACGCGCGATACGGCTTTCGTGATCTTCGCGGTGGTGGTGGGCATGGCCGTGGGCTCGCAGTATCCGTGGGTGGCGGTGTTGGGAATATTGGTGGGCGGCGGCGCGTCGTTCGCGCTGGCCCGGGGTGAAGGCAGGCCTGAGGGCGGGCCGTCCGATCCGCATGGCCCTCCGATGGTGCTCCGGCTGCGTGTCAGCTTGGGAACGGAATTGGAACCGCTGCTGGCGGAGGCGCTGGGCGGCGCGAAGAGGCGGCTGCTGTCGATGGCGACGGCGAAGCAAGGCACGTCGCTCGAGGCGGCGTATGAGATTTATCTGGAAAAAGACAAGAGTCCGGAAGAACTTGTGAAGCGGTTGCATCGGATGGACGGCGTCTACGATGTGCGCCTGACGGCGCGCGGCGAGGAAATGGAATGAGAGGTTCGCAATGAGAACAATTGCCAAGTACGGCAATTTGCCGTTGATCTTCGGCGCGGCGGTTTTGATAGCGCAGCCGCCGGGCGGCTTCGGGCCTCCCGAGGGCGGTTTCGGCGGTCCCGGCGGCCCCATGGGCCAGCGCAAGGAGATCCTGAAGGACTTCGATAAGGACGGCGACAAACGGCTGAATACCGCGGAGCGCGCCGCGGCTCGCGAGTATTTGGCCAAGCAGCCCGTGCGGCGTATGGGCCCTCCACGCGGCGGCGGGCCGGATCTTGCGCCGCCCCAGCCCGGGCTCAAGCTCTCGCCGAAGGACGTCAAAATATACGGCAGCGAACCGCTCTATGACCCGAAGGTGTTGCGAACGCTTTTCCTCGAGTTCGAGAACCCCGCTTGGGAAAGCGAGCTCGCCGCGTTCTATCACACCGATGTTGAAGTGCCGGCGAAGTTGACGGTCGATGGCAAGGTGTACCCTAACGTCGGCGTCCATTTCCGCGGCGCGTCGTCGTTCATGATGACGCCGGAGGGGCGCAAGCGGTCGCTGAACATCTCGCTCGATTTCGTGGACGGCAAGCAGCGATTGGGCGGTTACCGCACGTTGAATTTGTTAAACGCCAATGGCGACCCGACACTGCTGCGCTCCGCGCTTTTCCTGCAGATCGCCCGGCACTACATCCCGGCGCCCAAGGCCAACTTCATGCGCGTCGTGATCAACGGCGAAAGCTGGGGCGTCTACCCCAGCGTGCAGCAGTACAACTCCGAGTTCGTGAAGGAATGGTTCCAGACGACAAACGGCACGCGCTGGAAGACACCGGGCAGCCCGATGGGCCGGGCGGGGCTTAACTACATCGGCGACGATCCGGCCGCCTACAAGAAGCTATATGAGATTAAGTCGAAGGACAGTCCGAAGGCCTGGGCCGCGCTGATCAACCTGTGCAAGGTGCTGGACCAGACGCCGCCGGAAAAGCTGGAAGCGGCGCTCGATCCCATTCTCGATATTGAGGGGACGCTCAAATTCCTCGCGCTCGACAAGGCGCTGATCAATAACGACGGCTACTGGACGCGGGCCAGCGATTACAGCCTCTACCTCGACGAGAAGGGCAAGTTCCACCTATTTCCGCATGATGTGAACGAGACGTTGGCGCCGGCGGAGATGATGGGGCGCGGCCGTGGCCCGCGCGGTCCGCGTGGTCCGGGCGGCCCGCCGCCAGGTTTTGGTCCGGACGGCCCTCCGCCGCAAGGCTTTGGTCCCGGCGGTCCGGGCGGTCCTCCGGCTCCGTTCCAACCGCCGCCGCAAGACGCCAAGCTCGATCCGTTTGCAGGCTCCGGAGATGCCAACAAGCCGCTGATCGGCAAGCTCCTCGCCGTTCCGTCGCTCCGGACGAAGTATCTGGGCTCCATCCGCGACATCGCCGCGAACTGGCTGGATTGGAACAAGCTGGAACCCATCGCGAAGGGATACCAGGCGCTGCTCGCCGCGGACGTGAAGACGGATACTCGCAAACTCTACTCCACCGATGCGTTCTTGAACGGGCTCACCGAGGAGACCACTTACCCGGCCATGGGGCCGTTCGGAGCGCGGCCTCATATGAGCTTGAAGCAATTTGTCGAGGAACGGCGAAAGTTCCTGCTCGAATATAAAGAGCCCGTGAAGAACTAAGCGACCCGATTGACTGGAGCGCCGTTCAAGAATGCGCGCACGTTGTTCACGGCAATATCCATGAGCCGGCCACGCGCCTCCAATGTGGCCCAGGCCATGTGCGGCGTAACGATGCAGTTCTTTGCGCCGAATAGCGGGGAGCCATCGACGGGCGGTTCCTGCGCCACAACGTCAATGCCGGCGCCGGCGATCGCTCCCCGGTTCAACGCGTCGGCGAGATCTTGTTCCACGATGAGCGGGCCGCGCGAAGTATTTAGAAGGAACGCCGACGGCTTCATGCTCTCGATTCGCTCGCGGTTCATCAGGCCCGTGGTCTCCGGTAATAGCGGGCAGTGCAGGCTAACCACGTCGGACGTGGCAATCAGCGAATCGAGGCTTAGCCATTGGAAATCCGCGCCTTCCAGGGGCTCGCCGGGATTGGCGTCGTAGGCGGCGATTTTCATGCCCAACCCCGCCGCGGCGATGGCCGTTTGGCGGCCGATCCGGCCGAAGCCTAGCGTGCCGAACAGCTTGCCGGCTAGTTCCACTTGCGGGCTCCGCCAGAAGGTCCAATCGGGGTTGCGGCTCCACTCACCGGTTCGTACCGCGTCGTTGTGCGGGCCCACGCGGTGGCAGAGCTCGAGCAGCAGAGCGATCGTGAACTGCGCCACCGAATGCGTGCCATAGTTCGGCACGTTGGTAACCACCACCCCCCGTTCCCGAGCGGCGGTAACGTCTACAACATTGAATCCGGTGGCCAGCACTCCGATGTACTTCAACTCCGGCAGCGCGGCGATTGCGGACGCGGGAAAGGGGCTTTTGTTGGTCAAGACAATCGTTGCGCCCGCGGCCCGTTTCACCACATCCGCTTCCGGAGTGCGGTCAAAGACCTCTACATCGCCCATCGCGTGGAGGGCATTCCAACTCAGATCGCCAGGATTCAGGCAGTAGCCGTCAAGGACGACGATTCGCATCTTCACGAGTATACCCGCCAGCGACCGTCAAGCCACTCGCCACCGATTCGACATTACAGTTTCCCGCTCCACAAAGGCAGCCGGAGGGAATGGCCGGCGTTGATCGCCGGAGCATCACCGAAATAGTTCCCTTTCGGTGATGGCGGCCATGTCGCCGTGAACGTCGTAAGTAGCCGCGGGTGGCGTCAAGGCCTGTTTGCGGGCGGCGGTCTGGGGCTGAAAACGGCGCGCGTTTGGTTGAGTGACGTAACCTTCTGGTATAACTCTAGAGGGGTCGGTTTCGAGTGTGTGGGTCGCGGGATTGAAAATAAATTTGGATCTAAGGCGACCCGATATGAATGAAAAGGGATTTTGAAGAATGCACCGCTTCCTCCTGCACAATGACACCATTCGGGAAACATCCGAACCGTGCCTGTTGCCGGGGCAGGTTGGCTTTCTGAATGGCTGGGGCGTGTTTAGCACGCTTCGCGTCTCGGACGGAGTGCTGTTCGAATGGGAGCGGCATTGGGCGCGGATGGCGCGCGACGCTCGCCGCATGCATGTTCCCATGCCGGATACTCCCGAACAACTGCTGGCCGGACTCCATGCGTTGATCGCCGCCAACGACGCGCGAGACGCGACGTTGCGCGTCGCGATCGTCCGTAACCACGGCGGCCTTTTCGAAGCCCCCGGACTGACGCGGCGCTTTGAAACCGTCGCCTTCACCACCGGTCTTCGCAACTGGGCGGACTCGGTTCGTTTGGCGATCAAACGCGATGCCCGCCATGGCGCGAATGAGTTCCGCGGCGCCAAAATCACCGCTTGGGCGGGCAACCTTACCTGGTATGAAGAGGCGCACGACCGCGGTTTTGACGAAGTAGTGCTGCTTGACGAACTTGGCCGCGTCAGCGAATGCACTTCCGCCAATATCTTCGCCGTGTTCGGCCCCGATATCGTCACGCCGCCCCTCGATAGCGGCTGCCTCCCCGGGATTACCCGGGAAGTGCTGTTGGAAGTGATCCGCGTCGATGGGCTCACTATCCGGGAACGCCACCTTATGCCCGCCGATCTGGAGGCCGCCGACGCCGTCTTTATCACCTCCTCAACTCGCGACTTACTTCCCGTCGCCGAAATCGAAGGGCTCCGCATTCGACGTTCCGGCGACGCGATGGACCGGCTTCTGGCGGCTTTTCGCGCCCATATCGCCGACTACATCGCCGCCGGGCGGGCTCTGCCGGTAAATTGAACGCCAATCTATTCCGTACGGTATAGTGTATCCGGGCCCAAAGCTCGACCGCATTTTGGATGTATGATTATCCTTACCGATGATTTTGGCCTGTCCTAAATGCGCTTCCGACGAAGTGCGCCTTTCCCGGCGGAAACTGGCGGTGCGGAAAGTTCTACGCATCTTCGGTATCTATCATTTCCGGTGCGATGAGTGCGGGCATTTGTTCAAGTTCAATATCCAAAGCCTCCGTCACGCGATTTTCGCGAAATGCCCCACCTGCCATCGGATGGATCTGGGCCGCTGGAGCCGTGAGTTTTACCATGCCTCGTGGCTTACCCGGACCATGCTAAATATCGGAGCGGACCCCGTGCGCTGCGAGTATTGCCGGAAAAACTTCTGGAGCTTCCGTTTCGTCTGGCAAAAGTTTAGTAAAGAAAAGCGTTTCGCCCGCAGCCGCTCGTTCAGTTAACGAAGCGGCGCAGCCGAACGTTGTTCACTAAACCGAGCATCATAAACACGCTCAGCATGCCGGATCCGCCGTTACTCATCAGCGGCAGCGGAATTCCGGTCACTGGCATACGGCCCACCACCATGCCCACGTTGACCAACAGATGGAACAACAGCGTCGCGCAAATACCCATGCAGATGAACATTCCGCCCCGATCGGGGGCCGTTTGCGCATTCTGGACGATCTGCATAAGCAGCAGGAAATAGAGCCCGAGCACGAAGACCACGCCCACGAAACCATGTTCCTCGGCGAACGCCGCGAATACGAAATCCGTGTGCGGTACGGGCAAGAACTGGTAGCGCGTCTGCGTGCCTTTCGTCACACCCCTGCCCCACATGCCCCCATTGCCGATCGCGATCTTCGACTGGATCACCTGATATCCATCGCCTTTTGGATCTCGCGCGGGGTCCATGAACGTCTGAATTCGAGACTTCTGGTAGTCCTTCAGCAAGAACCAGCTCGATGGAATCAAGACCAATGCCAACGCCGCGATCAGCACCGTGTACTGCCAACGCAGTCCCGCCAGGAATATGCCCATCGCCAGAATCGGAACGTAGGTCATCGACGTGCCGAGATCCGGCTGCCGCATCACCATCAGCATCGGCAGACCCACTAACCCACACAATTTCGCCAAGCCTTTCCAATGCACGGTCTCCGTGCGCAGATCGGTCAAGAATCGCGCCACCAGCAGGACCACCACCAGCTTGGCGAACTCCGAAATCTGAAAAAGGAACCCGCCGGGGAGCGCGAGCCATCGCCGCGATTCAAAGATTTTCACGCCGAATAGCGCGGTTACGATCAGCAAGAGTATCGTGGCCCCGTACAAGATCGGAACCTGTCCCAGCAAGGTGTGATAGTCGATGGAGGAAATGATCCACATCAACACCAAGCCCACGCAGACAAAGATAATCTGCTTCCACCAAAGGTCTCTCCATTTGGTACCCTGGCCGGCCGAAAAAATCTGCAATATTCCAATGGCGGAAATCATCAGGGCGATCAACAGCAAACCCCAATCGAAATCTTTAATGGAACGGTAACTGGCCATTTTCAATTGGCAAATCCCCTTGCGCCATGGGGCGCGAGCGCCAGCGTTGGCAGCCGGTTGACATTGCGACTCTTCTTGTCGAAATAAGCCTTCAAAACGTCGCGCGCGATGGGCGCCGCCAGATCCCCGTGCGCGCCGCCCTCAAACAGCACGGACACCACAATCTCCGGATCCACGCGGGGCGCGAATGCGACAAACCACGCGTTGTCCTTCAACTCCTCCGCCAGCCGGGCGGAAGTCTTCATCAACGCATTGGAGGCTAACTGCGCCGTCCCGGTCTTGCCGCATACTTCAATGCCGGGCAGGCGCGCCACCCGGCCCGTTCCGCCCTGGTTCACGACCCCATACATCCCATAAACCACGCGATTGATATTGTCGAGGTTAAGGTCGGATTTGCGCGGCTCAATCCGGTTCGGATCTTTTACCAGATGAGGCCGCTGCCATACGCCCCCCGCCGCGATCCCGCCCGTCATCACCGCCAGTTGTAACGGCGTAATGGCCAGATACCCCTGGCCGATGGCCACCGAAATCATGTCGCCGGGGAACCACTGTTGCCGCAATGTCCTCGCCTTCCATTTCGTCGACGGCAGCACGCCCCGGTATTCAAAGGGCAGGTCGATCCCCGTCTCTTTCCCCAGGCCCGCAATCTCTCCGAGCTTCGCCAGCTTGTCGATTCCCAGCCGGTTGCCGGTGTTATAGAAAAATACGTCACAGCTCAGTGCCAGCGCCTGATGCAGGTTGACGGTTCCATGTCCCCCCTTTTTGTGGCAGCGGTGGTAGTGGCCGTAAAAATTCATACCGCCCGGGCACGTGAAGGTCGTGGTCTCGTCGATCACGCCATTCTCCAATGCCGCCAGCGCCACCAGGGGCTTGAAAGTGGATCCCGGCGCCAGGTTGGACTGAATGGCGCGATTCAACATCGGCTTGTCGTAGTTGTTCCGAACCTCGTCCCAGGCCTTCTGACTGATCCGCCCGGCAAACTTGTTCGGGTCAAAAGCCGGCCGCGACACCATCGCCAGGATTTCCCCCGTCCGCGGGTCCATGGCGACCACCGCGCCGCGCCGCCCCTCCATGGCCAGCTCCGCCACAATCTGCGTGTCCAGATCCACGGTCAACTGCAACGATCGACCGGGGTCGGCATCCGTGTACCCGATCACTTCCCGTTCATTGCCCTTGTTGTCAACCACCACCTGCCGCTGGCCGTCCACGCCCATCAGGATCTCGTTGTACTGCCGTTCAATACCGGCCTTGCCGATCACGTCGCCCTGGTTGTACTTGGCGAAATCGGCCAGATCCAGTTCCGCCTCCGTCACTTCCCCCACATACCCGATGACATGCGCCAGCAGGTTGTCGCGCGGATACAGCCGGTGTTGCACATGGACCAGCTCCAACTCCGGAAACGTATCCGGATCGAGGTGGGACTGCACGAACGAAATCTCCGCCGGCGTCAGTTCCTCCTTGATGACAATGGCCTGATACTTTGGCCGCGAACGAAAACGCCGCAGCCGCTCCGTCAACTCTTCGAAATCCAGATTCAGACCGGAAGCGATCGCGGGCAGGTGGCCGTCTTTCAAGTTCTCCCGCGACAGGTAAACGGAGAACGAAGAGTGGTTGTCGACAATCGTCCGCCCCTCGCGGTCCAGGATCTTGCCCCGCGCCGCCAGGATAGGCGTCGACTTGATCCGGTTGCGGTTGGCGGCTTCGGAGTACAGCTCGTTGTTCTGGACCTGCAACTTCCAAAAACCGGCGATCAGGAACAGAAAAACCGCGACGGACATGTACTGAAAAAACGCGATCTTCCCCGACGCGAAATTGGTGTCGTCGTGGAGAATCGCCGGGTCCAGTTTATCCGGGTTCAGCGGGTCGTTCGGGTTCCTATGCAACTTACCCCCTATCCCGTAGTTTATCGAGAATCAGGAATAACGGTATGGCCACGAGCGAATTAAGCAGCCCGAAGAGCAGCGTCTGCGTCAGATCGAAATCGATCGCCTGGCCCAGCAGCGCCCGCACCAGAATCCAGGTGAAGAACTGGTGGAAGAAAAAGAAAAAGTAGGAAAGTCCAAAGCGGATGGTGGTGTTATCGACGTCGATTTTGATGGAGATGGACGCCGCAAAGTAGCCAACCAGCGTTTTCACCATCCCGAAAATGCCGAGCGGCTGGTTCGCGAGCGCGTCCTGCAGTAGTCCGATCACGGCGCCGATCATGGTCCCGCCGATCGGGTTCCTTTGCATGAGCGAGAAGTACACGGTCACCAGCAAAGGCAGTTCCAGATAGCCCAAATGCCTGAAAAACAGCGGAATGTTGACCTGAAACGCGATCGACGCGAGCGGAATGAAAATCAGCCAGACCACGCGGAACTTCGAGATCTTTCCGCGCCTCGCGTTATCGATAAGTATCTGGTCCGAAGTGTCGGGCATGGCTATTGCGGTGGAGAGCCGGTCGACGGCTTGGGCGGCGTGATCACCGGCGCAGGCGGCCGGGAAACCTGATTCGGATCCATGTTGAAATTCGGCAGCCGCGCGCCCGCGTTGCCAAATTTGACGCCCTGGATCTCGCCGATTCGTTTGATCCTTTCCCGCAAGCGGTCGGCATCGGTGGAAAGCGCCGGAACCGATTCAATCGCCTTCTGTTCCGCCGTTTTCGTCTCCGTCGAGTCCGGCGGCGGCGCGAGAAACGTCACCGGGCCGATGGCCGGACCGGTGCCCTCCGGGATCATCTGGTGCGCGCCCTCCAAGACAATCAACACCTCCTCCAGCCCTCGCTGCAAACCCGAGGGATCCAGGAAAATCTCCTTAAACTCTTTTCCTGGCCGCATTGTCCGCACCTGCCCGGCCGGCAGTCCCTTGGCGAAAACGCGGTCGTCGCCGGAGGTGAAGAACCACTCGCCCTCTTCCACTTTGATCTCGTTCTGTATGTGATCGACCAGTACCTGTGACCGCCCCAGCCCCTTCAGCGTCCCCGGCACGCGCGTCTTCTGCGAGATAACGCCCGCCGCGAAGAACGGATCGGTGATTAGCAGCACCTGCGACGCCGACGTATACACGAACGTTACCTTGCCCACAATGCCATCCGGAGTGATCACCGCCATCCCGCGCTGGACGCCGTCGTTATCACCCCGGTCGACAAACACCGCTTTCGAATTCGCTCCCGTACCCGTCCCGATTATCCGCGCCGCCACCGTCTTCGCCCGTGTCTGCTGCTGGAACATCGCCAGCGCCCGCACGCGATCCGCCGTCGTCAACTCGGTTCGCAGAAACTGGTTTTCCAGCTTCATTCTGTCGAGTTCCGTCTTCAGCCGCTCGTTCTCCAACTCCACGCGCAGCAGCAAAATGTAACGGTCCAGAAATCCCATCGACGATCCCCGCGCGCGGTCGAGCGCCTTCGCCAGCGGCGTCACCGCCGTCACCGTCACCGAGCGCAGCAAGCTAACGTCCTCTTTCGTCCGGACCTGGTACGCCAGCAACACCAACTGCGCGGCGATTACTATCACCAGGACAGCCAAGTTGCGATATCGGCTCATGAAGGACTCCAGCGGCCCGATCGGTTACTCGATAGCAATGCGGCGCAAAAGTTTGAAATCTGTCAGCATCTTACCCGTTCCCAGCACGACGCTAGCCAGCGGATCTTCAGCGATCGACACCGGCAGCCCCGTTTCTTCCCGGATGCGCCGGTCCAGACTCTTCAACATCGCTCCGCCGCCGGTCAGCACAATGCCCTTGTCGCTAATGTCCGCCGACAGTTCCGGCGGCGTCCGTTCCAGCGCCACGCGGATCGCGTTCACAATGGTCGCCACGCATTCGCTGAGCGCGTCGCGTATTTCGGAATCGTCGATGGTGATCGTCTTCGGCACGCCTTCAATCAGGTTTCGGCCCTTGATTTCCATCGTAATCGGCTTATCCAGCGGGTACGCCGACCCCACCGTGATCTTGATCTGCTCCGCCGTTCGTTCGCCGATCAGCAGGTTGTACTTGCGCTTCAAATACTGCATGATGGCGTCGTCCATCTCGTTACCGGCCACGCGCACGGAACGCGCGTACACAATACCGGAGAGCGAGATGACCGCAACGTCCGTGGTGCCGCCGCCGATGTCGACGACCATGTTGCCCGAGGGTTCCGTGATGGGCAACCCGGCGCCGATCGCCGCCACCATCGCCTGTTCCACCAGGTGAACTTCCGACGCCTTGGCCCGATACGCCGAATCGATCACAGCACGCTTTTCCACCTGCGTTATTTCAGACGGCACTCCAATCACGATACGCGGATGGACCAGCATCTTGCGGCCGTGCGCCTTCTGAATGAAGTAGTTCAACATGCGCTCGGTGACCTTAAAATCCGCGATTACGCCGTCCTTCATCGGGCGGATGGCGACAATGTTGCCAGGCGTCCGGCCCACCATCTCCTTCGCCTCCTTCCCCACAGCTTCCACTTCCCCGTTGTTCTTGTTAATGGCCACGATGGAGGGCTCGTTAACCACAACTCCCTTGCCCTTGGCGAACACTAAAGTGTTGGCCGTTCCAAGGTCAATTGCGAGATCGGAAGAGAAGAGACTAAAAAGAGAGCGGAGGTTCATTTGGAACGTGGAATATAAACCGGACGCTAGATTGCGTCCAGGGGGTGCTACTCCCAACGTAGCACGCTTTGCCTTGGGCGGCGGCCGATTTCTGTAATTTTGTCAGCTAGTTGGCGACCTCAGGCGCCCGCTGTTCACCTCGGTACATCTGTCCGTTGTTGCCGCTCATTTAGGCAAGAGCTCCTTTTCGAAGTGTTGGCGGAGGCGGCGGGAGGCGGCGGGGCCTACCTCGCGGGCAAGGTCCTCCTCGCTGGCGGCGCGGACGCGGTCGAAGCTGCCGAGCGTCTTCAATAGCTTCTCGACGGTCTTGGGCCCGACGCCTTCGACTTCGAGCAGTTCGGAACGGAGCCGGCTGGTATCGCGGCGGTTCCGATGGAATGTGACGGCGAAGCGGTGGGCTTCGTCGCGGACGGTTTGGACAAGATGGAGAACGGGGTTGAAACGGTCGAGAATGACCGGTTCCTCCTCACTCCCGTGGACGTAGATCCACTCTTCGCGCTTCGCGATGGAGGCGAGCGGCTGGTCGGTGATGCCGATGGATTCGAGCGCCGCGGCGGCGGCATGGAGTTGGCCGAGCCCCCCATCGATCAACACCAGGCCGGGCATCTTGCCGCCCTCGTCGCGGATGCGGATGTAGCGGCGGGTGACGACTTCCCGCATGGAGGCGAAGTCGTCATTGCCTTCCACGGTTTTGATAATGAACTTGCGGTAATCGGCCTTCTTCATCCGCCCGTCTTCCCAGACGACCATGCTGGCCACTTTGTCGGTGCCCTGGACGTGGGAGATATCGAAGCACTCAATACGGGGCGGATTGAGAGGGACACCGATGGCGTCTTCAAAAGCGCCGAGCATGGCCGTCGACGACGGCTTGAGAACGCGAAAGCGGGCGTCGAAACAGTGTTTGGCGTTGGTCTCCGCCAAGTCGTAGAGCGCCTTTTTCTGGCCGCGCTGGGGGGTGTGGATCTCGACGCGCCGACCCTTCTTTTCGGTTAGCAGTTCCTCGAGCGCTTCGCGATCCTCGAAATCGGCCGGGACGTGGATAATGGACGGCACGTATGTCTGGTCGAGATAGACCTGCTTGATGAGAGCGGCCATGAACTCGGACGGATGGAATTCGAACTGATCTTCCCAGTAGAATTCGCGGCGGTCGACGATGCGGCCGTTGCGGAGGTGGAAGAGGTTCACGGCCAGCAAAGGGGGCTCGGCATAGTAGGCGTAAATGTCGACATCGTCGCCGGAGGCGGCGGCCATTTTCTGGCGCTCTTCGATTTCGTCGACGGTCTGGATAATGTCGCGAAGGGCGCCGGCTTCTTCGAAACGAAGGTCTTCGGAGGCGGCTTCCATGCGCTGGCGAAGCACCTTCGAGAGATCTTTCAGGCGGCCTTCCAGGAAAAGGCGGACGTTGCGAACGGCGGCGGCGTATTCGAAATCCGTGGTCAGACCGGCGGCGCACGGGCCGAGGCAGCGGTGGATATGGTATTGCAGGCAGGGGTTGGGGTGAACCTTGTTCAAGTCGACTTTGCAGGAAGGGATTTTGAAGTGACGATGGATGAAATCGACGAGGCGGTACGCCAGGTTGCCCGGGAAATAAGGCCCATAGTAGGTACCGCCATCCTTACGAAGGCGGCGGGTGACGAAGACGCGGGGGAACTTCTCGGCGGTCACCTTTATGTACGGGTAGGTCTTGTCGTCGCGGAGCAGGATGTTGAACCGCGGCTTGTACTGCTTGATGAGGCTATTTTCAAGGGCCAGGGCCTCTTTTTCGTTGTCGACGACGATGTAGTCGAGATCGCGGGCCTCACTGATGAGAGTGCCGGATTTGGCGTTGGAGAGGCTTTCCTCCGAGAAGTAGTTGCGCACGCGGGCACGGAGAATTTTCGCCTTGCCGACGTAGAGGACCTTGCCATGGCCATCCTTGTAGAGATACACGCCGGGTAACAGCGGTAACTGCGAAACTTTGTCTTTGAGGTCCATAAACGCTGGGCGGCGCTATACTTTTTATTGTGGCACGCCGTGTTTGCCTTTCCTTCATTCTGATTCTCTTCGCGCTCGCGGCGCAGCGGCAGCCACCGGTGGCTCAGGAGCCGCCGGAGGAAGATTCAACGTTAATAGAAACCAAGGAGTACACCTTCAATCCCTTGCAGGCGGAGAAGGAAGTACGCACAGGCAATTTTTATGCGAAAAAGGGCAACCATAAAGCGGCCAGCGTTCGTTACCGGGAGGCCACGAAGTGGAATCCGGCGCTGGCCGAGGCGTGGTTGCGGTTGGGCGAATCGTTAGAGAAACGCAAGGATG
Organism: Bryobacteraceae bacterium; assembly: GCA_046155405.1. GTDB lineage: Bacteria > Acidobacteriota > Terriglobia > Bryobacterales > Bryobacteraceae. The sequence goes on along the minus strand of JBJXFL010000151.1, from coordinate 25,902 downwards.
GGAAGGGCGCCAAGGAGGCCTTTGCGAAGTACCTGGAATTGGCGCCCGACGCCAAGAACGCGGCGGCGATCAAGAAGAAGCTTTGATCAGCGGGGGCGGCGGCGGAGCATGGACTCGATCATGCGATCAAACCCGGCGTCGAAATTCGGGAACAGGTCGACATATTGAAGCTGGTCCTGAATTTGGAGCGGGACGGAACACTGTTCCAGGCGAACGGGAACGATGAAGACCCCGTCGAGCGGCTGGTTGAGAGCGCAGTCGAGCGCGTATCGCAGTTCCGCGTGGAAGCGGCCGCGCTTTTCGGCGGACAGATTGGAAAAGCATGGCACAAAGAAATCCGTGTTGCGGATGGCGCGTTCAATGGCGCGGGGCCAATTTTGGCCGGCCAGCAATTTGCGGCGATCCATCCAGGGTTCGAACCCTTTGACGGCCAGGGCGTCGTACAGCAGATCGACCTTGGCGGCGTCCTCGGCGGCGTAGGCGAGGAAGACACGGCGACGCGTGTCGGGCACGAACTGGAATTCACCTCCGTTGGCGCGGAAGGTGCCGAGCCCGTCGATTTCGACGCGGCGGCCTTCGCTGAGACACTGGCGCAGGATGCGAACCAGTTCGTCCATGGTGGCGCCGGTCATTGCGGCACCTTGCGGTTTTTTTCCGGTTTGGCGAAATCGAAATGGCATCGATCACCGGGTGGGAAGGCTCCCAAGCCGGGAATTTTAGCGGAGTGGCCTCGGCGGAGGCTGCCGACGATTTGCGCCACGATGTGATCGAGGTGATCGGCGGCGGCGGCGGTTGTGACGCCGGTTGCGCGGGCGAGGCGGCGAATGAGTGCGGACTGTTTCATGGCGTTCCCATCGTAGAGGGCTCGCCGCTAGTAACCGCGGGATTCAGAATTTGGCGATTCTTTGTAAGGTGTTGAGCTGTTGGAAGTTATCGGTTTGAAAATAAATCTCGATCTAACGTGACCGACTAAGATCCGGGGGCGGATTTTTGGGCGGGTGGGAAAAAGTCCGAGTTGACCGGGCGCCACAAAGAGGTTCGGAATGCAATTTATATTTTTTTTGGCTCGTTTTGTTTGTTTTCAAACGATTGCGGGGGAAAATTGTGGGTTCGTCCAGGGCTCCCGGAACGCCCAGCAATTTCATCTCAAGCGAAGCGATCAACGGGCGGCGGCTTAGGACGGACTGTTTCATGGCGTTCCCATGGTAGGGGCGCCGCGCTAGCAACCGCGGATTCAGCGATTTTGTGATTTTCTGTATAGTCTTGATTTAGCGACAGTTACGCTCTGAAAAATATATTTCGATCTAACGTGACCGACTAAGATCGCGACAGCATAGAGTACGCTCTATTCTACTTCGCCGCCGGCGGAGCAAGGTCCTTTCTCAGCCGATCCACTATCTTACGCGCTTGTCCCACTAGCTCCTTCGGGGCGCTGTTCTTGGGCTGGCGATTCATGGACCATAAAAGATTGCGGGATTTACGCTCCACCAGGAAGATGGTGCCCTTGCCGCGGCCAAAGGAGGAGTTTCCCAGCCGTTGCATCGGCTCAACCGTCATGACGCTGTCGCTTTTCTCCTCCTTCTTCTCGTCGGCCTTTGGGGGTGGAGGAGCGGGCGGGGCGGGGGGCGGATACAGGTCGCTGAACTTCTTTTCGAACCCTTCGCCCAGGGAATCGGTGAAGACGGCGTCGGCTTTTTGCGGATCGGTGGTCACGGTGTAGACGCCGCTTTTGGTTAGTTCGCTCGCCAAAAACTGGTCCAGGCCGCTGCCCATGCGCAGGATGTATACCGACTTCACTTCGCGCGCGGCCGGATCGATTCCGAACAGGGCGGCCATCGACATTGCAGAAAATAGGAGTACTTTTCTCACTCCCTCATCATAACCGGACCCGGCTGGTTACAATGACAACTTGTACAAAGATCTCCGCATTACGGTGATCATCCCTTGTCTCAATGAGGAGCAAGGGATTGAGAAGGTGCTGCGGCGCATGCCGGCGTTCGTCGATGACGTCATCGTAGTGGACAATGGCTCCACGGACAGGACCGCCGATGTCGCTAAGTCGTTTGGAGCCAGCGTGATACGAGAAAATGTCCGCGGCTATGGGCGCGCCTATAAGCGTGGTTTTTCGGACGCCACCGGGGACATCATTATCACTCTCGACGGCGATCACAGCTATCCTCCCGATGCGATTTCGTATTTGCTGGAAGCCTTTCTGCACCTGCAAGTCGATTTTCTGAACGCCTCCCGCTTCCCGGTCCGGGACAGCGGGGCGATGAGTTTCAAGCACAAATTCGGGAATTTCATCCTGTCGCTGGCGATGAGTTTGCTGTACTTCCGGTGGGTGCGGGACTCGCAATCGGGGATGTGGGTATTCCGCCGGGCGATTTTGGAGGGGTTCAATCTGGAGAGCGACGGGATGGCGTTTAGCGAGGAAATCAAGATCGAAGCGCTGCGTAATTCAAACGTTCGTTTTGCTGAGATTTCCATTTTGTATACCTCAAGACTGGGTGAAATCAAGTTAAATCCATGGAGAGATGGCTTTTTTAACCTCTATTTTTTGGTCAAAAAACGGTTCTCGGCGCGCCGGAGGTAGGTTCGTTCGATGGAACAAGTGACGGCGATCATTCCGAGTTACGGTCGTAACGACTTGACGAAACTGGCCATCGCGCGGCTTCGTCACCAGACACTTCGACCGGCGGAGATCATCGTCGTCGATGACGGGTCGTTGGCGCCATTCGCGTCGGCCGCCGAGGCGAGAGTTTTGCGGCACGACTCGAATCTCGGTTTTGCGGCGGCGGTGAATACCGGGCTTCGGGCTACCCAGACCGGTTTGGCGGCGATCCTTAATAACGATGTAAATCTAGCTCCCGACTGGCTGGAGCGGTTGGCCTCGGCGGTTTCGGAGCAGCATGCCGATTTTGCTTGCGGTAAACTTTACCGCCCGGATGGGAGGATAGACGGGACTTTCGATCTGCTTTGCCGGGGCGGGTTGGCATGGCGGGCCGGGGCTGGTCGGACGGATGGCGAATTATGGTCGCGGCCGGGGCCGATTGCGTTTACCTCGTTTACGGCGGTTTTGGGGAGAGCGGAGGCGTTTAGGGAGGGGGGCGGGCTGGATGAATCGTATCATTCCTATTACGAAGACGTCGAATGGAGCCTACGCGCGGCCATGCTCAACAAAACAGGCTACTTCGAGCCATCCGCGACCGGGGTCCACGCGGGCAGCGCCACTTCCGGGGTCTGGAGCTATTTCTCAACTCGCCAGCTCCTGAGGAACCATCGCCGCCTGGCTCACCAGTATCTGCTTCCGGATTACCGGTCCGCATACCGGATCGCCCGGACACTGTTACGGGCGCATTGTTTGAACCATGGGCAGTGGCCGGACGTTCCGAACGAATTGATAGATGCGAAGCCTAGATCGGCGCGAATGGCGTCCATACTACGGGAATCGGAGGATCTGCTTTACGAACTGCAGATGGCTAGCGGCGCGGATCGGCTTTGGCGATGGTATTTTCAATTGGTGGGGAGGGCGGGCTGATGGAGGGCCTGCTGGCCGTGTTTGTCACATATAATTCAGCGGGTTACATTGGCCGGGCCGTCGAATCTTGCTTGCAGCAGAATATATTTATTGTTGTAGTAGACAACGGGTCCACCGATGGCACGTTGGCGGCGATTCCTTCACACGCAAATGTAAGGGTGGTGGCGAATGGAAGGAACCTTGGATTTGCGGGTGGAGTGAACTGCGCGGTCCGGGAATCGAACGCCAGCTACTTTTTGTTGCTGAACCCCGATATTGAACTCCTGGATCCGATCGGACCATTGGTAACGGCAGTCGTTGAAAAAGGACACAATGCGGCGGCGGGGCTGTTGGTAGATACTGCCGGAAACCCGCAGAAAGGCTTCAGTTTTCGGCGGTTACCGACGCCGGCGGCATTGGCCTTCGAAGTGCTGGGGATAAACCGAATCTGGCCGGTGAATCCGGTCAACCGGTGGTACCGCTGTCTGGACCTCGATCCACTGCAACCGCAGGCGGTAGAGCAGCCGGCGGGGGCCTGTTTTCTATTTCGCCGGGATGACTGGGAGCGACTGGGCGGGTTTGACGAGGGATTTTATCCGGTCTGGTATGAAGATGTCGACTTTTGCCGGCGTTTGCTTGCGACAGGCGGCCGGATCTGGTTTAATCCTTTGGTCCGGGTATTACACCATGGTGGCCATTCCGTTCAAAAGATTGAGCTTGGATACCGTGAGCGAGTCTGGTATGGTAGTTTGCTTAGGTACGTCGCGAAGCATTTTCGCCCTCTGTCCCGGCGAATTGTAGCGATTATCGTAGCGTTGGCGGTAATTCCCCGGATCCTGACCGGTAGGGGTGAAGGGCCGATTCATTCGAGAGTTCATTCGATAAAATTCATTTGGAGATTGGCATGGAGATGCTTCCAGACGGGCAGTCCGGCGGAGTATAGGCCCGGAAGGGAGCGCGACAAACCAAGCAAATCGTAATGGGTCTTGCTTGACCATGTTCGACCCTACAACTCATACATGTCCCAAATCGATCTTGTCTCCGTCACATTGGTGACTTACAACAGCGGACGATTCATCAAGAAGTGTTTGGAATCGGTGCTGGCGCAAAAGTATTCGGATCTGGAATTGATCGTGATCGACAATGCGTCGACGGACGGAACGATCGACATTCTCGAACAGTTCGAAGCGCGCTGCCTGATTGTCTATAACGATGAAAACGTGGGATTCGCCGCGGCCCAGAATCAAGCGATCAATATGTCCAGGGGTGAATGGGTCCTGACGCTGAACCCGGACGTATTGTTGATGCCGGGCTTCATTCAACAGTTGGTGGAGGCGGGGCAGATTCATCCGCGGATTGGCGCGGTGTGCGGGAAATTGCTGACGATCAAGTCGACGTTTGAGATGCCGGCGAAACCGGTGATCGATTCGACGGGGATGTACTTCACGCCGATGCTGCGGCATTTGGACCGGGGCAGCCAGTTGCCGGATGGCGGCGAGTATTCGAATTTCGAGTATGTCTTTGGAGCGACGGCGGCGGCGGCGTTGTACCGGCGGGAAATGATTGAAGACGTTGCGTTGAACGGCGAGTTTTTCGACAACGACTTTTTCGTGTACCGGGAAGACGCCGATGTGGCGTGGCGGCATCAACTGCTGGGTTGGCGGTGCCTGTATACGCCGTACGCGCGGGCGTACCATGTGCGGAACGTGCTGCCGGGGAACCGGCGGGCGCTGCCGGCCGAGATCAACATGCACTCGGTGAAGAACCGGTTCCTGATGCGAATCAAGAATATGACCTGGGACCTTTACCGGCGGAACTGGCTGGCGATTACGGTGCGGGACGTGGTGGTGATCGGGGCGTGTATTTTGCACGAGCACAGCTCGTTGAAGGCGTTTTGGAAAGTGGCGCGGTCGTGGAGCGGCGTGCGGGAGAAGCGCGCGGAAATCATGCGGCGGCGGAAGGCGACGGACGAGTATATGGCTTCGTGGTTCCATGCGCGGCCAGTGAGCCGTCCGGCGCCGAAACCTTCTCCGCGTGTGCTCGCGAGGCTGAAGGCCGCGCGCGGTTAGCGGGTTAATAGCTAGATGCGCATTGCCATTTTGGGCACGCGCGGTATTCCGGCCCGCTACGGCGGCTTTGAGACGTTCGCGGAAGAGCTGGGACGGCGCTTGGCGGCGCGGGGGCATGAAGTCGCCGTGTATTGCCGGGAACGGTACCCGGAGCCGGTTTATTTGGGAGTGAAGTTAGTGTATCTGCCGACGATCCGGCACAAGTATGCCGACACGCTGGCGCACACGGCGATTTCGACGCTGCATGCAGTGACACAAGGTTACGACGTGATTCTGTGCTGTAACGCGGCGAACGCGATTTTTTGCTGGCTTCCTCGGTTGTTCGGCACGCCGGTGGCGCTGAACGTGGACGGACTAGAGCGGAATCGCAAGAAATGGAACAGGCTGGCGAGGGCTTGGTATCTGCTTTCCGAGCGACTTTCCACGATTTGCCCGACGCGGGCGATTTCGGATGCGAAGGCGATTCAGGCCTATTACAAAGAGCGGTATGGGTGTGAGACCACGTTTATTTCTTATGGGGCGGAGCAGGGGAAGTTGGCCAGTACCGGCGTTTTGACGGAGTTGGGGTTGGAACCCGGCAAATACTTTCTGTATGTTTCGCGGTGGGAGCCGGAGAATAATGCGTTGTTAGTGCGCGAGTCGTTTGAGCGCGTGGAGACGGAGATGCGGCTGGCGCTGATCGGGGACGCGCCGTATGCGCCGGATTACATTGCGCGCGTGCGGGATACGAAAGATTCACGGATAGTGATGCCCGGCTATGTATTTGGCCAGGGGTATAAAGAGTTGGGTTCGCACTGTTTCGCTTATATCCATGCGACGGAAGTTGGGGGGACGCATCCGGCGTTGATTGAGGCGATGGGGCGGGGGGCGCTGGTTCTATATTTGGACACGATCGAGAACGAGGAAGTGGCGGGGGGGTGCGGGTTGGCGTTTACGGCCGAATCATTGCCGGAGGCGATGCGAGTGGCGGTGGCGTTGTCTTCCGAAGAGCGGGCGCGACTACAGGCGGCGGCGATGGCGCGGGTGCGGGAGCGATATAGTTGGGACGCGATTACGACGGAGTATGAGGGGTTGTTTGGGCGGTTGTCGGGATGAATTAGGCGCTTTCGATTCCGGCCTCAGTGACCACGGCGCGTGGCCGTTGGACCTCCATTTGGGGGATGAGGGCGTTGGTTTCACGGTAATCCCTTTCGAAAACACTTTCACAACTCATCCTGGGCTAATTGACGCCTCGCGGCGCCTCGACTGATCGCGACGACCGGCGTTGTCTCACTATGCCCGTCTTAAAGCATCCCTCGGCGAACGACCAAATCACCCTAACAACCCGATTTATTACTCGTTAGCCGTCGTTCTAACGCAGCCACATACAGTTCATTTTCCAATGGCACCCAAAGCCTGGATCGACAGTGAATGATTTGCTCGTCACGGAAAGGCGTGCAGATTCGAACGCTTATCCGTTTCTGTTGCAGTATCGAGCACCGAAAGAGCTCCTTCCGCGACGCGAAACACTCAACTATTAGTCATAACTAAAATTGCCACTATCGACTACAAAATGACGAGCAGTTTTGATTCCAGGCCTAAACAACCGCCACTGTTCGCCGGTCGCGCTCGCCGGAAATATCCTAATGCGGACACCTCCTGAAAAGGATACAACCAAACCACCGAAGTGATCACCTGCGATCGAGCTGACGATCCTTCGCTTCGCTTTGGTAGCCAAACTTTTCGGCTTTTGATCCGGCTCCAATTTGAACTCGGCCTCGAGAATCTCTTGTTGTAAGCTGCCACGGCCGCCTTTTTCGGGAGTCCAATCTGAATTAATATTCGTAGTAGCCGGCTCATATATGTCATGAAATCCCGTTAGCATCTTTGCTCGTCCCTCTAATCGCCACGGGCAATGAATATGCAATGCATATTCTCCAATGTAACTCCCACGGCGTTTATGAACATCCCCGAAGTGGATAATTCTCATATTTCCCGCCCATCGCAGGATACAAACGTCAAGTCCTATCAATGCACGAGCGACGATCTCAATTTCTGTTTTTAGATTTTTATGTTCTCGTGCAAGCTTTTGCATTCTAGCTCCTGCGGTTTGGGAAGGTACGTATATGGCCGACGAATGTCACGGTCTAGAGCCATACTAACCGACGGCGACTCTTTCGCATGTTATAGTAATTTTCAGCTGGCGTCCCCGGTTTTGGACTATGCAATACGATCTGGATGGACCGGGATGTCCATGCTACTGGAAGATGGCGTTGAGTGTTCCGGCGAGGCGGACGCCGGCTTGCAGGAGGCGCCGCTTCACGATGGGCAGGCTTTTGTACACGTAGTCGTAACTGAGCGGGAGTTCGGGCTTGAAGTCGTAGCAGCGGTCGCGGAGTTTGAACGACTCTTCCATCCAGGCGTTGTATGAGGTGGATTGCCATTCTTTTAGCTCGGCTGGCGTTGGGTGGTCGAGGAAACGCGTCCATTCGGTGAAGCTGAGTTTCTCTTGCTCGATTAAAAGGTCGTCCCAGACGGAGTGGAGATTGGTGGACTCCGCATTTCGAAACCAATGGACGGTGACGCGGTTACCACCGAGGTCTTCGCGCTTGCCGGCATGGAGGGGTTGGTGGAGATCGCCGATCAAGTGCACTATGAATTTCAGGGCTTGAATGCGCTCCTCTTTAGGCGCGCCGGCGTTGCGGAGAGTGGCTTCAAAACGTTTGAGAGCGACGATGATGTCACCGGCTGGATTCTTCTCCATGGCGTCGTAGGTCTGGCCGTCGGGGATGTTGACGTAGTGCCAGGGATCGGCGCGCTTCCAGGAGGGATCGGAGCGGATTTCGTCGGCCCAGTTGGCGACTTCGGCGAGAGAGTCATGACCGAGGAGGGAGCGAATGGCGTTGACGGCCTTGGGGGAGAGATGATTTTCGGCGATCTGGCCAACGACGCGATGGCCGGTCTTGCCCCAGCCGAAGGTCAGTGCGGGGATTAATAGAATAAAGGTGATGGCTTTGGACATGGGCTGGCAAAACCACGATAGCGCAATGGCCCGATAATCAGAAGATATGTATCGATCGTGGCTGGAGGTCTCGCTGAGCCAGATTGCGGCCAATTTCCGTGCGATCCGGAAATTAGCGGGGGGCGGCGTGACGGTGATGCCGGTGGTGAAGGCCGATGCGTACCGGCATGGGGCGGTTGAAGTCTCGCGCGTGCTGGAGGAGGCTGGGGCGAGGTGGTTGGCGGTTTCCAGTGTGAATGAAGGGATCGCGCTGCGGGAATCCGGTATCAAGAGCCGGATTCTGGTGATGGCGGATTTTCTGCCGCCGAGCCGGTCTCTGTTTTTGGACTATGATCTGACGCCGGCTATCCACTCGCTCGAAGGCGTGCGGGAGTATGAGCGGCTGGCGGCGGGTTCGGGGAAAGACGCGCCGTTTCATCTGAAGATCGATTCGGGGATGGGGCGGCTGGGGACCCGGGCTTCGGCCCGCGAAATTTTAGATGTTTTGGGAACGACGCGGGCGGCGCGGATGGAAGGGTTGATGTCGCATTTCGCATCGGCGCCGAACTATACGAGCGGGCAGACGGAGGAGCAGATGGCAACGTTTGCGACTGTTTTGCGGGGATTGCGCGATGGGGGCGTTGAACCGGCGCTGATTCATTTATCGAGCACGGTGCCGCTGGCCTATGGGCGAAAGGAAGCGTGGGGAAATTTGGTTAGGCCGGGGCATGCAATCTACGGTTATATTTCGCCCGCGAAAGGGGCGGCGGCGCCATGCGGATTGGAGGTGCGGCCGGCGCTTTCGTGGAAGGCTACGGTTTTGGAAGTGAAGGACGTGCCGGCGGGGGCGGCGGTTGGGTATGGGGCGATCCATAAGACGGCGCGGCCGACGCGGATTGCGATTCTGGGGGTTGGGTATGCCGACGGGTATCCGCACCGGTTGTCGAACAAGGGCCGGGTGTTGCTGCAGGGGCGGACGGCGGCGGTTTTGGGGGCGGTTTCGATGGACTTAACGACGGTGGATGCGACCGGAGTTTCCATTCAGCCAGGGGACGCGGCGACACTTTTGGGGGTCGAGGGGAATGAGTCAATCGACGCGCAGCAGATCGCTAAGTTGGCGGGGACGATTTCTTACTCGGTGCTGTGCGGGATCAGTTCGCGGGTGGTGCGGCTGTATGTGTGAGGAGTTATCAAGTGAATCTTAGGTCCGACTTACCCTTCTGGCTAATACGTAACGGGTTGATGGGCGTGTATCCGGGGTTCGACAAAGATGCGGCTTGCGACGCATTGGTGGTGGGAGGGGGCATTAGCGGGGCGCTGCTCGCCCATGAACTGGTTTCGCGCGGCGTGGACACAATTCTGGTTGATCGGCGCCATGCGGCATTCGGCAGTACCAGCGCGTCCACGGGACTGTTGCAGTATGAGATCGACACGCCGCTCGAGAAACTGAAGCGGCTGGTGGGGACGCGGCACGCTGAGCGGGCGTACCTGCTTGGCGTGGAGGCGATCGAGGGGTTAGCGAAAGTGGCTGGAAAGAAGAGCGGATTCGCGAGGAGGCCGAGCCTAATGTTAGTCCGTAATCCCTCCCAGTCCGCGCGTTTGTACCGGGAATTCAAGGCGCGGGTTGACGCGGGTTTGAAGGTGGAATGGCTGGACGCGAGCGAAGTGAAGTCCGAGTATGGGATTTCGCGACCCGGAGCGATTCGGTCCTCAGATGGGGCCGAGGTGGATCCATATCGACTGACGCATCATCTGCTTTTAAACGCGGCGGCAAAAGGAGTTCGGATATACGACCGGACGGAACTCAAAAGATACGCGCACGACAAGCGAGGCATAAGCGCCTACACCGGCAAAAAACAACGAATCCGCGCGCGGCGCGTCTTTTTCGCGACGGGTTATGAAACGCAAGCGTTCCTGCCCAAGGATATTTTGCAGGTCAGCAGTACTTATGCGTTCGTGAGTGAGCCGGTCACGGACCTGACGTGGTGGAAGGATCGGACGCTGTTGTGGGAAAGCGGCGAAGCCTACCTGTACGCGCGCACCACGGACGACAAGCGAATCCTGGTGGGAGGAGCCGACGACGACATGCGGAACGCGGAGTTGCGGGACGAAAGAGTTGAAGTAAAGAGCGGGAAGTTGGCCCGGGATTTTCGAAAACTGGTGCCGGGGGCGGTGCCCTTCGAGACGGCATTTTCGTGGGCGGGAGCGTTTGGACATACTACGGACGGGCTGGCTTATATTGGGGAGTACGAGAAGTTTCCGCGGGCGTACTTCGCGCTTGGGTATGGCGGAAACGGGATCACGTTTAGCCAGATGGCATGTCAGATTCTGGCGGATTTGTTTGAGGGGAAGCGGAATGCGGATGCGGAAGTGTTCGCATTCGAGCGGAGGTGACGGGAGCCGGAGCACGTCTCCGAACCGATGCAGGCACCGGGGAGTTCCGGCTGCGTGACGTTACACCGGAAATCGACCGCCCCGCTGAGAGGAGCGTTTCCCGTCAGCGGGGCGGCGTTAAGCGGCAAATAGGCGGTCAAAGTGCCGGTCACGGTTCAGCTTCAACTAGTTTTTCGGCCATTCCGGCATGGAAAGCCAGGCGCTCGCGAGACTCGGCTTCGGCGCGGCGGGCTTGCATGGCGCGGTCGCGCTCAAGATTTTCGGGGCCGCGAGCGAGGCCGGGCCACTTGTGGCGCATTGCGTTATATCCCTGGTTAGCCTTAAGTCTTTCGGCGTTGGCTTCATGCTTCAGCGCCTTAGCCGCCAGCTCATCGGCGCGGGTGGCGTGACGTTCGGCTTCCACTCTGTGCTGGGCTTTGGTCATTTTCGGTTTGTCGCCGGCCGCGAGTGACACGGCCATAGTCAATGCGATCAGGATTAAGTTCTTCATGACTCCATTAAAGGGCGGAAGGGCGGTTGCCCGATATCCGCAAAATTACGGAGTCACGAGACCTTCCTTAATCGCGTGCTGGATGAGTTCGGCCGAGGTTTTGACACCGAGATCGTCCATCATCTTGTACTTGTGGGTTTCGACCGTGCGCGATGAGATTTCAAGAATGCCACCGATTTCCTTTGCGGATTTGCCTTCGGCGAGGAGTTGGAGCACTTCCCGCTGGCGCGGGGTGAGCTCGAGCGATTCGCGGAGATGGACCTTGGTGTCGTCGAGCATTTCGTCGACAGTAGCGGTGCGGAGTCCCGGGGAGATGTAGAGGCGGTTTTGGAGAACCTGGCGAATGGCCCCGGTGAGCTCCTCCGAGGCGGCATGTTTAAGGACATAGCCCTGGGCGCCGGCGCGGAGGGCGCGGATGAGATAGGAGGGGTCGGGGTGCATGGTGAGGAAGACGAACTTGGCGCGGGAGCCGGACTGGCGGAGTTGGCGGGCGGCTTCGATGCCGTTCAGGAGCGGCATGGAGATGTCGGCGACAATAGCGTCGGGGTCGAGGGTTTTGGCGAGGTCGACGAGTTGGCGGCCATCGGAGGTGGTGGCTAGGATGTCGAACTCGGCCGAGAGGAGACTGCGGAGGCCGTCGAGGACGATTTGGTGATCGTCGGCGAGGATAATCCTTGGTTTCATTGTTTTAGCCGAATGGTGATTTTGACGCCCTGGGCGGGGGCGGTGACGAGCGACCATTGGCCGCCGAGGAGACGGGTGCGTTCTTCCATGCTAGCGAGGCCTAGTCCAGGGTGGAAGCCGGGGCCGTTGGGGTCGAAGCCTTGACCGTCGTCGGATATTTCGAGTTCGCTGGGGCGGAGGCGGACGGTGACTTGCTGGGCGTTGGCATGCCGGGCGATATTGCGGAGGCCTTCCTGGACGATGCGGTAGAGGGCGAGATCGACATCGGGGCCGCTGTCAGGGAGAGGGCCTTCGACGGCGAAATCGACGGGTGGGCCGCCGCGCTCGAAGGAGGCGCGGCATTCGGCGGCAATGGCGGCTTCGAGCCCGAGGTCATCGAGCATGGACGGGTGGAGGCGGCGGGATAGGGCATGGAGTTCTTCGGCCAGCAGGGCGAGTTGCCGGCGGACGGGTTCGATTCGGCCTTGGCCGGCGGCGATGGCAGCGGCGGCGAGACGCTGGGAAAAATCGTCATGCAGTTCGCGCGCAATGCGGCGGCGCTCGTCTTCCTGGGCGGCGATCAAACGGCCGGAGAGGCGGCGGAGATCGGAGATGTCCTGGGCGGCATAAACGATGGCATCCGGGGAATCAAGACGGGCGGCGGCGAGGAGGACGGGAACCTTCGCGCCATCCTTGCGAGCGAGCTCGGTTTCGACGGCGGGGCGGCCAATAGGGGCTTTGGTAGCGGGAACGGGGACGCCAATGAGCGCACCGGGGGCGTAGCCGAGGAGTTCTTCGGCGGCGGGGTTGGCGCGGGTGATGAGGCCGTTTTCGGCGACGAAGACGGCGTTGAGCATTGAAGCGAGAATGTGATCGACGGCTTGTTTGGAGACCGTGGTTTGTTCAAGATCCTCGGCCATGCGGTTGAAGGAAGCGGCGAGTTCGCCAATTTCGTCGTTTCGATTGAGGGCGATGCGGGCCTGGAAATCGCGAGAGCCGAGGCGGCGGGCATTTTCGGCGAGGGCGAGGACGGGGGCGGTGACGCCCTGGGCGAGCCATTGGGCGATGAAGAAGAAGCCGGCTGCGATCAGTAGTCCGTACGCGGCGATACGGCGTTGCAGAGCGCCGACGGGGGCGAGGCCTTCGGCGGCGTCGATTTCGGCTACAAGCGACCATTGGACATCCGGCACGGAGAGGGGCGCCCAGGAGCGCAGGCGTTTTCCGTCGCTGGAGACGCCAGTGCCGGCTCCCGTCACGGATTCGCCGGGGTTGGGCCTCAGGACGGCGGTGCCGCCGGTGTTGGCGCGGAGATCGGAGCGGAGGACATTGGCCGAGTCGACCATGAAAGCCTGACCGGTGTCGCCGAACCCCTCTTCGCGCCAGTGGCCGCTGCCGGTCATGACGCGGTTGACCTCATGAATAGAAATCTGGATGGCAAGGACGCCGGCTTTCTCGCCGCCGCGCCAAACGGGAGCGGCAACGAAGGCGGCCGGGGCGCCGTGTGAAGGCGTGTATTCGGCGTAGTCTTCAAGGACCGTTATTTCGGATTCAGGGAGGGCCATGGCGCGGCGGTGGGCTTTGGCGAGGGCGGTGCCGTTGTACTGGGGGCTGGTGAGGCTGGCTCCGAGATCGATCTCCTTGAAGACGGTGTATAAGATACGGCCGGCGGGACTGATGAGGAAAATATCGTAGAAGCCGAAGGCGCTCTGATAGCGGTGGAGCGTGGGGTGGAAGCGGGCGTGGACGAGGCCGTAAGCGCCGGCGGCGGGGGCGGTGAGGAGCCGGTCCTTGGCGCCGACGGGATGGGGATTGGCGACGATGTAGTGATACTGGAGAGCGCGGGCGCGAGGGTCGGCGGGAAGCCAGTCCTGGCGGGATCGATAGTGGACTTCGAGGGCTTGGAGAGCGGCGGGCGGGGCGGAGAGATGGGGCCAGGCGCGTTCGAGTTCCTCAAGCGCGGTAACGGCGGATTGATCCGCGGCAAGGGCGAGAACGTGGTTGGCGACGTCTTCAAAATAGCGTTCGATCTGGCGGGCGCGAGTTTGGCGGATCACGGTGAGGCGATCGAAGGTGGCCTCGCGAAGCGCGGTGGAAGCGCCGTAACCGGCTTCCCATCCGGTGACCGAGATGGCCAACAAGGCCAAACCGACAAAGGCAGCCTGGAGCTTAGTGCGGTAGGAGCGGAACGGGGTGAGAAAACGCACGGCAAGATTATCGTATCGCTGGATAAGATTAGGCCATGCGAGAGGCGCTCTCCGCGCTGGCGGCCGATTCGTGGGTGCTGGACCTTGGAAGCGCTTCGGGCAGCTTTCAAGAATCGTCGACCGTTGGGCGCGTCGTGCGTTTGGATTTGGCTCCAATCCGGCGTGGAGAAGGGCGGGTGATTCGCGCCGACGCCGCCAGATTGCCCTTTGCCGATGGGGCGTTCGATGCGGTTGTCGCGAATCACAGTTTTGAACACTTCGAAGAATTGGAGCTGGTGTTGGGTGAATTGGGGCGAGTGATAAAGCCGACGGGCGCTATTTTCGTCTCCGTTCCCGACGCTTCGACGGTTACCGACCGGCTCTACCGATGGCTGGCCAGAGGCGGAGGCCATGTGAATGCATTCACCGACCCGATGCAACTGGCGGGCATGATAGTACGCGCAACGGGGATGCGGTTGAGCGGGATGAAGGTCCTTCATTCCGGGCTGTCTTTCCTGAACAGAAAGAATATTCAAAGGGTTCCACGGCGGCTGTTTCTCTTTGGCGGCGGTTTTGAGTGGACACTTCAAATCGGCACTTATGCGCTGCGGTTGATGGATTTAGTGTTCGGTTCCAGGTACAGCGTTTACGGGTGGGCGTACTACTTTGGCGCCGTTGCGGCGCTTGACCTTGCGCCGGCCTCCAATGTTTGCGTCCGATGCGGCGCGGGACATGGCGCGGAGTGGTTGCGGGCTACGTCGCGGATTTATCACTTTCCGCTGTGGAATTACTATCATTGCCCAAGCTGCCAGACGACGAATCTGTTTCTGGATGAGCCTGCCCGTACGATGGAATGATGATCCATTGGCTGGTAGCGGGTGTTGGGGATATTGCGACGCGGCGGGTGATTCCCGCCATTCTCTCCGAGCCGCGGTCGCGGCTGCAGGCGGTTCTGACGTCGCAACCGGCGAAGGCCGAGGCGTATGGGGTTCGGGCGTACTCCGATTTGGAGGAGGCGCTTGCCGATCCGTTAGTGGATGCGCTTTATGTGGCGACGCCGGTGGCGCTGCATCATCCGTCGGTTTTAGCGGCGTTACGGATGGGGAAACATGTGCTGTGCGAGAAGCCGGTGGCGATGAATTATTCGCAGGCTTCCGAGATGGCGGCCATAGCGGCGAAGAGCGGGCTGGTTTGCGGAGTGGCCTACTACCGGCGGTTGTATCCGAAGGTTTTGGAGGCGCGGCGGTTGCTGGCGGCTGGGGCGATCGGGCAGCCGGTGCTGGCGGAGTTGAACTGTCATGGGTGGTTTGACCCGACCGGGGGGCACCGGGCGTGGCTGGTGGATCCGCGGCTGGCGGGAGGTGGGCCACTGTTCGATATCGCTTCGCACCGGATTGATTTGTTGAATTTTCTGTTGGGAAAGCCGCTGCGGGCGACGGGGTTTGTATCGAACGCCGTTCATACATACGGAGTGGAGGACAATGCGACGGTCTTAGTGGAGTATGGCCGAGGGGCGCGGGGAATTGTGGACGTACGGTGGCACAGCCGAGTGGATAGGGATGAGTGCCGGATTGTGGGGACGGAGGGCGCGTTGGAATTGAGCCCGTTGAACGGACCTCGGCTGCGGACGCCGATGGGGGATTTGGAGCTTCCGGCGCACGTGAACGCGCACTTTCCCATCGTTCAGGATTTTGTGGAGGCGGTGCTGGAAGGGCGGGCTCCGGCGTGCCCGATTTCCGAGGCCATTCAGACGGATTGGGTCACGAGCCAAATACGTTAAGATGGAAGATGGGCTGGCCTTTGCGCGCTTACTTTCCCATTAAATACTCACATTCCCATGTCGGATAGCACTAAGATCGACGTCAATAGTTGGCTGGAAGAAGAACTATACCAGCAGTACATGCACAACCACTCGTTTGTGGATTCTGCGTGGCAGAGCGAGTTTGCCGGCGAGGCGGCGACGAATGGGGTGGCGGTGGCCGCTCCCGCTTCGGTACCCGTGGCCGTTCCGGCGCCCGCACCCCCGGTTGCGCAAGCTCCGGCGCCCCCACCGGCCGCCGCTCCACCCCCCGCCCCGGCACCTGTTCCGGAGGCGGCCGCGCCCGCGCCACAGACGCAGGAAGTGACAAAAACGGAATCCTCCGTTCAGACCAGCCAGAGCGGCTCCAAAGACGTCGACTCATCCGAACAACTGGTGCCTTTGCGCGGGACGGCGGCGCGTATCGCCGAGAACATGATCCGGTCGTTGTCGGTACCGACGGCGACGAGCCAGCGCTCGATTCCGGTGAAGGTGATTGACGAGAACCGGCGGATTATCAATCAGCACCGGACGCTGCTGGGGCTCTCGAAGATTTCGTACACGCATTTGATCGGCTGGGGGATTGTGAAGTCGCTTGCATCCAGCCCGACGCTGAACTCTTCCTACACCGAGAACAACGGCGAGGCGTTCAAAGTGGTTCGCAACCACATTAATCTGGGGCTGGCGATCGATTTGCCGGCTCGCGACGGCGGGCGGGCGCTGGTGGTGCCGAGCATCAAGAACGCCGGGTCGTTGAGCTTTAGCGAGTTTTTGAAGGCTTACGACGATTTGATTAACCGTGGCCGGAAGGGCAAGTTGACGCTGCCGGATTTCCAAGGGACGACGCTGTCGCTGACGAACCCGGGGACAATTGGGACGGTCGGCTCGATTCCGCGGCTGATGCCGGGGCAGGGGTGCATTATCGCGACCGGCGCGATCGATTTCCCGGCGGAGTACCAGGGCGTGGCTCCGGAGATGCGGGCGATGTTGGGAATCGGCAAGGTGATGACGGTCACTTGCACGTACGACCACCGCATTATTCAGGGCGCCGAGAGCGGTATGTTCCTGGCGAAGCTGCAGGGGCTTTTACAGGGCGAAGACAATTTTTACGACACGATTTTCACCGATCTGCGGATGCCGCACAAGCCGGTGAAATGGGAAGCGGATCGCGCCGTGGCGCCGCGGCAGACGGCGATGCGGCAGGTGGAGATCAGCAAAGAGTCGAGCATTCTGCAACTGATTAACGCTTACCGGATGCGGGGGCATTTGATTGCGGACCTTGATCCGCTGGGGACGGAATCGCATTTCCATCCGGAACTGGACCCGGCGCATTACGGGTTGACGATTTGGGATTTGGACCGGGAGTTTGTGACGGGTTCGCTGGGGCAGGCGCTGGGCGAAGGGGCGGCGCATCTGGTGCTGACGCTGCGGGAGATTCTGGAAACGCTGCGGCAGACGTACTGCGGGAAGGTGGGCGCGGAGTACATGTACATCCAGTCGCCGGAGCAGAAGACGTGGCTGCAACAGCGGATGGAAAACAACGCCGGGGCGATGACGACTACGGACCGGCTGCGGATCTTGGAACGGCTGCATGAGGCGGAAGGGTTCGAATCGTTCCTGGGCACGCGGTTTGTGGGTACAAAGCGGTTCGGACTGGAGGGAGGAGAATCGGCGATCGCGATTCTGGATGAGATCTGCGAACGGGCCGCGGATGGCGCCGTGCACGAGATTGTGATTGGCATGGCGCATCGCGGGCGGTTGAACGTTCTGACGAACATTATCGGTAAGAAGCCGGAACAGATCATGTCGGAGTTCGAAGGCAATCCGATGGAAGGATCGACGCAGGGATCGGGCGACGTGAAGTATCATCTGGGCGCGACCGGCGTCCGGCGCGCGGTTTCGGCGCGGGAAATCGTGGTGAGCCTGGCGCCGAATCCCTCTCATCTGGAAGCGGTGAATCCGGTAGTGGAAGGGATAGTGCGGCCGAAGCAGGACCGGCTGGGCGACGTGAAGCGGGAGCGGGTGATTCCGCTGTTGATCCACGGAGACGCGGCGTTTCCGGGACAGGGCGTGGTGGCGGAGACGCTGAACATGTCGCAGTTGGAAGGGTACACGACGGGCGGCACGATTCACCTGGTAATCAACAACCAGATTGGCTTTACAACGCGGCCGGAAGACTGCCGGAGTTCCATCTATGCTACCGACATCGCGCGGGCGGTGGACGCGCCGGTGTTCCATGTGAACGGCGACGATCCGGAAGCTTGCCTGCACGTGGCGCGGTTCGCGTATGAGTTCCGGCAGCGGTTTAAAAAAGACGTCGTGATCGACATGATCTGCTACCGGCGGCACGGCCACAATGAGGCCGACGACCCGAGCTACACGCAGCCGATAATGTACCGGAAGATCAAGGTCCACCCGAGCGTGGCGACTTTGTATTCGGAGCGGCTGGTACGCGAGCGGATCGTGACGCAGGAGGACGTGGACCGGATCCGGAAATCGATCAATCAACGGTTGTCCGACGCGCACGAACGGGCGCAGCAGAACGCGCTGCAGCTCGAGTATCAGGAACTGGCGGTGGTGGATGAACTCGACGTGCGACGGGGGATTCCGCAGACGGCGGCCGATCCGGCGATTCTGCAGCGCGTCATATTTGGCTCGACCACGTTCCCGGAGGACTTCCAAGTTCATCCGAAGTTGAAGAAGTTTTTGGATTCGCGTTTGCATATCGCGGAAGGCGGAACGCTGGACTGGGCGGCGGCCGAGGCGATGGCGTTTGGAAGCCTGGTGCTGGAGGGGACGCCGGTGCGGCTGTCGGGCCAGGACTCCGGGCGCGGCACGTTCAGCCAGCGGCACCTGGTATTCCATGATTCCGATACGGGCGAGCCGTACATCCCGATGCAACATTTGGCGCCCAACCAAGCCAAGTTCGATGTGTTCGATTCCTGCTTGAGCGAGTATGCGGTGATGGGATTCGAGTTCGGCTATTCGGTGGCGGACCCGCTGAGCCTGGTGATGTGGGAAGGTCAGTTCGGCGATTTCGTGAATGGCGCGCAGATCATGATCGATCAGTTCATATCGTGCTCGTATTCCAAATGGGGCCAGCCGAGCGGACTGGTGCTATTGCTGCCGCACGGGCAGGAGGGGCAGGGACCGGAGCACAGTTCGGCCCGGCTGGAGCGGTTCCTCACGTTGTGCGCGGAAGACAATATGCAGGTGGTGAACCCGACGACACCGGCGCAGTATTTCCATTTGCTTCGGCGGCAGATGCATGGAGGACAGGACCGGCGCGGGATGCGGAAGCCCCTGATTGTGATGACGCCGAAGAGCCTGCTGCGCAGTGCGAAGGCGACGTCGACGCTGGCCGAATTGACCTCCGGCGGGTTCCGGGAGATTATCGGCGACGGCAACATGATGGCGGCGGATGAGATCCGGCGGGTGCTGTTGACGAGCGGGAAGATCTATTACGAATTGGCGGATCAACGCGAAAAGCTGGACGCGGACAATGTGGCGCTGGTACGGAGAGACCAGTCTTATCCGTTCCCGAAAGCGGAGCTGCAGGATGTATTGATGCGGTATCCGGTGACGGCGGAAGTTTGCTGGGTGCAGGAAGAGCCGCGGAACATGGGCGCGTGGCGGTTTGTGCGCGAACATATTCAACCGATGCTGGATCCGGCGCGGCGATCGTTGCGCTACATTGGGCGGGCGGAATCGGCCAGCCCGGCGCCGGGGTCGTTGAAGCGGCATCAGGCGGAGCAGGCGGAGATTTTAGCTGAATCGTTTAGCACGGACGTGACGCCGCGGGCGAAGACACGGCTGGTGGTGCGGCGGAAACGTTAACCCTGAATCTGAACTTCGGGAACTTCTTCTTCAGTGGTTTCGTCGACGACGGGCCGAGCCAGCAGCCTGAACTCTCCACCTCTAAGGCTTGTTTGAGTACAGGTACAAGCGATTTTGACTGGTAGGGAACGCCAGCGTCGAATAGGGGCCCGTAGTGTCCGTCACAATAGGAAACTGCGTGGGAGCGTATTCCCCGTTTTGGGGCAGTGCAAAATCCCAGTATTTGGCAGCACTGAAATTGGAAGTGGTGTAATCACCGGTGACTTGAATAGCAAGGATACGCCCAGGGTTTGTCCCTACGAAGTTCACACACAGAAGAATTACAGCGCCGCCAGTGGAAGGATGCGTCATAGTCAACACCGAGGCTGGAAATGATGCGGGCACCAAGCTCCCGACGTCAATAGTGTTATCGACGTTATAAGTGTTGCCCAGGTTAACGCACTTTAAAAGTTGCCTGGCAATGGAATACGCCCAAACGCAGCTTCTTCCTTTTCCCGTATCAACAGTTACCGAGGCGGGAATTCTGTTCGGAAAGTCGCCGCTGGTACTCTGCCAGCGGAAGGTATAGGACGAACCCCCATCGTCGGCTACCTTGATGAGACGCGGGTCCATGTTTCCAAAACCGTCGAAGTAGATGTCGCTCTTGCTCCCTCCTGCGACCGGGAGCACGACCGGGCTAGCGCCTGAGGGACCTGCAAACGAATAGCTCCATTTGGTATCGATAGTTCCGGTGATTGAGTTTGCTTCAAAAGCTATCATCTGTCCGTAGCCACTATGTTCTTCCAAAGTGCTTGCTTCATATGCATTCATGCTTACGTAAAATCGATTTTCGGCGGTGTAGCTGGCCGCTGGAGTGTTGCGCGCCTCGTAGGGACACGTCGCCCCACCGGTACACAAACCCGTTACTGGTGTTCGGTGAATATAGGTTAAATCGTCCGCCCAGAATGCAAAGACGTATCCGGGCGCCCGGGTTGCAAGTACCACCATAGTGCCGTTGTTGAGTAGAATCGGACTAACGGGATACCCTGGGAGCGGGTCGAGCGCCGTTCCTGAGCTGGTGCAAGCTACTGGCGTCGTGGTGGTGGTTTTCATGCAGATTGAGTAACCACCGGCGGATGGGTATGTTTGCGTTGTGGGATTGTAGTTGATCCTGACGATTTTGGTGGCGTCTGTCATGATGATATCGCCGTTCGTATTCATCAGGGGCACTGAGCTCTGGGCCGAACCGTCGAAAAGGCAATTTGACCTATATAATATGGCACCTGTTGCGTTATAGATAACCAAGGTATCTTTCGGGTCAGCACCAACTGGCCCATTAGGGCAGTATCTGTTCGAACCGTCAAGAAGGGGTCCTGTGCCGTAGGTACACGCCACGAATGTGTTGTTTGATACGCAGCCCAGTCCCAGACTGCGGCCTTGAATAGCATCATCAAATTTCTGGTTAATGGTTGGAGTAGGCGTCGGAGGCGCCAGAGGCTGCTGATTTCCCGCGAAGATACTGCAGTGGGCCACGGGGCAACTAGTGCTGGGCAGCGTAAAAACGGAGTGGGCCGAAGCTGATATTCCAATCGCTAGTACAACGAGTATGATTCGAATCATTCGAATCATCTTTTTTCCCCTTCTTTCGAGAGATTGCTTTCCCTTTTCGAGGAACTGCAATAGTACTTACTGTCACTAATTAGTACTTGCTATTACTAATTGCGTCAAGTGAAAATTTCATTTCAATTAGGTTAGCGTGTTGCAATTGTGATCGCGATGTGGTTCTCTAGGGTTATTGGTCAACGGCGAAACAGGCCGCGCGATCTGTAGGAGAAATGTAATGAAACAACTTACCACCCTGTTCTTGCACGCGGCGCTGCTGGCTCTGCCCGCATTGTGTGTGGCGGCGGAAAACGTGTTTCTGACCACTGCCGAGGACGGAAGCACTATCGCCCGCAACGCCGCCGGGGAAGTGCTTTGGCAACGCTTTAACACCGATTCCGCGGACGTAGCTCACGCCTTGATGCCGCGCTCTGCGGCTCCGTCAAGTGCGGCCATGCCCTCCTGGGATCCGCTCACCACGCTCGATTCCACTCCTCCCAGCTACCTGCGAGGACCAGTCTTCGATTCGCTGGGCAACGCCTGGGTGGTGATTAACAACAGCGTGAACCTGGTCGCCATCCAGTCTAGTAGCGCTTCGGGAACCTGGAAAGCGCCCCATATCATCGGGCCGGCATTGCCCAATGCCACTTACACAGTGGGCGTGGCGGTGGATCAGGCGGGTGGCTTCTACGTCACCTACGGCACCGGGCAACCGGGCGCCAGTTCCCACCCGCTGATGTGGACCAAATACACGCCCGCTGGGGGATGGAAAGCGCCGGCGCTCATCTACGACAGCCCGTATGATTTCAACGAGACGTTTCCGGTGATCGATTCCACCGGGCGCGTGGTGGTGGTCTTCAATGGCAACGGTATTTCGAGTATTGCCTCCAATCCGGCCCAGTCATCCTGGGGAAATGTGCAGACTATCGCGCCACGCTGGCGGAGCCCCATCCTACCCTCTGTGGCGGGAAACAAGAGCGGCACGCGGCTGGCGTTAGTGTACCTGCAGTCCCAGAGAGGTCTGCGCTATTGTTTCTTCAACTCAACCACGGGACAGTGGGACCCGGAGATTCCGGTTCCCGATTCGGAGAAGGCCTCGTTCACTAGTTACTCGGTGGAAAACGCTTTTCCGCTGGCGGTGGATGAAGCGGGCAACGTCACGGTGGTCTGCATGATGACGCGGGCGCTTCGATACACCATCGGCGGATTCCGGTATGAGGCAGGACAATGGACCGTGAAGGAACTGCTGCCCCTGTCACGCTCCAGTCCGGAGATCGCAACCTTTGGAAACATTGCGCTGAATCCAAACGGGACAGTGTTGGTTGCCGTGCCTAACTACGACGGCCAAACGGGTGTAAATATCAGCGTGTTCCGCTACACGCCGGGCCAGGGATGGAATACGGAAACGGCGGCCAATTACGACGCGGGCGGAGATTCCCGGTGCAAAGTGGCATGGTTCCAGTCCACGGAGGCAGTGGTGGTGTACAAAGATTATTCGGTGAATCCGCCGCTATTGCGAGCGGCGCTGCACAGCAACGGAGCGTGGGGGAGCGGGCCGGCAATCCCCGGTAACTTTCCGGATGCGAGTCCGTTCCTTGCCGGCGCTCCGAGTGGCGAAGCTCTGTTGGGGATGGCGATCGAAGGAATTTACGTTACCTGGTTGCGGCCATAGCGCGGACGAGCTACAGCGCTCTCGTTATTCCCGCAATATTTTGAAAACCCCTTGGCACGTGTTATATCGCACTACCTTCTCACGACGACATGACAATAGTCCCCGCTCGGTGGCCCGAGAGCGGACCGACGCCTTCAAATCGGCGCCTTGTGCGCGGAAGACAACATGCAAGTGGTGAACCCGACAACACCGGCGCAGTATTTCCACTTACTTCGACGGCAGATGCATGGCGGACAAGACCGGCGCGGGATGCGGAAGCCGCTGATTGTGATGACGCCGAAGAGTCTGCTGCGGAGCGCGAAGGCGACGTCGACGCTGGCGGAATTGACCTCCGGCGGGTTCCGGGAGATTATCGGCGACGGCAACATGATGGCGGCGGATGAGATCCGGCGGGTGCTGTTGACGAGCGGGAAGATCTACTACGAGTTGGCGGATCAACGCGAAAAGCTGGACGCGGACAATGTGGCGCTGGTGCGGATAGAACAGTATTATCCGTTCCCGAAAGCGGAGCTGCAGGATGTATTGATGCGGTATCCGGTGACGGCGGAAGTTTGCTGGGTGCAGGAAGAGCCGCGGAATATGGGCGCGTGGCGGTTTGTGCGCGAACATATTCAACCGATGCTAGATCCGGCGCGGCGATCGTTACGCTACATTGGGCGGGCGGAATCGGCCAGCCCGGCGCCGGGGTCGTTGAAGCGACATCAGGCGGAGCAGGCGGAGATTTTGGCCGAGTCGTTTAGTACGGATGTGACGCCGCGGGCGAAGACGCGGCTGGTGGTGCGGCGGAAACGATAGCTACCACTTACCGGTGGCGAGTTCCTTGATTTCGCTCGCGGTGAGCGGGCGGCGGAAGGTGGCTACGTCGTCCATGAGGCCGACGTAGTTGACGCCGAGGCGGATGGTGGTGTTGGCCATGTCCCAATCGAAGATTTCCTTGATGGTGTTGTTGGAGCCTTGGGATTCACCACTGAGATAGAGCGTGGCCGAACCGGCGGGGGTGCCGAGGCCGGTGTAGGTAATGGCGATGTTGGTCCACCTTTCGCGGGTGAATGGGGGCTTCTTCACCGCGACGAGACGGTTGTTGAAATCGGGGTTTTTGTCTGGCTCGGCGTTGGTTGGGTTCCAGGCTTTAAGGGCGCCGAAGACGCCGAGGCGGAAGTGGCGGGGTTTGTCGTCTTTGGTGAAGTCGACCCAGATGGCGGAGTTGTTGTAGGCTTTATCGGTAATTTGGATGGGGTCGCAGAAGCCGGGGGCGAGGTCTTGATCCGGGTCGAGTTTGAGCCAGAAGCTGACGGTACCTTCTTTAGGGTTGAAGTTGTTCGCGGCTTTGAAATAGACGGCTTTGGTATTTTTGGAGGGGAACTTGAGAGCGTCGCCTTTGCGGCCGACGCCTTTGGCGTGTTCAGCGGTGGAGGCTTCGAGTCCGGTTTTGCCGGGTTCTTTGTAGTTGGGCGCGGAGTAAATCGATTTGTCGCCGGCGGCGGTTTGGGCGGAGGTGGTTCCGTCGAAGGTGGCGCGGAAGAGGAGTTCCTGCTTCCAGTTGGCGGCGGTTAAGGCGAGGGTGAAGATTGGGATGAGTAGATAGCGGGGCATAGGGCTAATATACTTGTAAAACGCAGTCGAAGCGAAGCGGTTTCAACTCAGCCGGAATGAGAGAAATTGAACTTGGTCCCCGATCACGATTCCTACAACACCTCTCTAATCGGTAGCGGATTTAACCACTGCTTCAACGACGGGGCGAAGGTTGGCCGCAGTTGTGGGATGGATTCGAAATAGGACAACGCCAGCCCGTTGGAGCGGGGGTCTCCGCTGGCGGCCGATCGGGAGGAAGTCTTTGTCGAGAGTGAACACGATGCGAGATTCCTCCTCCGCTCGATTCAGTACCCGCACATCGCTCCACCCTGAGCAATCTGTTCGTGCCCATAACACGTCGTTACCGGATTCGCGGAGCACTTCGACAAGTTCCAGCGGAAAGTTTTCGTAGACCAGGATGCGCATGGCTGAGGAAACTACGCGAGGATGGGAAACGCCTTGAACTCATGTACCAGTCGACTGGCATATGCAAGGCATGCCAGAATGTCCTCACGCGTTAGGCCGGGGTAGTTCGATAGGAGATACTGTTCCGACTCCCCAGCGGCCAAGATTTCGAGAATGAACTCCACCGACAGCCTAGTACCACGGATGACCGGTTTGCCTCCGAGTATTTCCGCGTCGACCGAGATGCGTTCCGACAACAACATGCTCATAATATAACGCAAGGGTGTCTTGGCTTCATTTCGCCGCGGCATTTGGGTGCGCGACATGAAAGCGGTGTTTTGGCGCGGCCCCTTTTTTGCGGCTCCCCACGCCTTCCGACGATCCGGGCCATGGCCGTGCCTGAAGGTGCGAGAGGCGATTCGCTTGCTTGAAAGTACGGATGGGGAGAACTTCGATCAAGCGTTCGTGATTACCGTGCCGGGCAACGAAGGCAAGGAACTCGCTCCCGGTACGTTGAACGTTATACTCAGGAAGGCAGGACTAAAATGACCGCAAGACGTTATCCGGTAGTCATCGAATCAACAGGCACGGGCTACTCCGCCTATTCGCCGGATGTGCCGGGGTGTGCGGCCGTCGGGGACACGGAGGAAGAGACGCGGCAGAACTTCCAGGATGCCCTGATCGCACATTTCCAGGCGATGCGCGAAGTGGGAGAGCCGATCCCGGATCCCCATACGTTGG
>JBJXFL010000145.1:0-6193 GCA_046155405.1 Bryobacteraceae bacterium | reverse complement strand
TAAGTCGAGTAAGCCAGTAGGCCCACAGGGCTCAAATGAGCTACGAAAGCGTCGCTGATACCGCCAAATGTACCCTGCGCCGCATTTAGCAGAGGAAATGACCCTGTTGTAGTTCCCGCAATATGCGCCCCGAGGTACGGATCCACGGCGATCCCGTTTCCAACGTCATCTCCCGCGCCGCCTAAGTAGGTTGAATAGACCAACACGCCGTTAGGGTTTAACTTAGAAACATACGCATCGTTTAGGCCCCCGCCGTAAAGACTCTGGGTCGCATTGAGGACCGGAAACAATCCAGACGTGTATCCGGTTAGATATACCGCGCCCAAATGATCCGCCGCAATTCCATTGCCGATTTCCGTTCCACCCCCGCCAAGATAAGTCGCATAGACACGGCCCCCAGTGGCATTCAACTTAGCGGCGAACACGTCGGATTGCCCGCCTCCGTATCCGCTTTGATACGCATTGAGTGTCGGGAACGAACCCGTCGTATACCCGGTGACATAAACTTGGCCCGCCGCGTCCACGGCGATCTTTCGCCCTAGATCGTCACCCGCTCCTCCCAGATAGGTCGAATACACCAACGCACCACCGGCGCCCAGCTTGGCGACGAATGCATCGTTCAAACCGCCATGGTTTGGCTGTGCCGCATTGAGTAATGGAAACCCCCCGTTGGTATATCCCGTCACATAGGCCGCCCCGCCCCCATCCACCGCCAACCCGTAACCAAAATCGAATCCACCGCCTCCCAAATAGGTGGAGTAAACCATCGTCCCCGTTGGACTCAGTTTGGTCACGAAGACGTCGTTAAACCCCCCGCCGTGAGATCCCTGCGTCGCATTCAGCACCGGAAAAAGTCCCGATGTCGCCCCGGTAATATACGTCGAGCCCGCGCTATCCACCGCAATCCACTCCGCCAAATCGATGCCGCCGCCGCCCAGATAGGTCGCATACACAATCGTCGGGTCGATCACCAGCGGTTCGGACCGGTCATAAGCAGCCAGCGCGATTTGCACCTCTCGCCCGCCTTCAATCAGCCGGTACTCGCCGGCAATTTCCACTCTTTCGCCATCCACATCCTGGTACACAACCGGTTTTCGCTGCCGCACCTCCTTACCGCCCACCGCTAACACCAGGTCGCCCAATGAATCCACCCGCATCGACTCCGCTCCGGAGTAACTCAGGCGAATCGCGTCCGGGTCCGCGCCCGGATGCACCATGAAGTCATACTCCAGCTTTCCCTCGCTGCCGTGGTAGACAATATCGATGCCCGGATACACCCGGTCAATCCGCACCCGGCCGTAGTTAGGAACGCCCGCTCGCCACTTTGTCGAATCCGCGCCGATATAGTAGTTCGTCACGCCCAGCAGGCGAATATCCGCCGCCGTTCGGCCGCCCGGTTGCGCCGCCAGCAATCGCATCCGCACGGCATTCGGAGGCGCCTTGGACTCACCCCGCTCCGGCCTGAGCAGCATTTCCAATTCGCGGTCCCGGATAAGCATCGTGTAGTCCGCGCCCCGCGCTACAAAACGCACGTCCGGTTCCGCTTGGCCCACGTTCGGTTCAAATCGCAAAGGTACAGTGGCGGTGATCGCCGCAATCTTCGCCGGCAAACGCCGCGGAGTTAACGCTTCCTGAGAAAAAATAGGGCAAACAAGCAGAACAGCCCAATACGCTGGCTTCCAGGGAGCGGACGCACCAATCATTGGCAACACCTCATCGAACGGAACGAGTCGACTTGCGTGAGTACTTCATTTACCGAAGCGGATTTTTAATGTGAACTGGGACATAATACTATCAAAATGGACCGCCAGGCAAAAATCTTTTTAGGGGCGCCGCGGCATCAGTACTTACAGGACTAGATTTATACTTCTTTTTGTCTCCGATTCCGGGAAATGCCGCTTTACGTGGTAGAAAAGTGCCTGTAACATGTGGCGGTATATGAAGCCGATTGCGTTATTGTTCGTAGCCGTCTTGACCGGCGGCCCGGTTCTGCTCGCGCAGGGCATCATAACAACGGTGGCCGGCACGGAATGGGTATTCGCTTCCAACGGCGCGCCCGCGTTGAATACGCCTCTCGGCCCGGTCTCCAGTGTCTCGCTGGATACGGCCGGTAACCTGATCGTCGCCGATGCGGCCAATGCGGTCGTCATCCGCGTCGACGCCAAGGGCATCGTCACCGTGCTTGCCGGCAACGGCCTTCGGGGCTATTCCGGCGACGGCGGACCGGCTATCAACGCTTCGCTGAATCAGCCAAACTTCGCGATCTACGACCGCGGAGGCAATTTGCTCATCGCCGACACAGGCAATAATCGCGTTCGCTCGGTCTCTCCCGATGGCACTATCCGAACCATCGCCGGTAATGGCATCGCGGCGTTCGCCGGTGATGGCGCAAGCGCCTTGCAGGCATCGTTCAACTTGCCCTTCACCTTGGCCGTTGACGCTTCCAACGCAATTTACCTCAACGATTTCGGCAACGCCCGCATACGCCGCATCACGGCGGGGGGAATCGTCTCGACAATCGCCGGTGACGGCCAGTCCCGCTTCTCCGGCGACAATGTTCCCGCCATCCGGACCTCTCTCAATAAGGTGGAAGGAATCGCCATCGACAGCGCCGGCTCTCTCTACCTGGCCGACTTTGGCAACCATCGCGTCCGAAAGGTCGACGCCGCCGGAATCATTACAACCATCGCCGGTGATGGCCAGCCTCGATTTGCCGGCGATGGCGGGCCCGCCGCCGGCGCTTCGCTCAACAGTCCCTCCGGCGTGGCGGTTGATTCCTCCGGCAATATCTATATCTCCGATACAAACAACACGCGGATACGCCGGGTTACCCCGCAAGGAACCATTTCCACTTACGCCGGAACCGGCCTTCAAGGACTCACCGGCGACGGCGGGCCGGCTACCCGCGCCACATTTCTTTCCGTCACCGGGCTGGCGGCCGATCTTACCGGTAATCTCTTCGTTGCCGACCGCGATAACTATCGGATCCGGCACATTAACCCGGCTGGAATCGTAAACACCGTCGCCGGCAATGGTGGTTTTCGTTTTTTTCCCTCCGCCACTCCCGCGGCGAACGCGTTTCTTTCCACACCGTACGGAGTGAGTATAGACTCCGCGGGCGACATACTTATCGCCGACACATTCGCCAACCGCATTCGACTTATCTCCACCGCCGGCCTGACTACCACGTTAGCCGGTACCGGAGTGCGCGGATATAGCGACGGCGCCGGAATTGCCGCCGAAGCCGCCCTGGCCGGTCCAACCGGCGCCACTCCGGACGGATTGGGCAACGTGTATATCGCGGACACGGACAATCACCTTATTCGGAAGGTCTCCGCCGACGGAAAAATAATCAATGTCGCCGGGAATGGGAACGCCGGGTTTTCGGGCGATGGCGGCGCCGCCCTATCCGCCAGCCTCAACCTTCCCCAACAGGTCGTGCTGGACCGGGCTGGCAATCTGTACATTTCGGATCGCGGTAACCATCGCGTCCGCCGCGTCACGCCGGCCGGAGTCATTTCCACCTTCGCCGGCAACGGCCAGGCTCGCTATGCGGGCGATGGCGGCCCGGCCATTTCCGCCAGTCTCAACACGCCTCGCGGCCTGGCTTTCGACGCCGCTGGAAACTTATACATCGCCGACGCCGGTAACGGCCGTGTGCGCCGCGTTTCTCCGGCCGGCGTCATTTCCACCGTGGCCGGCGGCGGCTTCAGGCCCGGCGCCGCCGCGGATTCTTTCCCGGCTCTGGAGGCGCAGTTCGGCACACCGCTCGGCGTGGCAACGGCGCCCGACGGGTCCATTTTCGTTTCCGACGGTCAAACGGACCGTATCGTGAGGATCGCTCCATCCGGCATTCTCTCCATCGTCGCGGGCGGCGGCAGCCGCGGCTTCTCCGGCGACGGAGGCCTCTCCACTCGCGCCAGCCTCAATTCGCCTTATGGCCTGGCACTCGATCCGGAAGGCAACCTGCTGATCGCCGATTCCGGCAACAATCGCGTTCGCTCGATCCTCGCCCGCCGCCCCTCCTTGAATGCCGCGCCCGCGGTTTTGTCGTTCTCCGGCAAAAGCGGCGGCACGCTTACCGCCGCGCAGCGCCTGGAAATTTCGGGGTCGCCCTCCGGCTTGGCGTTCATTGTAACCGCCACCACTGTCAGCGGCGGCGGATGGCTGAAGACAAGCGCCAGCGGCGGCTCCGTCCGCTCCGATCTCCAGGCTTTCGCCGACCCAACCGGTCTCAGCCCCGGCACTTATCAAGGGTCCCTGGTGATCACCTCCCCCGTCTCTTCCAGCGCCACCACGGTCCCGGTTTCCTTCGTTGTCAGTACCGCCGACGCGCCGCGGCTTGGCTTGGGCTCGTCGTCTTTGACGTTCAATTCCGCGCAAGGCGGAACGAAATCCACCAAGTCCGTCTCGGTTACAAACCTCGGCGGCGGCGCCGCGAGTTTTACGGCTTCCGTGACCAATAACTCCGGGGGAGCGTGGCTCAGCGTTTCTCCGTCGAACGGACAGGCCACGCCCACGCAGCCCGCCGCCCTCACGCTCGAAGCGGACCCGGCTCGCCTTGCGCCCGGCGCCTATTCCGCCACACTTAGCGTCGTCGCCGCGAACTCCCCCGCCGTCACCATTCCAGTCCTCCTGACGATCAGCGACCAAGCGCCTAACATTCTCTTGTCCCAGACCGGCTTCACTTTCACCGCCGTCGAAGGCGGAGGATCCCCTCCGCCCGAATCCATTGCGATCCTCAATGACGGTTCGGGTGAACTGATCTTTGAAGCGAAAGCGACCACACTCAGGGGCGGTTCCTGGCTCAGCCTTGGAAACGCCGAAGGCCGCGTCGCGCAGCCATTGCAGGATGTCGCCAAGATCGATATCATCCCGGATTCGCGCGGCCTTTCCCAAGGCGACTACTACGCGGAGGTCCGTATCTCGGGCACCGGCGTCAAGTCGCCGAAAATCGTCACGGTCCTGCTAAAAATCCTCCCGGCCGGTTCCAATCCCGGCCCCGACGTTCGTCCCGCCTCTCTGGTCTTCGTCGGCGCTCCCGGAGCCGCCCCCTCCTCGGAAGATATCCGGGTCACTAATCTACTGCCCCGCGCCACCGGCTACGCATCGTCCGCGCTCACCTACGATGGCGGAAAGTGGGTTACCCACGCTCCCGCCGTGGCCGCCGTCAATCCCGGCGAACCTCGCCGAATCGTGGTTCAGCCCGATTTCTCCGGTATCGAGCCCGGCGTGAAGCGCGGCGTTCTCACGCTGGTCTTTGAGGACGGTACTTCCAGAATCGTCAATATTCTGTCCATTATTCCGGCGGCGTCTACCGCTAAGGATGCCACTCGCCAAGCCGCCAGTTGCCCCAGCGACGTTCTGCGAACGGAGTTCCTATCGCTGCGCAACGACGCCAGTGTCGCCATTGGCCAGCCCGTGGCAATTTCAGTCAAAGTCGTCGACGAATGCGGCAATCCACTGGTCACCGCTCCCGGAATCAATGCGACCGTCCAGCTTACGTTTAGTAACCGCGATCCCAACTTGCCGCTTATTCACACCGGCAACGGCGTCTGGACCGGCTCTTGGCGTCCCCTCAATCCTTCCCAAGCCGCGGTTGACGTCAACGCGATTTCCGTCTTCCAGCAGGGGGTCGTTAACTCCCCCTCCGCCCGGCTCCAGGCCGGTAGAAATACGGTCTCCGTCCGCCTCGGTTCCTCCAACGCCCCCATTGTCCGCCAAGGCTCGGTAGTCCATAGCGCAAGTCAATCCGCCGACGTGCCCGTCGCCCCCGGCATGCTGGTTACAATCTACGGCAGCAATCTGACCGATGGCGACGCCAGCGCCGCCGTCCCTCTTCCCACCGAAGTCGAAGGAACGCAGGTATTATTGGGCGGCCAGCCGCTGCCGATCCTCTTTGCCAGCCCCAGCCAGATCAACGCCCAAGTGCCCTTCGAACTCACCGTCAATACCCTGCATCAGGTCGTAGTCCGCCGCGGCGTCACGGCATCGGTGCCTGAGGAATTCACGGCTTCCGCCGCCCAGCCGGGCATCTTTACCACGAACAATCGGGGTACCGGCCAGGGCGCCGTTCTTGGCCCCAGCCAATCCGCCGTCGCCGATCCCGCCAATCCCGCCCTCCGCGGCCAGCCGGTTGTGATCTATTGCACCGGTCTCGGCGCCGTGAACGCCACGGTCGCACTCGGCGCCG
>JBJXFL010000143.1:0-6248 GCA_046155405.1 Bryobacteraceae bacterium | reverse complement strand
CGCGCGGCGCTCATGACCGGCCGCTACCCCGTGCGCGCTGGAGTTCCGCGCGTTCTCTTCCCGCGCGACACCACCGGGCTGCCGGACGCCGAACAGACCATCGCGCAGGCGCTGAAGGCGAAGAACTACCGCACGATGTGCGTCGGCAAGTGGCACCTCGGGCACCTCCCGCCGTATCTGCCAACCACGCGTGGATTCGATCACTACTTCGGCATCCCCTACTCGAACGACATGAACCCCCGCTGGCTCATGGATGACGAAAAAGTGGTGGAAGAACAAGCCACGCTCGAAACCCTTACCCCGCGCTACACCGAACGCGCCGTAAAGTTCATTGAGGAAAACAAGGCCTCCCCCTTCTTCCTCTACTTCCCACATACTTATCCGCACATCCCCCTCGCCGCCAGTAAGGCATTCCGCGGCAAGAGTCCGCACGGAATCTACGGCGATGTCGTTGGCGAGCTCGATTGGTCCGTCGGCCAAATCATGGAGACGCTCAAGAAACACGGGCTCGACAAGAACACTTTATTCCTCTTCTCCAGCGACAATGGCCCGTGGTACCAGGGCAGCGCCGGCAAACTTCGCGGCCGCAAAGGGATGACGTGGGAAGGCGGCGTGCGTGTACCCTTGATTGCCTGGCGCCCCGGCCACATCGCCAAAGGCCGTGTCTGCCATTCGCTCGTCTCCACCATGGATATCGTCCCCACCGTCTGCGCCATGACCGGTGCCGCGAAACCGTCGCGCCCCACCGACGGCATCGACATCACGCCCCTCCTCACCGGCGCCAAAAACGAACTGGACCGCGAAGTCATCCTCTACTTCGACAACATCAACGTCCAGTGCGCTCGCTCCGGTAAGTGGAAGGTTCACTTTAGCCGTTACAACAACGTGACCTACAGCCCGGCCCCGGCCGGAGGCCGCAAGAATATCCGTCTGCGGAGTCCCGAACTCTACGACGTCGTCACCGACCCTGACGAATCGTTTGACGTCGCCGCCGAAAACCCCGCCGTGCTGAACCGTATCGTCGCTCGTGTCGACGAGCTGATCGGAGGCTTCCCGGAGAACATTCGGAAGCAATACGAATCCCAGAAGGACGGCCCGCTCAGCCCCAGTCCCGCCGGCGCCGTCTCGCGTTAATTCAGGAGAACCCAAAATGAAAAAGATCGCATTCCTCGCCCTCGCCGCCTTCGCCTCCTTCGCCGCCGAGAGAGGCTTCACCGAACTGTTCGACGGCAAAACAACCAACGGCTGGCAGCTCGTAAAGGGTCACGGCCCAGGCTACATCGTCAAGGATGGCATGCTAGTCTGCCCGAAGGAGGGCGGCGGCAATCTCTTCACCGCCAAGGAGTACAAGGACTTCGTATTCCGCTTTGAATTCAAGATGGAGCCCGGCGGCAACAACGGCGTCGGCATCCGCGCCCCGCTCGAAGGCGACGCCGCCTACGCCGGCATGGAAATCCAAATCCTCGATCATGACCACGCCATGTATAAAGGCAAAATCAAGCCCACCCAGCACCACGGCAGTGTCTACGATGTGATCCCCGCCAAGGCCGACGCCCTGAAGCCCGCCGGCGAGTGGAACAGCGAAGAGATCCACGTCAAAGGCGGCAAGATCAAGGTCACCCTCAACGGCAAAGTGATTACCGAAGGCGACCTAACCACCGTCACCGACCCCGGCGTCCTCAAAAAACACCCCGGTGTCCAACGGACCCAGGGCCACATCGGGTTCCTCGGCCACGGCTCCCACGTCGAGTTCCGTAACATCCGCGTCAAGGAG
Organism: Bryobacteraceae bacterium; assembly: GCA_046155405.1. Taxonomy (GTDB): domain Bacteria; phylum Acidobacteriota; class Terriglobia; order Bryobacterales; family Bryobacteraceae. Next base: position 4,474 of record JBJXFL010000143.1, on the reverse strand, counting down.
CTTTAACGAGTAGCCGATCCCGGCCGTGTCGTGCCGCTCAACGTCACCACGTCGGGATCCACTCCAGCCGGAAATACCACTTCCATAAACCCAATATTCATCTCCTCCCAACTCTGGTCGCCCCATCGCACCGTCTGCTTCGGATCGGGGTTGAACCGGTTGTTCGGCGAATTATCGAAATGCGCCAGGCATTCGAGCACCGTCCCCTTCGGCAGCTTCTTCGGCTCCGCCAAAAAGTAAGTGGTCTGCCAATTGAAGTCATAGCGCGGCACGTCGATCAGATTCTCGACGCGCCCATCCGGATAGCGCGCCCAAATCCGATAGGATTTCCCTCGCAAATGCATATGCGGTTGCATCGATAAAAGCGTCAGGTCGCGATTCAACGTGGCCGCCGTGGACGACGGAAAGTTTCCATCCCCGGGCGGAATCGCAAACGCGCTATCGGCCGGCGTAATCGTCAACACTCTTTCGTGCGGAGCGTCTTTTGAAAAATAGATCCCCAACTCAGACTCGTCCACCACCGCCTTCCCATTCGCCGTATAGTGAATCTCAAACACGATATCCGCGGACTTCGGCAGCAGTTTTGCCCGCCCCTCGCCCCACGCCTGCGGCCTATATCCCGGCTCATAGCCCAGCAATAACTCCCGCCGGTCGGCCTCACGCTCATCGGGCCGCCGCGCCGACCGCGACGCCTTCGAAGCGACGAAAAACTCGCCCGCCGGGGCGTCGCTCACATAGCTCGACCCCTTCGGCCGCACGAACGCGTTGATGTGGTGCACCACCGATCGCTGGTCGATCCTCCACTCGGCCGCGGCAATCCATTTTGCCTCCGGCAGATCGGTGGGTGTTACCAGGAACGTGTATTGAATCGTGCCCTGATCCGGCACTGCGAATCGCGGAACTCTCACAATCAGGTCCGGCTTGCCAAGGTGCCAACCCACCCGCTCCGCCGCCCGCCGCTCCACCGCGACAGGCTTTCCCTCCGGCGCCCCGGCGTCCACCCAATCGAGCAACGTCTGCCGCTCCGCCGCCGTCAACGAACGGTCGTTATGAAAGGCCACGCTCTTCGCGGGATCGGCATGCCAGGGCGGCATCGTCCCCCGCGCCACCGCCTGCCGCAGCGCCTTCGCCCACGGCCGCGTCTCGGCGTAGCTGCCAAAGGACATCGGCCCAATCTCACCCGCCCGATGACAACCGGCGCAGCGCCGCTCCAGAATCGGCCTGACATCCCCGTGATATTCCGGTGCCGCCCACAGCCCCGTCACGGCCAACGAACCCAACCACAGTTTCCACATTCCCCTATTTTCCCAGATCCGAAGTCCAGAACAACACCCATCGCCAAAATGAATCCAGAAATCCTATTCCGGTTGACTATCGGATGCCTGTCTGCGACTATCACAATTGCCGGTCGTTTGGCCGGCTAACTCAATGTACATCATCAGAACCGAATTTTACACCATTTTGAGCGGCAAGCTTCGGACGATTTTCGGCGACGCGCGGTTGAGCATCTCCGGCAAGATATGTCGGGTCATGTCGTAGGGCTTAGCGATGAGGAACTCAGGGCCCGGATAGAGTCCGCGATACGGCTTGCTGGAAAGTACGACTTAGTAGACGAGCGGGATGTCATCTGTTTCCTTGATGCGGGACTGTTACTGAAAGACGAAACATTCGCGGATAATCCAAAATATCTTTTCATTCAGGCAGTCTTGCAGGACGAAGATTTAGACCCTGAACAGCGCGCGGAGCAAACGTTAACCTTGGCCTTTCAACAAGTCTTGATAAATGAGCGTGACATGTGCGGGCTCTAACGCGTTTGTTGCGGCTTATCTGGAAGCTGTTTCGCAGAAAGCCGCCAAAGTCTCCTGCGGTGCCATGTCAGCCACCGAAGCCTTCCCCAAAGTTCGCACCACCGGCGAATCCGCCACAAAGCCCAAAGATTCCCTCCGGATATACAGCGGAATCTATTCCCGGAGGAGGCACGGTGCATCGACCCGCAGGGTCAGCCGGAAACGCCAACACTATTCGAGTGATGCCTCCGACCCAGCAGTATCCAAAGGGATATTGGCGCCAATATAACCCGCATGGACAACCGATTAATCCTGCAACGGAGAAGCCCGGCCCTAGCGCGGAAACGCACATTCCGCTACCATAAGGGCGCATGGCAACGGAATATAAACATTACGGCATGGCAAAGGACAACGATCTGACTTTCCTCCTCCGAAAACACCTGGAAAAGGTAGACGTCGGCGAATACCAGGCACAGCTTCATTTCCAGGGCTCGATCTGCATTAGTATTGAAGGCGAGTGCAAACTAGACAAGAAAACGATCGCCTACGCGGAACTCAAGCAGTTGGTCGGCAATTCGGTTTCTGGGGTCACCAGCCAGGATGAAGGCACCACGAATCTATTCTTCGCGGATGGAAAACGGTTAAGCATTCTAGATAGCAATTCGCCAAACTATGAGTCCTATCAAATAACCGCGCCCGGCGTCGCTATTGTCGTCTAACCCAACTCCGGCGTCCTATACAACACCCGCCCACCCACGCGAATCTCGCAATCCAACAGATACGGCCGCAATCCTTCAACATCAACGGTCATCCCAAATCCCGGCTCGGAAGAAACCCGTAACAACCCATCGGAATCCGGCTGCAAATGGTTCGCCGTAATAGCCAGCGCTAACGGCTTCAACTCCACCGGATACTCGCAAATCTCATCCCGCTCGAACCCGGCATAAGGCGCCAACGACGCGCTCAATGCCAAATGCGAAGTGAACGTATGGTTCACATACGTCACCCCTCGCGCGGCCGCATAATCCGCCGCGTCTTTCGCGACGCTCACGCCCCCAATCCGCCCCGCGTCAATCTGCAGGAACCCAAGCCCCGCATGGTCCACCAAATGCCGCGCCATGTAGATGTTATGACTCCCCTCGCCCGCCGCAAGCCGCACGTTTCCCGCCCGGGCCGCCAATGCGGAATAAGCCGCCAGCGCCCCGCTCACAAATGGCTCTTCCAGCCAAAGCGCCCCGCACTCGTTCAAGACCGGCAGCGCCAATGCGGCCCGTTCGACATCTTCCCCCCAGGCGGTTCCAATGTCCACCAGTAATACGCCATCCGGCCCCAACCCCTCGCGCGCCGCCCGAAACTGCGCTGCATCCTCGGCCGCGGATCCGTACCCAATCGGCCCCCATCCAAATTTCGCCGCCCGAAACCTCGCTCCCCGGGCCTTGGAATAAGTCTCCTCCGGCGTATCGCCAAACAGCATCGACGCATACGGCCGCTTCGGAAACACCTTTTCATATCCCAAAAGCCGCCATACCGGCGCACCCTCCCGCTGGCCCAACAGATCCCACAGCGCTATATCGATCCCCGAAAGCGTGTGGTCCGCCTGCAACACATCCAGACTCTCCGTCCGCACCAAATTCCCAATTCGCCGAATATCGGCCGGCCCATCCAGTGTCTGCCCTAAAACCGAAGCCGCCACCGGCTTGCAAGCGCCATGCGACATCGGGCAGACATAGCTCGCGATCGATGGCAGCGGCGCCGCCTCGCATTCTCCCCACCCCGTCCATCCCCCGGCCCGCACCCGCACCAGCAGCGCATCCTGGCTGCCGTCGCCGATGTCCAGCACCTCCGGCATCGAAAAATAGAATAGGTCCACACTGTCAATTCGCATCGCGTCTCCGTGTCTGATCGTAATACCATCTACACTTGGACTTCACCGCAATCCCTTTTGAAGACATCCTCGACGACGTAGTCGTTGATGCCGCCCAAGTCACCCTCTGGCTTTCCAGCCAGACGCTGACCGCCGCCCGGATCGTCTCCTGGAGCCGTCACGCCGGCGTCCTCGTCTGCCGCGGCGGGAACGGGTTCACCGATGAGGATATTCACTATATCCGCGCTTCCAACATCCAGGGCCTCACCCTCCGCCTCCACGCCCCGCGCTCCGAATCGGATCGCCTCGGCCTCGAAGTGCGCGACGCCATTCGCCAAGCCGCCGGCTATCCAGTCAGCCTCGCAATTCGTCCCGACGCCTTTGCCAACGCCCCCGTCCCGCTCGCCGCCTGGCTCAGGAACATCATCGGCGCCGTTACCCTCCTCGAACCACACCGCGATGCCATGCAAGCCCAAATCGATCAAATTCTCCTCCGGGAAGGCGCCGCCGTCGCCGTCCTCGGCGGCGGCACGCTCATCCTCGAAGCGACACCGGAAGCCATACCGAGCCAGGAAGAGATCCGTACCGCCATCGCTTCTTTGCTCTGACCCGCATTCTCCGAGCGGAAACGTGAGAACTGTGATACCATTAACTTATCGCTGGAGTAGTAAGTATCCCCCGGCAAAGCCGGGGGCCTTAGGCGTTGAGCCGCTCAAAGCGGCATGGAGGGTCGCTGACGCGACCCGACGATGCATCTCGCGTAGCTGACGACGATCAGGCAATGACGATTCGAGGAGTGCACGGGACAACTGGACGCGACTTG
>JBJXFL010000135.1:0-3796 GCA_046155405.1 Bryobacteraceae bacterium | reverse complement strand
GCAGGTAATCACCGATCTGTTCCAAGTCTTCCGCTGCCGCCGCCGTCCAGCGTACGCGCATCAGCCCCGCAGCATCTTCTCAAATCGCTCTGCCATCTCATCCTCATCGATGAGTTCGCCTCTGTCGGCCTGCTCAATTCCGATACGCACAGCCGCGCGAAAATCTTCCTCCTCTGTCAGCGCGCGAAGCGCCGTCTCGCGAACGAACGCCTCCGCGTCCATGCCTGCGTTACGTGCAAACTGCGCGAGCCGCGTTTCCTGTTCTTGTGTGAATCGGACTTGCATATCAACTTCTAGGCTACTAACCCTTATATCACTCCCTCGCCACATCCTCCCGCCCGACGATAGAATAGGACCTCCATGTCCATCAAAACGGGAGACCGCATCGGCCCGTACGAAGTTACCGGAAAGCTCGGCGCCGGCGGAATGGGCGAAGTGTATGCAGCCAAAGACACCAAGCTCAACCGCAGCGTGGCGATCAAGGTCCTCCCGGCCGCGCTGGCGCGCGATGCCGATTACGTCGCCCGGTTCCAGCGCGAAGCGCAGGCGCTCGCGGCGCTGAATCATCCGCACATCGCGACCATCTACGGCCTCGAAGATTCCGCCATCGTGATGGAACTCGTCGAAGGCAAAACGCTCGCCGAGTTCGACAGTATTCCCGTCGACGACGCCATCGAGTACGCGCGCCAAATCGCCGAGGCGCTGGAAGCGGCGCACGAAAAAGGCATCACGCACCGCGACCTCAAACCGGCCAACATCAAGGTCACGCCGGAGGGTTCGATCAAGGTGCTCGACTTCGGACTCGCCAAAGTCCGGCCCGCCGTTTCGGCCTCTCCCGACGAATCCCCTACGCTCACGCTCCGCGCGACGCAGAGCGGCGTAATCGTCGGCACAGCCGGCTACATGTCGCCCGAACAGGCCGCCGGAAAAGAAGTGGACCGCCGCGCCGACATCTGGTCGTTCGGCGTTGTCTTGTACGAGATGTTGACGGGCAAGCGCCTCTTCACCGGCGAGAGTATTTCTCACATTCTGGCGGCGGTGCTCCAATCGCCGATCGACTTCACCGCGCTTCCCGCCGCAACGCCCGCACCGGTCCGCGAGCTTCTCCGCCGCTGCCTCGATCGCAAGTTGCGAGCGCGATTGCAATGGATCGGCGAAGCGCGCGCGATCATGGAGGCGCCTCCGGCGAGCGCTATCGTGGAAACCGCTCCGCCACGGTCGCCGAAGGCATGGATCGCCGCCGCGGGGATCGCCGCAATCGCCGCTGTCGGCAGCGCGGCCTGGGCCTGGAACGCAAGCCGCAAGCCGGAACCGGAGGTCCTTCGCTTCTTCGACTCCGTCGGCGAGAAATTCACCCTCATGGATCGCGGTTGGGGCCCCAGTGCCTTGACCGGCCCCACCGCCGTGATCTCGCCCGATGGAAAACGGTTCGTCTTCGTCACCAAGTCCGAAAACGGAAGATCGCAACTCATGACGCGGCGGTTGGATCAGTCCGAGTCCGCCGTGATCCCCGGCACCGAAGACGCCGAAGGCCCTTTCTTCTCGCCGAACAGCCAATCGGTCGGATTCTTCTCTGGACAGAAGCTGAAGAAAGTCCGGCTGGACGGAAGCCGCCCGATCGACATCGGTTCGGTTCTCCGCCCGCTCAGCGCGTTCTGGGCCGAAGACGGCTTCATCTATGGCAACCTTTCCTATCTTTCGCCTTTGCAGCGCGTATCGGAGGCTGGCGGAACACTCGAACCCGTTTCGAAACTCGATCCCGGAGACTCCACACACCGCTGGGTGCAGGTTCTGGCGCGCGAACGCGTCATCGTCTACGCCGCGGGCATTGGAGGCAGCATGGACCAGGGCCGGATCGTCGCACAGCGCTTGGATGGCGGCGAGAAAATGGTTGTCCGCAACGGCGCAATGTTTCCTCGCCTGCTTCCCGATGGAAAGCTGCTCTTCGTCAGCGGCGGGGTCGCTTACGCGGCCCCCTTCGATCCGCGGAAATTGGAACTGACGGGCGAACCCGTGCAAGTGCTCCAGAATTTCCGGCACGCGAACGACAGTGGCGGCGCGCAGTTGTCGATATCGAACAACGGAACGCTCATCTACCGCGCGGCCGGCAAACAAGGTGGTGGTCCAAAATTCCACTGGCTTTGGCCCGATGGAAAGTACGAACCGTTCGCCCCGGCCGGAGTCTCCGGCCTCACTGGCTCTCCCCACCTCAGCCCCGACGATCGCCGGGTACTATTCCGTGCCGAGTCCGGCGGTCAGACTGCTCTGTGGATTCATGACCTCGCATCGAAACAAACAATGCGGTTGACGTTTGAAAACGAAATGCCCATTGCTCCGGTGTGGGCGCCAGACGGTAAACACATTTACTACAGCACGCGGAGTGGCCTGTTTCGCGTAGCGTCGAATGGCAGCGGCAAACCGGAAAAACTGTTGGACGGCGGCAACAACCCTCTTTGGGTTAGCCGCGACGGAAAACGGCTGGGCTTCGATAGCTCGGCAAGCGCTGGGACGAAACCGAATCCGTGCTCGTCCGCTATGATCGTGGAGCGGCCGAACACAGTCGTCCTGGAAAAGTCGGAGCCGTGTTTTCCGTCCGACGGCGCCATTACTCCGTATACGGACTTGTCGGTGGATGGACGATGGATCGCCTATACGTCAACGGAATCGGGCGAAATGCAGATCCAGGTTCGCCACTTTCCCGATAACGGCGGTAAATGGCAGATCTCCACAACGGGCGGCACGGGCCCGCAGTGGTCGCAGGACGGCAAGCGCCTCTTCTACCTCTCGATCCTGACTAGAGAGTTAATGAGTGTCTCCGTCGACACCAGCGGCGAGACTTTCCGGTACGGAGTCCCCACACCCTGGACGGTGGCTAAATTGATCATCGGCAGCTCGAGTTACACCGCAAACCGCGACGGCTCGCGCATGCTCGCGATGGCCGACCCAGGCACAGCCGCGGACGCCGATCCCAACATCGCGGTCATTCTCAACTTCCCGGCGCTGATTCGCAGGCTTGCCAATTCCGATGCGGCAATGGAGCGTTGATTGCCGCAGGTTTCTTCCTCCCGCACCTACGGCGCAGTGCTGCTTGAGAACTGGCGGTAGCCGCAGTTAGAACGTATACCGCAGCACCAACTGAATAATCCGCGGCGAGTTCCCTTGCGTCCGCACGCGCCCAAAGTTCCCGCGCCGCACGATCACCCCATTCTGCACGATATCGCGGTCGTTCACATCGCGTCCCGGCGTTCCGAACGACACGGAATTGAACGCGTTCAAAAACTCCGACCGTAGTTGCATCCGGTGCCGGTTCTCAAAAAAGCGGAAGCTCTTGAGCAGCGAGATATTGAAACTCTTATACGAGTCCCGCCGCGTGTCGTTCTGATTCCGAGCCGCGTTGCCCAGCGTAAAGTCGGCCGGCTGCGCGTAGGCGTCGGGATTGAACGCGAAGCGGTCGGCGCGAATATTTGCCTGCATCTCGTTGCGCGGAATAAACGCGCTCACGCCGTCGACGCGGTCCGGCCGCCGCACCGCGAAGCTCAACCCGAACCCGTTCGCCGTCACCGTCACCGGCGTGCCCGATTGCCACGACGCGCTCCCGCTCATCTGCCACCCGCCCAGCAGCGCGCGCTTCTTCGCCAGCGGCAACTCATAGCTGAAACTCGCCGTCACGCGGTGCGGCACGTCGATGTTCGAAAGCGTGAAGTCGCTCTGCACGTTGTAAATGTCCTCTACCGTCGATCCGCCCCCGCCGCCGTTGTTGTTCCCCGCGCCGCCGATGTCCATGAACTTCGACCAT
>JBJXFL010000130.1:0-97406 GCA_046155405.1 Bryobacteraceae bacterium | reverse complement strand
TAGCCGGGAAACGCATGCAAGAGAAAAACAACAAAACGGCACAAAATTGTTTGGATGAAAAACCGGGGCTGAAGAGACTTCCGTGCCCTTGGGGAGGGACCTCAAAAAGTGCAAAACTCTAGGCTAGCGTGACGCGAATCGAATACACTGGCGATTGATGCTCACGCGATGTTTCGGTTTGCTGTTCGCATTTAGTGCCTGGGGGCAGGCGGCGCCGGAATTTTTTGAAACGAAGGTACGACCCGTCCTGGCGACGAAGTGCCAGGGGTGTCACAACGCGCGAATGGCGACGGCGGGGCTGGATTTGTCAAGCGGGGCGGGACTGCGCAAGGGCGCCGATATGGGACCAGTGGTGGTGCCTGGCGACATTGAAAAAAGCCGGTTGCTGCAAGTGGTGAGCTACGAGGAGCGGACAAAGATGCCGCCGACGGGGAAATTGGCGGAGAGCGAGATCGCCGCGTTGCGGGAGTGGGTGAAAACTGGGGCGGTATGGCCTGGGCCGTCCGGCGTTGTTTCAACCGCTCCGGCGGTGCGGAGCGTGAAGGCGGGCGCGGCACATTGGGCGTTTCAGCCGTTGCGGGCTTCGGAACCTGCCCCGGTGGCGAATGAGAGTTGGGCGCAGTCGCCGATTGACCGGTTTATTTTGGCGAAGCAGGAGACGCGGGCGTTGCGGCCGGCGCCGCCCGCGGACCGATTGACGCTGCTGCGACGGGCGGCATTCGACTTGACCGGACTGCCGCCTTCCGCGGAGGATGTGCGGCTGTTTATTGGGGACTCGTCGCCCGGGGCGTTCGCTTCGGCGGTCGATCGTTTCTTGGCGTCGCCGCGATATGGGGAGAAGTGGGGACGGCACTGGCTGGACGTGGCGCGGTATGCCGATTCAACGGGCGCGGACGAGGACTACCGGTATCCGTATGCGTGGCGATACCGGGACTATGTGATCGATGCGTTTAACCGGGATGTGCCGTATCCGCAATTCGTGCGGGAACAAATTGCCGGGGATTTGTTGCCGCCGCCGGCGGGGCAGGAAGTGAATACGGCGGGTATCATCGCGACCGGGTTTCTGGCGCTGGGGCCCAAGTTGGTCGCGGAACAGGACAAGGTGAAAATGTTCTACGACATCGTGGATGAGCAAATCGATGTCGTGGGGAAGGCGTTCCTGGGACTCACTATTTCCTGCGCGAGATGCCACGATCATAAGTTCGATCCGATCACGATCAAGGACTACTATTCGCTGGCCTCGATCTTCGCGAGCACGCGGCAGTTAGAACAGATTGAGGGGACGGTCTCGAAGCTCTTCTACGCGCCGCTGGCGGGGAAGGCGGTGGCGGAGCGATACGCGGCGCATCAGAAAAGTGTGGCGGATAAGCAGAAGGAAATCGATGCGGTGGTGGCGACGCAAGCGCGGCGATACCGGGATGAATTGGCGCCGCGGATTGCGGCGTACATGGTTGCGGCGCGGCGAGTTTACGAGGGCGGGACGGCTGAGCCCGGTTTGGATGAGGCGGTGTTAGCGCGGTGGGTGGCGTATTTGAAGCCGACGAAGGAGCGGCGGCCGCATTTGGAGGCTTGGTATCGGGCAGGTAGAGCGGACGACTATCAGGCGAACTATTTCGCAGAGGTGGCCAAGCGAGACAAGGCGCAGGCGGAGTTTGCGGCTGGCTTGGCGGCTGCGCCGAAATTTCCGGCTGGAGCGAATCGATTCTTCACGGAGATTGTGGCGGCGAAGGGGCCATTGGGACTGCCGGAGAAAGAGCCGGAGAAATTGTATACGGACGCGGCGCGGGCGAAGATTGCCGCGTTGCAGGCGGAGTTGAAATCGATCAAGGATTCGGCGCCGGCGGAGCCGCCGTTTGCGTGCGGAGTTGCGGAGGATAAGTCCGTTGACCAGCGCGTATTTCTGCGGGGGAATCCGGAGGCGCATGGGGAACCGGTCCCGAAACAGTTTCCGATTGTGTTGGCTGGGGAACGGCAAGCGCCGGTGCTTATCGGGAGCGGGCGCCGGGAGTTGGCGGAGTGGCTGGCGAATCCGGCGAATCCGCTGCCGGCGCGCGTGATTGTGAATCGCATTTGGCAAGGGCACTTTGGGCAGGGACTGGTGCGAACGGCGAACAATTTTGGCGTTGCCGGGGAGCGGCCGACGCATCCGGAATTGCTGGATTGGCTGGCGGCGCAGTTTGTGGCGCAAGGCTCGTCGATCAAGAAAATGCACCGGCTGATGATGCTTTCGAGCACATATCAGATGAGTGGCGAGGCGACGGAGTCGCATGGGGAGAAGGACCCGGATAACCGGCTGCTGACTCGATTCGCGATGCGGCGGAAGACGGTGGAGGAGATTCGCGATTCGCTACTTTTGCTGGACGGGAGCCTGGATTTTACGATGGGCGGAGCGCTGGCGACGGGAACGGGAACGGACAACGAATTCAGCGACAGCCGGAAATCGATGCATCCGGACGATTCGAAGCGGCGGACGGTTTATTTGCCGCTACGGCGGTCGAATTTGTCGACGCTGCTCACGCTGTTTGACTTCGGCGACGCGACGACGAGTACGGAGGCGCGAGAGCAAACCAACGTGGCGCCGCAGGCGCTCTACATGATGAACAGCAAGTTTGTCGCGGAGCGGGCGGGGGCGTTGGAGGGGTTATTGCGGTCCGAGACGGATGAGGCGGCAAGGGTGAAGCGGGCATGGGCGACGGTGCTGGGACGGGATCCCGAGTCGCGGGAGCTTTCGTGGGGCTTGGCTTATTTAGCTGGTTTTCCCAAGCTGGCGAAAAACGACGCGGCGGCGTGGGCAAGCCTGTGCCGGGCACTGATGGCATCGAACGAATTTATCTACGTGCAATGAACACACAAAATTTAATCAACTCGCGCAAAACCGACTCGGTGGGGGGAGAGTTGGTAAAGGGTCGGGGGCCGCGACCGGCCTTTGCGCTTTCCCGACGTTATCTGCTCCGGCGCGCGGCGTGCGGATTTGGCATGGCCGGGCTGACGGCGTTGCTGGCGGAGGCCGCCGATCCGTTGGCGCCGAAGGCACCGCATTTTGTCGCCAAGGCGAAGCGGGTGATTTTCCTGTTCATGCATGGCGGGCCGTCGCATATGGATACTTTCGATCCGAAGCCGCGGCTGACGAAGGATCATGGCAAGCCGCTGCCGTTTAAGAGGCCATTAACGTTCGCGGAAAACAACGTTGGCGGCTTGCTGAAATCGCCCTGGGAGTTTCGGCGGCACGGGCAGAGCGGGTTGGAGATTAGCGAGTTGTTCCCGAATGTCGCGAAGCATGCCGATGAACTGTGCGTGATTCGTTCGATGGTGGGGGACAGCGTGGCGCATGGCGGGGCGACGCTGCAATTGCATACGGGATCGAATACGTTCACGCGGCCGAGCATGGGGTCATGGGTGATTTATGGGTTGGGCACGGAGAATCGGAATCTGCCCGCCTACATAACGTTGAAGCCCGGGCTGTCGCATGGCGGGGCGAAGAAGTGGAGTTCGGGGTTTTTACCGGCGGCCTATCAGGGAACAGCGGTGGGCCTGGGCGGTATGCCGATTGAGAATATCAACGAGCCGATCGAACATTTGAAGAACTATGGGCTGACGCCGGAGCAGCAGCGGTATGAGCTCGACATGATTCAGAAGATCAACGGGGCGAACGCGGCGCGGCGGCAGCATGATCTGGAATTGGAGGCGCGGATACAGAGTTTCGAGTTGGCGTTTCGGATGCAGACGGAGGCGCCGGAAGCGTTTGACGTGAGCAAGGAATCCGAGGCGACGAAGAAGCTTTACGGCATGGATGCGCCCGAGACTAGCGACTTCGGCTGGCAGTGTTTAATGGCGCGGAGGCTGGCGGAACGGAACGTCCGCTTCATTCAGATCAATCACGAATATGGGCCGGGGAACGAAGTGGGCTGGGATGCGCACAGCGAGTTGATTCGTTTGCATACGCGGACGGCGCTGGCGGTGGACCAACCGATCGCGGGCTTGCTGACGGATTTGAAAGCGCGTGGATTGTTGGATGAAACATTGGTGATCTGGGGTGGAGAGTTTGGGCGCACGCCGATCGCGGAGGCCGGCGACGGGCGGGACCATAACCCGTATGGCTACTCCATCTGGATGGCCGGGGCGGGCGTGAAGAAGGGCTTTGTTTATGGCGCGACGGACGAGTTTGGATATTACGCCGTCGAGGACCGGATGCACATCAACGACATGCACGCGACGATGCTGCATCTGCTGGGTCTGCGGCACGACAAGCTGACATATATGTATGGCGGCAGGCCGTTTCGCTTGACGGACGTTGCGGGAACGGTGGCGACGAAGCTACTGGCGTAGGGCGGCGAGGCAGCGGTCGATATCGGCGGCGTCATTGTAGAGGTGGACGGAAATGCGGACGCGGCCGTCGCCGCCCCAGACGATGACGCCTTGTTCGGCGAGGCTCGCCATCAGCGCTTCGGGGGCTTGGCTGGCGAAGCTTACGATACCGGAGGCGAACTCTTTTCCCGGCGGGGTTAGTAGTTGTCTGCCTTGTTCGACGAGGCTTTGGCGGAGATGCGCGACGAGCGGTTTGAGCGTGTCGTCGATGGTTTCGATGCCGCGATTCAAGAGAAAGTTCGCGCTTGCGTTGAGTGCATAGATAGCCGGGAAGTTGGGCATGCCTGCTTGGACACAGCCGGCCGATTTTTTCGGCGTGTAGGCGGAGAAACGTTCGGCATGGAAGAGTTGTTCGACCGAATACCAGCCGGCGGTGGCCTCGCGGAGGCGTTCGCGAATTTGCGGGGCGATGTAGACGATGCCGAGTCCGTGCGTGGCGAGCAGCCATTTGTAGCTGCTGGCGACCAGGAAGTCGACTCCATTAACGGTGACGGGAACGCGGCCTAGAGCTTGCGTTGCGTCGACGCAGAATAGCGCGCCCGCGCGATGGGTTTCGGCGGCGAGTTCAACGAGGAAGGGGATTTGCGTGCCTGTTTTGTAGCTGACCTGACTTACCGATACCACGCGTGTCTTGGTGGATAAGTGTGCGGTCCAGTCCTGCAAATGGGTTTCGCCGTTGTTGGTCGGGATGACGATTAATCGTACGCCTTGCCGGCGCAGGCGGAGCCAGACGAGGACGTTTGATGGGAACTCAAGATCGCTTATGAGAACTTCGTCGCCTTCGCGCCAGTCGAGGGAATGGGCGAACAAGTTCAGGGCGTCGGATGAGTTGCCGAGGAGAACGACGTCATTGGGGGTGGTCCCTAACAGGGTCGCGACCGCTTGTTCAGCCTCGGCTTGCACGGCGTAATGGCGCTGCCGACCGGGCGTGCCGCGGCTCTTCTCGCGCCAGTATTCGGCGAGGGCGGCTTCGACGGCGATGGGGGGAAGACCTTCGGCGGCGGTGTCGAGATAGGCGGCGCTTTGCGCTGTTGGGTTCATGCGAATTCGAGGATGACGTGACGGAAGAAAGAGGCGGCTTCGAGCACTTGATCGCATTCGACGTACTCAATGGCGGCGTGGGCGTGATCAATGCTGCCGGGACCGACAATGACGCTGGGAATGCCAAGGCGAGCGAGCTTGCTGGCGTCACTGCCGAAGGGAACGCCCGCCGGTGCAACGGGGCGATTGAGCGCGACAAGCACGCGCTGGGCGACGTGGACGATATCGCTTGCGACGCTCGTTTCCATTGGAGCGTCGGCGACTAGCGGACGGTCCGCTTCGGCGCCAAATTTGGCGGCGAGGTGGGCGTATCCGGACCAGACCTGTTCGGCATCCTCGCCGGGAATAAGGCGGCGGTCGATGGAGATCTCGCACAGATCGGGGACGAAGTTGATTTGCTCGCCGCCGTGAATGAGGCCGATGTTCAGGGTCGCGGGGCCGAGTAGCGGATGGCTGTGTGCCGCCAGGGTTTCTGTCTGCCGATCGAGGGCTTGAATGACGGCGGCCATGTGGCTGATAGCGTTAACGCCGAGCTGCGGCTTGGCGCTATGAGCCGCCTTGCCGCGCGTACGGACGCGCCAGCGGAGCACGCCTTTGGAGGCGGTAACCAGGCGCATTTCGGTTGGTTCGGCGACAATGGCGGCGTTGGCATGCAAGCCCTCGCAAAGGCGCGTGACTCCTTGGAACGAGTGCTCCTCATCGATCACCGCGGCGAGCCAGACTTCGCAGGGCGGCGTGGTGCCATCGGCCTTTACCGCCGCAATGGCGTGCATCATGGCGGCGAGCCCGGCCTTGGTGTCGCAGGCGCCGCGGCCGTATAGGCGGCCGTCGCGAATGGCTGGATCGAATGGAGGGATCGTCATGCCGGTCACCGAGACGGTGTCCATATGCGCTTCGAGGATGATGCGGCGATCGGTCTGGCGGCCGGGAAGGCGGGCGATGACGTTGAAGCGGCCGGGCAGAACCTCCTGGCGGAACGTTTCGATATCGTGACCGGCAAAGTAGCGCTCGACATAGAGCGCGACGGCGGCTTCGGGCACGCCGCCGTCGAAGGAGGGATTGACGCTATTAATCGAAACCAGATCGGCCAGCGTTTGCAGCACACCGCGATCAAGCATAGGCAAAGTATACTTTGGGATGATGCTTCGCCTTTTGCCGTTGGTATCGTTACTGTGCCTGGCACAAGATTCGCAGCCCCTGGTGATTGATCCAGGGTCGGCGACTCGAGCGCCGTCGGACGCGATTGTGCTCTTTGACGGGAGGAATGCGGACGAGTGGGTGCATAAGGACGGGCGGCAGGCGGAGTGGACGGTGCAAGACGGGGTGCTGGTTTGCCGGAGCGGGACGGGCGACATTCTGTCCAAGCGAACGTTTGGCAGCGCCCAGATCCACCTGGAATTCAGCACGCCGCTGATGCCCGATGCGAAGGGTCAGGCGCGCGGGAACAGCGGCGTTTATTTGCAGGGACGTTATGAGGTGCAGATACTGGACTCGTATGAGAATCCAACCTACGCGAACGGTTCGGCGGGGGCTGTTTACGGGCAGCATCCGCCGTTGGTAAATGCCTCGCGGCCGCCGGAGCAGTGGCAGCGTTATGATTTTGTCTTTCGTGCGCCGCACTGTAGTGCGGCGGGTGTAGTGGAGCGGCCGGCGACGTTGACTCTACTGCACAACGGCGTCCTGGTGCATGACCATGTGACTATTACGAAGAACACGCCGGGGAGCGAATCGGCATCGCTGTGTGAACCGGGTCCTATCCTGCTGCAGGACCACTTCCATCCGGAGGTGAAGGACACATTACTCCGGTTCCGGAATATCTGGGTGCGGCCGATTCGGAAAGGGCAACGCTAGATGCGTAAATACAGCCAAATCTCGGTACGTGTTCCGAATGACATTCTTGACATGTTCCTTGCCAAGGTCTCCGAACTCGCCGCCAGTAAATGGCGCCGGGATCCCGCCGGAGAAGAAGCGGCCGGCGATCTCGTCAAAGGTATGGGCGTTCGATATGTGTATTATGTGCCGGCCGACGGACACAAGACGGACATTGTCTTTATGTATACAGACAATGAGCTTCGTTTGATTAATATCTTTACCACCGGCGACGGTATCAGTCATGCGGAGCATGGCCGGATTACCGCCGACCTGTGGAACGCGGGCATGAAGCAAGCCTGTAAGGCATTGAGCCTATCCGGAAAGTTCACGCCGACGCAGGACGTACAGCCGGAAGCCGGCCTGCCGCCGGCCGTTGTGGACGCTCTCCAACAGTTTGCGGTTACGGCAAATAAGAGCACCGGATCCAGTCATCCAGATGACTTGGAGCGCTGGTGTTTGTTTCTCGGTTTGTTGCACGCCACGGGGTCCGAGATGGACGAGACGCGCCTGGACGCATATCTCACGTCAAAGAAGTTTCCGGAGAAGATCGTAATGAAACTCTTGAAGGAACACGAAGTGGCCATGGCGTTGCTACCGCTATATGACCGGATCCTGGAGGAAAGGAAGGCCGGTTCCGTGCACTAACTAAGCCGGTACCGCGCCGATCCCCACTCCAGTCAATTCGGCTGTGCGCAGGGATCCGTTTTTGATGACAAATACGCCGGGATGCGACTTGGCCCACGGCTCATTGGCGGCGGGCAGATACTGACGGGAATTGGCCTCGATTCCGGAAACACTGGGCACATGAGACGCGATGCTGGCGGAGTGAATCAGTGAAGCTCCGGGACAGGTGAGATCCTGCACGCAAAGGAACATCTTGTATTTCTGTCCGGCGGCGGCCATAAGCATCGCCTGGCTCTGGCCCTTGCAGGCTTTCAGGGCCACGCCGGTGTAACCCATTTCACGGGCTAAAAGCAGGGTTTCGAGATCGGTCAGCGATTCGTCGATCACAACGGGACGGAGTTTGGCCGCTTCGTGCATGACGTTGCGGCGGTCGGCTTTCAAGTCGCGCGCCGTAGGCTGTTCAATGTATTCGATCCGGGCAAATCCTTTTGGCGTTTTCTCCTTTACTTTGCGCAGAAATTCGAGCAGATACTCGACATTCGGGCAGCGCTCGTTGAAATCCACGCAGTAGCGCCAATCAATTTCCGGCTTGGTCTCTTGCGCGATTCGGTCGATGCCCACTACGCGGTCGATGTCCCATTGCAACTCATCGCCCTGGAGCTTGATCTTGATGTGATGCAGCCCGTTGAAACGAATCCACTCCGGAAGATTCTCCGGTAGACCGTCACCCACCGGTTTCACTACGTCGGCCGCGGTCAATGGGTCGGCGCCGCCCACCGAGTGATACAGATTCACCGATGGCCGCGGCTTCTGTAGCAGGTACTTGTCGAGTCTCTCACCGCGGAAGTCGGATCCCAGAAAAGCGGAAAGGTCCGGCCCCAGTAGATCCGGTCCATATGTCGCATAGCAATTCCGTCCGTGCGCTTTGCCGAAGGCGTCATGGATAGCTCCATCGATCGCGCTTGCGGTCACCAACGTGCACAGCTTCGGAATGGGCGCCGCCAATTTTAGTTCCCGGCTCACCGCCTCGGCGGCTTTCAGATACTCGGGTTCGAGCGCGGTGTTTATCTCTATCGGATGCCCGTAGTCCTTAAATCCGGCCGTGAGCGGCGCCAGTTTCTTGGCGAGTTGCCGCATGGCGTCGAGCGTCGTATCGTACGGCATGGTCCGGGAGGGGAAGGCCCACACATTCGACAGCGGCATCGACCCGAACCCCTTCGCCAATTTTCCGGCGCGTGTCCGCACCGTGCAATTGACGTTCAGCACCGTCGCGCGATCCACCGCCACACCGCCGAATTTGTACGGCGCCCGGTAGCGAAAGTCCTCGAACGCGATGGATATATCTTCAATTCGAATGTCGGTGGGCTTGCCCGACTTAGCCAGCACCGTCAGGCCGGCCATCCCACCCAGCAAACTCCGCCGCTTCACCGTCTGCATTTTTATCTCCTCAATGGCATCATAGTAAGTTCCGATGAAAACCTCACCTATCCAACTCTCCGACCGCCAGGGCGTCTTCGCCGTTCCGCCGCTCTGCCGCGAGGCATCCGGCGCTTTTGACTGGGCCGAAAACCGCCGCGTCGTCGACCATATTCGCGCCGGTGGCGTAACGCGGCTAATGTATGGCGGCAATGCCTTCCTCTATCACATCACGCTGGCCGAGTATGAGCGGTTGCTGGCATGGCTCACCACGCTCGATGACACCCTCCTATGCATTCCGGCCGCAGGACCGTCGTATGGACGATTGATGGATCAGGCGCCGCTGTTGAAGCGTTACCGATTCCCCTGCGCGATGGCTCTCCCCTGTGCCGATCCGCGCGACGCCAAGGGCCTGGAAGCCGGTCTTCGCCGCTTCGCCGCCGAAGCTGAAACCCCGCTTATCGTTTATCTGAAGGAAGAAAATAATTTCGGTTCCGACCTGATGGCCGGTCTCGACGCCGTTGCCCGCCTGGTCGCGGACGGCGTGTGTATCGGAATCAAGTACGCGGTTGTTCGCAAGGATCCCTCGATCGATGCCTATCTGACGGCGCTGCTCGAACGGGTGGATCGCCAATTCGTCGTTAGTGGAATCGGGGAACGTCCCGCAATTATTCATTTGAATCAGTTCCAACTTACCGGTTTCACGTCCGGGTCCGTCTGCGTCGCTCCCCGGCAAACACAGAATATTTTTGAAGCGCTCCGCGCCGGCGACACCGCTACCGCCGCCGCCATTCGCGAACGCTTTATGGAACACGAAGACCTTCGAGATGCCTGGGGGCCCGCGCGCGTGTTGCACCATTCGATGGCACTCGCCGGGATTGCCGCAACCGGACCCATCCCGCCATTCATCAGCGCGCTCAACGAGGAACAACAGCGCCAGCTTGGTCCCGTCGCGATCAAGCTTCGCGGTTAAATGTAGAACATCAAGCCTTCGCTATCCTGGGCGGAGGCGCGAGCGTCATCAATGCGGCGGCAGACCTGCGCGAGCGTCGTCGCGTCGAGTATCGTTGCCATGGCGTTTCGTACGTCCCGCATCACCAACCGCGTTCCGCAGAAGCGGTCGTCGACGCACTCGTCGCACTTGCGGTAGGCGGTTTCACTGGCGCATGGCAGCGGCGCCAGCGGACCTTCCACCAGCCGGATGATTCGTCCCAGCGTGACTTGCTCCGGCGGTAACAACAGCGCGTAACCGCCGCCCTTTCCCTTCTTGCTGCTGACGAGTCCCTCGCGTTTCAGGTACAGGAGAATGTTCTCCAAAAAATCCTGCGGAATGGACTCGTCCTTCGCGATCCTGGCGCTGAGCGTCGGCCCTTGGCCATAGGTTCGCGATAAAGCATACAGCGCGCGGAGAGTGTATTGCGTTTTCTTCGACAGGGTCCGCATCGAGCGTACCCGTCAATCTTTCAACGGCTTCACCCGGATGTTCTTATACTTGATCGTCGAGCCCGGGTCATGCGCCTGAAGCGCGAAAGTTCCGCCCGCGCCGATGACGCGGCCGGGGTTGCCCTTGGGTCCCGTCCAGTCGCCGGGTTGTGTCCAATCGGAAACCTTCCTGTCGCCGACGAATATCTGCACGTGATTGCCTTGAACTATGATGTGTTCGGTGAACCATTCGTTGTCGCGGAAGGGTTCCTTGTTGTCCTGCACGTTGTACAGTCCGCCGGTTTTCTTCCAGTCTCCGTGCGAGTTGTTGACCTGGACTTCGAAGCCTTTTTCCGGCCAGTTGGTTTCCTGATACGCCGTGTGGAAGTAGATGCCGCCATTTGAAACCGGCATGGTCATCACGTCCACTTTCAGTTCAAAATTCTTGAATTCCGGAGCCTTTTTCTTGAACGGGCCGGTGTAGTAAAGGTGGCTTCGTTTGCCGTTGGCGACAATTGCGCCGTCCTTCACCTGGAAGGAATCTTCGTTTTCCTTGGCCTTGGTCCATCCGGTTAGATCTTTGCCATTGAAGATCGAGGTAAAGCCCTTTTCGGGCTTGTCGGCGGCAAACATCGCCCCAGCCGCTAGGCTTAACAATAAGACAAATCGCATCTCTAGAATGTATCAACTTAGCGCCCAGCCGCGAAGGCCCCGGTAACGGCCTGCCCCGGGAATACTTTTGGAACCGTCTTCCCATCCCGTACCACCGCCACCCCATTCACCAGGACGTGATCAATTCCCTGGGAGAACTCCAGGCCTTTTTCAAACGTGGCCATGTCCCGCACGCGGGCCGCATCGAACACGGTGATGTCGGCGTCGGCGCCAACGCGAAGACGGCCCTTGTCCTTCATCCGCGGTGCAATCGCCCCCAGCCGCCGCGCGGGTAGAATCGTCATCTTTCCCAGGGCGTCCATCAGGTTCATTATCTTCTCCTCGCGCACATAAAGGCCCAGCACACGCGAGAACGTGCCGGCGCTGCGAGGGTGGGCTCGCGGCGCGTACGGCATGCCATCGGACGCGATCATCACAAACGGCGACGCCATCGCGCGCCTGATCCATTCCGGCTTCATCAAGTGCATAATCACCACGCCGCCCTGCTTCCGGTACTTGGCGAATGTCTCCTCCGTCAACCGCTCGCCGGTCGTCTGCCACTGCAGGTCGCCGAAGGAAATTCCCAGGCGATCCCGCCATCCGTCATCGAACATAGTCGATTCCAGGAACGTCGACGCGGCCGTGTACGGATAAGCTTCGGTCGTAATGTCCATCCCTTGTTTGCGCGCCGATTCGATCAGGTCCAGCACGAAGGGCAGTTGCCCCAGGCTCATGCTGTTGATGTGGACGATGTGCAACGCGACGCCGGTCGCGGCTGCATTGCCGATTACCTCTTGCATCGCCTCCGGGCCCATGGATCGGACATGCGTGAAAATCGGCGCCTTCCAACGCTGCGCCATTTGAAACACCCGGAAGATTTCTTCCCGCGTCGCCCCCGGATAATACTGCGGAGCCACGCCCAGCCCGATGCCGCCTTCGCGCAAACCGCGTTCCAGCGCCGCGCCGAGCAGCGTGTACTCCTCGGCATTCGCCAGCGTTTTGTATCTGCCTTTGTTGAGAATCTCGAATCCGTAGTCATGAGTTTGCCGCCATGCGGCGTGCTCGGCCGCGAACTCCCCCATCGACATGGTCCGGCTCGCCCCGTGACTAACCGTCGCTCCATAGTTGAGGATCGCCTTGCCATCGCGGGCGCGCAAAAAGGCGGCTACCGCCGGCACCCCTACCTCCAGTTCCAACGCCGTGGTTACGCCGTCATGCGCCTGATACTCATTGGCCTCCGGGCTTTGTCCATGCGCGTGGAGGTCAATGAACCCAGGAGCGACCACGCGTCCCGCGGCCGAAAGCATGATCTGTCCTTGCAGCGGCGTAGCGGAAATGGCCGCGATCTTTCCGGCGCGGATACCAATGTGGCGCACTGCGTCCAAACCGCTTTCCGGGTCCATCACTCGACCCCCGGCGATGACTAGATCGAACGGCCCCTGTGCCGCCACGATCATTGCGAACAGTACCGCTATCGATAGCTTCATCCGCCAACTCCTGAATGTATGCGGCTTCCGGGCGGTTGTTCGCTCAGGATTCGCGCCTCATGGTCCAACATTTGCTCCCACCGCGCCGTCACTTCATCAGCCGGCGCCGTCTTATTCGCCAACTTCAGAAACACTTTGTAATGGCCCAATTCCGAAGAAAACAGCGCCTTGTAGAAGCCCGCCAGTTCTTCGTCCGCTGTCGTCGTCGCCAGCACCGCGAACCGCTCACAAGACCGGGCTTCAATCAGCGCCGAAACGCAAAGCCGGTCCAGCGTCTCGCCCGTTTTGCCGCTCCGCACCAAAGTCCGCAGCGCCGCCGCGTAGAAGCTTTTGTGCCCGCGCTCCATTCGTCCGCCGCGCTTGATGAGCATGCGTGTCACCTGTGCCAAATGCGCCGCTTCGTCGCGCGCAACCCCGGTGAGAGTTTCCACCCAACCGGGCGTCCATTCGTTGGGCCACCGCGTCATCAGTTCCATGGCGTTCTGCGCCGCTTTCATCTCCAGGAACGCGTGGTCAATCAACAACGCGATTGGATCCGCCAGCGCCATCGGTCCCCATTCGAGCGGCGTCCGCGAACGCAATGGCAGCGCCGCGACCCTGTCCACGTAATCTAGTGCCACTCTCTCAAGGTATCGCGAATACCTCCCCGTTGACACGCCGCCTCAACATCAGTAGCGTGGTTGAAATTCTTTATGCGCCTAGCCTCGCTCACTCTCTCCCTTCTCACGCTTACGGCACAGGATTTCCGTTCCACGCTCGCCGGTACCATCACCGATCCCGCTAGCGCCGCCGTGTCCGGCGCCAAGGTTCGGGCGCTTAACACGCAGACGAACGCCGTCAGTGAAGTGGCTTCCAACGACAGTGGCCGCTATTCCATATCCTTTCTAATCCCTGGCAAATACGTCGTTACCGTGGAAGCTCCGGGGTTCAAACAGTTTGTCCGGCAGAACGTGGAACTACGGATCAGCACCAGCGTCGGCCTTGATGTCCGGCTTGAAATCGGCGCCATTACCGACAAGGTGACCGTTACGGCGCAGATGTCGCAGCTCGAAACGGAAACGGCGTCCCGCGGCGGGATTGTCGACAACGAGCTTCTTGCTGGCGTCCCGAATGCGGGCAGAAACGTCTATCATCTCGCGTTCGCCATGCCGGGCGTACACAAACCGTCCACCGCTCAGGGAACGGAGTTCAGCCTGGATGGTCTAGCTAACTCCCGCACAGCCATTAACGGCGCGGCCAGCGGAACCGGCGGCACGGACTCGAATACGGACATCCTGATTGACGGGACCAGCGCGACCAAAGGCGACCGCCAAGTGATCATGATTCCGGCGCTCGAATCCGTGCAGGAGTTCCGCGTCCTCACCAACATCTTCGACGCCCAGTACGGACGCACCGGCGGGGGTATTATCACCACCACGACCAAGAGCGGGTCCAACCAGTTTCACGGCGCCGTATTCGACCGCTACTTCGATCAGCGGCTTGGCGCCAACTCCTGGGCCAACAATCGCAACAAGGTCGCGCGTCCGGACAATACCGCCCACAACTATGGATTCCAAGTAAACGGCCCGGTTCGCATCCCCAAGCTTTTCGATGGCCGCGACAAGTTGTTCTTCATGTTGAGCGACGACGTCAGCCCATCCAACAGCCTTTACACCACGCAATGGACCACACCGCTCCCCGAAATGAAGACCGGCGACTTTTCAAACCTGCTCGCCGCGACCGGGCAGCCCGTCGTCATCTACGATCCGCTTACCACTCGCGCCAGCGGCAACACCTTCGTCCGTTCCCCCTTCGCCGGTAATCGTATCCCCGCAAATCAGATTAACCCGGTCGGCGCAAAGATCGTCGGTTACTATCCCGATCCCACCCAGCCGGGCGATGGTCCGGCGCGCATTAACAACTTCTTTTTAGCGACGCCGAATAAAGGCGACCTGTGGCAATGGACCGGGCGCATCGACATTCGCGCGGGCAACAACAACGCGTTTTTCGGCCGCTACGGCGAGACGAACATGACCCGCTGCTGCGACCAGCGCTACCCCAATGGCAGCCCAGCCGAATCCAGCACGATCCTTCCTCGCGGCCGCCGCGGCCGTACGCTTACGCTCGATTGGACCCGCACCATCAACGCCTCCACTACCTTCAATCTCCGCGCCGGATTCTCACGTCTTGAGAACCTCGCCGGTAATGACCAGGCCACCAACTTCGATCCCACCACGCTTGGGTTTCCCGCCTCACTCGTATCTCAATTCTCTCGCCCGCAATACCCCAATGTCTCCATGGGCACCTACCAATCGCAGGGCGCGGGCCCGTTCGTGCAGGGCGACGACACCTATACGCTGGCCGCATCGGGCGGCAAAGCGATTGCTACGCATGTCATGAAGTTCGGCGTTGAGCTGCGCGACTTTCGCACCACGAATCTCAGCTTCGGCGCCGCCGGCGGCTCGTTCGCTTTTACGAAGCTTTGGACGCAAGCCGACCCCAATCGCGCCGACGCGCTTTCCGGCAATGAAATAGCCAGCGCTCTTCTCGGTTATCCGACTTCCGGTTCGCTAACCCTTCCCATCACTCCCGCCTACCGGGCCAAATACTACTCGTTCTTTTTCCAGGACGATTGGAAGGCGACCCGCAAACTTACGCTGAATCTCGGTCTCCGTTGGGACTACGAAAGCCCCGTTGTCGAGCGCTATAACCAAATGACAACGGGCTTCGCATTCAGTCAGCCGAGTCCCATTGCCGCCCGCGTTTCCAGCCAGCCCGGAGTTGCCAATTGCCCGGCATGCCGCGCCCTGACCGGTGGACTGACTTTCGCCGGCAACTCCGGGGACGATCGTTTCGCCTTCGCGCCTGATCGCAACAATTTCCAGCCTCGTATCGGCGCCGCCTACTCGCTGAACGGCAGGACCGTCCTGCGCGGCGGCTTCGGCGTCTACACCCTGGGCCAGTGGGCTCTCGGCGGCAGTACAGGATTCAGCCGCACGACGCCGGTTATCGCCACCGTCGATAACCTGACGCCATCCGCATCCATGTCCAATCCGTTCCCTAACGGCATTCTGAAGCCGGTTGGCGCGGCACAAGGTTTGTCCACCGATCTCGGACTTGGCTTGAACTTCGGCTACAACAGTAGGACCTTGCCTTTGTCGAAGCAGGTTTCTTTCGGTATCCAGAGAGAACTGCCTCTTGGCATTTTCGCCGACGTCGCTTACGTCGGGAACTTCACAACCGGCCTTCCGATCAGCGGCAACCTGAACTCCATCCCAGTCGCGGAACTGGGCAAAGCCGCCAGCTACTACTCGGAGCGTATAGCCAATCCGCTGGCCGGCGAGCTTCCCAACAATCCGGCCCTGAACGGCGCCACCATTCCGCGCCAATCGCTTCTGGTTGATTTCCCCCACTTTTCCGGGGTGACCGCCACTAATATCCCCGCCGGACGCAACGATTATAACTCGCTGCAGGTCTCGGTGAAAAAGCGTTTCGCCAACGGCCTGAATCTGCAGGCCAACTACTTTGGCGGCAAGACACTGGAACAGTTACTACCGCTGAATGCCCAAGACCTTCGCGCCGCCGATATCCTAAACCCAGTCCTTGAGCGCCGCCTGACAATTTTCGATGTCAGCAAAAAACTTGCGATCCTTGGCACTTACGAGCTGCCTTTTGGCGCAAATCGTCCCGCGCTTAATGAGATGCATCCCATAGGCAACGCGTTACTTGGAAATTGGAGAATCGGATGGAATATCACTTACCAAAGCGGTTTTCCGATCGATTTCCCGAACGCCGCTCCGTTGGAGGCCCGCAGCGCCAAACTTCCGTCCGATCAACGGACACTCGAGCGCTGGTTCGACACCTCGCTTTTTCCCCGTGTCGCCGGACCCGCACCCTTCACGCTGCGCAACTTCCCCACGCGCTTCCCGGACGTGCGTTTTATGGGCGTCGTGAACTACGACTTCTCGCTTTCAAAGGATTTCGTGATCCTGGAGCGGTTTAAGACGCAGGTTCGCGCCGACGCCATCAACGCCTTTAACCGGCCGTACTTCACCCAGTTGAACGGCGGCGCGCCGAACGTGACAAGCGCGAACTTCGGCCAATTGGCTCCAGCGCAGAACAATTCGCCCCGAGTTATCTGCCTGGAGTTCCGGCTGACGTTTTAGGCGTCGCTCCGCTCAATTGACCCACTTCCCACCATCTTCCTCCTCGGATGCTCCTTCAGCCATAAGGATGGCCTCCTCAGCGGCCTCGGCGATCTCTTCGTCGTCAGAGTCGACCAAGGCCGTGAGGACGCTCCGCGCATCAACCGGACGGATGGCGCCGATAGCCGCAATGGCGGCCAGCCGCAACGGCTTTGCGGTGCCGGCGTCATCGACGAGTGCGACGACGTGAGACCAAGCTGAAGCAAGGCCCCAATTGCCAGCCGCTTCCACGGCTTCGTAATGAATGTCGGGGTCAGCGCTTTTTAAGGCATCCATTATCTGATCGTCAAATCCGCAGACCCAGCGCATCGAAAACACAGCGGTGAGCATCCAGTCGCGCGCTCCGCTGGAGTATGCAGTCAAGATCGCGTTGCGGTGCCACTTCTCGGGCGCGCGCACCGATGCCTCCAGGATTCGGCGCCGGACTTCGGTTGGGGCGATATTGTCAAAATAAAGCCGCTGGAACAATTCTTGAATCTTACGAAACGTGGTTTGACTAATGGGCACAGAGTCCGGATCGTCACTCCCATCCGTATCCGCTTGTTCCAGTATCGGTCCAAGGGCGATTGCAGCCTTGGCCCGCAGTTGTTCCGGCTCTTCAGCGCTGCCGGTGATTGCCATTAAAGCTTCGGCCAACTCGTCGTTCATCACCGTTAGATCGCCCGCTAACTCGGCGGCGACAAGCCGGTCGGATTCAGGGGCCCGATGATCCGTCAGAATTCTAAGAAATCTCTTTCCGGCATCTCTCGGCCAGTCCCATGGAGGTATTTCCAGCAACGTTTCCAGGTCCATTGCATTCCTCGATTGTTCCTAAGGAAAAGTGGTGCCAGGCACCACTTTTCCTTAGCTCTAGAACATGTATTTTAGGGCCAACTGGATGTCGCGGGGATCGGTACGCGTACCGCCGATCACGCCAAAGGTGGCGGTGCGGAGCGTGGTGCCCGGTTGTCCCCAGTTGGGATGGTTTGGCGCGTTGAACACTTCGAATCGGAACTCCACTTTGTGGTTTTCCGTTATGGCGAAGTTCTTGTTCAGCGAGGCGTCGATGTTGATGATTCCGGGTCCAGTGATGGTGTTCCGGTTCGAATTGCCGAAGCGGTATTCAGTGGGCAACTGCGCCGGTAGGTTCATGCCGACGCGATCTACGAACGCCGCCGTGTTGAACCAGCGGTTCGGATCCTGATTGCCTCGTCCTAGGACTGGGCTGACCCCGGTGGCGTCGGGGTAGCAGCCCGAACCACCGTTTTGGATGACGCCGCCGCCGCAATACGCGGTGGCGGGGAAGCCCCCTTGTAGTGTGACGATGCCGCCGATCTGCCAACCGCCAAGCAAAAGGTTGCCGGCTTTGTTCATTCCGCCGCCAATAGCCTTGCCTTTGCCGAACGGCAGTTCGTAGAGGAAGCTGCTGGTCCACCGATGGCGGAAGTCGAAGGCGGATAGGCCGCGCTCGCGGCGCAGGTTGTTCTGGTCGGTGGTAATGAGCGTGTCGCCGTCCGTGGTGCGAATGCCGGAGCCGTTGTCGATCGACTTGGACCATGCGTAGGAACTCAGTAGCGTGAAACCGCTTGAGAACCGGTGCGTGAGCTTCATCTGTAGCGCATGGTAGGTGGAGTGCGACGGAGCGTACATTACCTGGACGTTGCCGAGGGATGGGAACGGACGCCGGGCCTGAATGTCGCCAGGACCGGGAGTTGGATCGTTGTAGCTCGCCAGGCGGCGCAGCTTGTTGCCGGCGGAACCGAGGTAGGCGATCTCGTAGCTCATATCCTTGGTGATCTCCCGCTGGATGTTAAAGGTCCATTGGCTGACGTAGCTGGTCCGCTCATTCCAGGTGTTGGCGAGGATGAACGTCGGCGCGCCGGTGATGGAGAATGGCCGTTGGAAGGAGAGGTTGGGGATGAGGGTGTTGGCGGCTTCATTGCGGCGAATGGTGAAGGGCGCGTTGCGGACCACGTCGAACACGGCGTTGCCGATGTCGCGGACATAATACATACCGCCAGAAGCGCGGACTACGGTCTTGTCGTTCAACTGATAGGCCAGGCCCGCGCGCGGCGCCCAGTCGTTCCAATCCACTTGCGTAGCGCGGCGGCCGAAGCGGCCATCGCGGACGTAGGGAATCGTCGCCGGCAGACGGAAGGGCGGGTTGCCCGCATACGGATCGCCTTCGCCGGCCCGAACGAAGGTGAGCGGAATGGAGTGATCCCAGCGGAAATCGATATTCACGATGGCGTCGTGCTTATCGAGGTACGGCGGCTCCACTTCCCAGCGCAAGCCGAGGTTCATCGTCAGCTTCTTCGAGACCTTCCAGGTGTCCTGGAAGTAGAGGCCTGTGTATGAGTTCCGGAAGTTGGCGATAGGCGCGCCCACTTGTCCTTCCGAGTTGTTCATGATGCCGAGCACGCTATCGGCGATGGCGTTGCCGGTATATTGGCCGCTGAAGCTGAAGCGGCCGCGGGGTACGACGGCACCGACCTGGTTGTATCGCAGCCGGCGCGTGTCGCCGCCGAACTTGAACGAATGGCGGCCGGAGGTCCAGGAGAAGTCGTCCTTCACCTGGAAGGTGGTGTTGTAGTTGACGAACGGGCAGTCGTTGCATTCGCCGATGGCGGAATAGCCGGTGAACTGAAAGACCGGGATGCCCCAGAAGAGCGGGATGGAGGTGTCGATGTCGGGGATGCCCAGTTCCTGGACAACGTTGACCGTGTTGGCGCGCTGCTGGATGTTTTGGCTGACCATTCTGTTGACGCCGAGACGGAGCTCGTTGACCTTGTTGGCTCCGATGAGACGGGTGTTGGCTAGTACGGTCTGCCACGGATCGACGAGGACGTTGTTGCCCATGTTGGTGGCGAGCTGCGGCGCATAGGTTGAGTCGGCGGCGAGCGAGTAGCGGAAGAACCAATTGGAATTCTGCGACTCGTTGTAGTCCAGGCGGCCGAAGTACTGGTTGTTGTTCTGGCGGCGGCCCTCGTTGTTGATGTAGTTGTTGGCGCCAGCCAGGTTGGGCGCGGGGATGAACTGGCTGAACATCTTCGCGGAGATGGGATTAATGCGGTTGGCGGGGATGATGTTGCCGGGGAAGGGCGACTGGCTGACGATCTGGTTGTTGGCGACGACGCGGGTGGCGGGGTCATTGATGGGAGTGGCCAGCGCGGAGAAGTCGCCGGTGCGATAGGCGAGGGGGGCGACGACGCCGGTTTGGGTGAGCGCCTTGCGCTCCTTCAACGCGTCCCAGGAGAACATCCAGAACAGCTTGTTCCTGACGATCGGTCCGGACACGGTGACGCCGAACTGGTTGCGCTTGAAGGGCGGGATGGGCTGGTTGCCGCGGTCGAAGTAGTTCTTGGCGTCGAACTCGGAGTTGCGGAGGAACTCGAAGGCGGCGCCGTGGATCTGGTTAGTGCCGGCTTTGGTGGATACGTTGACCTGGGCGATGGCGCGGCCATACTCGGCGCCGAAGGTGCCGGCTTCCACCTTGAACTCGGCCAGCGCGTCGATGGATGGGAGGAAGAGGTAGGTGTTGAAGTTGGGGTCGGTGTTCTCCATGCCGTCGAGCGAGTAGTGGTTGTAGTGCACCCGCTGTCCGGAGATGTTGAGGGCGAACTGGTTGCGCGCGCCGCCCATGCGCTGCTGGCCTTGGGACGATGCGGGGCCATTGGTGGTGGCGCCGGGGATGAGTGAGGCGAGCTGGAGGTAGTTGCGTCCGTTGAGCGGCAGCTCGACGATTCGCTTGTTCTCGATGACGGTGCCGATTTCGGTGGTCTCGGTTTGGAGGAGCGGGGCGCCGCCTTCGACGCGGATGGACTCGGCCACATTGCCGACCTGGAGCGTCGCGTCAATGCGCGCGACTTGGCCCACCTGTAGCTCCACGCCTTCGCGGATTTGCTTGGGGAAGCCCGCGGCCTCAATGGTCATTACGTAGACGCCGATGGGAACGGCGTTGAAGGCGTAGACGCCTTCCGAGTTGGAGTTGAGCGTACGGTTGAAGCCGGTGGCGCTGTTGGTTAGCACGACAGTCGCGCCGGAAATTACCGCGCCCGATGGATCGGAAACGGTGCCGGTAACATTGGCGGTTGGAGCTTGGGCCCACGTGCAGGCCAAAGCGATTAGGGATAGCGCGACGAGGCGCGCGAGAGTAACCATGGTGTGTTGAGTTTGTCAGATTGGTTACTGGGCCGTCAATGCGGGACGATGGTGTTGTGGACTCATTGACACCGCGGCAGCTGGTCACTCTTGGCTTGTTGATAGGGTCGTTCATGGGGTCGATGGAGGCGACGGTGGTGGCTACGGCCATGCCGACGATCGTTGGCCAGTTGGGCGGGTTGAACGTCTATGGGTGGGCGTTCTCCATCTACGTGCTGGCGTCGAGCGCGGGCATTCCGGTGACGGGCAAGCTGAGCGACATCTTCGGGCGGCGGATCGTCTACGCGTGGTCGATGGCGCTGTTCCTGGTGGCGAGCCTACTGTGCGCGGTGGCGCCGACGATGCTGTGGCTGATCGTGTTCCGGGCGCTGCAGGGCTTGGGAGCGGCGGGCCTGCTGCCATTGGCGGCCATCATGGTCGGGGACATGTTCACCTTCGCGGAGCGGGCGCGAGTGCAGGCGTTATTCAGCGGCGTGTGGGGCGTTTCGAGCGTAGCGGGGCCGTTGTTCGGGGGCTTCCTGGTGGACTGGATCGGATGGCCGAGCGTGTTCTACGTCAACGTGCCGTTCGGGCTGCTGTCGGCCTGGCTGGTTTGGCACTGGTGGGTTGACCATCACGAGTTGACGGTCGGCAAGCCGTACATCGACTACCCCGGTGCGATCTCGGTGACGGCGGCGGCGATCGTGTTGCTGCTGGCGCTGGTAGACGCGATGAGTTGGCAGGGGGCGGGGCTGCTGGCGCTGGCAGGCGGGCTGGCCTTCGTGGTCTATCGCGTGGAACGTTCAAGTCCGGACCCGATCATCCCGTTGGCGCTGTTCCACTGGAAGCTGTTCCGGGTGAGCATCCTGCACGCGGTGACGGTGGGATGGCTGCTGAGCGGGGTGACGGCGTACGTGCCGCTGTTCGTGCAGGAGGTGCAGAAGGGATCGGCGACGGAGGCGGGCGCGGCGTTGACGCCGCTGCTGTTGGCGTTTGTCCTGTCGGCGGTGGCGTGCGCGCGGCTGATGCTGCGGATCGGCTACCGGCCGCCGGCGATTGGGGGGATGCTGGGCATGATCGCCGGTAGCGGGCTGCTGGTGCTGCTGCGGGCGGACAGCCCGCGGAGCTTGTTGCTGGCGAGCATGCTGATCATGGGCGCCGGATTCGGGTTCACGGTGCCGGCGCTATTTATCGCGGTGCAGTCGACGGTGGAGCGGCAGAACATGGGAGCGGCGACTTCGACGATCCTGTTTTCGCGGTCGATGGGCGGCAGCATCGGGGTGGGCGTTATGGGGGCGTTTCTGAACTGGGAGGTTTCGCGGACCGGCTTCGCGGTGGCGCTGCAGCGGACGTTCTGGGTGGCGGCGGCGGTGACGCTTTTTGGGCTGTTCATCACGCTGTCGGCGCCGCGGCTCTCGGCGGAGGAGATGGGGCGGCGGCGGTAGCGCGCCGGCCACAGCGAAGACGGCCCGCCGCACCGGATGGTGGACGGTTCCGGCGCTACGGCTCTCGGCGGGGGAGATGGGGCCGAGGTGGCGGCCGGCTAGCCGGATCCGCGATGGGGCGGCGGGGTTGACGTGCGGCTCCATTTGGGATAGAACTATGCCCAACCTATGAGGACTCTTGCGTGGGCGCTGTTGCTTAGCCCGATGGCGCTGTTGGCGCAGTCGGACCGCGGTCTGTTGACCGGGTCGGTGGCGGATGCGGGCGGGGCGGCGATGCCGGCGGCGATGATCGTCGCGACGCACATGGACACGCGGACGACGTTCCGCGGGACGTCGGGCGAGACGGGGGAGTTCAACATCCCGTCGCTACCGGTGGGGGCGTATCGAGTGGTCGTGGAGCATGCTGGGTTCAAGTCCTCCGTCCATTCCAACGTGAGGGTGGAGGCGGGCGCGACGGCGCGGCTGGACGCGAAGCTCGAGGTGGGCGAGGTGCGGCAAACGGTGGAGGTGCGCGAGAGCGGCGCGCAGCTTCAGATAGACAATGCCAAGATCCAGAACACGATTTCCGACCGGATGATCGAGGCGCTTCCGACGGTGATGGCGGACAATATGCGGAGCCCGTTCGACCTGGCGGCGATCACGGCGCAAGTGAACGGAGGCGACCAGGACTTCCGGATTGGCGGCGGGCAGGCGGGCGCGTTTGGCGTCCAGCTCGATGGCGCGTCGGCGGGGACGAACCGGGCCGGGAGTACGCTGTGGGCGGCGGTGAACGCGCCGTCGCTCGACGCCATCACCGAGTTCGCCGTTGAGACCAATGGCTTCAAGGCTGAGTTCGGCCGGGCTGGGGGCGGGCTGGTAAGCTTCGTCTCCAAGTCGGGCGGGCGGCAGTATCACGGGACGCTGTTTGACTTTGTCCGTAACAACGCCTTCGACGCACGCGGCTTCTTTAACCTGACGACGCCGGTATACCGGCAGCATGATTTCGGGGCGACGGCGGGCGGGCCGGTGCAGATCCCGAAACTATACCGGGGCAAGGACAAAACATTTTTCTTTTTCTCCTACGAAGGCTTTCGTAATAGAGTGGGCGGGAACACGAATGTGTCGGCGCTGCCCCCGGAAGAGTTTTTCCGGGGCGACTTCCGGAACGCGGTTAGCCGAACGCGGGCGGCGGATGGGAGCTACATCCGCTATAACGTTTTCGACCCATCGACTACTCGGTATGACGAAGCGGGGCGGAACTATGTGCGGGATCCGTTCCCGAACAACATGGTGCCCTTGGCCCGGTTCGACTCGATTTCGCGGAAACTCGTGGATCTCGCCTCGCCGCAGATGAAGGCGAACCGGACCGACGTTGTTCCGGGCACGCCGGAGTATTGGCTAGAGAACTACTACCAGCAGGGCACGACGGTGAATCCGAACGACAAGTGGAGCTTGAAGTTCGACCATGTGCTGACCGATATGCACCGGCTGTCAGCCTACTTCGCTTACAACAAACGGCAAGGCACGCCGGGGCCCGGCGGGCCTCCCGGAATTCCCGGCATTATGAACCCCTATCTGACTTTGACGGATACCTCGCCCGTCTACCGCGGCAGTTGGGACTGGACCATTTCGCCGCGGCTGCACAACCGCTTCTACTTTGGCATCAACCAATTCAAGGACTCGAATTTTCCTTTGACCGAGGGCGGCAACTGGCAGGACAAGATCTGTATTCCCGGCGTTCCGGACTGCGACCGGAACCTGCCGATCGTGACGCTGGTGGACTTCCCCACGTGGGGCGGCAGCGGATTCAACGGCAGCGAGAATCCGGTCTATTCCTTCAACAACGACTTGAGCTGGACGCGCGGGAAGCACATTTTCAAGATGGGCTACATGTTCGAATATGCTCCCTATGTCGGTTTGGGCCAGCAGTCCGGTGCGGGCACGGTTGGCTTTACGACGGCGATGACGGCGCTGCCGGCGCAGGGCAACCGGAACCTAGGCGGCGGCGTGGCGTTCGCCTCTTTCCTTCTGGGCGAGGCGGGCGCGACGACAATCCATACGCCGCGCCGCGTGGGCATGCTATGGCGCTACAACGCGATGTACTTTCAGGACGACTGGCGGGTGAACTCACGGTTGACCGTTAATTTGGGTCTCCGGTATGAGTTCAATTTGCCGGCCTTAAACGACGGCGACAAGTGCGCGGACTTCGACCCGACGGTTCGCAATCCGGGCGCGAATGGCTTGCCGGGCGCGCTGGTTTTTTGCGGCGTGGGCGAAGGCCGGATTGGGCGGCGATCGATACCGCCGAGCTGGTATGGCGGCGTGGGTCCGCGGCTGGGCTTATCGTACCGATTCGCGCCGAAGACAGTCCTTCGCATGTCGGGCGGCGCGAGTTTCGCCCCGGTAAAGTCGGTAGGCGGATCGGCCCATTTCCAGGGCTTTGCGCAGATTCTGACTTTCCCCGACCAGACGGGCGGGATTGAGCGGGTATTCAAGCTGGACCAGGGCGTGCCGCCGTGGCCGAAACCGCCTTTCATCGATCCAACGTTCGGCAACAACGCCGACGTGGATTGGTGGCAAGGGCAGGAGGCGAACCGGCTGCCGCAGATGTGGTCCGGATCCTTCACGATCCAGCGCGAAATGATCGCGCAGACGCTGCTGGAGGCCGGGTACAGCGCGATCATCGGCACCCATCTGATTGGGAATCTGCTGAACTACAACCAGGTGCAATACGGCGCGCTTCCGGCGGCCGCGAACATGTTCACGGCTACCGGGCGGGCGCTGCTGAACACGACCTTTGGCAATGCCAACCGGCTGGTTTATAACGCTGGATTCGACAAGCCCTATGCGAGCTTCCCGGACAATCTGACTTTGGCTCGCGCGCTGCGGCCGTATCCGCAGTACAACGCCATCAACACGGGCAGCGGCGGCGACCATAGCGGCCACTCGAGCTATCACTCACTGATTGTGAAAGTCACTCGGCGATACGCGGCGAACCTGATGGTTGACGCGAGCTATGTGTTCGCGAAAATGTTCACCGACACCGATTCCGTGTGGGGAAGCGGCGCGGCGATAGACCACTATAACCGGCGGCTGGACAAGGCGCTATCGAATTTCGACCGGACGCATGAGGCGAAGATCAACTACGTCTATGACCTGCCGATCGGGCCGGGCAAGAGGTGGCTGAAGCGCGGGTTTGTGTCGCAGGCAATCGGCGGCTGGAGGATCGGCGCGGTGCACCGGTATGCGTCGGGAACGCCGTTGGCGTATACGGGCCAGTTCGGATTCCCGATCGGCGGGAACCGGCCGACGATCACGACTTACGAAGGCTGGCGGGCTCCGGTGGCGGGCGAAAAGTTCGACCCGTTTGTGGACCGGTATTTCCAACCGGCAACGGTAGCGAGTTGGAACGGCGATACGCCGACGGTGACGACGCAGGGTTGGTTTCCGGTGCAGCCGAGGGACCGGCTGGGGAATATGACTCGCAACAACCCGAAGATGCGGAACTTCCCAATCTTCAATGAGAACATCTCATTGGCAAAGACCTTTGCGATTTCGCAGGAGCGGCGGCAAACGCTGGACCTGCGGTTTGAGGCGTTCAACATGTTGAACCGGACGCAGTTTGCGTTTATTGCGTCCGGGACAAATTTGAGCGATGTGGCGAATTTCGGGCTGGTGCGGAACCAGGGGAATACGCCGCGGCGGATGCAGTTCGCGTTGAAGGTGAACTGGTAGTCAGGCGGCCAAATCGATTTTTTTATTTTCAACCTCGTTTTCATTGTTTGTAATGGGTTGCGGGGAAAATTCCTGGGTTCGCTCGGGAATATTTTCCCGTTCGCGCTCCTCTTCTCTTTCTTCCTCTCTCTCGACGAGGGCTAGTTTGACTACTTTCTTGCTGTCGCCGGAGAAGCGGATGCGGTTGAAGACGTAGCGGCGTTCGAGTTGGGTGACGCGGCGGTGGAGACGGTCGATTTCGCGGGTGAGGCGGGGGACGATAAAGGTCTCGCCGAAGAGGACGTGGGTAACGCCGGTGGCTTGGCTGACGGGGTCGGACGCGGGCAAGGGTGTGCCGGAGAGGCGGGCGAGTTCGCGGTTGATGAGCCCAGTCTGGATGGCGCTGAGGCGCTGGATCTGCCACGTGGCAACGGCGATCTCGCGGATAACGTTGTAGCCGACCTCATTGTAGGGGCGGTAGTGCTCGACGTGCATGTCGAGGAGGTTGTAGAAGGCCTGCCGGGACTCATTGGCGGCACAGGCATCGTGCGGCGGGATGAAGAATTTGAGTTTGTCCGTGTGCCTGCCATAGGTGATGGCGTTGCGGCTGGAATTGCGTTTTCCTTGAGAAGTGACGGGGCCTTTGGATTTGGCCCCGTTGCGACGGGCGATTTCGGCTAATTCTTCCGGTGTCATATGGTGTCCTTTTCTTTGGTTGCAATGGGAAAGGCCCCTCACTCCGCGAGTGTTCGCGGCGAGGGGCCTTATAACTACATTGTACCGGGTGCGGACCAAGTTTTTTGTAGGGCGTGGAATGGAAGTTGTTGATTCTGGAGGAGAAAATATTTTTCAATGTGTTCGCACTGGTATTTCGCGAAATGCGGTATTGTGGCTTTTATGAGTCTAACCTGGCTGCATATCTCCGACTTTCATATCCGAGCGGGGGATCCGTATGACCGGGATGTTGTGCTGGGGGCACTGGTTGATTCGGTGGCGGAATATGCGAAGCGCGGGCGGCGGCCAGACCTGATCTTCGCTACTGGGGATATTGCGTTTTCGGGGAAGGCGGCGGAGTATGAGATTGCGGGGAAGTTCTTTGATCACCTGTTGAGCGCCGTTGGGCTTGAGAAGTCGCGGCTATTTGTGATTCCGGGCAATCATGACGCGGATCGCGAGGTCGGTCTGGATCTATTGCGGACTTTAGAATCGGAGGAACGTTCGAGCCTTTATTTTCATCCGGATCGAGTGAAGCCGCATCTGGCGATGAAAATGCGGGCGTATCTCGACTGGCACAACAGATACTTCGCAGGCGTTCGCGTTGCGCCGGAGAAGTCGACGTGCGGACCGGTGGAATTGGCCGTCGTGAGCAACCACCGGATTGGGATTCTGCCGATCAATAGCGCTTTGTTCTGCCAGGACGACAATGATCACAACAAGCTATGGGTGGGGCGGCGGTGTTTGGAGGCGGCGCTGGAGGAGTTAAAGGGTTTGAACGCGGAACTGCATGTGGCATTGATGCATCACCCGCTCGATTGGCTTTGCTCGACGGAGTCGTCAAATATTCAGGCGGCGCTGGAAGAGGCCGCGCATGTGATGCTGCGTGGGCATCTGCATGAAACGCGAATCGAATCGGTGGCGTCGGCGGATGGTGCGATGCTGCGATTCGCGGCAGGTGCGGCGTATCAATCGCGGAGGTGGCCGAATCGGGCGCTCTATGGAACGTTCGCGGATGGCAGGGTGACGATTTATCCAATCCGGTATGAAGACTCTCCGCGGGAGATCTGGACTACCGACCCGAGCGTATTTCCTCTGGACGTTACGCATGAACGGAGTTTTTCGGTTCCCTGACAAAGATCGCTGCGGCGTTTCCGTGCTGAAATGCCGGGCGCGAGCGGAATTCGACCGCCGAAAGGGGCGGCGATCAAGCGGTGAAGTAAAACACACGACGAGGCCCGGTTATGGGGTTTGAATGCCGCACGCCAGTATGGCGCGGGGTGCGATATTGTGGCTTTTATGAGTCTAACCTGGCTGCACATCTCCGACTTTCATATCCGAGCGGGGGATCCGTATGACCGGGATGTTGTGCTGGGGGCACTGGTTGATTCGGTGGCGGAATATGCGAAGCGCGGGCGGCGGCCAGACCTGATCTTCGCTACCGGGGATATTGCGTTTTCGGGGAAGGCGGCGGAGTATGAGATTGCGGGGAAGTTCTTTGATCACCTGTTGAGCGCCGTTGGGCTTGAGAAGTCGCAGCTATTTGTGATTCCGGGCGATCATGACGCGGATCGCGAGGTCGGTCTGGATCTATTGCGGACTTTAGGAT
Organism: Bryobacteraceae bacterium; assembly: GCA_046155405.1. Classification (GTDB taxonomy): domain Bacteria; phylum Acidobacteriota; class Terriglobia; order Bryobacterales; family Bryobacteraceae. The sequence goes on along the minus strand of JBJXFL010000130.1, from coordinate 68,764 downwards.
CGGAGGAAGATTCGAGCTTTTATTTTAGCCCGGATCGAGAGATGCCGCATCTTGCGAGGAAGATGCGGGCGTATCTCGACTGGCACAACAGATACTTCGCAGGCGTTCGCGTTGCGCCGGAGAAGTCGACGTGCGGACCGGTGAAATTGGCCGTCGTGAGTAACCACCGGATTGGGATTCTGCCGATCAATAGCGCTTTGTTCTGCCAGGATACAGATGATCATGGCAAGCTGTGGGTGGGGCGGAAGTGTTTGAAGGAGGCGCTGGAGGAGTTGAAGGGTTTGAACGCGGAACTGCATGTGGCGTTGATGCATCACCCGCTCGATTGGCTTTGCTCGACGGAGTCGTCAAATATTCAGGCGGCGCTGGAACGGGCAGCGGATGTGATGCTGGGGGGGAATTTGCGTGAGACACGAATCGAATCGGTGGAGTCGGCGGATGGTACGTTGCTGCATTGCGCGGCGGGTGCGGCGTACGACTCGCGGAAATGGCCAAATCGGGCGCTCTATGCAACGTTCGCGGATGGGAGTGTGACGATCTATCCAATCCGGTATGAAGACTCTCCGCGGGAGACCTGGACTACCGACCCGAGCGTATTTCCTGGGGGTGCTAAGCATGAACACACCTTTCTTGTTCCGCGATTGGTTTCAGGGAATAATGCGTTGGGGGCGGCGGTTTCGGCTTTGTCACGGGCGCGATTCCTTAGCAATGTGGAGTCACGCGGACGGAGTCCGTTTATCGGCCGCGTAGACTTGCTGGCACTTATCGGACTTGAGCTGGGCGATCCTACAGTGCGGGAGCGGGTGGTTGTGCTGCACGGTAAACCTGGGGTCGGCAAGAGTGAATTGGCTCGCGAGTTCGCGAGGTTACATAGGACCTGCTATAGCGGCGGCACCTTCTGGGTGGATGCGTCCCAAGACTCGATTGCGATCGATTTGGCACGCATTGGGAAGACGCATTTGGAGTTTGAGTTCCCTTCGGATCTTTCCTTGGAGGAGCAGGGGCAACGGACGTTCCTTCGACTGGGCTGCGAGCCGGTTCTGCTGATCTATGACAATGTCCTCTCATTCGAGTGGATTAAACGATGGCTGCCATTGAGCGGGATGCCTTGCCATGTATTGATGACCACGTTGACCCACCGCCCTGATCTGGCGTGGACGTGGATCGAGGTTGTTGCGCTGACGCATGGCGAGAGCCTTTCTTTGGTTACGGAACTGACGGATGCGACGTTTGCCGGGAAGTACGGGGACGGGATTGCCGCGTATGGCGGTGGCCTTCCGGTGCAGATCATCCCGGAGACGAGGACGCTGGTTGATGAGCTGCTCCGAGGACACACACCGGCCGTTGGATCCGGACTGGCACCGGCGGCCGGAGAGAGTTTCGACAGAGCATATCAGCGACTGGATCAGCCCTCCCGGTTACTTCTGCACGCTGCCGCGATCCTGAATCCACAGCGGATTCCCGCGAGAGAGCTGTCGCGGCACTTGCGAGATGGGATTGGTTGGAGTGAGGGGGACGAGCGGCGGGCGATGGATGCGTGCTTTGATCTGCACCTGCTGGGAGGCACGCCCGATCCCGCAATGCACCAGTTGTTCGCCAACTATCTTCGGAGGAAGCCGCTCTTGCCGGACGACGAGAAAGCGTTGTCTGGCATTCGGGCCGTTCAGCGAACGCGTTTTGTGGAACTGGCCGGAGCGGTGGCAGCGAATCCGGCGGATTCCGAGACGGCCGCGACGTTCATCAGTTACCCAACAGATCCGGAGATATGGGAGAAGTTGGGTTGCCCGTCGGGACCCGACGACTTGCACGCGGTTGGCTCGGCTCTGGTTGAAATCGGTCGAGTCGTGGAAGCGCGGTCGTGGTGTGAACGGGCGGTGGTGGAAAAGGAGAAAGGGGATGTGGATGGGGGGATCGACCATGCGAGCCTGGGCCGCAGTCTGCATCAGGTGGGCTTCTGCTTGTCGAGCACGGGACAGTACTTGGATGCGCTTCCGCGTCTTGAGCGGGCAGTGACAGAAAAGAAGAAAGGGGACGTGCGCGGGCAGATCGACCCTGAGAATCTGGCTCGAAGTCTGCATGAGGTAGGCTACTGCCTGGCGAGCACGGGGCAGTATGCGGACGCGCGGACGTGGTTTCAACTGGCCGTGGAGCAGGCCGAGAAAGGGGACATGGCGCGACGGATCGACCACGAGAGATGGGGCCGTAGTCTGCATTTGATCGGCGAGTGCGTGTCGAGGGAGGGACAGCCGTATGCGGAAGCGCAGGAGTGGTTTGAACGGGCAGTGCTGGAGAAGGAGAAAGGGGATGTGCTCAGGCGCATCGACCACGAGAGCCTAGGCCTTAGTCTGCATGAAGTGGGCAACTGCCTGTCGAGCATGGGGAAGATTGCGGAAGCGCTGCGGCGGTTTGAACGAGCAGTGACGGAGAAGGAGAAAGGGGACGTGCACAGGCGGATTGACCACGCGAGCCTGGGTGTCAGTCTGCGAGCGGGGGCGGCGTGCCTGCGGAAACTCGGGGAAACGGACCGGGCCAATGAGTGGGAGCGGAGAGCGGCGGACGTTGAGCGACAAGGCTCGCCCGCCGCCTCGGCCGGTTGATCTGCTATTCTGCGCGCAATGACGTTCTTCTTCCTGGTTGGACAGGTTGTGTTTGGCTCGTCGCTGCTGCAGGGTGCGGTGTGCCCGGAGCGGGGCGGGGAGTTGTGCAGTTTGAAAGTGCAGCACAAGGGCGAGTGGGTGGAGACGCTTTACTCCGCAACAACGGGCTGGCAGGGACGGGCTCCCTGGTTGTGGCCGGCTACCGGCAAGGGCGATCCGCTGCCGGCCCATGGGTTCGCGCGGAATATGGTTTGGCGGGTTTTGGGGCGGGATTCGGATACGGTCTCGGTCACGCTTTCCGATACCGCGGAGACGCGGGTGAAGTACCCCTATGGGTTTACGCTGCGGGCGGATTATCGTGTTGTGGAGCGGAAGATGACCATTCGTTTTCGGGTTCATGCCGCGGACTCCAACAAGGCCGCGATGCCGTTTGCGGCGGGAAACCACATTACGTTCCGGACGCCTCTGTTGGCGGGGACGGAGGCGCCGGCGATGACGTTGTTGTCCCCTTCATCAATCGAGTACTTGAAGCGGGATGGGGCTCCGACGGGGGAGACGGTGGCGCGGTCGTTAAGGCGCGCGGTGGCGCTACGGGATTTCGACGCGCGGACGGCGGTTTCGTTGGGTGGATATGTTGGCGACCCTTACATGGAACTGCGTGATCCGGGCGGGCTGGCGGTGCGGATTTCGCAATCGGCTACGACGGTGCCGGATGGTCCGGTGGTGCGGTTCAACATGTGGGGTGATCCGGCGAAGGGGTACTTCAGTCCGGAGCCGTGGGTGGGGTTGCAGGATGCGCACCGGTTGGGGAAGGGGTTGGTGCGGTTGGCGCCTGGGGAGGACTGGGAGTGGACGTTGGCGATTGCGTTCGTGGAGTAGGCGGGACGCATTATCATAGACGTATGCTTCAGTACCACGTGGCGTTTTATCTTCCGCGTTCGGCCGGTGAAATGGTGGTTGCGGAAGCGCTCGACTTTCCCGGTGCGGTAACCCAGGGCTTCGACTTGCAGGACGCAAGGCTGATGATTGCCAGCGCTCTTGAAGACCTTGCACAGTCGCTGCTGGAAGAAGGCAGACCGTTACCGGTGCCGGCGAACGAGGCATCGAGTCCAAGCGCCGATCTGATCGAACTGGTGCCATTGTCGGTTCACGCCGGGATTGCTCACAGGTGAAACGGCACGAGTTGCTTGATCATCTGCGTCGACATGGATGCAAGGTAGAGCGCGAAGGCGGCCGTCACACGATATTTACGAATCCCAGTAGCCGGGCCAAGGCTCCGGTCCCACGGCATGGTGAGATCGACAATCGCCTTGCGCGCAAGATTTGCGAGCAGCTTGACGTTCCGCGCATTCGATAAGCTTGGCGCGTTTGCGGTTTTTTTACCAGTCGGCGACGGGTCCATCGTGGCGGAAGAGGTTCGATGCCAAGACCGTGGTACTCATGGAATTATTCGCTTTAAGCATGATGGAGGTTCCAATGATCGACCTGAGAGAAGTTCGCTCCGTTACTGAGTTCCAGCGCAACATCAAAGATTACGTTGACCGGCTCAGGGAAAGCAAGTCTCCCATCGTCCTCACCGTGAATGGACGGGCGGAGCTGGTCGTCCAGGATGCAGCGAGCTATCAAGAGTTGCTAAACCGCCTGGAGCAAGCTGAAACGGTTGCCGCGATCCGGCGCGGCATGGAACAGGCGGAACGCGGCGAAGGAATCGCGTTTGAAGAGGCGGAGAAACGTCTTCGGACGAAGCATGGCTTTTCGCGTTGAAATAGAGCCGCAGGCTTTCGAGGATCTCGACTCGATAGCCGACTACATCGAGTCAAGGAGCACCTTTGCCGCCGCCGAGAAGTGGTTCAACGGAATCATCAGCGACATCGCTTCACTCAAAGAGATGCCCGCCCGATGCGTGGTAGCCCCGGAGTCTGAAGCACTCGGCCAGGACGTTCGGCTTCTCCTTCATGGCCGCAGAAGTCGAACGTACAAATCCGAGAAGACCGCGGCAAACCGCCGGTCGCATGACCGGTTTTTACCAATCGGCGACGGAGCCATCGCGGCGGAAGACGTTCATGGTCACTTCGGGCTGCCAGGGGTGCTTTTGGGCTTCGGCTTCGTCGATGTCGATGCCCAGGCCGGGAGTGGTTGGCGGGACGGCGTGGCCGTTTTCTATTGGGATCTGGCCGATCACTACGTCCTGTCGCCAGGGGACGTCTTTCCTTACGACTTCCTGAATCAGATAGTTGGGCGTGGCGAAGGCTACGTGGGTGCAGGCGGCGGTCGATATTGGCCCTTGGGGGTTGTGGCAGGCGATGGCGATTGCGTAGACCTCGGCCATCGCCGCAATTTTGCGAACTTCGCTGATGCCGCCGCAGTGGGAGCAATCGGGTTGGGCGATGGCGCAGGCTCGTTTTTCGAAGAGCTCGCGGAACTCCCAGCGGCCGACCAGTCGTTCACCAGTGGCGATTGGGAACGGCAGGGCGCGGGCGACCTCCTGGAGGCCGTCGATGGATTCGGGCCAACAGGGTTCCTCGTACCAGTAGAGGTTGTAGTCGATGAGCAGGCGGCCGAACTGAATGGCGGCGGCGGGAGTGGTGCGGGCGTGGAGGTCGAGCATGATGTCGAGTGCGTCGCCCCCGGCTTCGCGCATGGCTTGGACGCATTTGGCGGCGCGTTTGAGAACGGCCGGGGATTCAACGGGATCGCTGACGGGGATGGGCATGGACTTGATGGCGGTGAAGCCTTCCTCCATGCTTTGGTGAACGCGTTCGGCGAATTCGGCGGGTTCGAGGGTGCCATAGATGTCTTCGAGTTTGCCGCCGCCCAGGTGATCGTAGAAGCGGAGTTTGTCCCTTACGGGGCCGCCGAGGATTTCGTGGACGGGGCGGTTGAGATCCTTGCCTTTGATATCCCAGAGAGCCTGGTCAATGCCGCTGATGGCGGTGTAGTTGATGATGCCGCCACGCCAGAAGTATTGGCGGTGCATGATCTGCCAGAGGTGTTCGATGCGGCGCGGGTCCTGGCCGATGAGGAGGACGCTCAAGTCCTCGACGGCGCCCACGACCGACTTCGTCTTCCACTCGAGCGTGGCTTCGCCCCAGCCATAGAGGCCGGGTTGATCGGTCTCCACTTTGACGAAGATCCAGTTGCGCATGCGGGCGTGAACGACTTTGGTGAGGATGCGGGTGATTTTCATTCGGAAGTTTCTTGCGGTGTAGGGCGCGATGGCTGGCGGCCGCGACCGGCCTGTGCGTTCATAGGGTATCGCGAGAGGATGGAGAGATGGAACTTGAGTTTCGGCTGGTGGAGGTGGAAAAGGAGCTGCGGCGGTTGCGTGATTTCGACCGGCGGGTGTTTCCGGCGGCGGACCTGTTTCCGGCTTCGTATTGGCGGGAATGCGAGGTGTATTGGATGGTTGTGGATGGCCGACGGGTGGGGTGTTGCGCGCTGCAGGCGGAGGCGAATGGCGTATTGGCAATCAGTTCGTCGGGGATACTGCCGGCGTGGCAGGGGATGGGTTTGGGACGGGTGATGAAGGCGTGGCAGGTGGCGTATGCGCGGGGGCATGGGTTTAGGCGGATGGTGACGACGACGAGGGCGGGGAATGAAAGGATGATCCAGTTGAACGAGGCATTTGGTTTTCGGATTGTGGGGACGGTGGCGGGTTACTATGTTGATCCGGAGGAGGCGGGAGTGGAGATGGAATTGGCGCTTTAGTTGGGGGCGGCTTCGGCGGAATATACAAGTTACAGTGGTGGGACAATGGTTGATTCTTTAGCGCGCTTTGGCGAGCTTTCCATGCGGGGTTTTCGACGGCTGAGCGACGTTCGACTTTCGCTGCGTCCGTTGCCGGTCATGATTGGCGCGAATGGAACGGGAAAGACTTTGGTACTCGACGTGTTATCGCTATTGGCTTCTTCCGCTCAAGCAAGACTGAGTTCGTCAATTTCAGATCTTTCCGGATTGGCGAACACACTTACATATGACCGGGCCGAAGAACTTCGGCTTGAAATAACGATGGAAGTTCCGGGTCACGAACCGCTCGTCGAAACAGATTTGAATTCCAATGATTCCAAAATCGGTTTCAAAGACGGGTGGATCGGTCGCGCCGGGAGCTATTCCCGACTTGAGTTCGCCTTCGGTGGGGTGGATCTTGTCATAGCGGCCCACTACATCGCCCTTCCGGTCCAGCAGAACGGCTGAATTGTAGAGCAGCCTATCGCGGCGAGTTTTGGCTCCGAAGATGACGTCGGAAGAATTGCGTTTGGCCCAAGCGGCCAACCGAGCTGTCGCGGGCGTCAGCACCGTTTCCGGTGGACCTTCAATGGCCAATTCCGGTAGAGTGGCGATGTCCGGGCGGAACGACGCCGCGCGCTAGCGCCTGCAACAAGCAGAACTCCGAGTGTGAATAACGATTTCATCTGTTGCCTATTCAGGTCAGAAACGCAGCCTGAGTGCGAACTGCCATTGGCGGCCCGGCCATGCAACCGAAGTCACCTGCCCGAAGCCCGAGCTGACGGGGGACGTGTTCGGCGGCGCTCAACCGGCCGGCATTCGTCCGGGTGCAACGTCACTCCGCCCGAAGCGCTTCCACGGGGTCCACGCGCGTGACCCGGCGGGCGGGCAAATAGCTGGCCAGGGCCGCCGCCGCGAGCAGGCCCGTTGCGACCACCGAATATGTCAGCGGATCGACCGGACTGATTTCGAACAGCAGCGTAGACATCAGCCGTGAGAGCGCGGCCGCGGCGGCGAGTCCAGCCGCGGCGCCGATTCCGCCCCAGAGTAGCCCGTTGCGGACGAACATCATCTTCAACTCCGCCTGTTGCGCGCCCAGCGCAAGGCGGATGCCGATCTCCCGCGTTCGCTGGGCGACGGCGTACGATATCACCGCATAGATCCCAACCGCGGCGAGCAGCAACGCCATGCCGCCGCTGATCGCGAGCAGCGTTAGCGTGAAGGCGGTTCGCGACATGGACCTGTCGTAAACCTGTTTCATGGTTTGCATCTCGGTGATGGGGAGGCCGCCGTTCACCGTCCATACGGTCTGGCGGATTTCGGTAGTGAGACTCTCCGTCCCGGCGCGGGGACCGCGTACGAGAAACGTCATGGAATTCGACGAACGCAAGGGCCAATACACCGTTGTGGGGGATTTTTTGTCGACGCCGTCGTGGCGGATGTCACCGGCCACCCCAATCACTTCGCTCCAGGGATCGTTTGGATTCGAGCGGATCCGCTTACCGATCGCCGCCTGCGCGGAACCCCAATACTCATGGGCGAAATTCTCCGATATCAATGCAACCTCCCGCTTTTCGTGAATGTCGATCCAGTTGTAATCGCGGCCGGCGAGGAGCGGCGCGCCAAGAGCGTGGAACGTGCCGGGAACCGCCCTGATAAAGCGCCGAAGAGGAGGGATCTGGCTGGCCGCGTAGCTATGGTCGCTGGCGGAAACCGGATCCTGGGAGCTAAATCCAGTCATGGGCAGACCGTTAATCATGCTAACCGCCGAGACGCCCGGAATGCCCGCCAGGCGGTTCACGAGATTCCGCTGCATAACCAAAAGCTCGGGGTCCTTTTGGGCCGCCGTTCTGGGAATCGAGATGCGCAAAGTCTGGAGCGCTTCCGGATCGCTAAAGCCCGGATGGACTCGGCGCATGGACTGGAATGTGCGGATCATCAACCCGGAACCAATAAGCAGCACCAGCGCGAGGGCTACCTGCACGACGGTGAGCGTGTTGCGCGCGATGTTGCGGTCGCGGCCCGCGCTGGCGTTGCGGCCCCCGGCCCGTAGCGCTCCGGCGAAGCGGGCTCCGCCGTGCTTCAGAACGGGGATGGCGCCGAACACGAATCCGGCGGCGAGGGAGACGGCGAACGTGAACAGCAGAGCGGTTCCATCGACCGAGATCTGGTCGAACCGCGGCAGCCGGACTGGAGTAGTCTTTAATACCAACTTCACGGCGGCGACGGCGAATCCAGCGCCGAGAGCGCCACCCATTACAGCCAAGGCGAGACTTTCCACGAACAGTTCGCGGGCGATGCGGCCCCGGCTGGCGCCCAGGGCGGCGCGCACGGCGAGTTCCTGCGCACGGCCCTCGGTGCGGACCAGCAGGAGATTCGCGACATTCGCGCAGGCGATCAGCAGAACAATTCCGATGGTAGCCATTACCACCCAAAGGCTTTTGGCGATATCGCCGAGCAGATCGTCGATGAGTAGCCGAACATTCGGACCCAGGCGCGCATCCTCCATCATCTGAACGCTCATTCCGTTTGGCGGAGGAAATTTACGGAGTTCGATGCCGATCATTCGCGCCACATCGGCGTTGGCTTGTTCAATAGTTACTCCTTGGCGGAGCCGGGCGATCGCCTGGAAGTTATAGCCGGCGAGCCGCACGTTGGCGCGGTCAAACCGGAGCGGCAGGACGAGATCGTGCTTCATGTCCATGAACCAGAATCCTTCCGGGAGTACGCCAACGATTTCGCGGGCCGCGCCATCGGACATGATCCGGCGACCGATGACTTTGGGATCACCTCCGAACCGGCGCTGCCAGTAGCCATAGCCGAGCAACACGACGTCCGGACTGCCGCCGTCGCTGTCTTTCTCATTGAATCCGCGGCCGAGGATCGGGTGCACCCCCAGCATGGGAAGCAGACGGAAAGTCGCGCTGATCCCATCCACACGTTCAGGATCGGCGAACTCCGTGACCGTTACGGAGCGGCCGTTCCAGATGGCTACATCGGCGAAAGTCTTCGAGTCTTCGCGGTAGGCGATGTAGTCGGCGATGGACGCATTGAGGTCCTTAATATTCACGCCTGGCGCGGTTTGCCAGACGCCAATGAGCCGGTCCGGATCCGGAAACGGCAGAGGTTTGAGCAACACGCCGTTGATGATGCTGAAGATGGCGGTATTGGCGCCGATCCCCAATGCGAGAGTGACCAGCGTGGCGAGAGTGAACACGGGGGTTCGGGCGAGGCGGCGCAGGGTGTGCTTCAAGTCGCGGATAAGATCGTACAAGCGTAATTTCTCCTGAAAGGATTAGTACGCACGAAGGCCGGATTTGTTCCGTTTGGAATTTAGGCGTTTGCCTTGCGCGAACAGGAGGCCGACATGAGTACACCGCGGGTTTATGCCCGATGACGTGCGCCACAGCGTTGCGACGACGGTGCTGGGCAGAACACCTCCGACATGGCCGCGCCGATAGAGATCCGGGTGGGGCGGAGAATTGCGCCCGGTCGCATTGGCGGCGTGTCCGGTCGCCTTCGATTGGGAATCTCGACCCGCGCGAAGGTGTGTGCGCGGAGTGCCGGACGGCAAGGAGGCGTATAAAGCGCAGGTGAACGTTCGACGATGGAACGACGGGCATTCATTTGACTTTGCGGCGGCCGAACCGACACTGTGTCTGTTTCGGCTACGAGTTCTCCGAGGGATTGAGGGCAGTTAACCCTTCGAGTGCCGCCACCCTGCACAGTTCGTTGTCAGAGGAGACGAGATCCGAGGCCATCCCGCGATGGTAAAGATCAAGCGCCGCGGACAACTGCATTGCATCCAATGTTCGGAGGGCATTGTCCGCCGCGTACGTTCGGATGATCTTTTCAACGATCTGATAGTGACGTCGCGCCAGCAGAACGACGTCGAAACGCCGCATGGCAAGATCTGAAAAGAAGCGGCCGCGAAGTTGATCGAGTGTCGCTTTGCCGATGACTCTCGTCATGACTTTGATGGCGACGACCGACTGGATCTCGATGAGAGAAAGTGGGAGATAATCAGTCGCGTGCCGGGCGCCTGGACCAGCGCCTCCATCCGCTTATTTCCGATTTCGGAATGGTACAGCTTCGCCAGAGCGCTGGTATCGACGAAGTGGACGGGCAATTATCGTTCGTTCCGTTCAGCGACGAAGCCGGTGTCCAGAGAGCCGGGAATCTTGGATAGTGCCTCCCGCACGGCTTGCAGTGAAATGCTGTGATCGGCCAGGCGCTCGAAGCTGTCCGGGGCTTCGAATGTAAGCTCCTCATCTGGCTCCTTATCTGGCGCGACGCCATCAATGACGATGACGCTAACGAGTTGGTGTTCGTCCAGCGGGAGAGCCCCGACGGGCTTTAATACGCCATCTTCATAAACAGCCCGCAGCTTGCGCACCACGACCCTCATTCTACGGGATTCGCCAGGGGCGGGTTAGAATCTAACTTAGCGCCGCCATACACATGCTGAGAGAACCGATTCTTATCGATTGCGGAGACTACGTCGTTGCGCAGGGCAGAGACGTCGAGGAAGGCTCGATTGCCACTTACCCGCTGTTTACCGATGAAAGTATCGCCTCGGTTTTGACGGAGTTGCGGGCGATGCTTGCGCGGGACGAGACTGCGAAGGCCGAGGGAGTGCCGGCGAGCGGGCCGGTGGTCGATGGGCTGAACGCCTTCGCCGGAATGTGGTTCCAGCGGACCGACTTTCCCGAGCATAAGATCTCGTCGGTGTTTGACCGGCGCTGGCCGATATTTGACGAGGGCGGCGTGAACACGCTGGGAAGCCGGCTGACAAGCGAAGAGGCGTCGCTGCTGCGGCCGTGGCCGAAGTGGATGTATCTCCGTCCTTTGATGCCCGTGTTGCAGGGGAAAACCATTTTGGAAGTTGGCAGTGCCAATGGATTCTTCCCGTTTCGTTTCGCCGAAATGGGCGCTTCACATGCGATGGGCCTGGAAGTGCGGCGGCAACGGTACGAATCGTCGGTGTTCGCGCACGGCGTGCTGGGGTATAAGAATGTGGAACTGCGGCGCACAGATTTCCTAGTCGATTTCACGATTCCAGCGCATGACGTCGTCTTCGCCTCGGAGGTCGTGAACCATATGCTGTGTCCGCTGTGGGGATTGGCGCGGCTGGCGTCACTGGCAAAAGAGTGGTTGATTTTCGACACGGGCGTTTTCGACACTCGAGTGCACTCGATGGAGTTGTCGACCGGTTGGGCGAAGGGCGCGCAGCTTCCCGGATTCCTGAGTTTTCAAGTGACTGACGGGCTTATTTGCTCCTATCTGAATGTCTTGGGGATTCGCTACTGCGACATTGAGAAGTATGTCGAACACAATGCGGGACATATTCTGTATCGTATTAACACTCGACACATGCACGAGCGGATCGCGTCGGGAGAAATATCCGAGAGTTTGTTAGACTCCATGTCGATGAATTACCGGCTCCCGGCGGCCGGATAGGAATTCGAATGCCTCCATCTCTTACGAATGGAAAAATCTGTTACGTTGAGCTTCCGGCCATTAATATCGCTCGGTCGGCCGATTTTTATAGCCGGGTGTTCGATTGGCGAGTCCGGCAGCGCGGGGATGGGACGACGGCCTTCGACGATACGACGGGAGCGGTGAGCGGGACGTGGGTGACGGGGCGGGCGGCGGCTGGGCAGCCGGGCCTTCTGGTGTACATCATGGTGGACAGCGTGGCCGCGACTTCGGAGGCGATTGTGGACAATGGGGGCGAGATCGCGCAGCCGATCGGGGCGGATGCGCCGGAGATCACGGCGCGATTTCGCGATCCGGCGGGGAATGTGTTGGGGCTTTATCAGGAACCGGGGTAAGGTCGTCGGCCGTGACTGATGGCATGACGTCACCTCTATGGAATCGTACCAAACATCGCGTCGCCGCGATGCTTCCGGGTTCGGCGTTGGTATTATTAAGGGAAGAGTCGAATGATGCGTTACATAGCCCTGATTCCCTTGCTGGCAACTTGTTTGTTCAGCCAAAACCTTGCGGACTTCGAGAAGCGGGTCACCGAGTTTACGCTCGCCAACGGTCTGCACTTTATTGTGATGGAGAGGCACGAGGCGCCGGTGGTCTCCTTCCACCTGCACGTCGATTCGGGGGCGGCTAGCGACCCGGCGAACGCTTCGGCCACCGCCCATATGTTCGAGCACATGATCGGGAAAGGAACCACCTCACTTGGCACGAAGAACTGGCCGGAGGAGGAGAAGGCGTTGGCGGCGGTGGAAGCGGCCTACGACAAGCTGGAAGAAGAACGCGTGAAGGGCCGCCGTGCCGATAAAGCTCAGATTGAACGGCTGGAGGCGGCGCTGAAGAACGCCATTGAGAAGGCCAATAGCTATGTGGACCAGAACGCTTTTACACGGGAGATCGAACGTAATGGAGGCGTCGGGTTCAATGCCTCGACGGCGTTGGATTATACGAACTACTTCTATAGCCTGCCTTCGAATCGTACCGAGCTATGGTTCGCGCTGCAATCGGAATGGACGGCCAAGCCCGTCTTCCGCGAGTTCTATAAAGAACGCGATGTGGTGCGGGAAGAGCGGCGGATGCGAGTGGAATCGAGCGCGCAGGGGAAGCTGATAGAAGCCCTGTTGACGACGTCTTTTTCGGCCCATCCGTATCGCAATTTTATCGGCTGGGCGAGCGACATTGAAAATCTGCGGGCGAAGGGCGGAGCGGAATTTCACAAGGCTTATTACGTGCCGGGGAATATGTGCATCGGGATTGTGGGCGATGTGAATCCCGCCGAGATCAAGCGGATGGCGGAGAAGTATTTCGGAAGCATTCCGGCGGCGCCATTGCCGCCGCGGCTGGTGACGAAAGAACCGGCGCAGATGGGCATTAAGCGCGTGGCGGTCGACGATCCTTCACAGCCGTTTGTGATGATCGCCTATCACCGGCCCGAGGGCACGCACGCAGACGACGCGGCGCTGGAAGTTCTCAATGGCGTACTGTCGAGCGGACGGACGGGGATCCTGTACAAAGAGATGGTTCGGGATAAGAAACTGGCGCTGGGGACACAGACCATTCCGCAGTTTCCGGGCGGGAAGTATCCGAACCTGTTCCTCTATTACGGGGTACCGAACCAAGGGAAGAGCGCGGATGACCTAGAGAAGGCGTGGGATGAGATTATCGGCCGCATTCAGAAAGACGGCGTGGACGAGGCTACGGTAAAACGCGTGAAAGTGAAGACGCGGGCCGGGCTGCTGCGAGCTCTGGACAGTAACTCCGGGCTCGCGGGAGCGATGGCGTCTACCTGGATGATTTACGGCGACTGGCGGAAGATGTTTACGGATTTGGAAGAATTAGACAAAGTAACTCCGGCGGATGTACGGCGGGTGGCGAAAACCTATTTGACTCCGACTAATAAGACGGTGGGCGTGACGGTGCAGCCGAAGAAGGAAGAGAGTAAGTAATGAAGATTCTACCCCTGCTCCTGATAGCAAGCGCGGCGATGTTGGCGCAGCCGGCGGCGCCGAAGGCCGCGCCGGCGAAGATGCAGATTGGAGCCTGGAAGAGCCTGAAATTCGGCAAGCTGGGCGAGGTGAAGATTCCGGACATCGAGATCTTTACGCTGAAGAACGGCGTTAAGGTCTATCTGTTGGAGAACCATACGCTGCCGTTTATCAACGGCACGGCGCTGGTGAAGACGGGTACGCTGTTGGACGCACCGGCGAAGACGGGGCTGGCGGAGATAGCCGCGTCAGTTATGCGGAGCGGCGGGTCCAAATCAAAGACGGGGGACGCGATCGACGAGCAGTTGGAGAATATCGCGGCCTCGGTGGAATCCACCATTGGGGAAGAGGTGGCCACCTATTCATTCAGTTGTTTGAAGGAAAACGTGGATGAAGTGCTGGGCGTTTACTATGACGTATTGTCGCAGCCGGAATTCCGGCAGGACAAGATCGATCTACTGAAAACGCAGTATCGGAGCGCGATCGCACGGCGGTATGACGATGCGGACGACGTGAACCGGTCTGAGTTCTCGTCGATCGTATATGGGCGCGAGACGCCATTCGGGCGCGACGTGGAGTACGCGACGCTGGACGCGATTACGCGGGCGGACCTGATCGACTTTCATAAACGCTACTATTATCCGGCGAATATGGCGATCGCCGTGTCGGGCGACTTTGACAAGGCGGCGATGCGGGCGAGGCTGGAGCAGGTGCTTGGGGCGTGGAACCCGGCGCCGGGCGCGGCGCCGACGTTCCCGAAAGTTACGAATCTGGCGAAGGCGGGGATTTACTCCGGAGACAAGAGCGAAGTTACTCAGACGTTTCTTACTATCGGCCATTTGGGCGGGCTGCTGAGCGACAAGGACTATCCGGCGCTGGAGGTGCTCTCCGACGTTCTGGCGGGAGGGTTCGACAGCCGGCTGTTCCGGAAAGTACGCACCGACCTGGGGTATGCGTATAACATCGGCGGCGGCTGGGGAGCGGACTACACGCATCCGGGATTGTTCCGAATCACGGCTTCAACGAAGACCGAGTCGACCGTGGCGACGATTCAGACGATATTGCAAGAGGTCGCTAAGATTCGCACGGAGGGCGTGACGGACGAGGAGGTGACGACGGCGAAGGAAAAGGTCATTAACAGTTTTGTATTCAACTTCGACCGTCCGCAGAAGACGCTTTCGCGGCTATTCCGGTACGACTATTATGGCTATCCGAAGGACTTTTTGGCGCAGTATCAAAAGTCAATCGCGGCGGTTACCAAGGCCGACGTGTTGCGAGTGGCGAAGCAGTATCTCGACCCGTCGAAGTTCGTGATCACCGCGATTGGCAATACGGCTGGGTTCAAGACGCCATTGACCGATTTGCAGATGCCGATTACGAAGCTCGAGTTAAAGGTGAAGGAGCCGGCGAAGGAAGCGGCGAAAGCGACCGAGGCGACGTTGGCGAAGGGGAAGCTGTTACTGGCGCGGATGCAGCAGGCGGCGGGCGGGGCGGAGAAGTTAGCGGCGGTGAAGGACCTGACGATGACGGCGAATGCGACGCTGGGCAACATGGCGGTGAAGCAGAAGACGCTCGTGATTGTGCCGAACCAGTTGCGGCAGGAACAGGAATTGCCGTTTGGGAAAGTGATCGTACGGTGGGACGGCAAGAGCGGAACTTTCCAGGCGCCGAACGCGCCGGGTGCGGTGCCGATACCGCCACCCGTGGTGAAACAGTTGACCGAGGAAATGTTCCGGAATCCTTTCACGTTGCTGTTGAGCGACCGGGCGGTCGACCGGACAGTGAATGCGCTATCCGATACCGAGGTGGAGATCAGCGATAAGAGCGGAAATTCGGTGAAGGTGACGCTTGATGCGGGGACGGGGCAATTGGCGACGCTCAAGTACAGGATGAACGGGCCGCAGGGACCTTCGGAAGTGGAGAACATCTACAAGGACTGGCGCGACGTGGGCGGCGTGAAGGCGCCCTTCACGATCGAGATCATGCAGGGCGGCCAGAAGTCGAGCGAGATCAAATTCGAAACCATTACAGTGAACGCGGGCGTCAAAACAGAGGAGATTATGAAATAGTGCGGATTCTTAGTTTGGGTTTGTTAGTGGCGGTTGGGGCGACGGCGCAGACGGCGAACCGGGGGCGGACGATTGTGGAGCAGTCCCTGGCGGCGTTGGGCGGGGCGAAGTTTTTGGCGATGGAAAACCGGATGGAGCAGGGGCGGTTATACTCGTTTTACCGCGAGCAGTTGAATGGGCTGGCGACGGCCCGGGTGTATACGAAGTATGAGCAGCCGGCGGGGGCTGGGTTAATCGGCATCCGGGAGCGGCAATCTTTCGGGAAGAAAGACGAAGAGTACGCCTTTTTGTTTACGGACAAAGAGGGCGTGCAGGTGACCTATCGGGGCGTTCGGCCGCTGCCGGCGGGACAGTATGAAAAGTACGTCGACACAACGATGAGGAACGTGTTCTACATGCTGCGGTACCGGCTGAACGAGCCGGGGATGCTGTTTGAGTTCAAGGAGACGGCCGTGTTCGACAATAATCCCGTGGAGGTTGTCGATATTACCGACGCGGAGAACCGGACAGTGACCGTTTATTTCCACCGGACGACACATTTACCCATCCGGCAGGTGTTTCACCGGCGGGACCCGGAATCAAAACTTCGGATTGAAGAGATGACGGTTTACAACAAGTACCGGGACGTGAGCGGGGTGATGTGGCCGTGGAGCATTGTACGGTTTCGGGATGGGAACAAGATCTTCGAGATGTATTCGGAGAGTGTCAGTATCAACGGGAAACTGGACGGGAGTTTGTTCGCACCGCCGATGGGGGCGAAACGGCTAAAGGGGGAGTAAGTTAGGCCACATCGCGGGGGTCGTCGACGTCGCCCAGCGTGCCTCCGGCGCGAACATACTCCTTCTTCAGCGTCACCAGATTGGCGGCCGTCTCCTCAATGTAAGTCTCCAGCCGGTGAATGCGATTGAGAGGTGTGAGCTGGGTGCGGTATCCCTTGGCTTGGAGGAGAGCGTCGCGGAAAACCCCGATCTTTGTGAACAACCGGATCAACACCACATTCTGCTCACGATTTCCCACAAGTGCGCCGGAGGGAGGCAAGGAAGCGGTAATGTAATCCCGCATCTGCCGCAACGCCTCGGTATAATCCGCGTCGATAACGGCCGGAACGCCACCATCGCTCGTCAGCGGCTGGCGCGAAGCGATGGGCCGCAAGGCCGCGGTCGCTTCGCGCATGTCGTAGTTATCGATCCCGACCAGGCACAATCGATGAAATTCCGCGCCCTTCACGCCGGGCTGTAGCCAGGCATTCAAGCTATCGGATTTGCCGGTAAAGTACATTTCGCCCATGCCGCGAACGCCCAGGCGCGGCGCCAATTGATCCACCGCGAACTGCATAACATGCAGATAGCTTGGATTGAACCCATATTCAAATTGAACGAGCAGCGGGTTTAGCTTCAGAAACCGGATGGCGACCAGGCAAGCCAGAATATCGGTGATCCCCTCCTGCACATTGCTGGCGTCGAACAACTGATAGAAATGGATCATCTCGTGGAAGATCGTCGACGGATCGTAGTAGCGCGGCGTGGGCATACTGAAGGCAAGGTATTCGGGAGCTTTCGTCAGTCCGCCTTGTGCGATCAATTGATCGAGATTTTCTTCCCAGGCGCATTTATAGGTACTATTGGGGCCAATCAACAACTGCGCATCCAGAATTTCGACACTCCCCTCCGCCGTAACGTGCTCCCAGGAAGTTGCCGTAGGGCCGAACGCCGCGTTAGACGGCAGGCCCGTCACCGCTTGGGGAGTTCGCCGGAACCGGGACACGCCGCCGGTCACCGCCAGAACCGTCAGCCCGTAGAAGCGCAGGTTGGCCGGGGCGGGCGTATAGGTGCCTTGACCCTTGTACTTAACCACCGTCCCCAGGTCCACCGCCAATCCCGTGATCTCTGTATGAACATCCACCGGATCCGGAACCTGCGTCAAACCGACGGCGAGCCCCACGACATTGGGGAACACCGGCGTCAGAGTGACCGACGACGGCGGCAAATAGGGCGCCGCCAAGCTCCATCCACGAAGCTTCAAATTGCACTTGCCGCAAAAGTGGGGCTTGTAGGATGCGAGGGCATAGTGCGTGTGGCAGAGCGGGCGGGCGAATGCGGGATAGCTCATGATGCAGTTGTTGTCGGCCAGATCATGATCGGTGAAGGCGGACCAGCCATCTTTAATGGCCTCTTCGGCATCCTGCCAGTGCCGCAGGAACAGCGTGTGCGATATCTCGTGAGCGAAGAGATGATCTGGGGTTAACGGCTGATCGTTGGAGACGAAAATGACTCCGCCGTCGCAGCCGATGGAGGTTGAGTTCGTGAAATCCGGAGCGTCGTCGGTAGTTCCCGCCGCAATTGACAGGGGCCGGATATGCGCCGCGTAATGGCAGGCGATGAAGCCGCCGGGAGGCTTTTCGGCGAGGGCGTGTACGGCATCGTCGAGTGCGAAGCAGCCGGCATTGAAAACGGTGTACACCTGCGCGAGCCGCTGCAGCACCAGCATCTTTTCGCGGTCCACCAGATTGCGGCGGAACAGATCGTCGAGGAATGTATCGTCGGCCACGGAAATGGCGAAAGCCGGAATCGTAGCTCCAGGGCCGCGCAGGTTGGTCAAAATGGCGCCGGCGGGCAGGCCGGTTTGAAATAACAGGAGCGCCGGGCCGTCGAATGGGCCGGTTATCGTAATGTCTATGATTCGCCACGGTGTCGCCGGGACAGTCCGTTCCACCCCTGCAAGATTAACGGCGCCCAAACCTGCGATGATGTTCAGCGCGTCCCCCGCGTCGGTGACGCAGACTTCCATATGGTGGCTTTTCAATTCGCAATTCGACGCGGCGGAGGTTCCGGTGATCTTCCCGATGCGGTCACCGAGAAGTTCCTGGAAATGACGAAGCCCCTGGCGCAAAACGCCATGGACCGGATATTTGTTGCGGTCCGTCATCTCCATGTCGTCCAGGAGTTGTTTCACGGCGGTGGAAATGGCCGGGAGAGCGTCCATCAGCGGTTTCTGCGTTTGTGCGCGCGTCTTCAATTCCTGAAGCGCCAGATACCGTTCGTCGGCCGTGGAGGGCTGTCCGGGCGCAATCACCTTAAGGGTTTCCGTCTTTACCTTAGCCTCCTGCTGCCTGCGTGTCATGAGGGCGGGGGCGGGGGGAGGCGTCGCCGCCAGGGCCGTCCGAACCAAACCCTCGTAGGTGTCGGCGAGTCCCGCGAGAGGGATTGCGCCCATTCCAGGGGGCGTCAACAGTAAGAGTTCATCGTCGATTGCGGTGACAATCTGAGCGGTGAAAACGGAATACGCAATGATGGGTTTGCCACCGGTCAACCACCAGTTCAGCACCGGCTGCAGCGGGGTAAGGAAAATGTCGTTCAGTATGGCCGCTCTGGTAGCGGGGGCGCCCACCAGCGTGGCCTCCGCGATGGGCCGAATACGGCGGTTGGCGGGAATTGGCACGGCGATCAATTTTCCGTCGACGCCCACCAGGCGGGCCAGTTCCGGCTGAAAGTGAGCTCCGGCGGCGGCTACCCAATCGCCGCGAGCCGCCCAGGCGGTTGCCATGTCCAGACGGACCTTAAACCGTTTGTCGGTGAGCGTCTTCGTGCGCGGAATTACATACTCTTCGCGGTTGACGATCAACTCATAGCGAACCAGCCCCATCATTATTTCGTTGACGATGTTGGCCGGCGCGGCGAATTGGCCGATGCCAATCGTGGCGACATCCCGGAATTCGAGCGTCCGCGGATCCTCCGGCAATGCGTGGGTATTGGCGAACTGAACGTAAGCGCTGACGGGTGGAAAGGCGCCGGCGAACTGGGGCCCGTTCACGTTTTTGTAGGCGAGGTCGGCCGCATCCTTAAAGAGCGTTCCGATGGTGGTGACCTGCGCCATCGTTTTCGAGACGACGGGGTCGGTAATGGTGGTGTATGCCTTCTCCAGATGGGCCCGTACCAGTCCCCAGTTAGGAGCGGTGCTCACCGCGCCCCATTGCACGTAGGCGGAGAACCGAACACGGCGCCAGACCACGAACTCACCTGTCTCTTTGCGCAAATCGGGCATAGCGGCGAGGTGCGCGGTGTTTAGCTCCATGGACCAAGCCGAGTTGTCGATTTTGACGACCAATTTGTAGTTGTCGCCGCCGATGGATGAGGGCTCGAAAAAGACCCGGGAGGCATCGGCGAGTACCGTGTCGTCGACGTACTGGGGATCGGCGGGGGGGCCGCTTAGATGTCCGTCCACCGCGCCGGCGGAAACGCTATCAGCATGAGCCGCGAAGCAGGAGACGGCATTGGCCCCGTCGTCGGTTCCGAGCAGCCCGCCCACCGCCGTGGGGGAATTATTGTAGGTAGCCGTTCTCGCGGTCAGAGGAGCGGCGACCGCTAAGGTGGCATACTCCTGCGTCCGGCTGGGGCGCGGAGCGGCGTATGCCGGTAGCCGGGTCAAATCGTCGGCGCGGTCCGTCCAGGACCACTTCACTCGATAATCGCCCAAAGCGGAGGCATGGGCCGGCGTCACCCCGGTGTCGTTCTTCTTCCTCAATTGCAACCGCGTCTGCAGGGAAATTTGGGGCCGGGGCACCCATGCGGCATCGACGGCCGCTTTGGCGTTCCCGTCGAATTCGGCGGTGTAGCCGACGTAGAACCGGTCGACATCGACGAACAGTTTGCTGTTGGCGGCCCCGGTGGCGACGCTTCGATCCTCCAAAACATCCATGGTGCCGGCCCCGGCCAGCCGGGCGTTCGTGCGAGCCCAAAGTTTCTTCAGCAGAGGAGCGTCGATGGAAGGAGCGGTGACGTTGGCGGCTACGCCATCGATCTCGCCTTCGCCGCTACCGCTAACGGACAAACGGAACAGCCGGCGGTACAAATCGCCGTCGGCTTGCCGATAGCGCCGAATGGCGTGCCCAAGCGGGTCCGGAGCGGTGCCCGCCGCCAAGAGCGGCCGGACGCCCGGTATCGGGCCTGGAAAAAAACCGAGCTGCCCCAGACGGCACCACGTCCACTTGATAACGTCGGCGTCGGCGGGGTTGGCTCCGGTAAAGTCGGGTTGAAATGCCGTCATCACGCCATCCAAGCGCGCGATTTCGCGTTGCGGCAGCCAATCGCCGAGTTCCAACTTCAGCGAGTGATACAGCACATTAAAGGGACGTTCGTGATCCAAGGGGTCAATATGCTTGGCCGTGATCGCGTGGACCAGTTCCACTTTGTAAGGTCCGTGCAGCGGGTCGATGAACGTTCCGGGCAACAAATCCGGCGTTCCATTCCAGTGAACCGTATGGGTGGCGTCGTCCTTCTCCGTGGTGGTCAGCGCCCGTTCGTGCAGCACGCCGGTCCCGGAACTGATCCGCAACAGCACCGTATCGGCGGCCATGTTCGCGATCTCGTAGACGATATCGAGATCTTCTTTGCTGGGAGCGAAATAGGGGTCGACTTTCGTAAGCTTCAACAGGCGGCGCCGGGTGAGCGTGAACCCGACGTACGTGATTTGGCCGGCCTCGACCGCGGCGCGTTCGGTCTTGTCGACCGGCGGGTCGAATATCTTCGCCATCGATAGCGATAAGTCTTCCAGCTTTACCGTGTGGACTTTTTCATCGAGCGGATCAAAGATTGAGAGGCCGTTGGGTTTGGTAGGCTTCGTTTTGCCTCCTACTAGTGTGATCCCGACGGTTTCTACATCGTTGCCATCGTCGTCCATTACGTGAACCCAGATGCCCCCGTGCTTGAGCGGGCAAGGCGAGGTGACCTTCCCGAGCAAGACCGGCTTTTTAGGGCATTTGCAGACGAGTGCGAAACCGCAAAAAGCGCAGAGAGGCACTTAGGTTTCCTTCCGTTTCACCGGGACGATCAATCGCCCATCGGTCGTCTCTTCCATCCTCTTCCAGAGGAAGGCCATTTTGGCAGCCCCAGGCAGGTCGGGCTTGGCCAAAACCTTCCATGCCCAGGCACGGTCCGGGGAAAGTTCAAAACGGCGGCCGAAGCGGAACATGAGTTCGGCCAGCGTCGCGAGGTCGCCCTGATTTTCGATCCCGTGTTTTTCGCCGGTCGCGAGCGCGTCGAGAATCAATTCCTTGACGGCTGGCTCGCCTTTTGCCGCATATGGCTCGGGGTATTCAGCGGTAAGCTGCTCCAGGAGATGGGCTTTGAATGCTTCTTCTTTTGCGCGGCGAAGCTCGGCCATTTGGTCTGGACGGATTGTGAGCATGGCGTATAAGGGCGCACAATTTTCCGTTATGGGGAAAAAGGCTAGTCAGCAGTATACACGAGCGCCAACTGTCCTATTGAGCCCGGGCGCTCAACGAGGACAAGTCTTTAGGAGGCCAAGCGTACGGCCCGTCGAACTTCGATGGGCAATGTAAGTCTCTGGAATAGACCGGTTGGATAGACGTAATCCTCACCTGGCAGCCCGGCACGACCACCCAGAGCTTATATGACAACACTCTCATCCAACACTGTCAAAACTGTAATCTTCGCGTGGAGGCGTACTTGGCAACACACTCCTCGTAATATACAGAAGTTCGTGAAAACTGGAATATGTGGCCGATCTATCCTTGCTGCTCAAATGCTGCTGCTATCTCGTTGAAGAATGCCTCCGCGCTCGTGGCGTACTCCAGAAGTACCTCTTCTGTGACGAAGAAGTCCTCCCCTGAGAGGGGTGCGGCGAGCTTTTGCTCCCGCATGCGCTCGGCCATGCTTAATCCTTCCCGCTCGTATATCCGGTTGTACGCTGGATTCACGAAGAGCTCGGGCCGCAATGCCCTCAACTGTTTTGCGGAGCTTCCCTCGCCATGCTTGATAGTGTTCGCCACTTTACGCATCTCGCCGATGCGCTTCCACGACGGGAGTGCTGTAAGGTCGATATCTAATTCATCACGGTACCACTGTGAGACGTTGGAGAGCTTCGTGTCGGGCAATTTGTCGCCTCTGAAAAGCCCGTCTGCTGATAGCGTTGTGAGCTGCTGCTCGACAAGGTGGAACAGTCCTGCCGCAGCGAGGTTGAGCATGCTCTGGCGCAGCGACGTCATCATCTCCCACCAGTCCAGCGCGTGCTCTTGGGCGGCGTCGGCAGCATCAGCCATGTCGATACCGTCATCACGGGCGAGTTGCCTGCCGATGTTGTTGAAACACTCATTCCTCAACGTGTCCGCGCGAACGTCGATATTCCCGAACGGCGGCAGCACCTCACGGAAGAAATACTCCCGGAACGCAACAATAGGTCCGCTAAGAATCCTGACACGCCACGCGAGGTATTTTCGGCTCACGGACTTATTCTAGTGCCATCTCCTCACCTTCCGATATTTGTGTTCTTAAGCACCTATCGTAACTAGAAGTGCTTCCGCCGGCGCGCATAGCGGATTTTTCAGGGAACGGAATTTGGAACGTCGCTACTGCCAAGATCGGGGTTCGGGAACGTACCGATCGTCACATCCGATTTCGTCCCGTGCAGAGTTACCACTCGGGCGATGGCATGGCCGCCAAGTCCGTTGGTGACTCGTTCTAGGACTGTCTGGAAGGGATTGTCCTCGCTCGACAAGAACTCAATAATTTCATTCATCCTTTTGCTATCAAAGCTCTTCGCTGCCCAATCGATGAGTAGGACTGTAGGGACCTGCTTGGCGGAATATCGTGCGAAGACTGCAGCAATTTCAATCAAGATCCGAGATTGTTCCGTGTTCGAGAGCTGACTCTGTAGCTTAAGCCCCTGTGGTGTTCCGTGAACGTCAGTCCATACTCGTAACGAACCATCCTCTTGGTGCTGAAGGCGTATGCCGCCTACCGTGCTTCCTTTATGTATGCCAACGAGCGGCATCATGTTCCGAATGAGGGCCGGGCTAACCGAAAGAGATTTGCTCAGGAATTCGAGGTCAGTCATCTTAGGTAATTCGTCTCTGAAGATGCTATTTCGTAGATCTTTGAGCCGCACAAACCTGATAGGGTGCGGGTCGAAGGGGACCGGTTCATCGTTGAGAAAATACTCGATTTCTCCGGGAGAGTGGACACGAACTCTCAACCTTTGGTTGGACGGATTTAGGTAGGTGACCTCAAAAGATAACCCGCCCGGCTCGATCCGGTCCGCCCATCTGGAGAGTATGGATGGGTCGGACATGCCTTGCAGCCAATCACAGAGCGCAGTTTTGCCGCTATCATTTCCCCCGTGAATTACAGTCACCTTGCCGAATTGCATATCAGCAGGCGTTCGAAATATGGGTGCGCGAGCAAGGGACATCGAATGTACCCATCCTGCCTTTTGCCAGAGTCCGCCTCCCTCGCACCGGAGACTCTCCTCGTGAATAACTTTGTAAGCCCTAAGCGTCGCTGCCGGGAATTCACCTCCGTTGTTCTTGTCGATCAGATCCGCGTGCTGAGCGCACAACCAGATAGCATTCGTGATCTCCTGCCGTTGTTCCACAGTCAGCCCACCGGCGCCACGGGGGCCTCCCTCTCTTGCGCTGTAGATGTGCGCGGCTTTCCCAGTAGTCGCTACCTGATCTGCTCTGCCTCCTGGGCCGGTTGTAGTACGGCCACACCCCGGAAACGCGCATCGAAACCCGGACCGCTTCGCTACCTTAAGTACCACCGCTTGTGAGAACTCAGCCCTGGGATTTCTTGACGCCACGACATTCATGTTGGCATTTTCTAGGGTCGCGAGGTCTCATCTGCTCGGCGCTAATCGTGACTTCACCCGTTACTGCGAGGAATTATGAACCTCCCGCGGATCTCCAGCGAGGGATTGCTTGCCTGAGAAGGCGATACCTTCGGCCAGATCGCTTTTAAGGGCTTCTCCAAGCTAAAAAGGATGCGCCTTGCCGTCGACGACGCATTCAAGATCGTGCATCGGAGGCCCAAGCTTGTGAGATGTTTCGGGTCGGGTCGAAGCGCCGAAGAGTTACCGAGACCGGCAAGCTCGCGAATCGACTTGCCAATCGCAAACGTTTCCTCACCGGAAAGCTCGCCGCGGGTCTCGAAAAACACTATTTAAGAGTGGGTGCCGGCACGTTGCGGAGCCGGGACCAGGAAAGAGTGAGTCGCCAAAATCTCGGCATGTTCAGAAAACACGCCGGCGTAACACTCAGTCTTCAAAAATAGAGATTTGCCGTTCGTCGGGTTTTTTCGACCGGCCGAGGCCGCCGCCCACCACGGCGAGGACATGAATTGAGCGGAGGGCGACTTTGGGAATAAACACGCGCTGGGGAGTAACGGCAAGGTCCGGCGGAGTGACGGTGAAGCCGTGGGGTTCGATTGTTAAGAGATTATTTGGGAGAAGGCCGTCCAGGATGGCGCCGTCGCGGAAGTGCATGCGGACCCAGAGGCCGCTGGATTTGGGACGGCTCGAGAATTTACGGTTATTGAGGTCCGGGAGGTTTTCGTCGAAATCCTGCACAAAACAAAGGACTTTTACTTCCTCGTACGGAAGAGTCAGGATGTTGCCGTCGCGGCTAAGCATCTCGACGCCGGTGGGGGTTTGGAAAGTCTGAGGATGGACGAAACCGTCGACGTGTTCACGCTCAAAGCGCAGGACACGGACGCGTTTATTGGTCGAACCGCTCACGTCGTTTCGACGGCCCGGGGCCGTGACCGGCCTTTGCGCTTGATTATACCACTTTCAAACATTTTCCGCCTTATTGTATCATTGGCAGAATGGCCCGTACGGGTTCGCTAGGAGTGCAAGTCCGTCTTTTTCTTGACTTTTGCCGGATGGAAAAGGGATTGGCTGCCAATTCGATATCGTCTTACGCTCTGGATCTGGAGCGTTTTTGCGCTTTTTCCGGCGGCGGAGATTCCGCCGTTCCTGAAACGGCGGAGCATGTCCAGCGGTACGTGGACTCGCTATACGCGGGCGGGATGGCGGCTCGATCCGTGGCGCGGCATTTAACCACACTTAGAATTTTTTATCGACACTTACAGCGGGAGCGCGTTATGACGCATAACCCGACGGAATTGATGGCGTCGCCCAAAATAGGCCAGGCTTTGCCGCATTATCTAAATGCGGGCGATCTGGAACGGCTGTTGGAAGCTCCGCCAGCGGGGAAGCCGGCCGGGTTGCGGGACCGGGCGATGTTGCAGTTGGTTTATGCGAGCGGGCTGCGGGTATCGGAACTGTGCGGGGTGGAACTGAACGACCTGAACCTGACGCTGGGATATTTGCGCGTGACGGGGAAGGGAAACAAGCAGCGTCTGGTGCCGATGGGGCAGACGGCGATAGCGGCGATAGAAGCGTATTTGAGTGCGGGGCGGCCGGCGATTTTGAAGGGCCGGGGGAGCCATTACGCGTTTGTAACCAATCGAGGAACGAAGATGACCCGGCAGGCATTTTGGAAACTGCTGGCCGCGCATGGGAAGGCGTGCGGTCTGTTCCACAACCTGAGTCCGCACGTATTGCGGCACACATTTGCCACGCATTTGCTCGAAGGCGGGGCGGACCTTCGCAGCTTACAGACCATGCTCGGCCATGCCGACATAGGTACAACACAGATCTACACCCACGTCGCACGCGGCAGGCTGCGGGCGGTGGTGGACAAGCATCATCCTCGCGCATGAACCGGTCACCGGGATTGGGAAGGCGAAGAGCGAGCGCGCGAAAGGGAGATGGAGTGAATCGATGAGCGACTACATGTTCATGCTGGAGAGCCACTTGAATGCGGCGCAGATGGTGGCGTTTCACCAGGTGCAGGCGGCGGCGAACGAGGCGAACTATTCCTTGTATCTGACCGGCGCGGCATTGCGCGACATGCTGGGCGGGTTTCCGATCCAGGACCTGGACTTTACGGTGGAGGGGAACGCGATCGCGCTGGCGAAGGCGATAGCGAAGGACGGCGACGCCGAATTGGGCGCGACCGACCCCCGGCGCAATCTGGCCGATTTGCGGTTTCCGCACCATGTGACAGTCCGGCTGGGGATGGCGCGGCAGGAGGTATATCCGAAGCCGGCGTCAAAACCGCAGATATCGCCGGCGACGATTCATGAGGACCTGCTGTGCCGGGACTTTACGATTAACGCGATCGCGATGTCGTTGAACCGGCAGTCGCGGGGGTTGCTGGTGGACCCGGCGAACGGGATTGGCGACGTGCAGAACAAGGAGTTGCGGATTGCGGGGAAGTATACCCTTTACGACGATCCGTCGCGGATATTCCGGCTGTTCCGGTACCGTGTGCGGATGGGCTATGCGCTGAGCGAGAAGACGCAAAACCAGTATCAGAACGTGCGGGAACTAAAGCTGGAGAAGAAGATTCCGGTGGAGGCGTTGGGGCGCGAACTGCGGAACGTGGCGAATGAGGCGAATTCGGCCGACATTGTGAAGCTGCTGGACGAAGAGAAGCTGCTGTCGCTGTTTTGCCCGGCGCTAACGGGCGCGAAGGTGAACCATTCGGGCCTGCAGAAGCTGCAGAAGGCGCGGATGAACGTGCCGCTGGAATTGGAATTTCCAGTGGATAATTTATCGCTGTTTTTGAGCGTGTTGACGGAGAAGCTAGGCAAGAGCGAGCGGGCGGAACTGGCGAAGGCGTGCGGGTTGACGGCGGAGGAAGTGACGGCGTGGCGGAAGTTGGAGGATGGCGCGAAGAAGCTGGAGAAGGAGTTGAAATCGCCAACGTTGTCGAGGCCGTCGAGGGTGTACGCGGCGGCGTCAAAGGGGACGGGGGCGCAGATTCTCCATGTGCTGTACAAGAGCGACGCGCGGCTGGTGCAGGACCGGCTGAAGAACCATTTGCAGAAGTACCTGATGGTGGATCACGAGTTGACGGACGAAGAGGTGCTGGAAACGGGCGTGAAGCCGGGGACGGCGAAGTATGCCAAGGCGCGGTTGGGAGTGTTGTTCAAGAAGTTGGATGCGAGGCCGAAGAAGATAGTGGTGGAAGAACCGGTACCGACGCCGCCGATGCCGCCGCCGATCGTGGCGGGCGCGCGGCGATAAATTTACAATTTGACGGCGGCGATGGAGCCGGCGGAAACGGTGATAGCTGGGGGGAGGCGATTGAGATCGATCATAACCTCCAGCGTTTCGTGGACCAGACGCAGGCGGCAGGCTTCGCTCATGCGACGGTTGTTTTTTCCTTCCCAGGCGGCGATGAGCGGTTCCGGGAGTCCAATGCGTACCTGTTGGCGGCCGCCGCCGGAAATGACATCGAAAATATAATCTACCTGCCAGTCGCCATCGCGACGTACGCAACAGCGGCCGGCGACGCAATAGCGGGTATCGCCGCGGGAGAGCCAGCGTTTGTCGTGTTTCGACGGCATTCCGGAGGCGGGACAAAACAGGCGGGAGGAAGCGAGGAGGCTTCGCAGCCAGCCGAGGAGATTAACCGATTTCACGTCGCCGCCGCCGTTGAGTTGATCGCCGTCCACGGGGACGCGCAGCCGTATGCGCATAATGTTTATGATGCGTCAAATGGTGGCATTTGTGCTGCTGGTCTTTTCGGCAATGGCCCAGACGGAGCCGCCGGCGCCATTGATTTTTGAGGGCAAGCCGCTGCGCGTACCGGTGGCGTGTACGGAAGAAGACATACAAAGCCTGGGTTTGAGCTGTTCGGCGGACTTACCATGCGCCGTGTATTTAGAGTTGAGCGGACTGGAAGTTTTGGCGGGACGGATGGTGGTGTCGGGAAACCTGCATACGGATTCCACGGCGGTCGCTTCGATTGTGCTGGCCAGCGAGGATGGCGGGAAGACGTGGGTGGAGAGCCATCCGCGGATACGGCAGGCGGCGCTGGATCAGATGCAGTTTTTCGATTTGGTGAATGGGTGGATCAGCGGGCAGGTGATAGCGGCGCTGCCGCGCGATCCATTCTTTCTGGTGACGATAGACGGCGGGAAAACGTGGAGGCAACGGCCGGTGTTTGGAGACCCGCATTTGGGTTTGATCGACCGGTTCCACTTCACTAGCGCGACGGAGGGGCGGGTGCTGGTGGACAGGGCGCAATCGGGCGAGGGGGGCCGGTATGCGTTATTGGAATCGAAGACGGGCGGGGACAGTTGGAGTATTTTGCAGATAACCACGGATCGGCCGACGAATGTGAAATTTGAGCGGACGGCGAGCGCGGCGTGGCGGTTGCGGGCGAACGAGGCGACGAAGGCCTATCAGGTGGAAAAGCGGGAAGGGCAAAAATGGACGATGGTGGCGGCGTTCGAGGTGCAAGCCGGAACGTGCGCGCCGGCGGAGATTGAACTGAAGCCGCCGCCGGAACCGCCGACACCCGCGACGGCGACCGGCGAGGCCGCGAGCGACGCCGTGGAAGTCTTTCAGATCGGCGGCGCCAAGCCGAAGAAGCCCGACGCCAAGAAAAAGAAACGGTGAGGGTTGTGGGCGCTGTTATGATGAAACGAGCCGCCGTGAGTAACTCGCCACCAAAGACCGCCGGGACCACCGTTCCGGCCAAACGCAATCGCTTGAAAGGTAACATCATGGTGGTGGGATGCACCATTTTGGGTGCCGCCGCGCAGATGCTGATCAAGCGGGGAACCACGATGATGCCTCCGCTTTACGATCCAGTTGCGGGCAGCGCGCTTTCGCAGGCGCCGCTGATCGCCTGGAAAATCCTTACTAACGTCCCTTTATTCGGTGGGCTCGCTTGTTATGGAATCAGCACGATTCTGCTAGTGCTGGCGCTCCGGTACGGCGAGTTGTCGGTTCTCTATCCGATCATCGCGTTGACCTACGTATGGGTGTCGATCCTGTCGGTCGGATTCCTCGGCGAGAGCGTGAATGCGTTCAAGCTGCTGGGACTCGTCTTTATCGTGCTGGGCGTCGGCGTGCTCGGGCGGAAGGATCGGGACGCTTGAAAACGCCGCTGTCGTCTATATTGCTGGTTTTATTCGCCTCATTTGTCGGTTCGTTCGGAACGGTATTTCTGAAGGCCGGGGCGGACAAGCTGGAACGAACGGTAAAGGGAGTATTGACCAACTGGCGGCTGCCGGTGGGCATCTTCATCTACTTGACGTCATTCGCCATGTACACGGTGGCGGTGAAGAGCGGGGAACTGACGATTCTGTATCCGATGGTTTCGTTGGGGTACCTGTGGACGTTGATCTGGTCGCGCCTGATTTTCAAGGAACCGCTAACGCGGAACAAGTTTATCGGCGTGGGGATGATCCTGTTTGGAGTCGTGGTGTTGAACCTGGGAAATCGCTAGGCGGGGACCGTTTTGAGAGTAGAATAAGGCATGTCCGCGCACCCGATTCCGGAATTGGAAGGCTTGGGCGGACGTGCGTTTTCTTTTTACCCGCCGATTCTGAACGTCGAGCACAATGAGTGGAAGCTGTGTGAAGCGACGTGGTCGGAGATCCTAGTGCACAATACGAAGGACAACCGGGAAATCTGGGTTCCACGTCGATTTCTCGGCGCCGTTTCCCGCGTGGATGAGCCGG
Organism: Bryobacteraceae bacterium; assembly: GCA_046155405.1. Classification (GTDB taxonomy): domain Bacteria; phylum Acidobacteriota; class Terriglobia; order Bryobacterales; family Bryobacteraceae. The sequence continues at coordinate 38,558 of JBJXFL010000130.1, read as the reverse complement.
TGATGATTGTCGGCCTGGAGCGGGAGCTCGAGTATACGGCCGGCCTTTTGCGGACGCATGAACGGCGGGTGATTTCGATGCCGAAGGGGCCGGCGCGATCGGCTCCAATGGCGGATGACGCGATTCCTACGCCGGCGATGTTGAGCGGGATACGCCTGGGGGATTCGGGCGAATCGAAGATGGGCCTTTACATTCTGGGCGGCATCATCGCGGTGCTGTTCGTGGTGTACGGGGTGGTCTCCTATTCGCGCGGCGATCGGGTTGAGTATCAGGCCGTGCTGCAGGAGGACTTGGGGTTCACGGCGGCGGACGATTATCACGCGGTGGTGCGCAAGCTGGGCACGCCGGCTTCCGACCGGTGGAAAGAAGGCAAGGATTTGCAGTACCGGGCGCTTGGATATCCGGATCGGCGCTTCACCGTGATCCTGATGGGGACGGAGCAAAACAATGCGCGGTATATAGGGGCGTTGAATGACGACTGGCGGCCGGTGCATACCGTGAAGCACGCGGGGCAAGGGAATACGCGCTCATTACTTGAAGGGTTGCCTCGATTTTAGCGGATCGCCCGTCCATACCGCTCGCCCACGCGGCGCACCGCTTCCACCAGCTCCGCCGGCCCTTCCACCGTAAACTCCGCCCCCATCCACGCCAAGTGCAGCGCCAATTTTTCGTAACTGGCCGCCCCTAACTCCCAGTAACACAGCCCTTCGTCCACCGCCTCAAAAATTCCTCCCGGCATCCGCCGCGCCGCCTCCTCCAACGGTAGCGACAACTTCACCCGCGCCCGGCAAGTTTCCAGAGATCGCCAATATCCTTCCGTCACAAACGCCGCCAAATCTCCCGGGGGCGCCGGCCGCGCCGCGAACCGCTCCCCGCACGCCGGCCGCGGGCCGATCCGGTCCACCCGGAACGTACGCCAGTCCTGTCGATCCAAATCCCAAGCGGCCAAATACCATCGAAGCCCCGTATGCACCAACCGATACGGTTCCACGCGCCGCGCCGTCGCCTTCCCCGCATGGTCCAAATACCGGAACCGGAGCGACTCCCGGTCCCGGCACGCCCCCGCCAGCGTCGTTAGTGTCCGCGCATCCACCGCCGCGTCCGGTGACGGCGCCGTCACTACCACGGACGACAGCGCCGCCACCCGCCGCCCCAGCCTTGCGGGCAATATCTGCTCCATCTTCGATAGTGCCCGGACCGACGCCTCTTCCACGCCGGCGATTCCTCCGGTCGCTACCTGCCGCAGCCCGACAAATACCGCCACCGCCTCATCGTCATCCAACAACAGCGGCGGCATGTCGGACCCCGCCCCGAATTGGTATCCACCCTCCACTCCCGCGCTCGAATGAATCGGATATCCCAGGCTCCGCAGTTTGTCCACGTCGCGCCTTAATGTCCGGCAAGTAACCGACAGTCGAACCGCTAACTCCGCCCCCGTCCAGTAACGCCGGCTCTGGAACAATGACAGTAACCGCAGCAACCGCGCCGATGTCTCAAGCATGGACTAAGTATTCCACGCATCGAGGACGGAAGTTGTCCGCAATTCCTGCTACGTTGTTCTCATGACTCTCTGCCAAACTTTGACTCTCGATTACGACAGCGAAATGAAGAACACCCGCAAACTCCTGGAACGCGTCCCGCTCACCGACGCTACCCGTTCCTACAAGCCCCACGAAAAGTCGATGGCCCTCGCGTACCTCGCCACGCATGTCGCGGACCTCCCCTCCTGGTTCAAATTCACTCTCGAAAGCCAGCTTTTTCTCCTGCCCGAAGGCTTCAAGATGGAAATCGCCGCCACTACCGAGGAGCTTCTCGCCCACTTCGACAGAAGCGCCGCGATCGGCCGCGAATGGATCGACAAAGCAACCGACGAAGACATGGCCAAGGACTGGACCTTTAAGTACGGCGAGATCTTTACTTCCACCGAACCGCGCACGCAAGTTGTCCGCGGAATTATCAATCACCTTGTCCACCACCGCGCCCAGCTCGGCGTCTATCTCCGGTTAAACAACATCCCCATCCCCGGCATGTACGGCCCGTCAGCCGACGACGATTGGAAATAGTAAACTAGGCGGGCCATGACCCGGCGCGTCTTTCTCTCGCTCGCCGCGGCCGCCGCTCTCCCGGCGGCCGCGCGCCAGCCTAACGTCATCCTGATCATGAGTGACGACCAGGGCTATGGCGATCTCTCGCTACACGGCAACCCCCATCTTCAAACCCCGAATATCGACCGCATTGCCAAGGAAGGCGTCCAATTCACTCAGTTCCAGGTCTGTCCGGTCTGTTCTCCCACTCGCGCCTCGCTGATGACCGGCCGTTATAACTACCGCACCGGTATTGTCGACACATTCAAAGGCCGGTCCATGATGGATCCGCGTGAGCGGACCGCAGCCGAATTGTTCGCCAACGCCGGCTACAAAACCGGTATTTTCGGGAAGTGGCATCTCGGGGACAATTACCCTATGCGCGCCATGGACCAGGGCTTTGCCGAATCACTCGTCCACGGCGGCGGCGGTCTGGCTCAACCGGCCGACCCGCCTCCCGGGAACCATTACTTTGACCCCACTCTTCTCCGCAACGGCAAGTTCGAAAAGTCATTGGGCTACTGCACCGATATCTTCTTCCATGAAGCCATTCAGTTCATTGATCGCCACCAGTCGGAACCGTTCTTTCTCTACATCCCAACCAACGCCCCTCACACGCCGCTCGAGATCGATGATAAATACGTCGCCCCTTTCCGGGGCAAAGGCCTGGACGAGACTACGGAGAAGGTTTATGGCATGGTTAGGAACCTCGACGACAACGTCGGCCGCCTGCTGGAACAAATCAAACGAACCGGGAACGAACCTAACACCATCCTGATTTTCATGACCGATAACGGCCCCCAGCAGCCCCGTTATGTCGCCGGAATGCGAGGTCGCAAAGGGACGGTTTACCAAGGCGGCATTCGCGTGCCCTTCTTTCTCCGCTGGCCGGTGAACGTCAAGCGCGGTACTCAGGTCGATCGCATCGCCGCCCACATTGACGTTCTTCCGACGCTGCTCGACGCCTGCGCCATTCGCGTCCCGAAAGCCCTGCAATTCGATGGACGGAGCCTTTGGCCTCTGCTCAACGGTTCCGCCCCGAACTGGCCCGATCGCGTTCTACACTCCCAGTGGCATCGCGGCGACCGGCCCGAGCTTTTCCGCAGCCATGCCGCCCGCAACCAGCGTTGGAAACTCGTTGACGGCGTCGAGCTTTACGACATGGAGAGGGACCAGGCCGAATCGAACGACGTCGCCGCCGCCAATCCGCAAATCGTCGCCCAATTGCGCAAGTCCACCGAAGTCTGGTTCCGCGACGTCGGCGCCACGCGCGGCGGCTACGCTCCGCCGCGCATCTACATTGGGGCGCCGCAAGAAAACCCAGTGCTCCTGACCCGTCAGGATCGACGCGACGAGCCCTCTGGCTGGGCCGTCGATGTCCGCGCTCGCGCCAGTTACGAGGTGACCCTGCTCTGCAACGCCGCCCCCGCCGCGGGTCACGCCGTCCTCTCGCTTGGTACGGTGGAGAAGCGCGTACCAATTGCGGCCGGCGCGACGCGCTGCGCTTTCCAGGCTATGACGCTCCCTGCCGGTCCAGGCCATTTGGCGGCCGCGATAAGTGCGGGGAATAAACCGCTCGAAGTCCTGTATGTTGAGGTGAGGAAAATAAATGGTTGATGGGAAAGTAGTTATTATCACGGGTGCCAGCGGCGGCCTCGGCGCGGTCGTCACAAAAGCTTTTCTCGATGCCGGCGCCAGGGTGATCGGCGTCGACCGTAGCGCGCATTCGAAGAACCCCGACCACCCCAGCCTTATCCACTTCGCCGTCGCGCTGGACAACGCCGCGGCCGTGCAGACGCTTGTATCGGACGTGATTCAAATGTACGGCCGCATTGACGCCGTGGTGCATCTGGTGGGCGGCTTCGCCGGCGGCCAGCGCATCGACGAGACCAGTGACGAAACGTGGGAGCAGATGATCGCCATCAACCTCCGGCCGGCCTGGGTGCTCACGCGCGCCGTCTTGCCCGTGATGCGCGAAGCCCGCCAGGGTTCCATTGTGGCCATCGGCACCTCCGCCGCCCTCTCACCCGTCGCCACGCTCGGCGCTTACGGCGCTTCAAAAGCCGCCGTCATCTCACTGGTGCGTACCATCGCCGAAGAGAACCGCGAGTTCGGAATCCGCGCCAACGTAGTCTCCCCGAACACCATGGACACGCCCGCCAACCGCGCCGCCATGCCGGACGCCGACCCCGGTAAGTGGGTGCAGCCCGCCAACGTCGCGAGCCTGCTCGTTTGGCTCGTTAGCGACGCCGGCGCCGAAGTTAACGGCGCCGTGATCCCGCTCCCCGGCCGCGGGTGATTTACCGCTAGCGGCGGGGCAGGCTCGCGGTCGAGAGCGTCAGCAACTTGGGCAGTAGCGCTCGCCCGCTTGCTGACGCGCGGTGCTCGGTATTGGTTCTGAGCCACGACCGTAAGGGAGTGAACCTGGCGGTCAAAGACCTAGAATCAACCCCGGCCGGGCTTTTTATTCGGCCACTTGCTTCCAATCGCCGCGGATGATGGATGCGCGGATCTCCTTGGCATTTAGGCCCATGCGGGATAAGCGGTCGGCGAGTAGCACTTCTTTACGGCAAACGGCGCAACTGGCGCTGTGGTTGTCGCGTTGGCAATCGAGCAGGCTGCGATGGCCGTGGCCGCGGTCGCAGTAACAATAGCAAGGCTGCTGGGCGAGGATGGCGGGAATACGTTGGGCGATATCGTAGATCCGGGCCATTTTGGGGTCGGAGAAGAGTTTGGCGCTAAGTGTCGGGGTAAGCGGTTGGGCTTCGCGTTCGGACTGGTAGTGGGCGGGGATAGGGGGCTGATCGACGGGAGTTTCCGCTTGCGCGGAGGTGGGGCTATCCGATGTACAGGAGACGAGTGTAACGAGTATCGGGAGTAACGGAAAAAGACGCATATTTAAGCAGTATGACGAATTCGCCGGGCGCCGGTTCCAGCTAAACTGGATAGACGTGATTGGCGGGCAATTTCTACGTAATCTGATCGACCGGCGCAACCTGCTGTTCCAGTTGGCGAAGCGGGATTTCCGGCAGCGCTACATCGGCTCGGCGGCGGGCTGGCTGTGGGGGCTGGTGCACCCGCTGGTCATGCTGGCGAGTTGGACCTTTGTCTTTCAGTACTGCATGAAATCGGAGATGCCGCCGGGTTCGTTGACCGGCAACTACACGATATTCCTGCTATCCGGGTATCTGCCTTGGATGCTGTTTCAAGAGACGGTAGCGCGGTCGTCGAATTCGCTGCTGGAGCATTCGAGCCTAATTACGAAGACGCTTTTTCCATCCGAGATGCTGCCGATCAGCGTGTTCTTTTCATCGCTGGCGAATCACGTATTGGCGCTGGTGTTGTCGATCGCCGCCATTGCGTACTTTGAGGGACGGGTGAGCCCGTTTGTATTGCTGCTGCCGTTTTATATGGCTCTGATCGGTCTGCTCGGGGTCGGAATCGGATGGATTTTCGCCAGCCTGCAGGTGTATGTGCGTGACACGGCGCAAGCGGTTTTGGTGCTATTGACATTCTGGTTCTGGATGACGCCGATCTTCATTACGGAAGACCAGATTCCCGACGGGATGCGCTTTTTGATCCGGGGCAACCCGATGTCGCTGTTCGTGCGCGCTTATCGGGAAAGGCTGCTCTCCACCGAGATGCCGCGAGCGGACGAGGTGGCGATTCTGGTGGCTTGGAGTGTGACTGCCTTTGTTTTGGGCGGACTTTTCTTCCGCCATTTGAAGCGCGGCTTTGCCGATGTTTTGTAGGGAGGGTGAAGGATGGTTGCTTCGCGACGAGCTTTTTTGGGCGCCACGGGGGCTGCGATGCTACCCGCGCAAACGGCCGCAAAGCCGAATATTGTAGTGGTGCTGGCGGACGATCTTGCCGCATGGATGGTGGGCTGTTATGGCAACACCGAGGTCAAGACTCCAAATATCGACCGGCTGGCGCGTATGGGAACGCGATTTGTGAATAGTTTTGTGTGCACGCCGATTTGTTCGCCGAGCCGGGCGACGCTATTCAGCGGACGCACGCCGCGGCAGCACGGAATTCACGACTTCCTTACGGAGAATCCGGTGGAGAAGCCGCCGCAAGGGCAGAAGGAAGCGCCGGCGTCATTCGCGAATGAGGTATTGCTTTCGGATTTGTTGGCGGCGAGCGGTTACCGCTGCGGGTATGCCGGCAAGTGGCACATGGGTAACGACGCGAAGCCGGGGCATGGGTTGGAGTTCACGTACACGCTGACGGGCGGCGCTCGATCCTATGTGGATCCGGAGATGTCATTGAACGGCGAAGTGCGGAAGGAAAACGGCTATTTGACGGAGCTAATCACGGCGCAAGCGGTGGGGTTTCTGGAAAAGCAGAGTAAGGACAAGCCGTTCTTTTTGACGTTGGCATACTTGAATCCGCACACGCCGTACTCTGGGCACCCGCAAAAATACTACGACATGTACGAGAACACGCCGTTTAATACGGTTGGGTTTGAGCCGGGGGCGCCGAACGCTCTGCGCGAGAAGGGCATGTTGACCGACATGCTGGGAAATATGCGGAAGGCGGCGGCGTCTGTTACGGCGTTGGACGAGCAGATTCCCGTTTTGCAAAAGAAGCTACAGGAAAAGGGCCTTTGGGAGAACACGATCTTCATCCTGACTGGCGACAACGGATATTTGCATGGGCGGCATGGGCTTTGGAGCAAGGGCTTGGCCAGCGATCCGATTAACATGTTCGACGAGGTGATGAAGGTGCCGATGATCTGGGCGTGGCCGGGGCGTATTCCGGTAGAGGGGGCGCGGCCGGAGTTGATCAGCTTCTACGACTTCCTTCCGACTATTTGCGAGATTACCGGAGCGAATTCGCCGGCGGGCCGGAACTTGATTGGCCGGAGTTATGCCAATCTGATATTTAACAAACCGTTTAAGAAGGGTGAACTCTGGCAGAATATGATTTTCGGCCAGTTCCGAAATACGGAAATGGCGCGGGACCCGTATTACAAGCTGGTGCTGCGAAACAATGGCGAGGGGCCCAATGAACTGTTCGATCTGCGCCAGGATCCCCGGGAGCGCGTAAACCGGTATGAGAATCCTGGCTTCGTGACTATTCGCGAACGGCTTGCCGCCGCCCTGAGCGCGTGGAAAAAGCGCGCGGCGTAGTTACTTTAATTTTTCAGTGATGGAGACCGATTCGGCCACGCGGAAGCGGATCAACGTCTCCGTCGCGATGATGGCCGGGCCGCCTCTGGTGGCGAGAACCGCTCCCGTTCCGGCGGCGGCTCCCGCTCCGGCGCCGATGGCGGCGCCTTTGCCGCGGCCGGCGATCGCGCCAATGGCAGCCCCGATACCGGAGGCGATGGCTACTTTGCCGGCATCGCGCTTAGTTTCATCCTTGCCAACCGCGGAGAACGAGGCCGTATGCACGTTGATCCGCTGGCCGTCGGCGGTGTTGAAGCGGGTTAGCTGGACGCTGATTCCGCCAACGCCTTTGACACGGCCCGCCCGATCCACATTGGTGACATGGCCTTCGACCTGCGCTCCGCGGTCGGCGATAACCAGACCGTTGATCACCAAGGGCTCGGCAAGCGTGCCAGTCCAACTATCGCCATTTTCACTTTTCTCCGAAGTCAACGTTTCGCCGACGCGAACGGCGAGTACGGAGCCGGCCGCGAGCGTGGCCGTCATTGCCTGAGGGCGAACGGGTGGCGCGGGCCTATTTGGGGCGGGCGCGGTATAAGGCGCGGGGGCAGTGTAAGGCGCCGGCGCGACCGCTGCCGGTTCCGTTCTTGCGATGTCTACCGGCGCTTTCGCCGGCTTGGGTCTGCTACTCCGGACCGGCGCCGGCCGCCACGACGATTCCCGGACTGGCTCCGGGGCCGCAGCTGCCGTTACAGGGGCCGCCTGCTGCTGTTCCACCGCCACGGGTGGTTCTTTTCGAGCACACGAGGCGGCGGTGATCGCGGTCATCACGGACAGGATTAGGATTGCTTGTTTCTTTTTCATCTGATTCTACCCCTTGGTATATATTTTGTAGTGCACGCGGGCTTCCAAACCCCGTCATGGCTACAATATAGAAATGAATCCCGTCCGGCTTGAGGACCGGCAGAACTTTCCCAGCCGCTATACCGTAGGCGGCGTGGCTATTGAGCCGGCGACCGTATTGGCGCCGATGGCTGGCGTTACCGACACCGTTTTCAGGCGATTAATGCGCAATCAAGGCGGTTGCGGCCTGATTATGACTGAGTTTACGAGTTCCCACGGCGTTGTCGGCTCCGATGGCGGCCGAAAACGGAAATCGTTCAACTATTTGCATTTTGAACCGGAAGAACATCCCATTTCGGCCCAGTTGTTTGGATCCGATCCGGCCGTAATGGCCGAAGCGGCGCGCATTTGCCAGGACCTGGGTTTCGACTTTGTCGATATCAACTTTGGGTGCCCAGTGAAGAAGGTTACGAAGTGCAATGGAGGGTCCGGATGCCTGCGGGACCTGCCCTTAGTGCGTTCAATTCTTGAACAGTGTCGAAAAGCGATACAGATTCCGCTGACCATGAAGTTTCGCGCCGGTTGGAACGACAGCGAACTCGTGCACGTGGAGATGGCGCGGATGGCGGAGGATGTGGGAGTGGCGGCGATCGCTCTGCATCCGCGGACGCGGGAGCAGGGATACGCGGGCCGCGCCGATTGGACACGGATCGCCGATATTAAGCGGGCGGTAAAAATTCCAGTGATCGGGAATGGCGACATTGTGACCGCCGAAGACGCCGTCCGGATGCAGCGGGATACCGGTTGCGATGCGGTGATGATTGGCCGGGCCGCGTCGTCGAATCCATGGATCTTCCGCCAGATTGCGGAGTATCTGGCGACGGGCGGCTACTGGCAGCCCGCCGAGAGCGACCGGTATGAGATCATGTCCACTTACTACCGCATGATGGAAGAAGAAGAGCTGCCCGAAACGGTGGGCAAGATGAAGCAATTCGCCAGCTACTTCACGCACGGCGTGCGCAACGGCGCCAAGCTACGCACGGCGATTTATCATACGCACAGCGCCGCCGAGATCCGCGAGCTGGTAGACAACTTTTTCCAGGGAGAACTGGCCCTCGCATGAAGAAGGTGGAGTTGATCACCGACGGGGCGTGCATTGGCAACCCCGGTCCCGGAGGCTGGGCGTGCGTGCTGCGCTATGGCCAGCACACGAAAGAGATGTACGGTTGCGAGCCGCAGACCACGAATAATCGCATGGAGTTGACGGCCGCCATAAAAGGCCTGCGCGCGTTGAACGAGAAATGCGACATCACCGTCACCACCGACTCCGAGTACGTGAAGAATGGCATTACCCAATGGATCCACGGCTGGAAGAAGCGCGGGTGGGTGAAAGCCGACAAGACGCCGGTGCTGAACCAGGACCTTTGGATTGAACTTGACGGGCAGGTAAGCCGCCACAAGGTACTTTGGCAATGGACCAAAGGCCATTCGTCGCATGAAGATAACAATCGATGCGACGAACTGGCCACGCGGGCCGCGCGTGAGCAATCCAAGAGCGAGTAATTAAGATGTTTCCCAGGAGAAGAAAAGTATGAAGTACGGTTTTGAGATTCGCGAAGCGGCGGCGCTCGATTGCGTATCGCTCGGCGCCCTGGTGCACCGGTTGGACCCGGGCATCATCCCTTTCCGCAAGTCGAATACATTCCAGATTCACGTAAGCGGCGGCGAGTTTAACGTGGCCGCCAACCTGGCGGATTGCTTCCGCCTGAACACGGGCGTGGCGTCGGCGATGGTGGATTACCCGGTGGGTGAATTGATTGCCGAACGCGTCCGCGCCATGGGCGTGAAGCCTTTCTACAAGAAATTTGTGCATAACGGCGTGACCGGCCCCAACATGGCCGCCGTCTACTCCGACCGCGGCCACGGTCCGCGCGGTCCGGTGGTGTTCTACAACCGGTCTAATGAAGCCGCGGCGCTGCTTAAACCCGGCGACTTCAACTGGGACGAGGTGTTCAAGGGCGGCGTGCGCTGGTTTCACTCGGGCGGTATATTCGCGGCCCTATCGGCGACGACTTCGGAAGTGATTCTCGAGGGCATGCAGGAAGCCAAGAAGCAGGGCGCGGTGGTCTCGTTCGACTTGAACTATCGCGCGAAGCTCTGGAACATTTTTGGCGGCGGCGATAAAGCCGTGAGCGTGTTGAACAAGATTGTCAGCCACTGCGATGTGTTGGTAGGCAATGAGGAAGACTTGCAGAAGGGGCTGGGTTTGGAAGGGCAGGATGTGGAGAGCACCACCAAACTGGATCCGACGGCCTTTTTCGGCATGATGAAAACCGTGCTGGACAAGCATCCGCATTTGAAGGTTGTCGCGACAACTTTGCGCGAGGTGCATTCGACCAATCGGCATAGTTGGAGCGCGGTGGCGTGGATCAACGGGCAGACCTATCAGGCGCCGCAGTGCGAGCTGGATGTGCTGGACCGCGTGGGCGGGGGAGACGGCTTTGCGAGCGGCCTTTTCTATGGAATACTGTCGGGCGCCGAGCCGGCGCAGGCCGTGCGGCTTGGCTGGGCGCATGGCGCGTTGTTGACCTCCTATCCTGGGGATACGACCATGGCGACGCTGGAGCAGGTCGTCGAATTCACCAAGGGCGGATCGGCGCGCATTCAGCGCTAACGCCATGCGAGACCCAAAAGCAGAGATCGTCGGGCGGCTGCGAAGCCGCGCCTGGTTTGACAACCCGCACAATCCCGGGATGACGGCCGTCTATCTGGAACGCATTCAGAATTACGGCCTTACGACGGAGGAATTAACGTCCGGCAAGCCGATCATCGGCATCGCGCAGACGGGCAGCGATCTTTCACCGTGCAATCGGATTCACCTGGAACTGGTGAGCCGCATTCGCGATGGCATTCGCGACGCCGGCGGCGTGCCGCTCGTGTTTCCCACGCACCCCATTTCGGAAAGCTGCCGCCGGCCGACCGCGGCGGTGGACCGGAACCTCGCCTACCTTGGCATCGTGGAGATTCTGCATGGGTATCCGCTCGATGGCGTCGTGCTGACCACGGGCTGCGACAAGACCACGCCATCGTGCCTGATGGCGGCGTGCACGGTGAACATTCCGGCTATCGCTTTGAATGGCGGGCCGATGATCAACAGCTACTATAAGGGCAAGCTGGACGGTAGCGGTATGGCTGTTTGGGACGCGCGCCGGATGTTGGCGGCGGGCGAGATCGACTATAGCGAGTTCATCCTGAAAGTCGTGAATTCAACGCCCAGCGCGGGGCACTGCAATACGATGGGCACGGCAACGTCGATGAACTCCCTGACGGAAGCGTTGGGCATGTCGCTGCCCGGCAGCGCGACTATTCCAGCGCCGTACCGCGAGCGCGGGCAGATGGCCTATTTCACCGGCAAGCGCATTGTTGGAATGGTGCGCGAAGACCTGACGCCATCGAAGATTCTGACGCGCGCGGCTTTTGAAAACGCCATTGTCGTCAACTCGGCGATTGGCGGTTCGACGAACTGCCCCCCGCATATTATCGCCATTGCGCGGCATATCGGCGTTGAGTTGCACGTAAAGGAATGGGAGACGATCGGCCACCACATTCCGCTGCTGGCGAACATTCAGCCGGCTGGCGAGTTCCTGGCTGAAACCTTCCACCTGGCGGGCGGAGTACCGGCCATCTTCGGCGAACTCATGGAGGGTGGGCATATCAGAACGGAAGCGATGACCGCGACCGGTAAAACAATTGGGGAAGTGTATGCCGGCAAGCGAAGCCTGGACGCGAATGTCATTCGCCCGCTGACGAACCCAGTGAAGGAAAACGCGGGCTTTCTGGTTGTAAGCGGTAACTTGTTTGACAGCGCTTTGGTGAAGACGTCGGTTATCAGCGAGTCATTCAAACAGCGTTTCTTCTCGACGAATGTCTTCACGGGCCGAGCCGTGGTTTTCGAGGGGCCGGAAGATTATCACGAGCGGATTGACGATCCGGCGTTGGAGATCGACGAACACTGCGTTCTGGTGATTCGCGGCGTGGGGCCGGTGGGCTATCCGGGCGCGGCGGAGGTGGTGAACATGCTGCCGCCGGACTACCTGGTGAAGAGGGGAATCGACGTGTTGCCGACGTTGGGGGACGGACGGCAGAGCGGAACGTCGGCGAGCCCTTCGATTCTGAACGCAAGCCCGGAAGCGGCCGTGGGCGGGAATTTGGCGATTCTAAGGACGGGCGATTCGATCCGGATCGATCTGAATGAGAGCCGGGTGGACGTTTTGATCGGCGATGAGGAGATCGCGGCGCGGCACGCGTTGCTGGAGATCCGGATTCCCGCGAGCCAGACGCCGTGGCAGGAACTGCAACGGGCGCATGTGGGGCAGTTGGGGGACGGCGCGGTGCTGGAATTTGCCGTCAAATACAGGGATGTCGGCAAGGATATTCCGCGGCATAACCACTAAAATTCGCGTGGATTCGAGATAAGTACCAGTGGGAGTACTAGTAGGCCTTGAAGTGCTCCGCCATTTTGTGGGAGTATTATCTACGCAGATTTACCAAAGTAAGAATTCTTGGACTGATATTTGATCGGCTCACGTCCGCGTGTGAGAGCAAGACCATCAACATTTCCGGAGGGACTATGAAAGATTTTATGATTCGTGCAGGCTTAATTGCCCTCACGCTGAGTTTGTCGCACGGCGTGCAGGGCGCGACGATCTATAACAACGGTTCACCGGATCAAGTTTCCGGCACCAATATGAGCGAATTTCTGGTCGCCGAGAACTTCACGCTCGGCGCGGCGGCGGACATCACAAACATTCGATTCTGGAGCATTCAATCCTCGGCTACCGAATACACCGGCAGCGTCTACTGGGCCGTTTATAATAACGTTTCAAATCAACCGGGCTCCATTCTACAGGGAAATTCGACCGCTTCCGTGGCGGGCACGGCGACGGGAAATTCCACCGGCTTCGGGTATGCGGAATATTCTTTCGACATTCCCGTGGTGTTCCAGTTGGCCGCCGGGAACTATTGGCTAGCGCTTCACAACGGCCCGCTCGCGACCACCGCTCCGTCGGAAATGCTGTGGGCGACGACCGCCGTGTCCATCGGTTCCAATGGGAAATATCTGGATGGAGCATGGATTGATACGGGGAACGAACACGCCTTCCGGCTTGATGGCACGCCGGTTTCTTCCGGTCAGATTCCGGAACCCACCACGTTTGCGCTGTTGGCCGGCGGCTTGGCGGCCACGGCTTTCCTGCGCCGCAAGTCCTAGAATATTAGCCGTAGAACGCAGGAGAAAAATATGCGCAGATTCATTTTTATCACTCTAATTGGCTCGGCCGGGGCTTTCGCTCAGGTTTCGGGTCCGCTAGTGACGAGGCCGGCGGTGAACGCCATTTCCCGCACGCTGGAACAGATCGCTCGAGACGGCGATGTGAACGCATTCCCCGTACGGGAATTTCGCGTGAACCGAAACCACGAAATTCCAAAGGCAACCATAAATCCGAGCGGGTTCGTTCCCGCGCCATATGTCACGGTTCCCGCCAACACGCCCTACACGCAGACGGCGACATTTCAAGCCTTAGGGGCGCCCATTTCGGCGAATTTTGAGGCTCTTGGTGTCGGCACTCCCGGCTACACCGTCTCAGTGGCGCCTCCGGACACCACGTTGGGCGTCAGCGATACGCAGGTGGTGCAGTGGGTTAATTCCCACATCGCCGTCTACGACAAGCTGGGAAACCCGTCGCTGCCGGCTCCCGGGTTTATTACCGGCAACTCAATCTGGTCCGCGCTTCCGGCGGGCAGTCTTTGCCGTGACTTTAACCGGGGCGATCCGCTGGTTCAATACGACCGCATCGCCGATCGATGGGTACTCTCGCAGTTTGCGTTCAACAGCGGTTTCACCCAGAACGCGCAATGCATTGCCGTCTCCCAAACCAGCAACGCCCTGGGCGCCTTCAACCTATATCAGTACAACTTCGGTACGGAACTGCCGGACTACGGCAAGCTGGGTATTTGGCCGGATGCGTATTACATCACCTACAACATGTTCGCCAATGGAAGCACGTTTTCAGGTGGACGCGCGTGCGCGTACGACCGGGCGGCGATGATCGCCGGTAACGCGTCACCGGTTCAGGTGTGTTTCAATAGCGGCAGCCGGTTCAGCTATCTTCCGTCGGATCTCGATGGCGATACGCTCCCGCCGGTAGGCGCGCCTAACTACCATATATCGTGGGACTGGGCGTTCTTGGCCGCCGCGCCGTACACGATGCAGTTGACGAAGTTTGTGCCGAACTTTAACACTCCCGCCAATTCGACTTTCACGGATGGGTTCGGCGGGGCGCCGTTTTCGTTCGTCGCATTCGATCTGGGTTCGAATACGCTGGCGGCGTGCAATGACGCCGGTAATAACTGCGTACAGCAACTAGGTACGACGCAACGGCTGGATACGCTGGCGAGCCGGCACATGTATCGCTTGGTTTACCGGAATTTCGGAACTCACGATGCGCTGCTGTTCACACAAACGGTCGACAATATAGCGGGTTCGGCGGCGGACCTTCGCTGGTGGGAGATTCGTAATCCGGGAGCGAACCCGCCGGTCGTGTACCAAAACAGCACGTTCCGTCCTAGCGCGCAATTCCGTTGGATGGGCTCGGCCGCTTTCGACAAGCTCGGGAACATCGGGATTGGATATTCCGCTTCCTCGTCCGCCATCAATCCAGCGATCCGCATTGCCGGACGCCGGCGGACCGACCCGAAGAACCTGCTGCGCACCGAAGAAACCGTGCAGGCCGGTTCGGGCAGCCAAGGCACCAACCTCGCGCGGTGGGGCGACTATTCGACGATGCAAATCGACCCGGCGAACGATTGCACGTTTTGGTACACCACCCAGTATATTGGTGCTAATGGAACGTTTAATTGGCGCACGCGAATCGCTTCGTTCAAGTTCCCGAACTGTAATTAACGGGCGCCATTTGACTTCGTTTTAAGATGGCCGGCGACGAAAGTTGCCGGCCATTCGCTTGTAATTTGAAGGAGATTGCATGAGTTGTCGCTTTGTTGTTTTTCTTGCCGTTATCGGTTGTTTTGCCCTTCGCGGCCAAGTGACTGAATCCACCGCCGTGATTGAGGCCAGCGGGATGTCGATGACGAAAGCCGAGTTTGAGCGGCTTTTGAATGGCGATGAGAGGTATCGCGCCGCACTCGGCCAACCCGCTTCGAAACGAGAGCTGGGCGGGGAGTTCGGCAAAGCTTTCGCTTTAGAGGCGGAAGCGCGCCGGCGAAAGATCGAACAATCGACGGCGGTTCAATTGAAGATCCGCAACTACACACAGCAGCTACTGGCGCATGAACTGCTGGTCCAGTTGCGGGAAAATTATTTGAAAGACGAAAAGGCGTTAGCCAGCCATTACGAAAAGCAAAAGCAGTCATTTGCCCAGCCGCGCGTCCGGCAAATTTTAGTCCGCTCCATGGGTTCTCCGGTGGCGTTGCGGGCCGGATTGCGGGAGCTTTCGGTTGAGGAGGCGCGCGCCAAGGCGAATGCGTTGCGGACAAAACTGGTTGGCGGCGCCGACTTCGCGGCCATCGCCAAGGCCGAATCGGATGAGATGGGCTCGCGCGACAACGGGGGCGATATCGGTTTTATAACGCGCGGAAGCACCGGCGCCAATTTTGAAGCCGCCGCCTTCTCACTGCCGGTTGGGAAGTTGAGCGACGTTATCCACACGGAGTACGGATTTCATATCTTACGCGTAGAGGAGCGCCGGCCGATGCCGCTTGAATCCGTCAAAGCGACGATCGCCAATGAGATGGCGCACAAGGACATGGATGCCATCATCCTGAAGGGGTACAAGCTCAATGAGGCTTACTTCGGCAAGTAGACTTTGATGACGACCAACGGCAAACTGGCTCTCCTGCTCGGTGTGACGGCCGCAGTGGTGACCTCCGTTAAGAAACCCGACCTTTCGGCGATCCTGCCCTCCACCGCCGTGGCCGGTAGACAGGCCAACGACGCGTATCTGGTCGCGTCCGCGCAATTGATCCGCCCGTGGCGATTGAAGAGCGAAATTAAGGGCCGCCCGGCGGATCTCGCCATTGATCCGACGGGCACATTCGCGGCCGTTCTCAACGGTAACAGCGTCGTGACGATCAATCTCTTAAGCGGCCGCGAAATCAGTCGCGCGGCGACGAAAACGAACTCGTATCTGGGCATTCGGTTCCGTCCGAACGCGAGTGAAATATGGGCGAGCGAGGCCACCCGCACCGGTCCCGACGCACTGCTCCGCATTCCTTACTCGGTGGTGGCGCGCTCGGGAAACTGGAACGGATGGAACTGAAAGGCCATCCTATTCCGGCGGGTCTCGCGTTTACCCGCGATGGCGCCAAACTCTACGTCGCGCTGCATCACACGAACGAAATTATCACGGTCGATCCGGTTGCGAGGACAGTGACGGCTCGATGGCCCAGTGAACTGGCGCCATTTTCATTGGCCTTGAGCGCGTCTGGCGAAACGCTGTATGTCTCTAATCGCGGCGGCGCGCCGCGGGCCGAGGCCAAACAGGCGCTTAGCGGTAGTGTCCCGCTGCCGGTCGATGAGCGGGGGTCAGTGCTTGCCGGGACGATCCAGATTTTCAACACCGCCACGGGACGGGCGAAATCGCTGGCAACCGGCCTTGCCCCGGCGGGCATCGCGCTTAGTCCGGATGGCGCAACATTGGCGGCCGCGAATGCGCACGCCGACACGGTCTCGATCGTCGATACGAAGACCCATGCCGTTTCCACGTTGACGATCGATGGCGCGAGCCGCCTTCCGGGCATCCTCCCCAATTCGGTCGCCTTCCGCGCCGACGGCCAACGACTGTATGTGGCCTGTGGCGGCGACAATTCCGTCGCGGTTTTCGCCCGGAACAAAGACAAATGGCAACTCGATGGGAAACTGCCGACCGGTTGGTTTCCGACGGCGGTGCAACTTGATGGGCAGGACACGATTCACGTCGTCAGCGTGAAAGGCATAGGCGATGACGAACAGGAACCAGGCAGGCACAACAGCCGCGTCTACGAAGGGATCCTGTCGTCGATTCCCGACCCGTCGAGGGCGCACCTGCACGCCGGCGCGCGCGAAGTGCAACTGGCCGCTCGACCGCGCTTTACTGCCAACGGTGGCGTGAAGGATCTTGCCAAGCTCGGAATTCAGCACGTCTTCTTCCTGATAAAGGAAAACCGAACCTACGACCAGATATTTTCGGATATCCCGCGCGGCAACCGCGATGAGAAGTTGCTGATGTACGGGCGCGACGTGACGCCGAATCATCATGCACTGGCTGAAAAGTATGTGCTGCTCGATAACTTCTATTCGAGCGGCGCCATCAGCTTTGAGGGCCATCAGTGGCTGATGATGGGCTTTGTATCGGACCACACCGAACGCGCCTTGCAAGCCGCGCCCCGCGGCTATGCCTGGAATATGGGCGACTCATTGACCGTATCGCCGGCCGGCTTCTTCTGGCAGGATCGGCGTCGCCCCATCTCCGTTCGGCTGTTAGGACCCGTATCGGAGCCGGCCGTGCCGGGACCCGATGGGCTGATGCGCGACATCAATGAAACGCAGATGCTGAAGTGGAGTGAGTATTGGAAGCACTATAAACAGGGCACTTGGCGGGAAGTGATCGGATCCCGTTGCGTGGTTCCGGCGTTGCGTCCGATCTTCGACGAGAAGTTTCCGCCGTCTTCCATGAAGGTCCCCGATCAGATCCGCGCGGCCGCTTTCGCCGAGCGCTTTGACGCGTGGGAAAAGAACCGTACGACGCCGAATCTCACCATCGTCACGATGACGAGCGATCACACCGAGGGCCGCAATCCGGATGCGCCGCGGCCGCGCTCCATGGTTGCGGATAACGATTGGGCGCTTGGCAAGATCGTCGAAAAGGTGAGTAAATCCACCCTATGGAGTAAGAGTTTGATTCTGGTGGTGGAGGATGATGCGCAGGACGGCGTGGACCACGTCAGCGGCCGCCGCACCGTCGCCCTCGCCATCGGTCCGAATATTCGCCGCAATGCGCTCGATTCCAACTACTACACGCATCTCAATCTGGTCCGTACGATGCAGGACATTTTTGGCCTCCAGCCACGCACGCGTTTTCTGTCGAACGCCCGCGCCATGAATAGCGTGTTCACTACTGAGGCGAATTTGGACGGTTACACCGCCATTCAGCCCGCCATTCGCCTGGACGACATGAACCCGCCCATCACCGCTCTCAACGGGCGTGAACGCTGGGCGGCGGTTGCCTCCGCCAAGATGAATTGGAACGATATCGACGACGTGCCGTCCGACGTACTGAACCGCATTCTCTGGTGGGACGCGAAGGGGTTCGATAAGCCGTATCCCGTCAGACGCTAGCAAAATTACCTGGCGCCCGTTGCCGCACGCCCTTCGCGAGTGATACGATTCGCGCATGCGCTGGAATCACGTTTCTCGTCGCCGCCTTTTGCAGGGTATGGCTATTGCCGCCGCCGTATCGGAGCTGGAGGCTACCGATTTACAAACACCAACGGAAGAAGTCGGCCCCGGGCCTTTCTATAAGGCCGGAGCGCCGGAGCGCCATTCGCTTCGTGAAAAGGGGATGACCGGAGAACCGTTGCGGGTCAATGGCAAGGTGCTCGATACGCGTGGCCGCCCGTTGGCGGGCGCGCGAGTGGAGATGTGGCATGTCGATTCAAAAGGGGAATATGACAAGGATGGATTCCGCCTCCGCGGGCAAGTTGCGTGTTCAGGGAATGGCGAGTATTGGTTCGAGACCATGGCGCCGGTGGCGTATAGCAGTCGCTGTGCCCATATCCACGTGCGTGTGACGGCGCCCGGAGCGAAGACGATCGCCACTGAAATACAGTTTGCCGGCGATCCCGTGGCCGCCAAGGACCGGGGTGCCCGGCCGAGCTTGGCCATGAAGACAGAGACAATCGGCGGTGAGCGCCGCGGATCATTTCTGTTCGTTCTGCGCGACGCCTGACGTTTCATGCGTTATCTTCTCGTGTTCTTCGCCGGCGTCTGTTCCTTAGCGGCGGACCCTGTCCGTTTCCGGATCACTCTCAATCCGGCTATCGCGCCGAAGGGCGTGTCTGGCCGTCTGTTTGTATTTCTCGACAAAGGCGACACGCCGCTTGATCGAATAAAAGTTGGGTTCCTTCCGAAAAGTGTCTGGTTCGCCGCGAAGGAGATTCCCTTTTGGAATCCGGGCGAGACGATTGAGTTGAACCCGGACGAGCATGCCTTCCCTCAACCCATTTCAAAAGCGGAAAAAGGCGACTACGTCGTTATGGCGCTACTGGATCCCGACCATTCCTTCGCCAGCCACCGTCAGGATACCGGCGACCTCGCCAGCCCCGTCGCTGTCTTGAAAGACTTCGTCCCCTCGAACGCGGCTCCCGTTTCTTTAGAGCTGTCGTCACTGACTCCGGCCCCGGCCGCGAAGAAAGACACGGCGAACATCAAGTACGTCGAATATCAAAGTCCGCTGCTTTCCGCATTTTGGGGGCGGGCCATTACGATGCGCGCCGGCGTTGTCGTTCCCACGGAACATACCGGCGAAAGTTTGCCTCTCCCGGCTGTCTATCATATTCACGGTTTTGGTGGAAATTACAAAGAAGCCTGGGCCAAAGGCGAGCGGCTTGCGGAGGCAATGGCATCGGGCGAGAACTTGAAGGCGGTACATGTTTTCCTCGACGCTAACTGCCCCGGCGGGCACCATGTTTTTGCCGACTCCGTCAACAATGGCCCCTGGGGCCAAGCGCTGACCGTTGAACTGATTCCCCATCTGGAGACAAGGTTCCGTCTCGCTCCCACCGCATCCGGGCGCTTCCTGACCGGCCATTCTTCCGGCGGTTGGAGCGCCCTCTGGCTGCAAGTGCGCTATCCCGATTTCTTCGGCGGAAGTTGGCCTACGTCTCCCGATGCCACGGACTTCCGCAGCTTCACGGGAATCGATGTTACGCCGGAGTCGAATCAGAACGCCTATCGAAAGAAGGATGGCGGCTCGCTGAATCTGGTTCGTATGAATGGCAAGGAAATTATGTCGATGGAAGAATTCGCGCGCATGGAATCGATTACAGGTGAAGTCGGCGGCCAGTTGGCGTCGTTTGAATGGACCTTCTCGCCTCGAGGTCCGGACGGCCGCCCGATGCCGCTGTTTAACCGCGCCACCGGCGCGCTATCGGACGAAGTTCGTGTCTACTGGCAGCGCTATGACATCGCACGCGTCGTGCGCGATAACTGGAAGACTCTTGGGCCCAAATTACGCGGCAAAATCCGTCTGGTCATCGGCGCCGACGATAATTTCCATCTCAATGAATCGGCGGACCTCCTCTGCGGGTGGCTGCGGGAAAAGGGCCGGGAAGACGCTTGCGAAATCGTTCCCGGCCGCGATCATTTCGATCTGCACCGTCCGTTTGATACGTATCCGAAGGGCCTCTACCAGCGTATTGACGATGAAATGCGCGCGCAGTGGGAAAAACGTTAGCCGCGGTAGGCTTGGTCCAAAACTTCCACGACGTGCAGCACGGCCTGGTCTTTTCCATGGAGGCGCACGCCCGCCTGCAGTTGAATCATGCAGCCGGGGTTCGCCGTGACGATGCACTCGGCGCCCGTCGCGTTCACCGACTGCATTTTGTTCTTCAACAGGCTCATGGCCATTTCGTTCTGAACCACGTTGTAGATGCCCGCGCTGCCGCAGCAAAGGTCGCTCAGCGCCATTTCCGTCAGCAGAACGCCCGGGATAGCCGCCAGTACCTTGCGCGGCTGCACGCGAATTTTTTGGCCGTGGCAGAGGTGGCAGGAATCCTGATACGTCACTGTCATTGGCAGCGGCTTGGCCGGCGGACGAATCTCAATCGAACCCAGGAATTCGTTGATGTCCTTCATCTTGGCTATGAACGCCAATGATTTGTCCCGATATGCATCGTCGTGTTCCAGCAGTTCGTCGTATTCCTTCAGCGTGGAACCGCATCCGGCCGCGTTCGTTAGAATGGCGTCGAAATCGCCATCGAGCGTTGCGTCGATATTGTTCTTCGCCAGTTCCCGGGCGTCGCCCTTCCGGCCCGCGTGAACATGCAGCGCTCCGCAGCAGTTCTGCGCCTTCGGAATGTGCACCTCGCATCCGTTCTTTTGAAGCACGCGAACGGTGGCTTCGTTCAGCCGGGCAAAACTGATATTCGCAATGCATCCGGCCAGGAATGCAACCTTGTACCGCTTCTCTCCTTCCGCCGGGAACACCTTTCCGATCTGGCTGAAGAAGAATGGCGTCTCCGCCGATGGCGCCAGCATCTCGATCTCATGGAGCCGGCCGAAAAACTTCAGAACGCCGCTGGAACGAACCAATTTCTGAAGCCCGCTCGCCTGATAGAGAAACAGTCCCGCTCCCGCCACGCTAAGCATCCACCGCGACGATAGCAGCGAGCCAAATACAAAGTCGCGAGCCATGTTCACATGCCATGGCCGCTTGATGTTCTGTTCTATATGCGCGCGCGCCGCTTCAATCAGGCGGCCGTACTCCACGCCGCTCGGACAAGCGCTCTCGCATCCCCGGCATGCCAGACATAGCTCCATATGCTCAATATAGGTCTCACTTATCTCCGCTTTGCCTTCGGCCACCTGCGCCATCTGGTAAATACGCCCGCGAGGCGAATCCATTTCCACGCCCAGTTCACGATAGGTGGGACATGAGTTCAGGCATAGTCCGCAGTGGACGCATTTGTCCAGATCCTTTTGTTGCGGTGCTTCCGAGTGGCGGCCGATATGTGTCAATTCAGATGCGGCCATACAAACGTCCTTTGTTGAGTAGATGCCGCGGGTCCAGCATTTGCTTGATCTTTTGCATCACCGGAAAGTCGCTTCCGGGTTCTGGCCACATCGTGTCCGGATTGCGGTCCGCCGGGCCCGCTTCCATCAATACGTGCGCGCCGGGCGCGGGCCAGGATCCTTCGGGTTTGGCCAACGATCGCGGTGATATTTCATGATACAGGTACGCCACGCCATTCGCGGCGCGCGCCACAACTGGTCCATTGTGCGCTGACACGACCGCCGTCATGGCCTGCAGCGCCGTTGAAGCCCGTACCATGGCGCCGGATGGATGTTCCGCCAGGAACGTTTCCGCGAAGTTCTCCACCGCGTGCCAAAAAGCGCGCTCCGAATCGGTCTCCAACGCCTCGGCTTTTGGCAGTTCCCGCGAATACCGGTCCACCAGCGCCTGGCTTCCGCCCGTGCCAATGGCCAGCAACCAGCCGCTGTGCCCGATGCGCGCGGTGGCCGCAGGATTCAGCAGATCCACCGCCGCCGGTTGCAGAACGCTTTGCAGGATTCGATTCCGCTCCGCCAGCGCGTGCTGGGCGGAAGAAAATGTCTGCAGAAACGTCCGCCTCGCCCTGTCTTGCGGTATCAGCTTGAAGTTAACTCGCGTGAGGGCGGCCAGCGTTCCCCAACTGCCAATCATTAATTTGCCCATGTCCAGGCCCGCAACGTTTTTTACCACCATGCCGCCGGCCTGCACCAGTTTTCCTTCCATGGTCGCGAACTGTACGCCGATCACCAAATCTCGCGCCGTCCCAAACAGCCTGCGCCGTGGCCCCGATTGATTGGTCGCTAATACTCCGCCCACGGTGGCGGTTGACGCATACGGCGGGTCGAGCGGAATCATTTGCTTATTCGCGGCCAACAGCGCCGTCAACTCCGCATATGGCATTCCAGCTTCGACGGAGATGGTCAAATCGCGCGGCTCATACTCCAATACGCGGTTCAATTTTGCCGTTGAAATCCGCACATCGGACGCCCCGATCGGCCCGCCCCAGCGCGTTTTTGTGAATCGGCCGCCGAGTTCGACACGGTGCCCCGCCTCTCCCGCCGCGGCCAATACGGCCGCGAGTTCCGCCGCGCTTCCCGGTTGTTGCAAATCTTGCATGCGAACTAGACAGTATAATCTCCTGCGATGGCTAAATTCATTTCAATCCTGATTTGTTTCGCCGCCGCCGCCGCCGGCGCCCAAGACGCGCGTGCGGTACTCGACGCGCAAGTCGCCGCCTGGAACCGCGGCGACCTGGAGTCGTTCGTTGAGACGTACGAGAACTCGCCGGCAATAACCTTCCTCGGCAAGGAGCTTTCCTACGGCCGAGCCGAGGTGTTGGCCCGTTACAAACGAACCTACAATACGGCTGAGAAAATGGGTACGCTGCGCTTTGAAGTTTTGAAACTGCGCCCGCTCGGCAAGGACCACGCCATGGTTCTCGGCAAATTCTTTCTCACCCGTTCCGCCGCGGGCGGCGGCGACGCCAGCGGCCATTTCACGCTGATTCTTCACAAAGGCCCAAGCGGCTGGAAAATTATTCACGACCACACTTCGTAACGCATGGAGCGAGTATCGCCGCGAGCTAAAAAAGAATCGGATGAGTTGCATCGGTCTCACCGAACCGCTCATCGGTTAGATAGTCATCGAACTATCGAATAGAGGAGAAAGCAAATGAAAAGGTTGGAAGGAAAGGTGGCGGTCGTCACCGGAGGCGGGAAGGGAATTGGCGCGGCGGTGGCGAAGCGCCTGGCCGCGGATGGCGCCGCCGTCGTAGTTAACTACGCCAGCAGCGCCGCGGACGCGCAAGCCACGGTGGATGCCATGGCGGCCGATGGCGGCAAGGCCGTCGCCGTGAAGGCCGACGTGGCCAAACGCGCCGAGGTCACGGCGCTGTTCGAGGCCGCGCGAAAAGCGTTCGGCCCAGTCGATATCCTCGTTAACAACGCCGGTATCTACGAATTCCGTCCACTGGAAGCGATCGACGAAGAACATATCGATCGGCATTTCAACGTCAACGTGAAGGGTCTGCTGTTCGCCACCCAGGAAGCCGTGAAGGACTTTGAAGGGGGGGCGGTGGCGTGGTGATCAATATCGGATCGGTGGTTTCGCTAACGCCGCCCGCGAATGGCAGCGTTTACTCCGCCACGAAAGGCGCTGTCGACGTTATCACCCGCTCCCTCGCCCAGGAACTCGGCCCTAAACAAATCCGGGTGGTCACGGTTGCCCCTGGTGTCACCGTTACCGAGGGTTTCCACTCGATGCCCGGGCACGAAGGCTTCATCGCGCTGGCCGCCGCGCGGACGCCGCTCGGCCGCACCGGCGCGCCGGAAGATATCGCCGACGTGGTCGCAACGCTCGCGTCGAACGAATCGCGATGGATCACCGGAGCGGTTATTCCCGTCGCCGGTGGAATGACCATCTAACGGCCGAAGATAAATCGCAGGCGGCGGGGATCCGCCCCGCCGTCCAGCACGCCATCCCGCACAACGATCACCGTGGGTGCCGAACCGTTGCTCCAGTCGCCGCTCGCCTGCACAATGTGACCCTTTTCGACCAACGCGTCCAACACCGCCTTGGGGACTCGCCGTTCAATCCGCGTCCGGCCGGGCACGAATTCGTGGGTCGCGAAAGAGCTATAGAAATGCTCGGTCTGAAAGCGCGCGGCTTCCACGGCTTCCTGGGGGCCCATGCCGAAGTCGATGATATTCAACAACACCTGAATCATGGCCTGGTCCTGGTTGTCTCCGCCCGGCGTCGACATGGCGAGGAACGGTTTTCCGTCCTTTAACACGATGGTCGGGCTTAGCGTGACGCGCGGGCGTTTGCCGGGCGCCAACTCATTCGCGTGGCCCTTTGTCATCACGAAACTCTGCAACCGCGTCGATAGCGGAATGCCGGTGTCGCCCGCAATCACGCTTGGCAGCCAAGCGCCGCTCGGTGTCGCCGAGAACACGTTTCCCTGCCGGTCGACTACGTTCACGCAGGTGGTGTCCTGGACGTTGTTGTGCTCCGTGGCCAGCGTCGATCGCATCTGGACCCCCATCGCGCCGGGCCGCGACTCCATGGACGCTTTATTCGGGTCGATCAATTTCCGCCGCGCCGCCGCGTAGTCGCGCGATAGCAGCGTTTCCACCGGAATTTTGGAGAACTTCGGATCGCCATAGTGCGCGTCGCGGTCCGCGAACGCCAGCTTCACCGCTTCGATGACCGTATGCAAATAGGGCGCCGAATTGTGTCCCATCGCCTTCAGGTCATAGCCCTCCAACAGTTGCATGGCCTGCAGCATCACCGGGCCTTGCGTCCAGAAACCCGGCTTGACGATCGTGTAGCCGCGGTAGTCCGTTGTCTGCGGCGTGTCGATCTCCGCCTTGAAATCGCGCAGATCCTCATAGCGGATCAAACCGCCATTGGCTTCGGAGAACGCCGCGATCTTCTTGGCGATAGGACCGCGATAAAAGTAGTCGCGGACCGCTTGAATCTTTTTCGCTCGATTCCCGCGCTGCTTCTTCTCCGCCGCCGCCAACTCCCGCAGCGTCTTCGCCAGCGCCGGTTGCTTGAAGACCGTACCGCGCTCCGGCACACGGCCATCGGGAAGGAAGTGCGCCTTTGACGCGGGCCAGTTCGTCAACAGGCGCTCACCGTTGCGGATGAAGTTCGAAAACTCTTCCCCGATGGGAAACGCGTCGGCGTATTCCATAGCCGGCGCCGCCACCTCCGCAAAGGACTTCGTGCCGTACTGCTGGAGCGCGAGCATCAGTCCGTCGAACACACCCGGCAGAATCGCCGCATGAATTCCGTCGCCTGGAATCGGCGTCATCTTCGCCGCATCTTCCCAGGGGTTCGCCTTCCGCTGCCGGTACCAATCGGCCGTGGCGAGCTTCGGCGCGGTTCCAACGCCGCTTACCACCACCACGGGCTTGCCGTTCATTTTGATAAGCAGCGGCATCTCTCCGCCCAGCCCGAATCGCGCCTGCTCCGTTACCGCCGCCGCCAGTGTCGACGCGACGCCCGCGTCCACCGCATTTCCACCGGCCGCCAAAATGCGGAATCCGGCTTCCACTTCAAAATTGTTTGCCGCCCCCACCATTTCGCGGGTACCGCGGACCGGCGGGAACATTGTCTGCTGCCCAAAGGAGGCAACGGCCAGAAGGAGCAAAGGAAGGCGCATTATGCTTTCTATCTTCGCAGGAGTTCGCGGTATTTGCGCAATAGCTCATAGAGCATCACGCCGCCCGCGGTCGCTACGTTCAACGAATGCTTTGTTCCCAACATCGGGATGCGCACATGCACATCGCAGCGCGAGGCGATGTGCGGTTGAATTCCATCCACCTCGTGCCCAAATACAATGCAGACGGGAAACCTGGGACGCCAATCGAACAGGTCCACCGAGCGAACGCCGGTTTCCACCGCGGCTAGCTCCACGCCTTCCGCCTGCAATCGATCGAGCAGGGGAATGACATTGCGATGATGCTCCCATGCCACTTTCGCCTCGGCGCCCAATGCCGTTTTCGTAATTTGCTTTTGCGGCGGAAAGCCGGTGATGCCTCCCAGATAGAGCCGCTCCAGCGCGCACCCATCGGAGGTGCGGAAGAAGGAACCGACGTTGTAAAGGCTCCGGACGTTGTCCAATAGAACTCGAACCGGCAGCGGACGGATACCGTCGTACGGGGAGGAAAGATGAGTGGCGGAGAAGGGGAGCCGTTCGTCGGGCACGGCGCCTATCAGCCGCCGGCCTTCTCTATGTTGGCCGCACCGGGGCGCATTCTGTTCATGGCTCGAACCATCAAGAAAATCACGAATGCAAGGATCACAAACTCCACGACGTTCTGTATGAACGCACCGTAGGCGATGACCGGAGCCTTGGCCTTCACCGCCGCCTCCAGATTCTCGTAGGTTTTTCCATCCAGTGGAGCGAACATGCCCTTGAAGTCAACTCCGCCAAGTAGCAATCCGATCGGCGGCATAATGATGTCGTTGGCCAGTGAGTTCACAATTTTCCCGAACGCCGCGCCGATGATTACGCCGACCGCCAGGTCCATCACATTGCCCGATACGGCGAACTGCTTGAATTCCTGCATCATTCCCATGTAAATCTTCTCCTGTCGTTGAATACAGCTTAGCCGGGCGCCGACCGAAACACGGAGAACCGGGTTACTTCCCGGAAGCCCATTTGTTCGTACAAACGCCGCCCGGCCGTGCTCGATTGTAACACGCAGGAATTGAAATTCAAGCGGTTTCCGATCTGTCGATACGCTTCGCGCATGACAAATTCCGCATAGCCGCGCCGCCGGTAGCCGGGCACCGTTCCCACCGAATAGAATCCGCAGCAACCGTCGGCAACGGTGATCATTGTGATTGTTACTGGACGTTCACCAGCGTACCCAATGAATGCCGCGTAACCGGATTTCCAGCACGATTCGGAGCCGTAAACGTGCATGGTCATTTGGAAAGGCAGATCGAAGATGACGGATACCAGATGAGCGAACGCCAGCCTGGACGAAGCGTCACAAACTTCCCTGACTTCAATCGGCAGGCCCAGGCGCGTCGGCGGAGCCAGTTCCTCCGCGAACATTCCAGGCGCTGTCAGTACCGGCTCCAATCCATATGTGTAGCAGCTCTCGCGCAACTGGCGTAGCGATGCGTCGTCCAGCAGATCGTGACATGCCCAATAGGACCAGCCCATGCCAAGCGCCCGGAAATACATGGACGCCATTGCCAGGCGGGCACCCAGGCCTCCGTCCACTCCCAGGACGCGCGAAGTGAGCAGCGCCGAATTGAATACCGGGTAGTTCCAGCCGCAACTAATCGCGGTAATCCCGGGGATCTCGCGTACCTCACCCGCCGAATGAGAGCCGGCGAAGAATGCCATCGCGTGCCGAAGGTTTTGTTCCACGAGTTGGCTGGGCCGCCGATCGGTCAGCATGCGCGGCCAATTACAACAGAGAAACCGGATCGACGTCAATCACCAGGGATGTCGCTCCCCATTTTTGCTCCACCGCGAAACGACGCACCTTGTGCAGCGTCTCGTTCAATTGCTTTCGATCCGAGCTTTTCAGCAACAACTGATATCGGAATTCATTCTTAAGCCGCGGTACCGGCGCAGGCGCCGGCCCCATGACGCGCATCTCCTTCGGCTCCGGCCGCAGCATCCGGTCGAGTTCCGCGCTCTTGCGCAGCGCCTCTTCCTGAACCTCGTCGCGCACCAAAATGTTCGCCAATGCGCTGAACGGCGGGTACCGCATGGATCGCCGGAACATAATCTCCTTCTCGTAGAACTGGGTGTAATCCTGCTGGCTGGCCAGCCGCACCGCATAGTGTTCCGGATTCGAGGTTTGTAAAATGACGCGGCCCGGAATGGTCCCGCGTCCGGCGCGCCCGCTCGCCTGCGTCAGCAGTTGAAAGGTGCGCTCCGCCGCCCGGAAATCCGGCATGCCGAGTCCGATATCGGCCGCCACGATTCCCACCAGCGTGACGTTGGGAATGTCGTGTCCCTTGGCGATCATCTGCGTGCCGACCAGAATGTCGTAATTGCCTTCGCGGAACCCATGCAGAATGGTCTCGTAGTGGCGTTTGGTCGTCACCGTGTCGCGATCCATGCGCGCGATTCGCGCCCGCGGCAGCGCTTTGTGCAGCTCGTCTTCCAGCTTCTCGGCGCCCGTGCCGACGAAGTGCAGATACTCGCTATCGCACTTTTTGCAGCGCGCCGGCACACGTTCGGCATGGTTGCAGTAGTGGCACAGCAGCCGCTTATCGCGACGGTGATAGGTGAGGGTCACCGCGCAGTTCGGGCACTCTATCCGTTCCCCGCAAGCGCGGCAACTGACAAAGCTGGAAAAGCCGCGCCGGTTCAACAGCAGCATTGTTTGCTCACCGGCCGCCAGCCGCTCGTCCAACCCCTCCAGCATGCGCCGCGAAAACGTTGCCATCTGCCGCGTGGTCAGAAACTCTTCCCTCATATCGACCAACTCCACCACCGGCATCGGCCGCCCCTGCACGCGCTCCGGCAACTCCAGCAGCGTATACTTCCCCCGCTCCACGTTGTAACGCGTCTCGAGCGCCGGCGTCGCCGACCCCACCACCACGCATGCCCCCAACTCACGCGCCCGCACCACCGCCACGTCCCTCCCGTTGTACCGCGGTGCCTCCTGCTGCTTGTAGCTCTGGTCGTGCTCCTCGTCCACGATGATCAGTCCCAAATTCCGAATCGGCGCAAACACGCCCGACCGCGTACCGACCACCACGCCCGCCTCGCCGCTCCGTATGCGCCGCCATTGCTCGGTTCGTTCGTTGTCGCTGAACGCCGAATGCAGTATCGCTACCCGATCCCCGAACCGGTTCAGGAACTGGCCCGCCATCGCTGGCGTCAACGCAATTTCCGGCACCAACAGCAGCGCCGCCCGGCCGCGCGCCAGCGCGTGTTCAATGGCGCTCAAATACACTTCCGTCTTGCCGCTGCCCGTCACGCCCTGCAGCAGAAACGCGCCAAACATGTCCGTGTCCAGTCGTTCGCGAATCTTGTCGAACGCCGCCTGCTGCCACGGGTTCAGCGCATGGGGCGGCCGTGCATCGGCCAGCATTGCCGGTGGCGCGATCCGCAGCGTTACCAACCCGCGCCGCGCCAATGCCCTGGCCCCGCGCGATGCGTCTTTGACCGGCTCTTCCAGCTTCGCCAACCCATGCTCGCCCGGATGCAATTCCAAATACGCCAGCAATTCCCGCTCCACCTTTGGGAGCTTCAACCCTTCGCCGCGCCGCGCAAATTGCACTCGCAGTTGTTCCGAGGGCGCGCGCATCGGATCCTTCACGCTCACGTCTTCCTCAACGCCAACTAACCCCTTCCGTTCCAATAGCTTCAATAGTCGAGCCGCATCCTCTACTTTAGTCTTCAAGTACGAAGCCGACAGCGGTCTGGCCTCCAGCATCCGCAACAGCCGCGCTTGCGGCGACGTGTCTTCAGTTCCAAACAACGATTGCCGCACCATGTCGCGCCCCGTGCCGGTCAACGTGTACACCTTGGACCGGCTCGTCTCCGCCGATGTCGGCGCCATGCTCCGCAGCACTTCGCCTAGCGGTGCGCAGTAATACGCGGCTATCCAATTCGCCAATCGCAGCAAAGCGGCGTCGAAGATCGGTTCTTCGTCGATTAGCTTCTCCACCGCCCGAACCCGCATCCCCGGCGCCTGCTTGTGAAGCGCGAGAACAACGCCCGTCAATTTGCGCGTACCAAATGGAACGACCACGCGCGCCCCCGGCTTCACCCGATGTTCGAGCGACTCGGGCAACGCATAGGTGAACGCCTGGTCGAGAGGCACCGGCAGGCTGACATCGCAAAACACGATCAACCCAGCTTATCGATCGACCGGAAGCTCTCGCGCAGTGCCGGATAGAGCCCTTGATACACCGCATGCCCTCGCTGGTAGAACTCCGAATCGCCGCCCGGCCCGACTATCTCCACTTCGCGAACTGTCGCCCGGCATGCCTCGGCAACGGAGGAGAACGCGCCCGTCCCCGTCATCGCCAACAGCGCCGCGCCGTAGGCCGATCCTTCCTGCGTCTCCAACATCGCGACCGGCTTGCCGAACACGTCCGCAAAGAGCTGCTTCCACATCGCGCTCTTAGCCCCGCCGCCGGAAAGCCGCACGGTATCCAAGCCGCAGCCGAGCGTTGCAATAATATCCAGGCAATCCTTTTGGCTATAACAAACGCCTTCCAGAATCGCCCGCGTCATATCGGCGCGTGTATGCGCCGCGGTCAATCCTATCCATGCCGCCCGGCACATGGAATCCAAATGCGGAGTCCGCTCACCCATCAGATACGGCAACCAAAACAGGCCGCGCGCTCCCGGCGCGCTGGCACCCGCCTCTCGCGTCAAATCGTCATAAGTAGCCCCTCCGCCCAACTGATTGCGGAACCATTGCAGGCTCAGCCCGGCTCCCTGCGTCACGCCCATCACATGCCACTTGCCGCGCACGGCGTGGCAGAAGGTGTGAACGCGCCCCGCCGGGTCGTACGCCGCCTCGTCCATATGAGCGAAGACCACGCCCGATGTTCCAATCGTGTCGGAAACCAACCCAGGCTCCACGATTCCATTGCCCACGGCGCTCGCCGCCTGATCCCCGCCGCCGCCAATTACGGGCGTGCCCGGCGCGAGACCCGTCGCGGCCGCCGCCGCCGCCGATACCGCACCGGTCACTTCTTCCGACTCATACACCCTCGGAAGAATCGCCCGGTCAATACCCAACGCATCGGCCAACTCATAAGACCAACGCCGGTTCACGACATCGAACAGCGCCGTCCCCGATGCGTCCGAAACCTCGCTGGCTAATTCGCCCGTCAACTTGAAACGGATATAGTCCTTCGGCAACAGCAAATGCCGCACTGTCTCATAGGACGCCGGCTCGTTGTCGCGCACCCACAATAGCTTCGGAAGAGTGAAGCCCGTCAGGACCGGATTCGCAATGCAATCGAGCACTCGGGTCTTGCCCACTTTCGCATTGATCGCATCCACCTGCGATTGGCTCCGCTGGTCGCACCAGATCAACGCCGGACGGATCACCTGGCAAGCATCGTCGAGAATCACCAGCCCATGCATTTGGCCCGACAGAGACACGCCGCGCACCGTGGCGCCGCTAACGCCGGCATCGGCCAGCACGCCGCGGACGGCCTCCTGGCACGCATCCCACCAGTTCTCCGGCCGCTGCTCGGCCCATAGCGGCCGTTCCATGCGCATATCTTCGTGCGCCGCCGTCCGCGCCGCCGCAATGCGCCCCTTTTCGTCCACAAGCAACGCCCGCGAACCGCCCGTGCCGATATCGATCCCCAGCCAATATGCGCTCATGACCCGTGGCTCAGATCCATTGCTTGAAAGGGCAGATACGCGGCGCCGATCAGCCCCGGCTCTCCGCCGAGCGTCGCCGTCGCAATCCGGTCCACAAGCAACGCCCGCGAACCGCCCGTGCCGATATCGATCCCCAACCAATATGCGCTCATGACCCGTGGCTCAAATCCATCGCTTGAAACGGCAGATACGCGGCGCCGATCAGCCCCGCCTCGCTGCCGAGCGTCGCCGCCTCAATTCGCGTTTTCGAATTTCGATATGTGAACGAGCGCATCGTCACTTGCGCTTCCAGTTCCGGCCAGAACAGGTTCCATGCTGGCAGCATGCCGCCGCTCAGCAGGTACAGCGGGAAGTTGAACGTGTTAATCAGTGTCGCCAGGCCAATGCCCAACGCCCGTCCCATCTGCCCAAAAATCGCCCGCGCTTTCACGTTTCCACCCATCGCCATTTCGTAAACTTCCTTGCTCGTCAGCGGATGCGCGCTTAGGCTCATCAGCACCGCCGCGCTCTCCACCGCCGTCGCCGAAGCCAGCTTCTCCAGGCATCCCAGGTTTCCGCAACCGCACGGCGGCCCGAATGGGTCGATGGTCAAATGGCCTAACTCCCCCGCCATCCCGTCCATCCCGTGCAGTACGCGCCCGTCCATGATGATCCCGCCGCCCACGCCCGTCCCAAGCGTCAGCAACACCAGATCATCCACCTCCCGCCCCGCGCCCATCCACTTCTCGCCCAGCGCCGCCGCATTCGCGTCATTCTCCAGAATGATCGGCGTCCCCAACCGCTGTTCAATCGCATCGCGCAATGGGAAATTCTCCAAATACGGCAAATTGTTCGAGTTCGTGATGAACCCTTCCTTCAACAGAATGAAGCCGGGCACGCCGATTCCGACGCCCGCCAGCCGCTGCGTCGCCAGTTCCCGCTTCAGCTCATTCACGCCGTTGACGATATCCCCGATCACGGCATCTCGCCCGCCCTCAAAGTTCGTATCCACCGAAATCTTCTGGAGAACGCGGCCCTGCCGGTCCACCGCCGCGGCGCGCAGATTCGTGCCGCCCAAGTCAACGCCAATCGAGTATTCGTTCATGGTCGAAAACTCTTAGTATCCCACTTACCGCGTAATCCCCATCGTCATCAGCAGAAACGCGTATTCCTCGGCCGTCTCCTCGAGGACCGCATAACGTCCCGACTTACCGAAATGCCCGGCGCCCAGGTTGATCTTCATCGCCAACAGATTCTTGTCCGTCTTCAGCGTCCGCATCTTCGCCACCCACTTGGCCGGCTCCCAATAAGGGACCCGCGGATCGTTCAGTCCTCCCGTCGCCAAAATGTTTGGATAAGCCGCCCGCTTCACGTTGTCATAGGGCGAATAGCTCTTCATGTAGTCGTAGAACTTCTTATCTTCCGGATTGCCCCACTCTTCGTATTCGCCCACTGTCAACGGCAGCGTCGCGTCCGACATGGAGTTCAACACATCCACGAACGGCACCAGCGCCAGCACTGTGTGGAACAGCTCCGGACGTAGATTTACTACCGCGCCCATCAACAATCCGCCGGCGCTCCGGCCCATAATCGCCAGCCGCTGCGGGCTGGTGTACTTGCCCGCTATGAGGTGCTCCGCCGCGGTAACGAAATCGGTGAACGTGCTCTTTTTCGACAGCAGCTTACCCGTTTCATACCAATACCGGCCCATCTCCGATCCGCCGCGAATGTTCGCGATCGCGAACGCGAATCCCCGGTCCAGCAGGCTTAGCCGCGCCGCACTGAACGTCGCTTCGGAGTTAAGTCCGTACGACCCATACCCGTAGAGCAACAACGGCGCCTTCCCGTTCTTCTGAAAGCCTTTCTTGTAGACAATGGCGATTGGAATCCGCGCGCCATCGGCGGCTGTCGCAAAGGCGCGTTCGCTTGCATACTGCGATGCGTCATAGCCGCTCGGTATCTGCTGCTCCTTCTTCAATGTTCTCTGCCGCGTGGCCATCTCGTAGTCGAAGACCGATGGCGGCGTCACCAGCGATTGATAAGTAAACCGGATTGTCTTCGCGTCGTAATTCGGATTGCCCGTCAACTGTACCGCATAAACGGGTTCCGGCATTGAGGCGATATGGTCCTCACCGCCATCCCACTTCCTGACTCGCAGCCGCCGCAATCCGTTCTCGCGTTCAGTCAAAGTCATCCAGTCTTTGTACGCTTCAATCCCCTCCAGCAGCACATCCTTGCGATGCGGAATCACCACCTGCCATTTATCCGGCGCCGAATCGCCCACCTTCGCCGAAACTAGTTGAAAGTTCTGTGCCCCATCGTTGTGAACGATCAGAAACACGCCCTCGTGATGCCGGACCCCGTAAAGCACTCCCTGTTTCCGTGTGGCCACCGGCGCAAACTTCCCGCCCGGCCGATCCGCGTCCAAATAAAGAACCTCGGAAGTCATTTTGCTGTCGGATGAGATCAGGATGTACTTCTTGTCCTTAGTCGTGGATAGCTCGACGTAGAAGCGCTCGTCGCTTTCCTCGAACACGACCTCATCGGCCGATAGCGGCGTTCCCAGCACATGGCGGTGCACCCGATAGGGCCGCTTGGCGGCATCGAGCGTCGTGTAGAAAAGTGTCTTATCGTCATTGCCCCATGCCAGGCCGTAATAGACGTTGGGAACCCGATCGGGAAGCGTCGCCCCGGTTTTCAGGTCCTTGAAATAAGTCGTATATACTTCGTCTCCCTCGATATCCGTCGAATACGCGAGTAACTTGTGTGAAGGGCTCACCGCATAGTTACCCAGCCGGAAATACTTATGGCCTTTCGCCAGTTCGTTCCCGTCGAGCAGCAATTCCTCCTTCCCGTCCAGCGATTCATACTTCCGGCAGTAGAGCTGGTAGTTCTGCCCCTTCTCAATTCGCGTGTAGTAGTAATAATCGTCGCGCCGCTCGGGAACGGAAAGGTCTACTTCCTGTATCCGGCCTACCATCTCTTTGTAGAGAGTCTGCTTCAACTCCTGCACCGGCTTCATGACGGCTTCGAAATACCGGTTCTCCGCTTCCAGATGGGAAATCACTTCCGGATTCGTCTTTTCGCGCAGCCAGAAATACGGCTCGTTGCGGGTTTCCCCGTGTTGCGTAATCGTCTTGGGGACGGTCGTGGCCACGGGTGGCGAGGGCAGGGAACTGTCGGATGCGTTCATGGGAATGGAAAGGGCGAATGGAAGCGCCGCCAATGAGCGGCGTGTAAGGAAATCGGGGGGCCGGTTAGCCATAATGTTCAGGATAGCGCGGACCTTGTCCATCAGCACTCCGGCCGTCTTGCTGCCAAAATGTTTACAATACTTGCAATAGTCCGCAACGTCCGTATAATCAAGAAACTAACGAAAGCCACGATTGCTGCCGATAAGTTCAGAAGCGAGGTGCCACATGGACATCATTGGAAGCCGCAAGTTTGTAGAAATCGCGGGTGACAGGACCCACGAGCTGCCGCCGCTGCTAATCGCCGACGCCGCGACCCGCGGTAAACGCTTGGAAAAAGTCATGACGATGGCCGCCGAACTGGTCGAATCGGACTCGCTGATTCCGTTCTCCGTCGCTACGGCTCAGGACGAACTCGATCTCGAACGCCGGCGTTACGACTTGGCTCTCCAATTCTCGGAACAGTATCTGGGTCTCAAAACTCACTGGAAATGGGGCGATTCCGTTCTCGAATGGATCCGCCAATGCGAGACGACCTTCGAACTCCGGACCGAACTCCGCGCGCTTTTGCGCCCCGACGTGTGGCCCCATGCCGGTCGCACAAGTTTTATTACTCTGTTGCAGGATAAGCGCATCGATACCGGTGGCGTCGATCTTCACAAGGCAATCGGTCTGCGCCTCGCCTTCCGGCATTTGCCGCCGCTCGGGTACTGTTCGGATCAATTCCTGATCTATCTCAATACATCCGTCGCTAACTCGGCCTTCGATACCTGGTCCGGCATGTCGCCCGACCCCATCTCTTCATTGCCTCCGGAGCGCTTCGAAGTCCAAGTCGTCAGGATGTAGCCAGCCACTTCCGCGCCAATGTGGCCGGGTCGGAGGTCAAATCCACCGCCTCCCGCGCCGTTTCCACGCCATCAACGGAATAGATCGCGTCGATTCCCGCGGCCGTCGGCTGCAAATCCATCCGCTTCTCCCGAGCGTCCAGCCGCAGCGTGGTCCCAATCCACGCCATCCCCACGCGCAGCCGCCGCCCATGTCCCAATGTCACGCACTGCGTTAACAGATCCTGCGTCCACGGGCTTTTTTTTAACGCTTCCGCGTGCGGAGCCGCCGCGCGCAAAGCCTCCAGCTCCGCCGCGCGGGAAACGCTCGACGACTTCTCGTCTTCCCGTTCCGCCCCGCGCTCGGCATTCTTCAGCGTGTCTTCCAAATTGTCTAAAAAGCCCATTCGCCTATTCTCACAGATCCATCTTCGGCGAAATCAACTCCTTGATCTCCGCCTGACCCAACATGTCTTTCGTCACCAGACGGACCGGCAAATCCATCCGGCGCGCCGGCGTCCTTCCCGCTAATTTTTCCGTCAACGACCGCACCGCTTCGTACCCGATTCGCGCCGAATCCTGCACCATCATCACGTCGATAGTCCCGCCCGCCAGCGCCTCGACATGCGCCGAACTCGTGTCGAAGGTGATCAGCCGCACCTTTCCATTCAATTCCCGGCTTTGCAACGCCTGAATCGCGCCCAACGAACTCGCCTCGCTCGAAGCGAACAACGCCCCGATATCCGGATTCCCCGTCAACATATTCTCCGCCGCCCCGCGCGCCTTGGCCCGATCCGCCATTCCATAAAGTCTCGCCGCAATCACCACGTCCGGAAACTCGGCGGCCATCGTCTTCTGAAACCCCTCCTCTCGCAACATCGTCGACGTGCCCCCCGGTTTATGCATGACCATTCCTACTTTTCCTTTCTTCCCCGATAACTCCGCCACTTTCCGAGCCGCCGTGCAGCCCGCGCCGTAGTTATCCGTGGCCACAAAAGTCACGTATCCTTCGGCCTCGACACCGGAATCAAAAACGGTCACCGGAATCCCCGCGGCGATCGCCCGTTCCACGGGTGCCCGCAGAGCGCGCTCATCGGTCGCCGAAATCGCAATCGCCGCCACCCGCTGCGCCACCATCGAGTCGACAATCTGAATCTGCCGCCCGTGATCCGTCTCGTCTTTCGGCCCGTTCCACACAATCTCCACGCCCGACTCCCGGGCCGCCCGCCGCACTCCCGCATGGACGGCGGCAAAAAACAGATCCCCCACCGCCTTCGGGATCACGCCAATCACCGTTCGTCCGCCCCGGCCGCATCCGGCCAGGATCGGCAACGCAGTCAGCCATCCGCGCCTGGTAAACATGGCGAATAGCATATCGAAAGCGCGATTCGTCACGTCCTGGACACCCACCGACAGAGGGCGCCTCGAGGTCGCAAAAATATCGGGCGTTCGAACTCTTGAATGCGGCCGCCTTCTCTCCCGGAAACCCGGATTCCTTTTCGACGTACGATTAAGAAGCTATGCGCTACGCCTTCCTGTCGATCTGTCTCGCCCTTCCCGCCGCCGATTGGACATCCTGGCGAGGCGGCTCTCAAATGGGCCAGTCGGGCGACCCAACCCTGACTGCCTGGACCGAAAAGAACATTTTGTGGCGCACGCCGTTACCCGAGTCCGGCAATAGCACCCCGATTGTGGTCGGTAACAAGGTATTCGTCACGCAGGCTCGCCGGGCCGCCGGTCAACGCCTTTTGCTCTGTTTCGATCGCGCCGCGGGCAAGCAACTCTGGCAAGCCGCCGTCTCCTACCCCGATCCCGAACCAACCCACGACACAAACCCGTACGCTTCCGCCTCTCCCGTCTCGGACGGAAATATAGTCGTCGTCTGGTTCGGCTCCGCCGGCCTCCACGCCTATGATCTGAACGGCAAACAACTCTGGCGCCGTGACCTCGGCGTGCAAAAGCATACGTGGGGCTATGGCACTTCGCCCGTCATTCACGGCGACAAAGTCTTCTTGAACTTCGGCCCCGGCGAACGGTCGTTTTTCATCGCCGTCAACAAGGCCGACGGCGCCACCCTGTGGCGGCACGAAATCCCGCCCGGCCAAGGCAAGCCTTTCGCCAATTGGGTGCCGGCCGACATGTACGGTAGTTGGGCCACGCCCGTCGTCATCCGGACGCCCGCGCGGGAGGAAGTCCTGCTATCACTGCCCGGACGAATCAGCTCCTACGATCCCGCCAGCGGCAAATTGTTTTGGACGTGCCGCGGTTTGGGCGATCTCGTCTATCCTTCGCCAATTTACGCTGACGGCGTCATCTTCGCCGCCTCCGGCTTTAGCGGCCCCGCTCTGGCCGTCAAGCCCGGCGGCGAAGGCGACGTGACCGCCAGCCATCGTCTATGGCATCGCGAACGGGGCCGCCAGTGGATCGGCTCCGGCGTCATAACCGGGGGGCGAATCATAACAATCGACACTGGCGGCATCGCCGAAGCCATGGATCTCAAAACCGGCAAGGTGGAATGGACCGCGCGAATGGCTGGAAAAGAGGGGGCCGGCGCCGTCTGGTCGTCGCCCGTTTTGAACGGCGGCAAACTATATGTTTTCAGCCAAACCGGTGAATTGTTCATTGCCGACGCCGCCACCGGCAAGGTGGAACACGCACGATCCGTGGACGAACGCTCCAATTCGTCCGTCGCGATCTCCAACGGCGACATATTCCTGCGCACTCACGCGGCCCTCTATCGGCTCCACTAATCGACCACTAACCCAACTTCCGCAGTTTGAAGAATAAGTACCTGTCTTTGCAGCACGGAGCCTCAAAAGTCTTCACTACAAATTGTGTTTGGGAAGAGAAGAAGGCATATGT
>JBJXFL010000127.1:0-39952 GCA_046155405.1 Bryobacteraceae bacterium | reverse complement strand
TAAGCCCACCCCCTTCCTAGCCAAGGTCGCGCCAAACGGCACGCTCGTCTGGGCTACCTACTTCGCCGGCAATGGCACCGACCTGATCAGCGCCATCGCCTTTGCCCGTAATGGCAACCTTATCGTCGCCGGCAATACAACTTCCACAAACCTACTGCCCAACCGTCAGGGCTATCAGCCACTACCGGCCAGTCTCTTCCTCGCCCACCTCACGCCGGATGGCGCGACCATATCCCGAGCCACTTACTTCGGCGGCAAAGACGCAGACTTGATCGAGTCGCTTGTTTTCGAAGGAGCGGGCCACATCTACATTGCAGGCTCCGCGCGATCCGCGCCGTTCCCAACCACGCCTGGCGCGTACCAGACCTCCGGCGTCCCCGCGTCGTTCATCGCCAAGTTCGACGGCGAACTGCGACAGCTTCTCCTTTCCACGCTCGTCGGATATACCGTCCTCGATAGCCCGATCGTTGGCCCTGGCCCTGGTCTTGGACGAGCGGCGATGGCCCTCGGGCCGGACGCCAGCCTGTATCTGGCCGCTACCGGCCCCATTACCCTCGGGCCAATGACCATGACGGTTACCCGCCTTACCGCCGATGGGTCGCATGTCCTCTACGCGACCAGTTTCCCTACATACTTTGTAGTCGGGGGAGTCGCGGTGGACGCATCGGGCAGCGCCTATGTGGCCACCTTCCAGCTACGCTATACAGTCACTCAGCCGGCAAGTGTCATCCAGAAACTGAGTCCCGCCGGAGTGTCGCTATGGAGCTCTAGCGTTAATGGCGCCAACATCAACTCCTTGATTCTCGATGAGCGGAACGAGCTTGTCTTTACCGGCCTGGCACTCGACCTTTTATTTACAACCACCCCCGGCGCGTCGCGTGCCTGTCTCAAAAGTGGCGCGGCGAGACCCATCACCACTTACGTCGTGACTCCCTTTGCTTTGCGAGCGGCTTGCAGCGTTCGAAGGAACACCCTGTAGTCGCGAGATGAGATGCTCTTTTCCACCAGACCGAATCTTCAGGATCAAAGTCGGTTCTGGAATAGTCCAAGTTAGGCTATTCTGAGGGATACACTTCCGGAATGACGGAAGTACTTCGGCACATCCAAAGCAGCTTTCCCGCAGATTGGGGCGCGGACGCCAGTGACAGAATCAAGATTGTCGGCACTTCTTGTAGATCTCTACGCAGCGGCTGAAGATCCCAGCCGGTGGAACGCTTTCCTGATGTCCGTGTCCGACTTGACACGTTCTCACGGTGCCGCCGTTCTTCGTCACGATTTCAGAAAAAACGAATCTTCTGGAGCATGGGCACGGTATGACCCGGCCCAGATGGATCTCTACTTTGCACGCTACGCCTCGATCAACCCGTGGATGGGCATCGCGAAGACAAGCATTTCTCGTGGTCCGGTGGTTCCGGGCGAGGCAATCCTCACTTTGAACGAGCTTCGGGCGACGGAGTTCTACACGGATTGGGGAAAACGAAACGATGTGACGCACTCCCTGTGTACGGAGATTCGCTTTGATTCCGACAAACTCCTTTACCTCTGCTTGCAGCGCGGAGAACGGCGCGGCGCATACCAGGAGTCGGAAGCCTCGGTTCTGCGCCTTCTGGTCCCTCACCTCCATCGCGGCATGACCATTCATGAGCGATTAAACGGTGCCAAAGAAATCCAGGCTGGATTCAAAACGTCAGCTCCGCCGATCCTCCTTCTCACCGCCGAGGCTCGCCTTATCGAGATGAGTGATCGCGCACAGGCCCTCATTGCTAGTGGCACCGTCCTCGGTCTTCAAAACGGTTACTTGCGTGCCCTTCACATGCAGAGCCGGAGGCATTTCTCCGAGTGCATAGCCCGAGTCAGCCGGACGCAGGTTTCACAGCCAGCCATGATCAGCCTTCGAACAACCGACGCGAAGGAAATGATTGGCGTTGTGAAGCCCCTTCGCCCGAATCGAGATCCCTTCTCCGGTAGACGCGCGAGCGTAATGCTCACCGTAGTCAATCCTCATGACAGTCACGAGGCGGCGACGAGGGCACTCGGGGAGC
Source organism: Bryobacteraceae bacterium (assembly GCA_046155405.1). Classification (GTDB taxonomy): domain Bacteria; phylum Acidobacteriota; class Terriglobia; order Bryobacterales; family Bryobacteraceae. The sequence continues at coordinate 37,910 of JBJXFL010000127.1, read as the reverse complement.
ACTTGGGGCTCACCAAAGCAGAGATACGACTCGTTGTAGCGCTTCTGGAACTTGGCGCGCTGGACCGCGTGATGGAAAAACTCAGCGTCACGCGGAACACTGCCAAGGCCCAGCTTGCGGCAATCTTTCGAAAGACCGGGACCAGCCGTCAGGCCAAACTGGTCCGTCTCTTTTCTAGCGCGAGTCTCGCCCATATGGGCGATGAATCTTAGATACCCTCTCTGGCACACTTGTCTTCTCACAGAGAAGTGCTGCCCCGAAAATTAGGCCGCCGGTTCCCTTTCACATTGGTTTCCGCCTCGATTCCTCGCGGCTCGCCTGCTTCTCCATGATCCCGGAGTGGAGTAACACGCACATGACAAGAATTCTGTCGCTGGCCGCGCTGGCCAGCACGATCCCGATCGTCTACCCAGCCGTTGCCGCCTCATGGTCCGCAGGTGCTTGCACTGTCGGGCAGAACATCGCGGTGGCCCCGGATGCCGGTGCCCTTCGACTAAACGCCACACCGAATGTCATTCAAAACCAACAGACGGCACCAAGGTGCGCCCAGAGTGGAACAGCCCGAGTGATTCAGTTTGGTGGAACTCCTCAAGGTCTCGTCGCACCGTACAATCCCGCGCTCGTAAACGCCGAGAACCTCACCCTTCGCGCCAAGTTCCGCGTCACTTCGCTTATTCCGCCCGGCACCTTCGGCTTTCGACTCTTCGAACTTCGAGACTCGACCTTGAACCAGGTCTACGACCTGTACCTTGAGAACGACCCGAACGGCAGAATGCGTCCCGTGTTTCGGGTTTCCTCCAGTTCCGCCGACCGCGACCAAGTGATCCCCTTTGGCCCCTTCACCGAAATTCCCATCAGGGCAGAAGCGTTTATCGATCTGAATACGGATTATGAACTCATCGGCTCGCTTGTCTTTCCGAGAGGTGCAGCGTCGGGAACCATGCGCCTCATTCTTAACGGGAAGGCCATCGCGCTGAAGCAAACCACTCGCCGTCCAGCCGTCACCGTGAACAACACCAGGGTGCCCGCGCTTCATCTCGGTTCGATGGGTAGCGGCGGCCAAGGGTTTATTGGAACCGTTAGCGAGTTAGAAGTCCGAGACGACGCCGTCAACGGCGCCAGCCCCAGGATCCTGTCCGTGGTGAACGGTGCGTCATTCGCGCCGACTATCGTGTCGGGGTCATTCGCCACCGTCCACGGCGAGAACTTGGCCGAGGAAACCAAGGACTGGAGCGGATCGATTTTCGGTAACGGACCCTTTCCGCTCGTACTCGGCGGAGTGCAGATCAAGGTCAATGGACGACGAGCCGCAATCAACTACGTTTCGCCGAAACAGGTGAATTTCATCGCGCCGAACGATGAAGCATTGGGCATCGTTCAGACTGAGGTCACGACCCTCTACGGCAGCGCTACCACGACCACGACGCTTCAGCGCACGGCTCCCGGATTCTTCAAAGCGAATGAAAAGTATCCAGCAGCCGTGTTTCCCGACGGAGTGGTTTTAGCGCCGGATAGATTTTACGGAGAGGCCGTCGCAAGCCGCCCCGCGAAAAGCGGTGACACGGTTCTGTTCTTCCTCACCGGTCTCGGACCAACCGAGCAGCTTGTTCCCGCAGAGCGCGTGTTCACCGGCGTCTCCAGCACTACCGAGAAACCGAAACTCTACGTCTGCGGAGCGCCGACGGACGTCCAGTTCTCCGGCATCGCCGGTTTTGTCGGTCTCTATCAGGTGAACGCCGTCATGCCGCCGGGATTGCCCGAAGGTGAATGTGAAGTGGAACTTCAAATCGGCGGCGCCGCCACACCAGGTCGAACCGTAGTCGCCATCAAGCCGTAGAGCCTACCCGCGTGTTCTTTTACTACGCGAAGGTCACTGACTCGTGATGTTGACGTCCAGTGTCTTCTCGCCCGCCTTCACGCGAAATGTGTTCACGCCCGCGCCCGGCCCTAGTCGCACTGTCACGCCGAACAGACCGGGTGACTCCGCGTCCAGGGAGTTAATGCCAAGCACGTTCCCGCCGCCTTCCACGGCCGCAACCTCCGACTGCGCTCCAGCTATCGGCACACCGGCCGCGTCGGTTACCCGAAAGTAGATCGCATTGCGCAACTGAGCGTTCCCGCGCCCGGTCGCCGTCTGGGCCAGAAGCGGAATCGCCGCAGGTTCCGTGCCCTTCACCGCGTACCAATATGGGACCCGAATCTCGGTTCCCGATATCGCGCCGGTGATCTTCACAAAGCCCTCATAAGCGCCCGCGTTTAGTCCGGAACCATTCATAGCCAACGTCAATTCGCCGCCCTGTCCCGCCGCAATCTGCAGCGTATTCAATGATGCCACGGGTGCATTACCGCCGCCGCGCGGCTCCACCAAAACGGCATAGAGCTCCGTCTCTCCGCCAAGGTTTTCCACGCGTAGCGTCGCCGCGGCCGTAGCGCCGGTACCCAGACTCAACGTGGCGGGCACGGCCGCTACGCGCGCCCGCAATGCCGCGCCCAGATGCAACTGTCCCGCGCCCATTTTCTGGATCGTTGCGCCCGCGCCGATCAAATCGATAACCGATGTCGCCGAGTTAATAATCAGCGAACGGTATTGGTCGACCGTCAGGCCCGGCCGCGCACTCTTCAGTAACGCCAGCGCCCCGGCCACGAGCGGCGCGGAAAAGCTCGTGCCATTCACCAAGGCAAATCCATCCGCGCTGTACAAGTCGCCATTACGGTCAAAGTTCTGCGTGGCCACATAAAAGCTCCCGCCAACGGCGACCAGTTCCGGCTTGATCGCCAAATCGACGCTCGGTCCGATCGCGGAAAACGGCGTAATCCGGTCGTACTCCTGCGCCACCGCGCCGATTGTGAAGCGGAGTACTACTAGCGCGCCATTCCCTCGCGCCTTGGCCAGCAAACCGTTGGCGTGACTGATCATCTCCGCCGGCAGCGTGGCGGGGCCGACGTCCATGGGCAGCGGATCCGGCGCCGCCGCCGTCGCGTATACTATCGCCGCCACCGCGCCAGCCCGTTGCACGTTGTTGAGTTTCGTTTCAAACGTGCACGTTCCACGCAAAATCAGAGCCACGTTACCGGTCAAACTCCCCGATGGCAGCGTCGCGCAGGCTAGGCCCGTTTCATCCAGGGAGGCAACATCCATCAACGGGCCCGCAACGGGGTTATCCGGGGCTACGCCACTTCCCCGTAGCGCCAGCACTTGGCCGATACCGTCAATCTCCACGCTCGCGCCAAACGTCCGGTCATTGCGCGTAGCGCCCACGGCAATCGCCGACCTCGCCGTCGCCGGCGACGAAATCGTGCCAAAATCGGGGCCGTTGTTCCCCGCCGCGCAGACCACCAGCACACCCGCCTTGGCGGCCCTATCCACCGCTTCAACCATCGGATCCTCTTCCAGGCGCGAGGCTATATCGCCGCCCAGGCTCAGGTTGATTATGTCCATCCCATCGGCGACGGCGTCGTCAATCGCCTTTAGAATCGCCGCATTCGTCGCCCCATCGTTCACGCCCGGACTACCAAACACTTTATAACTGCCGACATAGGCCCGCGGCGCCACACCCTGAATCGTCGCCAGCGGGCCAGCCGTCCGGGTTCCCGCCGCCGCCACCGCCAGCGCCGTGCCATGGCCAACCCGGTCGCGCGCCGAATTATCGGTGTCGCGCCGCGCCAACAGGTTCACGTAACTGCGCGCCACAATCACTTTGCCACTCGTGAATTCCTCATCCGAAGCCGCGTTGGTCTTGGGAAAGGAGGCCGGCGGCGCCAGCCCCCCGTCGCTGAGACCGGGATGGCCACTGTCCACACCAGTGTCGATGATGGCGATTTTCACGCCCTCGCCGGCCTTATCGTCGCCAATCTGATTCCAAGCTTCCGTGATCTTATTCACCACGACCGCCCGATCCAACAGCCGTTTCACCAACCGCACCGGCAATACGCGCCGCACGCCCGGCAGCCCGGCCAACCGCCCCGCCTCTGCGTCATCCACGGCAACGAACAATGCGTTCCCGACGGTATCCACACTTCCCAAAACACTCACCGTGGATCCCATCCGCCGCCGCACTTGCTCCTGTTCGGATCGCACCGCCGTCCGCCGTGCGGCGGCCGCGCCGCCACGCATTCCCGGCCGCCCTCGCTGCCGCATGACGTGGTCGACCACGGAGTCGCCGGTCAGTTCGACAATATAACGCCCGGGGACAACTTCCCCAAAAGCGAATTGCGCCACGAACAGCAGTAAAACGAATCCGGATCGCATGTTTTATAGCTCCAGCCGGCCCTTATACTTCATATCGCGTAATTTGAACCTTTGATGAATCTCCATTGGCCCCGCCTCGGCGGAAAAATCTAATAACCCGTCGCCGTCGGATAAGTTCTCCAACCGCGGAAATCGCAATGTGGCAACCAAATGGTTGCCATGTTCCGGCACCCTCGACGCCGTCGCGCGAACAGCCTTCCGCCCTTTTACCAGTAACGTCGCCGATGCCAACAACTCCGCTTCAAACCGCCTCACGCCCTGCGGTATCATGCCCGCTGGAAAGCCGGCGACATCAAGGACGTACTCCGCGTCATTTTCGCGAAGCAACTCCATTGCTTTCGCACTATTTAATCCACCGCGGCCAAATTGATGGAGCGCGAGCGCTTGACGCATCGGCAGCGCCGACGACCAGCGGGTGGTTAAATAGATCTCCGTCTGGACCGGCGGCGCGTTGCCGTCGTCTATTCTCGGCGTGCGATTCGCCGGTCCCGTGCCGGGTCCGCTTGAACCCGGCCAACCTTTCGGCAGCCCAAGCGGCTCGCCGATCTGCGCATATTCGGAGACGACGAGCGGCCGCCGCGCCGGCGCCGAGAAGCGGAATGGAACTGTCAGCGATTTCGCCCACGGCGAGTCCGTCAGCAACCGATCCACATACTCCTCAGTCCATTCGGGGAAAGGCGCGCGCTCCCAGTTTCGAGCGGCCAGCGGAGCGAGCGAAGCCGCGCCAAGGAAGATTCTGCGCGTGATGGTCACGCCCATTCCGACGCGGCTCCGTCAAGCCCCGTTCCTCCCGCGCCTGATTCCTAACACTTCTTTACAACTCTTGAGGAACTCGCGCAAAACGGACTCGGTCGCGGCTGGGGGTTGGGTGAGAGTTCGTGAACGGTCGGGGGGCCGCGACCGGCCTTTGCGCTTCTAGGGAACACACGCACGACGGACTCGCGCCGACCGACGCGCTCTCCGGCGCGCGGACTTAAGCTGGACCGGCTCCAACTACTTCTTCGGTTGCGGCGGGCTGATCATGATGTGCGCGCCGGCCGTGCCCGGATACATCAGCCAAGGCGCACTGCCGGATTTGGTCGATAGTCCGGTGGACTCCGGCGTCGCATACGGCGAGTAGACCACCCAGCGCAAATACGAATCGGCCAATTCCCCTTTCGCCGCATCGAAACTCGTACCTGTAAGCACATAGAGCATCCGCGCTTCCCGGGGGATCTTCACCTTGCCCTCGTCCACTTCCTTCCACCGCTGCTCATGCCGATCCTTGCCCTTGTATTTTGCCGCCAACTCCCGCCCTCGCGCCATGAACGGTTCCAGATCCTTGTGATAACAAGCGACGCTGATTCCCTTCACCGCCGGATCGTCGGCAAGACAAATCAAATCGTTCGTGCCCGGTCGCAGGGTCACCACTTCGGCCTTCTCGTTGTAGCCGAGTACCGTCGCCGCTTCCCTCCGATCCGCCGGCGCCGCCAGAACGGCGGAAGCGATCTGGTCCGCCGGCGAAGCGGGCTGAGCGGATAGCGTAGCGCCGCACGCCAATAAGGCCGCCAATGAAATAAGCGTTTTTTTCATAATGGTTCTCTCCAGGATCTCGCCCGACAGCTCAATGCGCGGCGGGAATATCACTCAGATTATAGTAGACTAGACCCTCACGCTCAACGGAATCTGAAGTCTTTGTTCGCCCGCGGGCCAACAACACGCCGGGTACCGGCGACTGGTTACTAAGGCGTCTTCACGCGAGAGGCAATTGCGGGTCCCAACCGCAGAAAATGTTTGAGGTTCCAGGTATAGATAGTCCTCGCACCGGCTTTCTCCGCGCATTGGCCGAGGATCAAGTCGTAGATCGCGCCGCTAGTAAGGCCCAGCAAAGCCGCCGCCTCCGCCACGTAAAAATACTCTGTATCGATAAGACTGATTAGCGTCATTCGTTCTCGAATATTCTGCAGGAATAGCACCGCCTCATCGCCGCTCACGCGCTTTTTGCCAGGCATCGCCGTCAGTCCTGCATAGACCTCGGCAAGACTGTGGGCCGCACAGCAGACCTCGCCTTTGGAGTGGCGAAGAAGGACATCCATGCTGCGCTGATGGTGTTCATGATCGGGGTAGAAAATCGATATCAGAACCGATGTGTCTAAAAAAGCCTTCACCGGTCATCCCCGCGGTTGCGCCGGTCTCGCTGTTCCCGTATACTGCGGAGCACCGCGTCCGTCTCGGCGGCGGTGACGCGCTCTCCACCGCCGAATACCCAAATTCCTTGCTTCTTCCGCAGCCGCGTGGCCGCGCGAACCGGTCGCAGAGTTAGCGTTTCCCCTTCCGCCAACAGTTCCAACTCGTCACCGGCGTCCAAATGAATCTCGTCCCGCAACGCCTTGGGGATAACCACTCGGCCAGCTTTGTCCAGCGTTACCGTAGTACTCATATTTGGATCATACCATTGGGTGCAACCCAATGTCAAATGCCATTTCCGCGCCCCAAGCCCGGCCCATCACTCCGCCCACTCCGGTCCGCGATACGTCTTCTTCACCGCCAAAAAGTACACGACAAACAAACCCGCCAAAACCCCCGCCAGCGTCTTCCCGGCTAACTCATTCGGCGGCATGACTAAGATAATACACGCGGCAAATCCATACCCGATCGCCACTACATTCACGAGAGGCCCCCACTTACCCAAATTCCACACCGCCATGCCCGTCCAATTCCCCTTCCCCTTCCCCTTCCCCTTCGCCTTCCGCGCGCGGTAGCCCAATACGACGGGAATGATATACGAAAGATACAGCGCCACCGTACTCAGCGAAGTAACAATCGGGACAATCCCCGTCCACGCCATCGCCGCCAGACTGGCCGCGACAATCGCCCAGATCGCGGGTCCCGGTGTCCCGTGCGTCGGATTCACTCGTTTGAATAAGTCTGGAAACGGCATCCCTTTATCGCGCGCCAACGAGTACACCGCCCGCGACGCGCTGGTCAGGCACGACAACCCGCAGAACCACATCGCCATCGATGCCAGCGCCGCCATCGTGTTTCCCAGTTTCGCCCCCAACGCCGTCTGCAAGATCGCGATCGCCGCCGGAATCGCATTCCCACCCGCGTCCCTGGCGCCCAAAGCCTCCGGAACGCTGCGAATCGCCATCGTTAAAGCCAATAGGAGCAAATACCCCGCCACGCCCGCCACAGCAACCGAAAGCACAATTCCCCATGGGGCCGTTCTCCTGGGGTCCGCCGTCTCCTCCGCCATGTGCGCCGAAGCGTCAAATCCCGTATAAGTCCACTGCGCTTGTAACAGCCCCAACAGGAAAGCCCACGCATACGGCGACCGCCCGTTACTATTTACCGCCTGTAACAGGAACGAGGCCGGCTGCGTGGGCGCGAGCAAAAACACACACCCCGCAATTAGTATAACTCCCGCTATATGAACCACGACGCTTACGTCATTTAACTTAGCCACCAGTCCGACACCATAATGGTTCAAAACTCCCTGGACGGCCAATGTGAACGCGAACATGGAAAAGACATTCACCGGTGTCGCCGGTATGTCCAGAAACGGCAGGATGAACTGCGCACAGCTATAGTTAATCCCCGCCTGCGCCGCCACCAGGCCGATGATATTCAGCCACGCGACCAGCCATCCCGTCACAGGCCCTCCCAGCGCCGACGCCCAGTGATACATTCCCCCCGCCGTCGGATATGCCGAGCACAATTCAGCCATGCTAGCCGCCACCGCCAGCGTGAAGAACGTCGCAATGGGCCAACCCAGCGTCATCTGGAGCGGTCCGCCCATTTCCAGCCCATACCCATAGAGCGTCGCCGCCCCGGTCAGAATCGAAATGATGGAGAAGGAAATGGCGAAGTTAGAGAACCCGCCCATGCTCCGGAATAGTTCCTGAGCGTAGCCGAACTTCCCGAGCTCACGCGCATCATTGGTCTCCATATTAAGGTTCCGTCAGTATAACGTCAGGACTAATAGTTCCTCGTCCAGATCGCGGTCGCCCACCCGCAGCGCTCGCGGCTCAAGGCCATACAACCTGAACCCCAACCGCTCATACAGACGCCGCGCGGCCGGCTGCGTCTCCGAAACCGACAGCAATATCGACCGCAACCCCACCCCCGCCTTCGCAACACGGAGCGCTTCCGCCAACAGCGCCTCACCGACGCCCCGCCCTCTTAATCGCGGTGTCACATACATTCCCCAAATGTGACCCTTGTGCCGCCGCTTCGCGCGCCAGTCGCGATAATAACCCGCCGTCCCAACCAACCGGCCCGCGTCAAACGCGCCCACCACGAAACTGTCGACGCTTCCATCCCGCAACCGTTTCGCCAATGACTCGACGGTCGTCGCCCGATGCTCCTCGGCGGATTCCCCAAACGCCTCCGGCGCCGTCGACAGCGCCTCCAGCCGCAACTCCCAAAACGCCGGCGCATCCTCCGCCGCCAAAAGTCGAATCTCGTACATCGGTCAATGCACCGGATCGTTCGAAAGCTCCATCATGAAGCGCGTCACTTTCTGGGGATACGCTTCCCGCGCCGGATTGTACTTTCGCAGGATGCCCATGGCCGTCCGCCCCGCATAGATCGGCGACCTCGCAAGCCGCTCCGCTACAAATAGAATTCCCGCTTCCACCGAGGCGAATCGTGTCTTTCCCGAATTCCAGCCGAAAACGTTGCTGCGCGTTCCATGATTGCCGCCGGTGGTTTCCACCATCGAGATCGCCGGCAAAAGCCGCCAGTCCAACCGGTTGTCGTCAGCCGCCCGCACGAACACCACCGCCAGTTTCTCCAGCGGACTGTTATAGCGAAGGAAGAAGTCCCGGAGCGCGTGGCAACGCTTGTCGACGGCGCAGGAGGAAGCGGCGGGTTCCGCGTGCACCACACCCGCGGAACAGGCGGTCAGCACAGCCCCCAGCACCAGACGATTCACCCTGTCGGTCCAAGGCGGCATTTTTGTATGGTAATACATATGCACCGCCGCGATTTTCTGCGCCAACTCGGCCTCGCCTCCGCCGCTCTTCCCGCCCAAACCGCCAGGCGCCCCAACATCCTCTTCGTTATCGCCGACGACTGGGGCCACGGCCACGCGGGCGCGTATGGCGCGAAATGGGTGAAGACCCCGAACTTCGACCGCGTCGCCCGCGAAGGCGTCCTTTTCCACAACTGCTTCACCTCCAACCCCAAGTGCAGCCCCTGCCGCGCGACAATCCTTACGGGCCGCAACTCCTGGCAGTTGAAGGAAGCGGTGAATCATATGAGCATTTTCCCCAACGATTTCGCCGTCTACCCCAGCGCGCTGGACAAAGCCGGCTACTTCACCGGCCACACCGGCAAGGGCTGGGGACCCGGTGATTTCCAATCCACCGGCTTCAAGCACAACCCCGCCGGGCCCGCGTTCATGAAGCACCGCAACGCGCCGCCCGCCAACGGGATTAGCAATGTCGATTACGCCGCCAATTTCGACTTCTTCCTGGAACAACGCCCCAACAAAGACCAGCCTTTCTGTTTCTGGCTCGGCTTCCAGGAGCCGCATCGAAAATACGAGGACGGCTCCGGCATCCGCGCCGGCAAGGACCCAGCCGAAGTCACGGTGCCCAAGTATTTTCCCGACAACGCCATCGTCCGCGGCGACATGCTCGATTACGCCTTGGAAGTCGAATGGATCGACCGCCACCTGGGCCGCGTCCTCGCCAAACTCGAATCCACCGGCGAACTCGACAACACCTTCATCCTGGTCACGTCCGACCACGGCATGCCCTTCCCGCGCGTTAAGGGGCAGATCTACGAACACGGCTTCCACATCCCGCTGGCCGTCCGCTGGGGCAAGAACATTCCCGCCGGACGCACCGTCGACGACTTCATCAATACCCGCGACTTCGCCCCCACTTTCCTGGAATTGGCGGGCGTTCCCAAGGCCCCAACGATGACCGGCAAGAGTTTTCTCGACGTGCTGAAGTCCAACAAATCCGGGAGTGTCGACGCCACGCGCGACACCATGCTCGTCGCCAAGGAGCGCCACGACCTAGGCAGCCCAAACGACGCCGGCTATCCCGTCCGCGCCATCCGCACGAAGGAATGGCTGTACGTCCGCAACTACACGCCCGACGCCTGGCCGGCCGGCAATCCCGAAACCGGCTACAGAAACGTCGACGACTCGCCCACAAAAACGATGCTCATCGCCGGTTTCGACGAGTTCTACAAACTCTCCTTCGGCAAGCGTCCCGCCGAAGAGTTGTATCACGTCTCCGAAGACCCCGACTGCATGAAAAACCTCGCTACGGACCGCACGCACGCCCTGACGATGCGCACGCTGCGCGACCGCATGGAGAAGACTTTGAAGGAGGAGGGCGACCCGCGCATGAACGGCGACGCGGCCTTCTTCGACACCATTCAATACACCGGCCCGCGCAAGCATAGCTACGACGAATGGCTGAAGAACCAGAAGTGACCGTCGGCCTGTTTGGCGTCGGCCTGCTCGGCTCGGCGATCGCGGACCGCCTTACCGCCGCCGGCCGGCGGTGGATGGGCTACGATCCCGCGCGTCCCGATCTCGCCGCGTCGCCGGCCGCGGTGTTGGGGAAAGCGTCAACGCTAATCGTTTGTCTCCCGGACTCGCGGCACACGGCCCGGCTCCTTGAATCAATCGAAGGCCCGCGGACCATTATCGACGCCACCACCGGCGACCCCGCCGAAATGGCCGACTTCGCCGGCCGCCTCGCCGGCAAGCAAATCCGATATCTCGACGTCACCATCGGCGGCTCCAGCGACCAACTGCGCGCCGGTACGGCAATCCTTATGGCTGGCGCCGAATTGGCGGATTTCGAAGCAAACCGTCCCTTGCTTCAAACGCTCAGCGACAAAATCTTCCATTGCGGCCCGCCCGGCGCCGGGGCGCAAATGAAGCTGGTGTTCAATCTGGTTCTCGGCCTAAATCGCGCCGCTCTCGCCGAAGGGCTCGCCTTCGCCGAACGCCGCGGCCTGCCGCTCCAGCAGGCTTTGGATATCCTTCAGTCCGGCCCCGCCGCCTCCCGCATTATGGAGCGCAAAGGGCCCAAGATGATCGATCGGGAGTACATTCCCGAAGCGCGCCTCGCGCAGCATCACAAGGATGTCCGCCTTATTCTGAGCGAAGCCGCGAAGAACGGCCTGGTGCTGCCGCTTACGGAAGCCCACAGCTTAATTCTCTCGGCGGCCGAAGCGCTCGGGTACGCCGAAAGCGATAACAGCGCATTGATTGAAGCCTATCGAAATGATAGTGTCGTTAAACCATGAAACTCGCGCTATTGCTATTCGCCGCCGCGTTTGCCTTGCCCGCCGCCACAATCGAAGAAACCATCAAGGCCAATCTCGACAAATTCAACGTCGCCGCCAAGGCAGGCGATGCCGCGACGCTTAACGCCCTCCTCGGCGAAGATCTGAAGTATGGCCACTCCAGCGCCAAGTTTGAGAACAAAGCCGAATGCGTCGCCGCGCTGGTGAAGGGGAAGCCCACCTACACCCACCGTGACGTCAAAATCCGCGTCTACGACGACACGGCGCTCGTCGACATGAACATGCGCGTCGAACCGCTGGGCTTCGACATTGCCGTACTCCAAGTGTGGGTGAAGAAAGGCAAGAATTGGCTTATGGTCGCGCGCCACTCCACCCGCCTGCCCAAGGTTTAACGATGCGCTTCCTCCTCCTCGCCGCCGCTCTTGCGCCGCTCCTATTCGCGCAACGGCCGACCATCGAAATTCGTAACGGCGCCGCCGAAGCTATCTTCGATTTGGGCGGCGGATCCCTGGTCACGTTCCGAATGAAAGGCGGGCTGAACCCGCTGGCTTGGCTCGGTCCCGCCGACAAAGACTCCAAACTCCGCCCCATGGCCCACTTTCTATGCCTTGATCGCTGGGGCCAGCCGTCGCCCGGCGAACTCGCCGCCGGCGTTCCCTATCACGGCGAAGCCACGCGCGTCCCCTGGAAGGTCGACGCCTCGACATCCGCCGAAACCGTCATGTCCGCGTCCCTTCCCATGGCCGGCCTCGATGTCCGCCGCCGCGCGAGTTTCATCGGCGCGGACGCCGTTCTCAAGGTCGAGGAAACCGTTACCAATCGAAACAAAATGGGCAAGGTCTACAACATGGTGCAGCATCCCACCATTGGCCCGCCGTTTCTCGATGAGCGTACGCTGGTCGATTCGAACGCGAGCCGCGGTTTTATGCAGTCTTCTCCCATGCCCACGCCGGAAGAGCCAGGCGTCTTCTGGCCGCAAGCCCTGCGCGAAGGTCAAGCCGTGAACATGCGCATGCTCACGAACGATCCCATGCCCAACGTCGTCAGCTACGTCGTCGACGAACCGGTCGGCTGGGCCACCGCGTCAAGCCCCACGCACAACCTCGTTCTCGGCTACATCTGGCGAACCTCCGAGTATCCGTGGTTCAACGCCTGGCGCCATGTCGACGACGGTAAGAAGCCGCTCGCCCGCGGCCTCGAATTCGGCACCACCGGTCTACATCAACCCTTCGGCGCGCTGATCGAAAAAGGAACCATCTTCGGCCGTAAGCTGGTCGCTTTTCTCGACGCGGGCGAGTCTACAACGCGCAGCTATGTGGCCTTCCTCGCGGCGACTCCGGCCAATTGGCAAGGCGTTCAGAACGTCAGTTATAAGGACGGTGTCATTACCGTTAACGAGCGTGGCGCGCGCACGGTGGAGGTTCGCGGCGGGCCTTTGTTTTAGCGGGTGAGCGGGGAGTATGTTCTCGAGGCGGCGGTCGAGATCCGCTCAGTTTTTTGAGGAACTCGCGGCTTGCGGCCCCAGTTTGGGCATTACGGGCGCGCCAACCACTCCCTTACGGTCGTGGCTCGGTAACGACGGAGACCGGGGCGAGTCCCTTCCCGGACGGAACCGCGGCCGCGGTTCCTGCGCTCTTGAGGAACCCGCGCAAAACGGACTCGGTCGCGGCTGGGGTGGGGCGAGAGTTCGGGAATGGGTGGGGGCCGCGACCGGCCTTTGCGCGCTTGCGGAACCGCGTGACGCACATGGGGACGTACAGAATAGCTGTACAATCGAAGACGGAGGCCCATGCCGACAGAAACCACGTATACATCCCTGCGTGAAAATCTTGCCGCTGTTTTGGACCAGGTGGTCGATCGGCAGGAGATAGTAATCGTACGCCGAAAGGGCGTAAGAGACGTGGCGCTTATCCCCGCCGCGGAACTCGCCGGACTGATAGAGACAGCGCACCTGCTTCGGTCTCCAAAAAACGCCAAGCGCTTGTTGGCGGCCGTCCGGCGGTCTCAGAAACGCGCGCCGAAGCCCTCCAACATTGAGCAGTTAAGGCGGGAGATCCTGGGTGTCCCGGGAAAGTAAGCCGAGCGCAATTTTTCATCCCGAATTTCGCGACGACCTGCGTTTTTGGGTAAAGACCGACCGCAACACCGCCCTGAAGATCCTGGATCTTGTCGAGGCCATTTTACGGGATCCGTTTCAAGGTCCTGGAAAACCGGAACCGCTTCGCTACTTGCTCGCCGGTTGCTGGTCAAGACGGATAACCCAGGAACATCGGCTCGTCTACAGGGCCGTTGACGACAAGATCGAATTTCTGCAGGCCCGCTACCACTACTAACCCTCTATAGGGCCACCGGCTCCTCCCGCTGCACTTCCGGCACGCCCAACTGCCGCCGCACATCGGCATAAATTTCGGAAATACTTCGACTGGCATCCACCGAAATCAACATACCCAGCTTGTTATAGAGTTCCAGCAGCGGCTTCGTCTTTTCGTGATACTCCCGCAGCCGGATCATCAGCGCGTCCGGGTTATCGTCGGCGCGCTTCGTGAACCCGCTCCCCTGCCCCATCCGCGCCCGGTACATCACGCGTTGAAACACCACTTCATCGGAAAGCTCCAGATAAATCACCTTATCCAGATTCCAATTCTCGAACAGATACTCCGCCTGCGCCCGAGTGCGCGGAAAGCCGTCCAGGACGAAGCCGTAGTTCCAATCGTGCTGGTCCATCCGCTCGCGCACCACGCGCTCCACCACCTCATCCGGCACCAGCATCCCGGCATCCGTGATGCGTTTGATGCGCGCCGCCAGCTTCGTATGATGTTTCACGTTCCACCGGAAAATCTCTCCGATCGAAATATGCACGAGGTCGTAGTCCCGGCAGAGTAACTCACTCTGCGTTCCTTTGCCGGACCCCTGCGGTCCACAGATTACGTATTTATGCATGCCAAGTAAGGGCGACGCGGCCACAAGGTTAAATCATAGGTCAAATTGAATGCCTTGTGCCAGAGGAAGTTCGTTTGACCAGTTAATCGTCACCGTTTGCCGCCGCATGTAAGCCTTCCACGCGTCCGAGCCGGACTCCCTCCCGCCGCCCGTATCCTTCTCGCCGCCGAACGCCCCGCCGATCTCCGCGCCGCTCGTGCCGATGTTCACATTGGCGATGCCGCAGTCGCTCCCGCCGTGGCTCAGGAAAGTCTCCGCCGCCCGCAGTCCGCCTGTAAAGATGGCGCTTGAAAGCCCCTGCGGCACGGCATTATGCTGCGCGATCGCATCGTCCAGATCCTCGAACTCCATCAGGTACAAAATGGGCGCAAAGATCTCTTCCCGGACAATCGGCATCGACGATTGCGCCCGCACCAATGCCGGCCGCACATAGCATCCACCCAGCAGCGGCTGGCCCGAATAGTCGCGCTCCACCCGCTCGCCGCCGTAGATTACCTCGCCTCCCTGCGTTCGCGCCTCGGCCAACCCCGCCTCCATTTTTCGCACCACATGCATATCGATCAGCGGCCCGCACAGCGTTTGCGCATCCAACGGATGGCCCACGCGAATCTGTTCCCAAGCCCGCAGCAGATAATCCGTAAACTCCTCGGCGATAGCCCGATGCAAAAACAGCCGCCGCAGCGTCGTGCATCGCTGCCCCGCCGTGCCGACCGCGCCAAAAAGGATCGCGCGCACCGCCAGCCGCGGGTCGGCGTCGTCCATCACGATAATGCCGTTGTTACCCCCCAGTTCCAGCAGTGTTCGTCCCAGACGTGTGCCCACAATCTCAGCCACCCGCCGCCCCATTCCGCACGATCCCGTGGCCGAAATCAGCGGCAGCCGCCGGTCCTGCAGCATACGTTCTCCGACCACGCGTCCCTTCCCATTCACCAGCGTGAACACGCCGCGAAATCCGTGCCGCTCCAACACGCGGTCCACAATAATATGAACCGCAACCGAAGTAAGCGGCGTCTTCTCCGACGGCTTCCACACGATGCAATCCCCGCAAACGGCGGCCAACAGTGCATTCCAGCTCCAAACCGCCACCGGAAAATTGAACGCCGTAATGCAGCCCACCAGCCCCAGCGGATGCCACTGCTCATACATGCGATGGCCGGGCCGCTCGCTGTGCATGGTGAGCCCGTAGAGTTGCCGCGACAGACCCACGGCGAAGTCGGCGATGTCGATCATCTCCTGCACCTCGCCCCGCCCTTCGGCCAGAATCTTACCGGACTCGAGCGCGACCAGCGTGCCCAAGTCGTCCTTGGCGGCGCGCAATTCATTGCCAATCTCTCGCACCACTTCCCCGCGCTTCGGCGCCGGCAGGTCCCGCCATCGCGGCCATACCTTCTGCGCAAAATACACCGCGTCGTCGTAGTCCTCTTCCACGCCCAGCCGCACCGCCGCCAGCAACTGCCCATCCGCGGGGCTGATGATCTCCACTTCTTCGCCGTTCGCGTCGGCCCATTCCACATGGCACACGCCTGATTGCTCTTGCGCAATGCCCAGCCGCTGTAAAAGCCGCCGCACTTGTGTTTGGTCCAGAGTCGAATCGAGAAGGCTCATGAGTAGGTCACCTCGTTATAAGTGCAATCCGGCCGGCCCCGTGGCCGCAACTATCATCTTCGCAAGCGACACGGCTTCGCGCTCTTCGGACAAGTTACGCGAATCGCCACGTTTGGCAAATCCTCGCGATAGATCGACCCAGCCTCTTCGATCCGGTGCGTTTTCCCGCCGAAGTCCGCATCCGCGGTGCACAGCACAATGCCACAGTAATTGACGCCACGTGAATCATGAAGCATCGAGAAGTCCCGGGGGTCGGGCCTCAGCGGCGCCCCCTTCCGTGAAGTCGCGATTACTCAATTGCGTAGAGCCTTGCCATCGCTACGCTTTTTCATTGGCCTGAATCTGCCGGTCGATTTCCGCGGCGTGAATTCGGGAGTAGGCCCAAGCGTTGGCGAGATCCTCCGCCCGCAGCGAAGGGTAGGAATCGAGCAGGTCGCGCTCACTGACGCCAAGGCGCCGGTACCGCTCCAAGAGCCAAACCGGAATGCGAGTCCGTACGATGCAAGGATCGCCGCCGGAAACTGACGGGGCGGAGTCAATACCGGGGAAATCGTCCCCTAGCTCCTGAACAACGCACTTGAGAACTTGGGCCTTCTCGCCCCGCGACAATGAGGGCAACAGCCTTTGAACTTCATGAATGGGTTCCACGGAAGTGCCTCCTGTTCTTATTCTCTCGAAAACGAGGCGGTCCCGTTACCGCGACGGTATCCCGAGTTCATCGTAACCAAGAATCCGATCGTCGCTGAGTTCCGAATCAAACCGGTCGTTTAGCGCAACGTGATCGTAGTGAGTTCTCCCGCCGAAGTTTCAGCGTGTTCGCTATCGTCGCCGATCTGCATGGCAATCCTACAATTCACGATAACTCACGGGAATCACAGCCGATTCTTCACATGTCGATCAAACCACTCCACCATCTCCGCCAGCGTATGCTGCACCGATTCCCGCGCCGCATACCCGTGCGATTCATGCGGCAGCAGCACGAACCGCACCGTCCCGCCGTTTCCGCGAATGGCGGTGAACATGCGCTCGGATTGAATCGGAAACGTGCCCGTGTTGTTGTCCGCCGCGCCATGAATCAACAGAATCGGTTCATTGATCTTCTGCGCGCTTAGAAACGGAGACATGCGCAAATAGGTTTCCGGCGCCTCCCACAGCGTTCGCCGTTCCGTTTGAAACCCAAATGGCGTCAGCGTGCGATTGTACGCGCCGCTCCGCGCGATCCCCGCCGCGAACAGGTCCGAATGCGCCAGCAGATTCGCGGTCATGAATCCGCCATAGCTATGTCCACCCACGCCCACGCGCCGCGGATCGGTCACGCCCATCTCAACCGCTTTATCAATTGCCGCTTTCGCCCCGGCCACCACCTGTTCCAAATACGAGTTGTTGAACGATTCCAAATCACCCACCACCGGCAGCGAAGCGTCATCCAGAATGGCGTAGCCCTGCAATAGAAAGAATAAATGAGATGTGCCGCTAATCGTCGTGAACCGGTTCGGCGAGCCGGTCACTTGCCCCGCCGTGTCGGCGTCCGAAAAGTCCCGCGGATATGCCCAAACCACGGTCGGCAACCGGGTTCCGTCCTTGTAGTCGGGAGGCAGATACAAAGTGAAGCTCAATGGCACACCGTCCGCCCGCTTGTACTTCACTAACTTCGTAGTAACTCGACGCAACTCCGGCGCCGGGTCCGTGAAGGTAGTCAACGCCGTGCGCTTGCCCTTGTCGATCACGTAGTAATTCGGTGGCTCCGACGGCGATTCGCGTCGGGTCAACAGCCGTGCGCCGTCCGGCGATAGCGCCGTCACCACTGTTTCATAGGCGCCCTCGCCGGAAGCGAACAGTCGCGTCTTCTGCTTTGTCGTCAGATCCATTCGGTCCAAGAACGGACGGTCTCCCGCCGGCGTTGCCCCCAGACCGGTCAACAAAATGGAGCCGCTCTCCACCGGAGCCACCCGCGGCCCCTCACCGTCCGTCTTTGTCACCGGCGAGCCGATGTCGCGGTAGCGGTCCTGCAAATTGCGCGATTCCAACTCCGCCGCCGCCCCATCCGCGCCCACCAGGAACGTGCGCTGCCGCCGCGTGCGCCGCTCATAGTCGCTCACCCACAGCCGCCCGTCGCTGGTCCACACGGGCATCCCCATCACCCGCTCCTGCAACTTGGTGAACTCCCGCGGCTGGTCGAACGGCGCCGTCGCGATCATCATCCTATCCCGGTGCGGAACCTTTTCCTTCGGATTGCCGCCGTCCATCGCTTCCCACCACACCAGCGTTGATGGCTGGCCCGGAGTCCAGTTCAAATTACGCGGCCCCGTTCGCACGCCGTCAATGGGAATGCGGTCCGCCAATGGCAGCGCCGCCATTTGCCGGACTACCGTACCGTCCGGCCGCCACACTTCCATGTCCACCGGAAACCGCATCGCCGGCAGCACCCACGAATAGGGTCTATGCACCCGTTGCGTAACGAGGTATTTCCCGTCCGGCGATGGCCGCAGAGATGAGAAGATCGCCGGCTTGCCCACCGCCGTCATTCGCCCCGTCTCAACATCCATCAATACCGCCTGCGAAGTGCAGTAGTAATCAAACAACTTTTCGTCATGCTCGCTTTTCAGCAAGTCTTGGAACGTGGGCGCCGGCGCCGCTTTACCCAACGATTCCTGGATGTCCGGCCCCGCTGGCGTCGCCGATTCCGCCGGCGCCTGGCCGCGATCCGCGACCACCGTTCGAACCATCAACCGCCGCCCGTCCGGCATCCATTCGACCGGATCGCCGAACGCCGCGTTCGCCCGCACGCCGGTCAACGGCCGCAGCGTCCCGTCGGCTACGTTCAACAGCAGCACCTCAATGCGATCATTGTAGTAAGCCAGAAGCGCGGCCATCTTTCCGTCTGGACTCCACTGTGGCGCGCCGATCTTCGCGCCGGCGGGAATCGCGAGCGTCGTCCGGCGCAACGTCGTCAGGTCGATCATTTCCGCTTTGCCGTAGGAAACTCCGCCGCGTTGTCCGTTGTTCCGCGGGTTAATTCGCAGCCCGGCCAGCCGCAACATGGGCTCGGCCAATTCCGCTATCGGTGGATACCGGTCCGGCTCCAAAAGCAGCAGGTGCGTTCGCGGCGGGTTGACGTTCGCCACCGGCGTCGCCGGGGCGTTCAAAACTTTGAGAATGGCTTCAGGCGGCTTCTTGTATGCAGACTGGGCAGTAGCAATAGCGGCGCAGGCGAAGAAGAAGATCGTCCGAGTCATATGAAACAGAATGACACGTGGAACGCCGATTCTAGGGTGGACCTTAGGAGTTCAATCAGTGGGAATGGTTGGAGGAACGCCATGAATCCCTGATTCCGCGATTGGCGTTGGCTCCGCATAATCGATTCAATCGGATACATATGGAACAATTTGGGCTGGCTCTCATTTTATTTGGCGCTTTCTGGGTGGGGTGCGCCGCCGGCTACATCGCAATGCGCCTGCGTTCGCAAGTGGCTTATGAAAAAGGCCGCAACGAAGCGGCGGCGGAGATTTCCTCCCTGACAGAACGTCTGAACGGACGCGACCTGCAGTTGACGGAGGCACGCCAGCGCGCCGACACGGGCGTGGAGATGAATACGCGTATGGACGCCGAATTACGGGCCGAAGCGGAACGCCGCACCATCGCCGAAGCCCGGCTCGCGCTCCTTCCGAAGTATGAGGCGGAATTGGAGGCGCGCGGCCGGACGATCAACGAGCGGCAACAGGAATTGGCGGCATTGCACATCACGGTCTCCGAATTGGCGGCGCGTTTGGACGAGATGAAGCGGACCGCGGAGAGCCGCGTTGCCGAATCATTCCAGGCCATGAGCGCCGAAGCGTTGATGAGCAACAACAAGGCGTTTCTCGATCTGGCCGGCGACGCCCTGCTGCGCATCCAGGAATCGACGCGGTTGCGGGAGCCGGCCCACGACGATTTGGACCAACGCCAGACGCTGTTCGGCCAAATTATCGAGCCGCTGAAGAACTCGCTCGACCGCGTCGATTCCCGTATCAGGGATCTGGAGCAGGATCGAGCCACCGCATATTCCGGGCTGCAGTCGCAGGTGGAAAACATGATGCGGGCACAGGCCAGCCTGCAGGCGGAAACAGCGCACTTGGCGAACGCCTTGCGTACGCCCTCCTCGCGCGGACGCTGGGGCGAAGTGCAGTTGCGCCGCGTGGTTGAGTTAGCCGGGATGATCGCCCATTGCGACTTCATTGAGACAACCGGATTGGAAGGCGCCGCGCCTTGTCCCGATCTTATCGTTAAGTTGCCAAACCGACGGCAAATCGTCGTGGATTCAAAAGTGTCATTGACGGCCTATCTCGAATCTTGCGAAGCGACCGACGAAACCGCGCGCGTGGAGAAGCGCCGTCAGCACGCCGCGCAAGTCCGCGGCCACGTCACGCAGTTGAGCGGCAAGGCGTATTGGGACCAGTTCGCGCAAAGCCCCGAATTCGTGATCGCGTTCCTGCCGGGCGAAGCCTTCTTCAGCGCGGCGCTCGAGCACGATCCGGAATTGTTGGAGTTCGGTGTCGAACGGCGCGTCATCCTGGCCACTCCCACAACGCTGATTGCCCTGCTCCGGGCCGCGGCGTGGGGCTGGAAGCAGGAGATGGTTTCGTCGAATGCGCGAGAGATCCGCGACCTGGGCAAGGAACTTTATGACCGGCTCCACTCGCTCGCCGGCAACTTCACCGAAGTGCGGCGCAGCCTGAGCCGCACCACGGCGGCGTTCAACCGGACCGTCGGAAGTTTTGAGTCGAATGTGCTTCCGTCCGCGCGCCGCCTGCATGAGCTGGGAGGGTCGACCGCGGATGAAATTGTATCTCCGGCGCATTCGCTGCACCTGCTGGCGGAGGCGACGGATCCAACCCCGGAACCCCCGGCGTCATCCGCTCCCGAGGAGCCGGTCCTGTGCGAACTCCAGGCCGGCTAATGCGGGATATGAAGGGATTGTCAAAGTTTTGTAAAGGCGACTTTTTCTGAGAACCGCCGTGGCTTATTCCCGCGTCTTATTGTGTAGGAGCAAGTAAATGAAAAACACAATGAAACATATGACGATGGCCCTGCTGGTGGCGGGAGCGACGCTCCTGCCATCCCAGGCCGCCGTCCCTACGGCACAATCGACCGAAGAGCGAATGAGTAACTCCATTCGCAAGGAACTTCTCACGATGCCGTTTCTCACCATCTTCGATAACCTCTCGTACCGGATCGACGGCGAAACCGTCCATTTGTACGGTCAGGTTATTCGCCCCACCCTTAAGTCCGGCGCGGCCAACCGAGTCCTTAACTTGGAAGGCATCACCCGCGTAGATAACCAAATTGAAGTTTTGCCGCTGTCGCCTTTTGACGACCGGCTCCGGCTATCCCTCGCCCGCGCAATCTACGGGCAGCCCGCCCTCAACCGCTACGCTCTCGGCGCCAATCCGTCCATCCGGATCATCGTCAAGAACGGAAACGTAACCCTTGAAGGCGTGGTAAGTGACACCGGAGCGCGCAATATCGCCAATATTCAGGCGAACGGCGTATCGGGAGTTTTCTCCGTGACCAACAATTTGCGAGTTGTGAAATAACGATCGCGAAATTACCAGCCCCGGCCGCTTTGGCCGGGGCTTTTTTTACTTTCAAACCTAGAATCAGTCATGCACAGCCGCCGCGCCGCCATTCTACTTGCTCCCGTTTCCCTGATCATCGGTCAGGAGAGGAAGGAACTCGACAAAGGCCCGCCCTTGGAATCGGCGCTGGTCAAGGAGTTTGTCGGCGCCGCCCACGGCAAACTGGACAAAACAAGGGAGATGCTCGGCGCTCAGCCCGCCCTGCTCAACGCCACCTGGGATTGGGGAGGAGGCGATTTTGAGACGGGGCTTGGCGGGGCGTCCCACATGGGGAACCGGGAAATCGCCGAATTTCTTATCGGGAAAGGCGCCCGCGCGGATATCTTCGCCGCCGCGATGTTAGGGCAAATAGACATAGTTAAGGCGTTTGTAAAAGCTTTTCCGGGGATCGAGCGCTCACTCGGGCCGCACAAAATCCCGCTGCTGGTGCACGCCAAAAAGGGCGGTACCCAGTCGCTGGCGGTAGTTGAGTATTTGCAGTCACTCGGTTGATAGTAATTATTTTCTTGACAAATTAGTTGTTCGGTTGTCCAATGGGTTTGGATGATCACGCTACGTGTGCTTCGCGATCCGGAGCAGGCTTCTATCTTGTTGCAGCCAATACGTTTACGAATATTGCAGGCCTTACGGGAACCGCTCTCAGCGTCGGCTCTGGCGCGTGCTTTCGCCATGCCGAGGCAGCAAGTGAACTATCACTTGCGGGAACTCGAGAAGGAGGGTTTCGTCGCCTTGATTGAAGAGCGGCGGAAGGGTAACTGCATGGAACGGGTGGTGCAGGCGACCGCGAAGTCCTTTGTTATCAGTCCGGAAGCGTTGGGCGAGGCGGAGCCGATGTCAGCCGATCAATTCTCCGCTGCCTATCTTGTGGCGGCGGCGGCACGGGTGATCCGGGAGGTGGCGCAGATCGCTTCGCAGGCGCGACAAGTGGGCAAAAAACTCGCGACGTTCACCCTTGAAAGTGAGGTCCGGTTCCGTTCGCCGGAGGAACGAAGCGCGTTCGCGGCTGAGATAACGCACGCTTTTGCGCTTATTTGTGCCAAATACGACGCCAAAAACACACCGGAAGCGCGCACTTTTCGCTTCGTTTTGGGCGGGTACCCGGCGATCACCAAACCTTTGCCCGTCTCGGATCGGACGGCCGCACTCTTAGATTAAGGATAATTTATGCCAAAAGAAACTCGGAGTTTGGAATTTTCGATTGCGATTCAGGCCACGCCGGAAGAGGTTTGGAAGGCACTGACCGAAGGAGAGAGTATCACTCGATGGTTCGCTCCCGAGGCGCGGGTGACCCCGGCACTTGGCGGTACGGTCTGGCTTTCGTGGGGTCCCGGCATGGAGGGGGAGGGGCCGATCACCGTGTGGGAGCCCGGGCGACGCTTTGCCTGGACGGAACGGGCGGATAGCGATTCGCCGCGCGTGGTGGAATTTACAATCGATGCCGTGGATGGGGGCAAGACCATCTTGCGATTGGTGCAGTCGGGATTCGGAATAGACGCGTCGTTTGACACAGAGTACGACTCGACGTCGGGCGGATGGCAGTCGTTTCTGCAATTACTGCGTTTGGATTTGGAGGCTCATCGGGGCCAGGCGGGCCGCCAGGTGTTTCGGCTGCTGATGGTGAGCGGAGAACGGCAAGCGATTCAGGAGAAATTGCTGCGGGCGATGGAATTTCAACGGGACGGCGAGCGGTACGCGGCTCGATTGCCCGATGGGACTTCGATATCGGGGCGGGTATTGTTTGAGCGAACGCCGGGGTATCTGATGCTGACGCTGGAGGCGCCGCTGGCCGGGGCGCTGGGGCTGTTCATTGAGAACTGGGGCGAGCAGTCGGCGCTGACGACCTCATGGTATTTGAAGGGTGCGGCCACCGAGCGGGCGGAGGCGATTGGCGCGGCATGGGACCGGGTTCTTGCGACAATCGAATAAAATTACTTGCATTATGCAAGTGAATCTGTTACTCTTCCCAAAGTGCCCGAACCCAAACGCCGGTCCGGATGCCCGATAAGTATATCCCTCGAACTGCTAGGCGATCGCTGGTCGTTGCTGATAATTCGCGATCTAATGGTGCGGGGATTCCGGTCATTCAAGGAGTTTCAGGAATCGGGTGAAGGTATCGCCACCAACATCCTCGCCGACCGTCTGCGCAAACTGGAAGCGACGGGCATTATCATTGCTGAGGATGTGGAGACCGATGGAAGAAAAGTGCATTACCGATTGACGGAGAAAGGGATTGATCTTGCCCCGGCGGTCCTTGAGTTACTCATCTGGGCGGCGCGTCATGAAAAAACCGCCGCCCCTTGCGCCCTCATCGATCACCTGGAGCAAAACCGCGCCTCCGTCCTCGCGGAAACGCGGCGGCGCTGGCGGCAACGGGATCTGACCCCGCTACTCCCGAAATTACGAAAAGAAAGTAAAAAAATACACGGAGAAAAATCATGAGTAAAGTACGAGTGTTGGTAGGTACGCGCAAAGGCGCGTTCATACTGGAGTCGGACGGCAAACGGGAACAGTGGAGCATCGCCGGTCCCCATTTCGCCGGCTGGGAAATCTATCACGTCAACGGCTCGCCCGCCGACCCCAATCGTCTATATGCCTCCCAGTCCAGCGGCTGGTCCGGCCAAATAATCCAGCGGTCCAACGACGGCGGCCAAACCTGGGAGCCCGTCGACAACAAGTTCGTCTACGACGGCGTGCCCGGCACCCATCAGTGGTACGACGGCACGCCGCACCCCTGGGAGTTCAAGCGAGTTTGGCACCTCGAACCGTCCCTCTCCGATCCCGACACCGTCTACGCCGGCGTCGAAGACGCCGCTATCTTCCGTACCACCGATGGCGGGCAATCCTGGAACGAGCTCTCCGGCCTTCGTCAACACGGCTCCGGCCCCCATTGGCAGCCCGGCGCCGGCGGTATGTGCCTCCATACCATCCTCCTCGATCCTTCGAATCCCCAACGCATCTTCATCGCCATCTCTTCCGCCGGCGCCTTCCGGACCGACGACGGCGGCGTTACCTGGAAACCCATCAACCAGGGCCTTCGCTCCGAATACATTCCCGACCCCAACGCCGAAGTCGGCCACTGCGTTCACCGCATCGCCATGCATCCCTCACGCCCCGGGACCCTTTTCATGCAGAAGCACTGGGACGTCATGCGCAGCGACAACGCCGGCGACACCTGGAACGAAGTCAGCGGCAACCTCCCCACCGATTTCGGCTTCCCCATCCAAGTCCACGCCCACGAGCCCGAGACCATCTACGTCGTTCCCATTTTGAGCGATTCTCTGCACTATCCCCCCGACGGCAAACTCCGCGTCTACCGCAGCCGCACCGGCGGCAATGAATGGGAAGCGCTTACCAACGGTCTTCCCCAAAGCGATTGCTACGTCAATGTCCTCCGCGACGCCATGGCTGTCGACAAGCTCGATTCCTGCGGTGTCTACTTCGGCACCTCCGGAGGCCAAGTCTACGCCTCCTCCAACTCGGGCGACAATTGGACCGCCATCGCCCGCGACCTTCCCGCCGTAATGTCAGTCGAGGTCCAGACTCTCTCATGACCATCCGCGTCGTCCTCCCGGCGCACCTCCGTACCCTGGCCAAAGTGAGCGGCGAAGTCGAACTCGACGTCGCCGCTCCCGTAACCACCAGCGCCGTCCTCGACTCGCTTGAGGCTAAATTCCCCATGCTCCGCGGCACCATTCGCGACCACGTCACCGGCCGGCGCCGCCCGTTCATCCGCTTCTTCGCCTGCTCAGAAGACCTCTCCCACGACTCGCCCGATACCGAACTTCCCGACGCCGTCAAAACCGCGGCCGAGCCCTTTCTCATCGTCGGCGCCATCGCGGGAGGACTTTAACATGGTTGCAAAACTTTCAAACGGCTCACGTCCAAACAAATCTGCGACGCCACAACAACCACCGAAGTACTCGTCGCCCTTTCGATGGATAGCCGCGAACTCGTCGACGACCGCGTACGCAAAGCCGTCGCCGCCGGCGGCACTACCTACCGCAAACCGATGGACCACGGCCTCATGTACCAACACGGCTTCCAGGATCTCGACGGTCACATCTGGGAACTGATCTGCATGGACCGCGCCGCCGTCCAACCCGCGTAGACTTTTTCAGCACCCGGCACCGTCGTTACGTTATGGCGAAATGGGTGCTGGCCGTCTTCATCGCTGTCTTGTTCTTAAGCACAATAAATATCCATTTGCCCGGTCGAAGGGATCGCGCCAAGCCAATCGCCAGGCGCCTCCAAATCGAATCGTTCCATGCCGCCCTGGCGGCATATCATGCGGACGTGGGCCGCTTCCCCGCCACTGCGGAAGGCCTGGAGGCGTTGCGCCAGCCATTCGCCGCCATAGGCTGGAAAGGCCCCTACCTCGCGGCCGAAATTCCGGTTGATCCATGGGGAATTTCGTATCGCTACCAACTGCGGTCGCCGGATCAACCGGTGATCGACTGACAGGCCCCCCTCACGGCTGCCGAACCAACACCAACACCTCCGCCGGATCTACCTCCCGAATAGCAAGAAAAGCCGGTTCGCCACTAACC
Source organism: Bryobacteraceae bacterium (assembly GCA_046155405.1). GTDB lineage: Bacteria > Acidobacteriota > Terriglobia > Bryobacterales > Bryobacteraceae. The sequence goes on along the minus strand of JBJXFL010000127.1, from coordinate 11,697 downwards.
GATTCACCCTGTACCGCCACCGTGCTGCCCACCCGATGCGTACCTGCATAAGCCGCGCCGGCCGCGCTGTGTGCCGTATTCGCGACGACGGTATAGAGCGTCCCCGGACCCGACAATTCGCCTGAAACCACCACGTCGCCTCCCCGACGCGCGTTCCCATTCCCGTTCACCACAACCACCGCTTCCTGCGTATGCAGCAGCCGCGACCACACAATCAACTCGCCGGCCGGCGGGTCCGTGAAACCCGTATGCGGCAATCGAATCTCGCGCGGATATTGCCGGCCCACTCGCAGCGCCAGGTACTTCGCCCGCGCCGCGCACAGCGCCGCAATCCGCACGTACGCGGGGCTTCCCGGGTTGAAACAATGCATGCCCGCCGTACCGAACGGACCGAAGCCTGGCAGCCCCTGGTCCAGCTTACTGGTCTGCGTCCCAAGGTCCGCCGAGTGGTTAGCGCGCGGATGGTCCGGTCCGAACATCGCCTCGCGCAGATACCGATCCCCGAAATTGTTAGGATCGTTCCAGCCCTCGCCCAGCACGAATGGCCGCTGGCTCTCCGCCGGTCCGGCGAACGCCTGCTCGGTGCCGTAGTAAATGCACGGTATTCCCAGGGTAAAAAGTTGCAGCGCGGTCGCCGCCGCCACTTGCCTGTCCTTCACCGGCGACCCGTCGGGAATCTCCGCCGAAAATCGTACCTTCGGCCCGGTCACGTGGTCGTGATCGTCAAGGATCGAAACATGCCGTGAACCCACCGTCCGGTGGGAGCCGAAGCCCGCATCGCCTTCCTTGAACATCTGCAAATACTCGCGGCCCGCGTGCAGTCCCTTCGCCGCCCCGGCGATTTCCATCCGCGCGCCCCCAATGTCCAGCGCCGCCGTCAGGTTCCTGCCCAACACCGCCAGCCGGTCCAGCACGAAGTCCTGAAAAAAGTCGCCGCCGGCGATCTCACCGACCAGAAAATAGTTCCGTTTCCCCAGCGAATCGGCATACTCACGAATGGCTCCGCAGAAATCGCGCGTCTCTTCCAGCGCCATATGCTTCACCGTATCGATGCGGAATCCGTCGCAATCCGTAACCGCGATCCAATACTGGTAACACTCGGCCAGCAGCCCGAGCGATGGCGGCACGTCCAGCGCGATATCTTTCAGCGAAAAGAAGTCGGTTCGCTTGTGCTCGGCGCTTGGGTCGCCTATGTCGCCGGCCCCCAGACTCCCCTTGCCCGCCCGCGCATAGCGCCGTTCGTCTTGAAGTTCTCTGGGCCAAACGCCGTCGTGCTTCGCCGCCAAAGCGCTTCCCGACGCCGTAAATCCTTCCTGGTGCTCGTCGCGCCACGCCAGCCGCCAATCGCGCATTTCCGGGTTGTGCGGGTTGCCGTAAAAGTCCGGCGCGGGACGGTACGCCGGCTCATTAATCGCATGGTCCAGTGGCTTGCCCGGCGATACATAGCCCCAGTTGTCGCCAGTGTGGTTGACGATGATATCCAGGATCACGCGCAGGCCGCGCGCGTGCGCCTCCTCGATCATCTCCGCCAATTCGCGGCGCGTGCCAAACCGCGGGTCGACATCCAGAAAGTCCTGTATCCCATAGCCGTGGTAGGAGTCCACGCGGACGCGCTGCTGGAACACCGGCCCCACCCAAAGCGTAGTGATTCCCAGCGCCTTCAAATAGTCCAGCTTGCCGCGGATACCGGCGATGGTGCCGCCCTGCCATCGCTTGCCCGATTCGGCCCAATCTTTCCACGACCAGCCCGGCCGCCCCGATGCCTGCCGCAACGCTGCGATAGCCGCGGTATCGAGCAACGTACGCGTACTCTCCCGCCCGTCGCTGAAGCGGTCCGGCAGTAGAAAATAAAGCACCTCGTCCCGCCAGTCGATCGGCGACGGGTGATAGGCGATGTCCCCTCGCTTGGCGCGGTCGAGCAGCGTACGGACCGGCTGAAGGGTTTCGGGACGGTCGGCCGTCAACAAATCGAGGGGCTTGGGCATAGGTGCCTCCTACAGGAATGGAGCGACGGAGCTTGAAAATCAGAGTATCACGCAAGCCCTATTCGGTCGTCAGCACGCCCTCATAAAGTGCCGCCATCGGCACCCGGCAATCAAGGCCCGTAAACTCGCAATCCCCGTCCAGCCCACGCACGTCGCTAATGCGCCAGAACCCGGCTTCATCGCGAGTATGAATCTCCACCCACGGCTCGTCCTGCGACAGGAGTGCATACTGCCGCAGCGACGGGCTCGCCCGGTACTCGCTCGATTTCGCCCCGCAGTCGAAACCCTCCGTCGATGGTGAAAGAATCTCCGCCACGAACACCGGATTCGTCATCACATGCCGCCGGCCCGTCATCGTCTCCACCGAGCCGCAAAGAACCATTACGTCCGGATACGTGAACATCTCGCCCGACCCAGTCCGAAAGAGGACATTGCTGCCAACCACCCGGCAGCCCCGCCCTCGAAGCCCCGCCCGCAACTCTGCTGCCAAGTTCATGGCCAACGTCCCATGCGCCAACGAGCCTCCGGACATCGCGGTAACGACGCCCGAAAAGTACATATGACGAAAAGGGGTCAACTCCTCCTGGTCTAAATAATTCTCCGGAGAAACCACCGCCATACTCATATCCTACCCCCGCCTCACTCCGCATTCGCATGTTCGTCGAACCAAGCGAGAATGCGTTTCATGACGGTTCCCTGGCTGCTTTCGCCAGTGCGATTTGTGGATGCGACGACGCTGCGGTTTACTTTGCCCAAGCCTTATTTTTCGGCCGAGTACAATCACTCGATCACAGTGTCGAATCCGGATTCGGCCGTGTCGAAGCCGGTCTCGCTGGCGGTGGGACGGCCGGCGCCGTCGATCGCCTCCCGCGGGATTGTGAGTGCGGCGAGCTTTGCGGGGGATGTGATTTCGCCGGAGGAGATTATCACTCTGTTCGGGGAGAACTTTGAGGCGGGGATGCGGGTGAACTTTGACGGTCTGCTGGCGACGCCCTTGTATGTGACGCCGGGACAGTTGAGTGTTGTTGTGCCGGCTGGACTGGCCGGAGCGCGGGAGACGAATGTCGTCGTTGAAATGAACTTCGATTGGCAGTCGGTGCCGGTGAAGATACCGGTATGGCCGGCGCGGCCGGGATTGTTTACAGCGGATTCGTCGGGTCGCGGTTTCGCGGCGGCGTTGAACCAGGATGGGTCGGTAAATTCCGTTAGTAACCCGGCGGATCGCGGATCGATTGTAGTTCTGTGGGGGACCGGGGGCGGAGTGGAGTCGTTACCGGTGAAGGTGTTCGTGGATGGGATCGAGAGCGAGGTTTTGTATTCGGGCGCGGTGGGCGGGTTGTGGCAGGTAAATGTGCGGATTCCGGAGTTTGCGGTGAAGGGGGAGGTAGTTTGGCGAATAGGGGAACGGGAGAGCCAGGAGGGGGTGTGGGTTGCTTTGCGCCCGTGAGGGCGGGAACTTCCCTGTTTACGACGTGCCGGATTACCTGGTCGGCGGGATGACACACGCGTCTCCCCGCGTGATCGCGGAAATCTGTAACTTGGTCTCCGATTCCCTACAATTATCGGATCGCGATCTTGGTTCCGCCGGAGATCGGCGTCGCGGGAGTGTCAAACGCCGAGTATAAGACCGCGACGCACGGCTGGTGGGCCATTGGGGCGACGACTGGAAGTTTGATAGGCGCGCAACTAACGGGGTGGATGGGACGGCGGCGGAGTTGGCGGCTGCCGGAACTGTTTCCAGTGTCTGTAAGGGCGACGGGCAGCGGATTGGCCTGTAACTCGGGAGGCTTCGCGACGACGGCGGACGTGCCGGGAGCGCGACGTTTATTCAGCGCGCTGGGCGTGGATTATCCGCGTGTGGGAACCATCGGCGCGGGGATTTATGCGCTGGGCATCGCGGCCATCCGGTTGGTGGAACAGCCGCGCGTTTGATACAACAGGCGGTGCATGCGCATTTTCCTTCCGTCGGTTCTTTTAATCTTTTCGCTCGTGGCGCAAACTCCGGCGCCGATCACGGTGGGCGGCGACTACGCGACGGCGTTTGAAGCCTGGCTGACGGGGCAGGCGGAGCGCCATTGGGATCGTCGCGAACGAGACATTGCGGCGCTCTCATCCGCCGCACAAATCCGTGCCCGGCAGGAGTATGTGCGCAAGACGATGGTGGAACTGATTGGCGGGCTGCCGGCGGAGAAATCGCCTTTGCGGGCACAGGTGACGGGCCAGTTCGCACGGGACGGCTACCGCGTGGAGAATGTGATATTCGAGAGCCAACCGGGGTTCCGGGTGACGGCGAACTTGTATCTCCCCACCACCGGCCAGCCGCCGTTTCCGGCGGTGCTGGGCGTCGCGGGTCATTCCGTGAATGGGAAGGCGTCGGCCACCTACCAGGCCGCGTTTATAGGGTTTGCAAAGCATGGGTTCGCGGTGCTGGCATTCGATCCCCCCGGCCAGGGGGAGCGGTCCGAATATTTTGACGCGCATACCGGCAAGTCGCGTATTGGAATTGGCACGGCGGAGCACACAATGGCGGGGTTGCAGTGCCTGCTTACCGGTCACACGATGGCTCGTTACGAGATTCTGGACGGCGTTCGGGCGCTCGACTATCTGTTGACGCGGCCGGAGATCGATCCGAAGCGGATTGCGATCGCCGGGAATTCCGGCGGCGGAACGCAGGCGGCGTATTTGGCGGCGGTGGAGCCGCGGCTGGCCGCCGTTGTCTCATCCTGCTATATGACGCGGTGGCGCGAGTTATGGTCCGGACCCGGTCCGCAGGACGCCGAACAGGTGTTTCCTTCCTTTGTGTCAAAAGGTCTCGATTTTGGCGATTTCGCGCTGGCCTGGGCGCCGCGGCCATTCATCATGACCACGGCGATTCAGGACTTCTTCCCGATCAACGGCGCCAGGGCGACTTACAAGCAGAATCAGCGGCTGTTTGACCTACTGGCGGGCGGCGAACGGGCCGGTTATTTTGAGTATGACGATACACACGGGTGGTCCCAGCCGCGGCGCGAAGCCGCGTACCGGTTTCTGGGACAGTGGCTGCAAAACCGGGAGACGGACGGCCGCGAGCCCGCCGTGCAGCCGGAGGAGGAGAGCCTGCTGTACGCCACCGGGACCGGACAGTTGGCCACATCCGGAGGATCGGAGACGGTGCGGAGTTTGAATCTGCAACATGCCAGGCGTCTCGCGCAGGCGCGGGGAACGGTAACGGCAAAAAGTCTGGGGGAGGCGATCGGCTGGAAGGGTATGCCGGAGAAACCGGTGGCTCGGGTGCTAGCGGAGTCAACGCGCGATGGCATAAGAGTGGAAAAGTTGGAACTAACGGTTGAAGGCGGAGTGACGATTCCGGCGCTTCTATTTCATGCCGCCGGGCCGCCCGGCGGCCGCGTGACGGTCTTTGCAAGCTCCTACGGCAAGGGCGGCGACGCGGATGTGGTGGCGCTGTCGAAGGCGGGAACGACCGTGCTAGCGGTGGATCCGCGAGGGATGGGCGAGAGTTACAAAGCGGCGGGCCGGACCGGATATCGTCAGTCCTATCAACTGGCGGCAAGGGCGATGTTACTCGGACGGAACTTAGTGGAGATGCAAGTCAGTGACTTACTCACGGCGGCGACATATTTACAAAGCCGTCCGGAGGCGGCGGGCCGGACGTTGACACTCTACGCCAAGGGTTCCATCGGCCCGGCGGCCATCCTCGCTACGGCGCTGGACGGACGCGTGGCGGAGTTGGCGGTGGAACGGTCGATTGTCAGTTATATGGACGTGGTGACGGCGCAAATCCACGAAGGCTTGGACCAGACAGTCGTACCTGGAATCCTTACCCGCGCGGATTTGCCGGAAGCGCTGCGGTTACTGGCTGGAAGGACGGTAACGCTGATTTCCCCGGTCCAACCGAACAGTCGGCCGATGGTAATAAAGGAAGCGCGGGAAAGCCTTGGCGGCGCGGCGGACACAGTGCGGGTCGTGCTGCGAGGCGAGGGCTGGACACTGGGCCGGACGCTGCCGGAGTGGGTGCGGTAGGCCGAAGCTTATCTAGTGAGCGCCATCTTGCCTTTTCATTCCACTCTGGCCATCGCGGTCGAGCTTCTCCGAAGTCCGGTTATTCTTGACGGGCCGGAAGAGGGGACCCGCAACGTCGAGGCCGTGCCCGGTCATCCCGAGATATTCTTCGATCAGTCATTGCGCCTCAACACGAACCGGGACGTAGCGGATTTTGTCTCGCCTGCTGAGAATGCGAAAGTGTTTCACGCCTTCGCGGCTCTCGACATCTTTCACCGGCAGTCGGCGAAGTTCCTCTCGCCGAAGCCGGTGGTAGAGCGGCGTCGCCAGGATCTCTCGATCGCCGACGCGCGCCTGGCCATCGCCGGGTGCAGGGGGTCGAACCTTTCGTTGCCGTTGGAAAGAGCTCGTTCGACGCCCTCGTCGGGGTCGCCGACTACGGCGTTGCGCTCACACAGATAATCGAACAGCGAGGACAGCGCCGAGAGCTTGCGCCGGACAGTGGCCGGCGAGAGTTCACATTCTGGTTTGCTTCCTTTCGTATGTCCTGTGAAAGACCCTGGGGCAGTGCCGCCTTCGGAGAGGATTGGGCTCCGAGCCGCGAAAGGTCTTTGAAGAAATCTCCCGGATTGCCCTGATCGATGTCGTGCTGCCATACGCAGCGGCGTATCAATTCGGAAACGCTGTGTCGCAAAGCCCGGCGACCAGGCGATACTCCTTCACCGGCTCGGCTTGTCCATGCCTTCTTCACTTCCCGACCACAATTTGTAGTGAAGACTTTTTATGCTCTGTGTTGTATGTAAAGGACTTATTTTTCAAACTGCGGAAGTTGGGCTAATGCAGAGCTTCCGATAAGAGAGACCTCTCGGGCTGTCCAGCCAATACCGGAAAAAATGTTACCGAACCGCAACCCAAGGCAGCGGCGATAGCAGTCGTCGAAAAGTACCGGCTTTACCCAACCTACGCAAATTGCGTATAGTAGTGAAGTGTCCGCGCCACCCATGACCGTCGTGGAGACGGATCGGTTTCTTGCCTACGCCGCGCAGTTCTGGACTGCCCCGGAACGTGAAGAATTGGTACCTTACGTCGCGCAAAGCCCGGAAGCGGGCCAAATCATTCCTGGACCGGAGGTGTTCGAAAACTGCGCTGGTCCAGGCCTGGAATGGGAAAGCGATCCGGCGCGCGCGTTATCTATTACTTTCACAGCACCCGCCTTCCGCTCTTCTTGCTCGCCGCGTACGGAAAGAGCGAGAAGGCCAACTTAACGCAAGCCGAGCGCAACGCGATGAAACGCATCGTTCCGCTCATCGTTACCACTTACTCAATCGCGAAAGAATAGGAGATCCCGATGCCCCAAAAATCGACCGCCAAAAAACCAACAGCGAGCCGGCGCACCACGGCGGCGACACCCTCCGTCGGCGCGCGGATCGTCGAAGGACTTGAGCAGGCTCTGGCATGGTCCAAGGGTAAGCCGTCTACCGCCCGCGTCAACCTCGTGCGCGTTCCCGACATCGACATCCGCGAACTCCGCCGCGGCATGGGACTCAGCCAGTCGCAGTTTGCCTCCAGGTTCGGCCTCCCGCCCGCGACTCTGCGCAACTGGGAGCAAGGCCGCGCGCGCCCCGACGCTCCAACCCGTGTACTGCTCGCCGTCATCGCCAAGCATCCGGAAGCCGTCGCCGATGTGCTGGACAAAGCGAGCTAGCCTCAATACTCGTCACTTAATAAACATTTCTATGCTATTCTGTTTCAGAATAGGAGGCAGTGAAAATGTCGCGAACCGTTGCCACGTTGCCCGCCGGAAGCCGGATTACGGACTACATCAGTTTGGGGGTAGTGGCGAAAACCTTCCCCTTGGAAAAGATTCACGCGGCGCTGGCGGCTACGAAGAGGGAGAGCGTGCGCCAGCGCGACCTGCCGGGTCATGTGACCGTTTACTACGTAATCGCGCTGGCGTTGTATATGCAGTCGTCGTACCGGGAAGTGTTGCGTTGCCTGTTGGAGGGAATCCAGTGGCTGGCGGGGCCGGCGGCGAGCGTCAATGTGGCCGGTAACTCGGGCATCTCGCAGGCGCGATCGAGGCTGGGCTGGGAGCCTGTGCGGCATCTGCACGATGAAGTAGTGAAGCCGATTGCCGTGGCGGCGACCAAGGGCGCCTGGTATCGCTCGTGGCGGTTGGTGAGTATGGACGGGAGCACGCTCGATATCGCCGACGAGAAGGGCAACGACGAAGCTTTCGGCCGTCCCGGAGCCAGCCGGGGCAAGAGCGCGTATCCGCAAATCCGCTTCGTGTCATTGGTGGAAAACGGCACCCATGTCCTGTTCGGCAGCCGCATGGCCGGCCACGCCACCAGCGAGATCGCACTGGCCAAGACGATATTGTCCAGTCTCGGCCAGGGTATGCTGTGTCTGGCCGACCGCGGCTTTTTCGGGTTCGAGATGTGGCGGCGGGCGGCGGCCACCGGCGCCGATTTGCTGTGGCGTGTCAAAAAAAACATTCTGCCGCCCTGCGAAAAGCGTCTGCCGGACGGATCGTATCTGAGCCGCATCTATCCGTCGCCGCAGGACCAGCGGCGCCAGCGCAACGGAGTGGTCGTGCGGGTGATCGAATACCGGCTGGAAGGAGTCGAAGGGTCGGAGCCGTTGTATCGACTGGCAACCACGATTCTCGATTCCGAACGGGCGCCGGCCACGGAACTGGCGGCGCTCTATCACGACCGTTGGGAGATAGAAACCGCATTCGACGAACTGAAGACTCACCTGCGGGGCGCGCGGATCGTGCTGCGCAGCAAGACGCCGGATTTGGTCCGGCAGGAATTCTATGGCCTGTTGATGGCGCACTTCGCCATCCGCGGACTAATGCACGAGGCCGCCCTGGAGAGCGGGGAGGATCCGGATCGGTTATCTTTTCTCCACGCCGTGCGCGTTGTCCGCCGCAAGATCGCCGCCTTCGGCGCTATTCCCCCCTCAGGACCGGAAAAAGTTCCATCAGGCGGTGCTCAAGGAAATCCTCGACGAACTCGTCGCCCCCCGCCGCCACCGCCGCAATCCACGCGGAGTCAAGCGAAAAATGAGTAACTTTCCTCTACGCCGCGGCTACCAAAGCTCACCGCTGATCGATATTTGCGCGGCCATCCGGATCGTTAAGTGATGACTATTGGAGCTAGCCTGCCGCCAAGGAAATGCAATTGACGCGAGACAGCGGGTGGGCCGCTCCAGAGGATGCCGTTCTCGGCGCCAAGGAACAGTCGCGCCCGCCGGGTGGGATTGGCTGTCACTTTGCAGATAAACCGGCCTAGGGCCTTGCACGTCATTTGGCGGAGATTTTGCGGGTGAAGTGGCGTAGGCTTCCATCATGAAACAGTTGGCTGGACTTCCGGAGAGCGCAAGGAAGCTCGCCCTCGATCGGTTTCAGCTACTCCGGCCACATCTGAAAGAAAAGCGATCCTTGCGTTTGGTCGCGGCCGAGGCGGACATTCCATTTCGAACCGGGCAACGCCGGGTTGCGCAACATCAACGATTCGGTATGGCCGCCCTCATTCGACGGAAGCCAACGGTCAATGGAGAACGGCGGACCGTTACGGGGGCAATCCGAAAAGCCGTCGAAGGGCTTGCCCTACAGACCCCGCCGCTTCCGATTGCAACTCTGTACCGGCAGGTCCGGCAATTGGCCGAGAGACTCGGAGAGCACCCGCCAAGCTATTGGCTGGTTTATCGGATTGTCCGCGAATTGCCTGCCGATCTTGTACCCCTTGCCCACAAGGGCGCCAAGATCGGCAGCGACAGGTTCGAATTGGTCCATCGCCGTTTGGCGAAGGCCTCAGTGCACCCAAATCGTGCCGTTAGGCCCCCGCACGATCCCATCGGACGGTGTGACGGAGGGCAGGCGAAAGTTGATCTGGATTGCACCTTGCACCAGGCCGGGGGCGTTACCGATATAGTGGATTTCCGGAACGAACCCGCCGGCTGAGACGATGAACAATTGGACGGCGAAGGGAGCGGTGGGACGAAATCCCGGAACCTGTGGAATTGACCCATCGACGGCTGTCGGGGTCATTACACCGAGGCCGGTTCCAAAAATCGAAACGATGGAACCGGGAACGGCGGGATTACCGGCGCTGTTGACAGTGCCGTCCTGGTTGAGGGCGGCCAATGGTCCATAGCGCAACCCATTGGTGGTGAAGAAGCCCGGGTGGCTGGCGGTTACTGTCCGATCCATCGCGAGCAGAAGCGTGCCGGCGCGGCGCAATTCGATACGGGTCGTTCCAAGCGGAAGGGAGAAGGGCGCCACTAGATTGATTTGGCCAGGCGCGGCATAGAGGATCGGTGCGGGAGTTCCATCGAAAGTGACAGTGACGGCACCGAGGCTCTTGGTGATGTTGCCACCCGAATCGAGTTGTGCCGAGAGCGGTTGCTCCGGCCCGATGCCGGTGCCGTAAATCGACAGGATTTCGCCCGGTGTGGTGGAGGTGCTATCACTGGACGCCGCATTGGCAACGCAGGTGACGGTTCCCGCGTGCGGCATGGACGTAGGTAGGATTGTGAATCGCTGAAGGCCGGCAAAGGCCGATTCGGCAATGATGAGGCGGGGGTCGCCAGTAAGCCACGCACCGGCCGCATTCAAATAGCCGGCGTAGGTGAAAGAGCGGGAGTCTGCATTGAAGCGAGCGACGTAAGTGGTGATGGGTCTCGCCGTGCCGCCTTTGAGACAGGCACGCGGCGCGCCCGGGGTGGTTGGGAATAAAAGGTCGAGTGCCAGGCCGGTAAAGACAAGCTCGTTCCGCTCATCGAGAATCAAGGAGTTGATGTTGGCGCCATCAAAGCTGGAGCTCCATAGCGACACCCCGGCGGGACTCAGTTTCTGGATGACACTTGCCGGCTGAGTGACTATATAGCGTGGCTGGAAGGTGGCCACATAGGCGCTGCCCGATGCGTCCACGGCGACTCCCCCGACTACAAAGTATGTAGGGAAACTGGTGGCGTAGAGGACATGCGACCCATCGGCGGTAAGGCGGGTAACCGTCATGGTCATTGGCCCGAGGGTAATGGGGCCGGTAGCGGCCAGATACAGGCTGGCGTCCGGCCCCAGGGCCATCGCCGCTCGTCCAAGGCCAGGGCCAGGGCCAACGAGTGGGCTATCGAGGACGGTGTATCCGACGAGTGTGGAAAGGAGAAGCTGTCGCAGTTCGCCGTCGAACTTGGCGATGAACGACGCGGGGACGCCGGAGGTCTGGTACGCGCCAGGCGTGGTTGGAAACGGCGCGGATCGCGCGGTGCCTGCAATGTAGATGTTGCCGGCTCCGTCGACAACAAGCGACCCGATCAAGTCTGCATCTTCGCCGCCGAAGTAAGTGGCTCGGGAAATGGTCGCGCCATCCGGCGTGAGGTGGGCGAGGAAGAGACTGGCCGGTAATGGCTGATAGCCCTGACGGTTGGGCAGTAGGTTTGTGGAAGTTGTATTGCCGGCCACGATAAGGTTGCCATTACGGGCAAAGGCGATGGCGCTGATCAGGTCGGTGCCATTGCCGGCGAAGTAGGTAGCCCAGACGAGCGTGCCGTTTGGCGCGACCTTGGCTAGGAAGGGGGTGGGCTTAAAAGGAGTAATCGGCGCTGTGGGCTGAAGAACGCCCGGCGTGGTTGGGAGGTCGGGGGCGTAGGCCGTTCCACTGAAATAGAGAAAGCCGCTGCTGTCGCGAATGGCGAGTGTGGGCGA
>JBJXFL010000031.1:0-2973 GCA_046155405.1 Bryobacteraceae bacterium | reverse complement strand
GCTCGCCTTCTCCCTCGCCAGCGCACTTTTCCTGGTCCGCTTCTGGCTGGTCCGCGAACCGGCGGCGCTGACGCTGTCCGCCCCGGTGCAAGTCACCCGTGATTCGGGTCTGACGACCGATCCGGTCGTCTCCAAGGACGGGAAACTCCTCGCCTATGCCTCGGATCGAGGCGGCGAGGGAAATCTCGATATCTGGGTCCAACACATTCCGGGGGGCGACGCACGCCGGCTTACCAGCGACGCCGCCGCCGATCATGAACCCGACATCTCCCCCGATGGCAGCCAGGTGATCTTTCGATCGGAGCGCGACGGGGGTGGCGTCTATTCGGTCTCCGCCCTCGGCGGCCTCCCGCGCCTCCTGATTAAAGGCGCCTATGTTCCCCGGTTTTCGCCAGATGGTTCCCAAATCGCCTACGCGCAAGGCGTCTTCGGAGGGGGAGGCTTTCATGGGAAACTGATGGTCCATACACTGGCCACCGGTGCGACGCAAATCCTCACCCCCGAAACCACCGCAGCCGGCCCAGCCGGAGGGTCGCCGGATGGAAAACGCCTCGCTTTCGTCGGCGAAGCGGTCCGGGGCGGGCCGGTTGGCCTCCATATTTGGAGCTGCTCTCCCGCCGGGGGCCCGGCCTCGTTGTTGTCGGTCCGGCCCATCGGCGGAACACAACTCCTTTTCGGGCAGGCAAGGACCATGCCTGTCGCCTGGTTCGGCGACCGGATCATTCTGTCGATGAATCTCGGCGACAGCTCCAACCTCTGGGCAGGCGCCGTTTCGCCTGGAACCTATCAATTGACCGGCGAGCTGAAGCGGATCACGATCGGCAGCGGTAATGAAGTGATGCCGTCCATCTCTGCCAACGGAATGCTGGTCTTTGCGAGTCCAACCGACTCGGCCGACATTTGGGAAGCAGATCCGGGAAAGCCGGTCTCCGCCATGCGCCGGCTTACCAACGGCCGCGCCAGAAACCTCCACCCTTCGGTGTCCGCAGATGGTTCCAAGTTGGCCTACATTTCAGACCGTAGCGGCGATTTCGACGTTTGGACGAAGGACCTCGCCACCGGCGTTGAGGCTGCCGTTGCCCGGACTCCAAACCGGGAAACCTCAGCAGTGATTTCTCGCGACGGCAGCCAGATCGCCTCCTGGGATGGCGCCGACACATACGTCACGCCGACTCTGGGGGGAGCCTCCCGTTTGCTGTGCAAAAACTGCGGCCGACCGGAGGACTGGACGCCCGACGGATCGCTCATCGCATGGCTGAGTGCATTGGGTTCAAGGAAGACCATCGGCGGCGTCGGGGTCCGGAACATCGCCACTGGCCAATTGACCCAAGTGCTCGCGGATGAGTCACTCTCCCCGATTGCACCCGCTCTCTCGCCCGACGGACGGTGGCTGGTGTTTCACGTGCAGAAGGGTGAGATGCGGCAGATTTTCCTGGCGCCGTACACGGGGCAGTTGGCGCCGCAATCCAGTTGGAGGCAACTGACCGATGGAACCGCTCTCGATCGAGAGGCGCGTTGGTCGGCGGATGGCAAACGCGTCTACTTCCTCTCGGATCGCGATGGCTTCCGATGCATCTGGGCACGCACTTTGGATCCGAAATCGAAGCAGCCGCTGGAGTCTCCCTACGCCGCGTTGCACCTGCACGACGCCCGACTGTCGTTGTCGCATGTCGCCAATACGGGCCAAGTCGGAATCTCCGCGCGTGGCCGGAACGTGATCTTCTCAATGGGCGAACTCACGGGTAATATTTGGGCAGCCGAAATTCGCCTACGGTAAGCGGTCAGGCAATCATTTTTCTTTCACTCTCTCCGAGTACGCTACTGACCCGCTAGTTACAACCGCTCCGTGACCGTCGCGGCTCAGTCACATGTGCGGTCGGTAACAGAGCCGCCTCGCGTCAGCGAGCGGGTTGAACGGCAAACAATCACACGGTCAGAGCACTAGTTGAAGCGATCGAACCTTTTGGCCTCGCATCATCAACGCAGGAACGGAACAGGGTGATGCCCGCCACCGGAGCGGCGACGGAGATGAGCGGCGAGCCAGGGAGCAAACAACATGAACGCGAGCCCAATCGGCATCAGTCCGCCGCTGGCAACGTCGTAGTCTGACAGCATCTGTTGCCGCCACCCCCGCCACGAAGGCCACCCCGAGCGAAACCTCAAAGACGAGGGTCAGCGTTACCTCGGCGCCGATCCAAGGCCCGGTGGCCCATAGCGCGGCGAAGATCATCGCCGAACCGGTGAAAACCCCCACCTGCCGCGCGTGCAGTGACCCGATCCCGGGCTCCAGATAGAGCGTACGCAAGACTCCGAGCACCGTTTCGGCACCCATGATGGCCAGCCTTTTCATCAGACGGCACCTCGCCTACGCCTCTACATGGTGCAAGCGAGGTGCCATCGGGCGGGGGGGGAAACTATCCGATTTTGCTCTTAACCGCGTGGGCGGCGTCGCCCGCGACATCCTTGGCCTTGTCGTAGGCGTCACCTGCTTTGTCGGCAACCACGTGGGCCGCGTCGCCCGCCACATCCTTGACCTTGTCGAATGCATCGCCGGCCATTTCACCGGCATCTCCGGCCAAGTCTTTGGCGGCATGAAGGGCGTCGCCGGCTTTGTCAGCCACAATGTGGGCCGCATCACCCGCTACGTCTTTGGCTTTGTCGAATGCGTCACCAGCCACGTCACCGACCTTGCTGGCGATGTCCTTGAGTTTGTCAAACATGAATATGAGCGCTCCTTCGGTCTTTGAGATTACTGCTTTTCGGGCACGATAGCAAGGGGGCGCGGCAGTTTTTGACAAAAATATTTACTTTGTAATCAAGGTGTTACAGTAATTTTCTGGCAGTCCGGCTCAGGTTGTGCTAAAAAGGTGTAGAGCAGCGCGCGGGCGTGGCCCGAATGCGCTTGCTCGAATGATTCAACTTTCTCTCTGTTGTTCAGGAGGTATTTCCCTATGGCGCTTAAACTGCGCCCGC
>JBJXFL010000114.1:0-61429 GCA_046155405.1 Bryobacteraceae bacterium | reverse complement strand
ATCCGCCGCTCAAACCACTGTTTCCGCGTCGGCTAGCTCTGATTTGTGGTGAAGACCTAGCCGATGCCATCGCTCAATCAAAAGCACTTAGAAGCGTCCGTAGCCCCCAACTGCGAAAGTCGGGCTAATAGCGCCTCCACAAACCGGCCGAGATCTTCCACTGTTGTCGTCATGCTCCCCGCTCCGCGCGCTGGAAACCGCTTCGTCTGCGCAATGAACTTGCCGTCCGCGCCATACCGGTCCGCCACATTCGCGGCGAACTCCTGGCGATAGATCATTCCGGTGGACTTCATCCCCAACGGCCCGAACACCGCTTCCTGCATCAGAGCGTCCAGCGGCCGCCCCTTCTTCCGCTCCACCAGAAACTGAACGAGATTGATCCCTTCGCCCGAATATCGATACGAAGTCCCCGGTTCAAAATGCAGATGCATTTTCTTATCCGGCTCCAGAAAGGCAAAGTTGGCCAACCCGGCCGAATGCGCAAGCAACATTCGCGGCGTGACCCGCGGCCACCGCGAGTCGCGGACCAGATCGGCCGCCGTCTCCTTATAGGGTTCAAACGAATCCAAAGGCCGCTCCAATTGTTGCGCCACGGGCACGTCGAGGGAAATCCCGCCGTGGTCCACGACGTAAGTCGCAAAAACGCTCTTTGTAATGGAGGCCGCCCAAATATTGGTGTTTGTCTCCATGGGTAATTGCGGATCCAACCGCCGGTACCCAAACGCGCGCTTCCAAACGACGCGCCCGCGATCGATCACCGCGATCTGCGCCCCCGTGACGCCATTCTCTCGAAGGACGTCCCGGGCAAACGTCTCCGCCTCGGCAAAAGAAATCGACGAACCGTCCAAGCGTCGAATGCCGGGTAGCTCGGCGCCGGCAACGCCGGCAAAACAAATTCCGAAGGCGATGCCGAGCAGACGCGTCATGCGGGAGATTACGGCACAACGCACGCAATGTTCCATAAACAGGCGCCGGCGGCCCGTTTAAATATCCAAGTTCCGAACATCCAGCGCGTTCTGCTCGATGAAACGCCGGCGGTTCTCCACATCTTCGCCCATTAGCGTCGAAAAGATCAAATCGCTTTCCACGACGTCTTGCAGGTCGACGCGAAGCAAGGAGCGCTTCTCCGGATTCATCGTCGTTTCCCAAAGCTGTTCGGCGTTCATCTCGCCCAGCCCTTTGTAGCGCTGGACATTGGCGTCCCGCATGCCTTCTTCTCGTAAGTAGCTAAGCAGGTCGCTCCAAACGGTCTTGTTTTCGCGGCGCTCTTCCTTGGCGACGATGAAGGGCGGCTGATTGTACTTGGCGATGGTCTTCGCCAACGTACGCAACCGGCGGTATTCCGGCTGCGACGCCATCTCGATGCCAATCGTCCGCTCCGCGTTGGTCGGATCCTGGTAGGAGACGCTCCAGGCTTCGTGCATCTCATCGGCCTTCAGTTGCGCACCGATTTTCAGGGGCTCCATGGCCTTAAACAGCAGTTCGACGTTCGCTTTCTGCTGGAAGTCCACCTTTGTATCGACCGGCAGATCGGCCTTCGTCAACACTTCCACCACACGCGCATCTCGAAGGCGTTTTTCCAGATTCTTGAATAGCACCGCGAACTCATCCAGCGAGATCAGGAAGTTGCGGAACTCCGTTCCCTCCAACTTTTGCCGGTCGGCTTCCGGCCCGTACTCCAACGTAAGCCCCTTGGTCGCGCGTTGCAGAATCTCGCGCGTGAACTCCTTGTCGTCCTTGATGTACTTCTCTTCTTTACCCTTCTTTATCCGGTACAGCGGCGGCTGCGCGACGAACACGTGGCCGCGCGTGATCAGGTCCTGCATGTGCCGGAAGAAGAACGTCAGCAGAAGCGTGCGAATGTGCGAGCCATCGACGTCGGCGTCGGTCATGATAATGATCTTGTGATACCGGAGCTTGGCGACATCGAAGTCGTCCTTGCCGATTCCGGCGCCGATCGCCGTAATCATCGCGCGGATTTCCTCGTGGCCCAGCATTTTGTCGTAGCGGGCTTTTTCCACGTTGAGGATCTTGCCTTTTAACGGCAGAATGGCCTGGAATTTGCGGTCTCGGCCGCTTTTGGCGGTCCCGCCGGCGCTCTCACCCTCAACCAGGTACAACTCGCACAACTCAGGATTTTTCTCCTGGCAGTCGGCCAGTTTGCCGGGCAGGCCGCCGGAATCCAACGCGCCTTTGCGGCGCGTCAGGTCACGCGCCTTGCGGGCCGCGTCGCGCGCGCGGGCGGCGTCAATCGCCTTACCCACGATTTTCTTCATGACATTGCCGTTTTTGTCGAAGTACTCGCCCAGTTTTTCGTTGATCAACTGCGCCACGGCGCCCGAGCAATCGCTGTTCAACTTACCCTTGGTCTGCCCTTCGAACTGCGGCTGCGGAATCTTCACGCTAATTACGGCCGTTAATCCTTCGCGCACGTCATCGCCGGACAAATTCTCCTTGACATCTTTGAAGAGGCCGCCCGATTTACCGTACTTATTAATCGTCGACGTCAAAGCGCTGCGAAATCCGGATAGGTGCGTTCCGCCATCGACGGTATTAATGTTATTCGCAAAACTGAAAACGGACTCCGAGTAGCCGTCGTTATATTGCAACGCCACTTCCATGGTCAGCTTGCCGCCGTTGGGTAGATCGCGCTCGCCTTCGAAGAAAATCGGCTTGTCGTGAAGGCAGCTCTTAGTCTTGTTGAGGTGCTTGATGAACTCGGCGATTCCGCCCTCGTAGTGGAACTCGGTCTCATGCGGTGGATCCTGCCGTTCATCGGTCAAATGGATGGTGAGACCGCGATTCAGGAAAGCCAACTGCCGCAGCCGGGAGGTTAACGTGTCGATGTTGAACACTTGCGCGTCCATGATGGTCGTGTCCGGTTTGAAACGGATCTTAGTCCCTGTTCGCTTACCCGCCTTGCCGCCTTGCTTCAAGGGCGCCAGCGGGGCGCCTTTGGAATACTCCTGCGTCCAGGTATAGCCTTGCCGCCAGATCTCGAGTTCGAACTCTTCGCTCAATGCGTTGACACAACTTACTCCGACACCGTGAAGACCGCCGGAAACTTTGTAGCTATTAGAATCGAACTTACCGCCCGCATGCAGCTTGGTCAGCACCACTTGCGCCGCGGAGACACCTTCCTCGGCGTGTATGTCCACGGGGATACCGCGGCCGTCGTCTTCCACCGTTACCGAGTTATCAGTGTGGATAGTGACAATAACTTTCGTGGCATAACCGGCCATGCATTCGTCAACGGAGTTATCGACGACTTCGTATACCAGGTGATGGAGACCCATCTCGCCGGTTGAGCCAATGTACATGGCGGGTCGGAGTCGAACCGCCTCCAGGCCTTCAAGCACTTTGATACTGCTGGCGCTGTAATCCTGTTCGTTGTTCGATGTGTTCATTTCTGACTGCTACTTTCCAAGTGAGTTTTATCTGCGTGGCGTAGAGGCGGTATATCAGATGCGCATTGGCATCACGACATAGCGATAACGGAGCGGAGAATCTCCGACAGGCCGTAGTTCGCCGGCGCTGGCCGCGTCCTTGAACAGAAAAGCTACTTCCGGTTCGTCGCCGGCCCGGAGAAATTCGAGCAGATACTGCGCGTTGAAACCGATGTCCAACTTGTCGCCGTCATACGTCACATTAAGCGTTTCTTCCGATTCGCCCGTGTCGGACAGCGAGGAATGCAGCATCACTTCGCCATCGATCGCGCGTAGTTTCACGCCGCGTGAACGCTCATCGGCAAACTGCATCACGCGCTCCAAGCAAGAGCGAAGTTCCTCGCGAGGCATGGTAATCACGTTTGGGTGCTCCTTGGGAAGCACGCGTTCGAAATCGGGGAAGTTCCCGGTCAACTTTCGGCTCAGAAGCAAGCGGTCGCCAAGCTGAAAGAACAGGTGATTTTCGTCGCCGCTGAATTGCAGTTTGGCGTCCGGACCCGCTTCGGCTGAGAGCCTTATCAGTTCATTCATAGCCCTGCGCGGCAGCAGCGCCCGGAAGGCCACGCCGGTACTGATATCGAGCGTTAAAGGGGCTTCCACAGTGGCTAGGCGGTGGCTGTCGGTTGAGACCATGGTGAGCCCATCCGGTTTCACCAGCAAAAGCGCGCCGTTCAACGTGAATCGCGATTCTTCGGCCGATATCGCAAAAATTGTCCGCTGGATCATTCCGGCCAGCGTTTTCACCGGCAGTTCGGCCAGCGTTTCCGGCATCTCCGGCAGTTCCGGGAAGCTCTCCCGGCTCATGCCGGCAATCCGCGTCCGCGCTTTGCCGGCCGTGATGGAAGCCCACTGGTTGTCGGCGAATTTGATGTTCACGTCGCCTTCGGGCAACAACCGGACATAATCCAATAACTTTTTAGCCGGAACGGTGCCGCTACCGGGCCTCTTCACTCTGGCTGGGCAGCCGCAGCGAATCCCTAGCTCCAGGTCGGTTGCCGTCAGCGTTAGCCGTTCGCCATCCGCCTCCAGAAGAATGTTCGAGAGTATCGGAATTGTGGACTTTTTCTCGACCACTCCCTGGGACAAGCCCAGTTCACGCACCAGATCGGTTCGATTGACTGTGAATTCCATCGTCGTTGCCTTTGCCGTCCCCGCCGCGCCTTTCCGGTCCTATTCTTCGGTGAAAGATGATTGTAAAACAGGTATCGGAATAGTAGGGGTTGTGGATATGTTGAATTCTCTCTAAATTATACTAAAAACAACAGCTTCCTGTCTTCTACTGTTTTGGAATCCAGGGTGGGAACCGGTGGAAGATCCGCATCCGCAATTTCCCTCCACAGGAATCCTCAGGGCTGGGTACCGCGTACTGTGGAAATCCTCGCAACTTCGTCAAAACGAATCGACGATGCTGTGGATAATCCTGTTTAAGTCCGCGTCACGTTGCCGGAGCTTATCGATTTTCTGCACTGAGTGCAGCACGGTCGTGTGATGCTTCCCGTTGAAATGCCGGCCGATCTCCGGCAGGGACGCGGGCGTCAGTTCCTTGCACAAATACATGGCAATCTGGCGCGGGTAGGCGATCTGCTGCACGTTGGTCTTCTGCTTTAGCTGAGTCGGCTGCAGATTAAACTTCTCAGCCACCGCCTTGATGATCGATTCCACCGTAATCCGCTTCTCGCTACCCGCGGAAAGATGCCGGAGCACCTGTTGCGCCATTGCAAGCGATATAGGGCTGTCCGTGACGCTGGAATAGGCAATCAGCTTTATTAGGGCGCCTTCCAACTCGCGCACGTTGGATTTGGTCTTCGTGGCGATGTGAATTCGTACGTCCTCCGGCAGTTCAACGCCTTCGGCTTCCGATTTTTTGTCCAGAATGGCCATTTTGGTTTCCAAATCGGGAGGTTGGACGTCCACCATAAGCCCCCACTCGAAACGGCTGCGGAGGCGGTCCAAAAGGCCGGAGACTTCTTTCGGAGGACGGTCGGAGGAGATGACTATCTGTTTGCCGTGTTCGTGTAACTCGTTGAAAGTATGGAAGAACTCTTCTTGCGTCCGCTCCCGGTTGGCCAAGATATGGATGTCATCGACCAACAACGCGTCGGCGTTGCGGTAATGCTGGTGAAACTGGGGCATGCGGTCGGTTCGAATGCAGGCGATCATCTCGTTCATGAAGCGTTCGCTTGACGTATAAACAATGCGCATGCCGACGCGATGCTCCATCAGTGAGCGGCCTATGGCGTGCATTAAGTGCGTCTTGCCCATGCCTACGCCGCCATAAATAAACAACGGGTTATAGCGGTCGGCGGGGTGGTCCGCCACGGCTCGGGCCGCAGCGTGGGCGAACTGGTTGCACGAGCCAACCACGAAAGAATCAAAGGTATAGCGGAGGTTGAGTTGCGTGGCGGGGGAGGCAAATGCGACTTGGTTGGCGGGACCGGTCTTCTCACCCGCGATTACGGCCAGCGGCGATGGCGCCGCCGCGACTTCGTAAACGACATTTCGGACCCCGAGCCGCAATGCGCCGATCGCCGCCGCGACCTTGTCGGCGTACTCTTGTTCCATCCACGTTTTCGCGGCCTCACTCGGAACGCGCACAACGAGCGTGTCGGCGTATTCTCCCCGTTGTTCCGTCGGAGCCAACCAGTTTTGAAAGCTCTCGGCGCTAACCGTTAGTGACAAGTGGTGCTTGATGCGATCCCAAGTACTCATAAGAAAGAAAAACCGTAGAGCTCCGCAACAGGCCAAACGTTTCCCTCAGATTTTCCACAGGCTGTGGAAAACCAGTTGAAACTATTATTGTAGTGATTTAGTTCCCGGAGGAAAGGAATCCCGTTAGACCCGCCAATCGGGGGAGCAAAGGACTGGGCGGACCCTTAGTCTAGCACAGGATACGGCTACGATTACAAGCCCCAAGTTAAGCAATAACTCCTTTATTTTCATATAGAAAACATTTCGTCTTAAAATTGTTTCCCTTTCGTTACAAACGCGTACTCCCTTCCCGGACGTGGTGGTGGTTCGTTAGGCGGACGGCGGCTGGCTTGATGGACAAGCGACATCGGGACCGTAGTACTAGGTACTAGATCGGGCCGTTGAAAAGCGGACGCCGATGACGGGAATTGCCCCATGTTCCCGCTTTTGCTAGCGTAGGGACTATTTTAGTGTTGAGATAAGTGCGGTGATAGCGCCATGACAATCTGTATCCGGATCGTAGGAAAACTTGTATACCTGTCCAATATCCCGCCGCGAACGGCGCACATGGATGTCGGGAGCGCCGCGTTATTGCGCCGGGTGCGGTTGGATGCGGCGGCGATTCAATCGCTCCGCTCGATGTTGGTTGCCGAGATTGGTACGGTAGTGCAGCGGATGGCGGACCCGCTGGTGGTGGAGGAAGCGGCAAAACGAGTGGCGGCGGGGCGTTGGACGTTGAGCGTCGTGGATGCGCCGCAACTGCGCTCCATTGGTTCGCTCGGCGGCGAGCAGAGTTCCGGGAAGAAGGCTACCAGCGGAAATGAACCGCCGAAGGATAAGCAAAAAACCTGGGTAGAAGTGGAACTGTTGGACAAAAACAAGCACCCGGTGAAGGGACTAAACGTCGAGATAACATTGCCGGACGGGACCATCGAGAAGGGAACGCTCTCGGACAAAGGTTCTTTCCGCAAGGACGGCATCGACCCTGGCACATGCAAAGTGCGATTTCCGGATGTGGATGGCCGGGAATGGGCGAAGGCGAGCAGTTTCGCCGAAGGCGTGGCGGTGACGCTATTGAAGGGTCCGCCAAAGATTCCGGCGGGGCCGCACACGGTGGTGCAGGGCGATCACATCGCCAGCATTACGGCGGACGCGGGTTTTCTATCATGGAAGACGATTTGGGACGACGGAAAGAACGCCGCGTTAAAGGCCAAGCGGAACCCGAATGTTTTGTATCCGGGGGATGTGCTGGAGATTCCGGCGAAGACGAAGAAGGAAGAGAGCGTTCCAACGACGGAATATTCGACCTTTCAAACGGTCGGCGATCCGGTGCAATTGAAGATCGTCGTGCTGGATTGGGCGGGTAATCCGGTGGTGGATACGGAGTTGGATATTCAACTGGACGGCGGCGAGAAGATTAAGACGGCGGGCGATGGGAGCGCGACGAAGAAATCCGTCGACCCGCAGGGAGCCAAGGAGGGAACGCTGGCGCTAAAGGGTTATTCGCTGAGCCTGAAGGTGGGCCATCTGGATCCGGTGGAAGAATTCAGCGGGCAGGTATGGCGTTTGAACAATCTGGGTTATCGCGCGGGGAACGCCGCGGATTCGGAGGATCCGATTTTCAAGAGCGCGGTGGAAGAGTTCCAGTGCGACTATGCGTTGACGGTGGACGGCATTTGCGGAGCGAACACGCAGGGGAAATTGAAAGATACTCACGGCAGCTAAGGCATGACGGAAAGCCCAACGGCCGCGGCTACGGCGGTTCTCTATAACGGGCGTTCGGCGGAAATGCTGGTGGCTTACGCCGATGACGCGACAGGCGAGCTGCACACGTTGCAGTTCGAGGAGACGCGGGCGGATTTAGGGAAGGTGGAGCTATCGCTTCGGTTCGATTGGGAGCGGACGGCGCCGCCGGGAGCGTCAATCGTGCTTCCGGAGGCGGGTCAGCCGCTATCGAAGCTGGACGAATATTGGTTGATGTGGCGGGGCGGCGATCTGCTCGCCGGCCAATCCGCGCATCACCACGGGCCGCTGTCGTCAATATTGACGGAGGACGAGTGGTTGATCGACCGGCCGTTGGTGGCGGGTAACCAGGAGCTTCACGCTTATGGATGGCGCGGGGGCGAATTGGTGCGCCACCTGTATGCGGCCAGGACCGGCGCGCCGCGGGTGACGGTGGACACGGTTCTGGATATTGGCGCGCGCCCGGCGCGGTCATTTTGCGCACCACTGCCGGGCGCCGATGACGGTACGGCGTTAGTTGGTTTTGTAAACGAGCCGGACGGCGGCGTTGCGGCAACGGCCGTATATGTGCGCGGCGGAAAGGTATTGAAGTCGGAGGGAAGGGCGGAGGGGCGGTACAGGTTGATGGGTCGGCACCGGATGGGGGTTCACGTGGGCCGGAAATCGCGGCCGGCGCTGGCGGTGATGACCGAAAGCCATGACGATGGCTCGTATGCGCTGTTAGAAGCGCGGTTCGACTTTGGCAAGAAGGAGTGCGTCTGGAAGCGCACGAAATTGGAGACCGTGCCGCCGGGAAGTTTGGAATCGGCCGCTATTTTTTACTACAAGACGCAGGACGCCCCGGAGCCGTTTGTTTTGGCGGTGGACCGGGCGGGACATTTAATTTCTCCGCGACGCCGGAATGTGAAGATCATGCGGCAAGATGTGGGGGCGGGCTATGGGTATCCGATATTGACGACGATGACGAACCGGTATGAGGCGGTGGGTATTGGCGGTGAGATTACGCTGCGGAAGTTGTAGCGGGAATTAGCGCTTCGACACGGATTTTTCGACGAATTATCAAAGTTCGAGTATGGTTTAGACTACGACTACGAGGCCGTTGTTAAATAGATGGACCCGATCATTCAGAAATCGCTGCGAGCCGCGAAGGCGGGGCATGAGGCGATCCTGGCGGGCTTCGGTTTGGAGCGGTATGTCGTCTACGGACCGGCCTGCGGAGCGTTCGGGCGGCAGTGGGAAGATCGCCTGACAATGACCGGAAAGGGCGTGGGTCAATTTCATAACGTCCGTTCGATCTCCGACGGGAGCGGCGACGCGGCGGGGCTTTTCCAGGGCAAGCTGGAGCCCGACGATCTGAAGGAAGTGATTGAACTGGTGGAGCAAGTGGGCCTATTGGACGAGGCGCCATTTCAAATTGAACCGAAGGATATGAGCATCCGGATGACAATCATCGTTGGCGGCATGCAGGTGGTCAAGTACGTCGGGTTGAATGAACCCGAGCGGATCGCCAAGCTGGAACCGCTGTTCCGGCGTCTGCGGAAAGTGGAACTGGCCCTGCGAGAAAATCCGGTGCGGACGGTACGCGTGGATATGACGTTGCCGGCGCAGGCCGCGGTAGGGATGCAGACGATTCCGGTGACGCTTCGATTCGTGAATGACGGAGGGGAATCGTATTGGATGCAACATCCGCGCATGCTGAACAACGGCGCTTACTACGACCGCGCTACATTGACCTACGGGTACCGGCCACCGGTGGAACCCGGGATAGCGCCACCCCCGATTGAAGTGATGGAATCGGCGCTGCTTCCGGAAACCGAGGCGGGGCTGCAGATGATCTGGATGGCGGCGGGCGGGGCACAGGAGATCCGGATGCGGGCGGATGTGAACTTTCACCAGTCTGGAAAATTTCTGGCGCGGGCGGTCTATTCCAACTACACCGGGGAAGAGACGGTGGGCGGCGTGCCGCGGCTGCGGGGATGTGTTTTCAGCGCGGAACACGCCATTATCGTGAGCGGATGATGCGACGGCGATCGTTAGAAAATCAAAGGACGCCGCTTCGCGAGGCGGCGAGCGGACGAGATCTGCCGATTGGCTTGCGGCCGGGCGCGGTTAGCTCAGCCGTGGCGGCGGGGAAAGGGGCGTGGAGACATGGACCGCGGCCGCCGGCGATCCGGTTCGAGGAATGGGACGCGCGCGGCGCATTGGTAGAATCGAACGCGGGCGCGACGGATGCCAAGAGCGGATTGGCGGCGCGGTAACGAATGGTCACGGTTGTACTTGTCACGCCGCGAAATCCGCTGAATATCGGCGCTGCCGCGCGGGCGATGTCTAACTTCGGATTCTTCGATCTGCGGCTGGTGAATGCGTATCGCGTGGCGGTGGACGAGGCGCGGAGCGGCGTGAACGCGGATTCCGTTTTGCAGGACGCGCGGGAATATTCGTCGGTCGCGGAGGCGGTGGCGGATTGCCATCTGGTGGTGGGCACGACAGCGCTGGGGCCGCGCGAGGTGTCGCTGCCGTTTCATGGATTGGAAGAAGCGGGACGCAAATTGAAGCGGGCGCGCGGGGGTGTGGCGATTCTATTTGGCAGTGAGAAGTTTGGTTTGTCGAACGACGATATTAGCCATTGCCATTGGCTGATGCGGATTCCGACGCGAGTCGAGCACCGGGCGATGAACCTGGGGCAGGCGGTGGCGGTGACGCTCTATGAGTTGATCAGGAATGGGCGCGCGCCTGCGACGCGGGCAATGGTTCCGAGCGGGGCGACCTCCGGATCGGAGGATCGGCTTTTGCGGTATCTATTGGATTCGCTGACGGAAAGCGGATATGTGAAGGCGCCCGTCGATGCGTCGCAAACATTGAAGCTGCGGCGGTTGATACGGCGCCTGGGATTGACGGAAAAAGACGCCGTGATGTGGCAGGGGATGCTGCGGCAAATATTGTGGAAGTTAAAGCAGTAATATCTTAAGCGTGAATCCGACACGCCGCACCTTTCTTCAACTTGCCGCCTTGACTCCTTCGCTGGCTCTGCCCGCCGCCCCGCCACCGATGAAGATCACGGGGATCGGGCAGATCCGCCTGCAGTTCCCGGGCAAGACGCCGCGGATGCGGAACTCAATCATCGAGAGCGGAGGCGGCGCCCCGGGGATGAATATTTTGGAGGTCTACACGGACCAGGGGATCACGGGGCGGAGTTCGGCGGAGCGGATGCCCCTGATCCAAAGCGACCTGCTGCCGCGGATCGTCGGCGAGAATCCATTTTTCGTGGAACGCATTTGGGATCGCATGTACCGGCACAATCGCAAGCCGGTGGCGAAGGGCGAGTATATTCGCGCGATGGGCGCGGTGGATATCGCCGTTTGGGACATCATCGGCAAGGCCTTGGGGATGCCGGTTTATAAGGTGCTGGGCGCTTACAACGAGCGCATTCGGGTCTATGCGGCGGGTGGTTATTATGAAGAAGACAAGGGATTGAAGGAGCTGGCGGGGGAGATGGAGGGCTACGTTCGCGAGGGGTTCCGGGCGGTGAAGATGAAAGTGGGTTGGAGCGCTATCGGTCTTCAAAAAGACGCCGAGCGCGTACGCGCCGTGCGCGATGCGGTGGGCCCGGATGTGGACATCTTGATCGACGCGAACAATGCCTGGAACGCCTACGATGCCATCCGGTTCGGGCGGCTGGTGGACAAGTACAACCTCTACTGGTTTGAAGAGCCGGTGGAGCCGGATGATTTCAAAGGCTGTGCGGAAGTGAAGCAGGCCTTGGATATTCCGATCGTGGCGGGGGAGAACGAGTTTACGCGGTGGGGCGCGAGGGAGTTGATTGAGGCGCGGTCGGCGGATATTTTGAATTTGGATACGGTTTGGAGCGGTGGGATTACGGAGTATCGGAAGATCGCGGCGTTGGCGTCTGCGAATCATATTCCGGTGGCGCCGCATGGGAATCCGCACATGGCGGTGCATTTGTTGGCGTCGACGCCGAATACCCTGATCATGGAAACTTACCCAGGCGTGCAAAGCAAATACAATCCCGCAATGCCATTGTTTCCCGTGAAGGATGGGTACATTCAGGCTCCGACGGCGCCTGGGATTGGATATGATCCAGAGCCGGCGATGGTGGAAAAGTATCGAGTGAAGTGATGGATCGGCGAACGGTGTGGGCTTGCCGCAAGAGCGAGTAATTGTTACCGGAAGTTGTAAGAACTAGCGCTATCCGGCAAAGCAAGACGCCAAGTAAATCAATTTTGACGTTCACTTTTCCTTCGACTATATGAGGTGAAAACCCCGTCTACAGGCATATCTCATGGACACTGGCACAAAAAATGCAAGCCTCGATCCATCGAGTAGAAGTTGGATGCAGATGCCAGAATTAACAGATGTTCAGAGTGCCGCGCGGCCCAGCCGCTCCCGTCAAATCGTGGAGTGTCTGCGCGGCGGCGTTCTGTATTCCGAGAAGCGTGCAAGGGATCTGCTGTTTCAAGCCATTGAAGAATATTTCTATTCCGGCGCTCCGCCCGTCATGCTTGCCCGCCTTGCCCGGCAGTCCGCAACGGCTGCGCGAAGCGCCGCTCAAGAATTGGAATACAGCTTCTCGAACTGGGATCCGGCGGCGAGGGCCGTGGTAAATGCCATGCTCTTTGCCGGTGCGCTCCTCTCAGCCGATGGAACTCCTATCCCACCCGGCCTGAGAGCCCAAGCGAGTCTCGTCTCCGGCTTGCGCACCGGACATCGCGATCGCACCGAGGCCTATCTGCTGGAGTTCGTGATTGAACGCCTCGGCGACCTCTCTATCCGCGACCATAAGGCGTTGGCTCATGCGCTTTTCCGCCAGTTCGACGAGGCCATCTCCATGGAAGACATGGAGGATCGGGTAGTCCTGCTGCTCGCTACCTTGGACGGCCGTGTTCGCCTTCGGGGAGATGGAATGTATGTGGTGGAACGGGAAAGGACATGATGAGGACCGCAATTCTCTGCCTGATGGCCGCGACCGGACAACTCGCTGTCGCCGACGTCATTACCGATTGGAACGCCTTTGCGCTCAACGTCCATTCGGCGGCAAGACCGCGACTGCTCGATAGTTCATTATCGGCTCGGGCCGTGCGGCCTTAGCGTCCTTCGCCGTTTCCGGCGAATGCTAACGCCCCCTCCCGCTATTCAGCTCCAAAGCCTTAACGCCACACGCCCGGAACTCAATACAGGGAGACCACATATGCGACCCAACGCAAATGACAACGTTTGTTCTATTTTCCGTGCCGCCCCGGCGATCGCCTCGCTGGCATTCGCCGTCTGGTTCATGTTTCCATCAACCGGTGTTTCGCAGTCAATGAATAGCGATCCGCGAGACCCAGGCGTACGCGGCGGGCCGACTGCGCCCGGCCCGCCGCTTGCCGGTCTGACCGTCGGCCAACAACAGTTCTTCTCGGATGGGAAGGAGGCTTTTGAGGAGTTTGGCTTTGTTCAGAACCCGCCGCCGGACGGCGATGCGGGACTCGGTCCCGGCTTTAATGCGAACTCCTGCGCGGGCTGCCATGCCTTCCCTTCCGTCGGCGGAACCAGCCCCAGCGTGAATCCGCAAGTGGCGCTGGCCACGAAACTGGGCGCTCGCAACGTGGTTCCGCCCTTCATTCGTTTGGATGGGCCGGTGCTCGAGGTGCGTTTCAAACAGAGACCGGACGGAAGCCACGACGGTGGCGTACACAACCTCTTCTCCATCGCCGGAAGGACGGATGCGGCTGGCTGCAACGCGCCGCAGGAAGACTTCTCCGCGACGGCCAATCTTTCTTTCCGTACCGTGACTCCAACGTTTGGCCTCGGTTTGATCGAAGCGATTGACGATAGCCATCTCAGCGAAAATTTGGCCCGGGACGCCTCGGCCAAGGGAAGCCTGGGGATCTCCGGGAGGTTTAACCGCAGCGAAAATGACGGAACTATATCCCGCTTCGGGTGGAAGGCGCAGAACAAGTCGCTTCACATCTTCGCGGCCGAGGCCTACAACGTCGAAATGGGCGTCTCCAGCCGCCTATTCCCCCAGGAACGCAACGAGTCCCCGGGTTGCGGATTCAATTTGTCGCCGGAGGATAGCCTGGATTTTGAAAGCGGCGATCACGACGACATCGCCCTGTTCGCGGCGTTCATGCGTTTCCTGGCGCCCGCGGCTCGCGGACCCATTACCGCCTCGGAGACCGACGGCCTCGAAGCGTTCAACCGCATCGGCTGCGCGCTGTGTCATACCCCGGCCCTGACCACCGGCCGCAACGGGATCCCGGCCCTGAGCGGGAAGCCGGTGCCCTTATTTTCCGATGTGGCCTTGCACCGCATGGGTCCGGGGCTCGCCGACGACATCCGGCAGGGAACGGCGGAAGGCGACGAGTTCCGTACGGCGCCTCTATGGGGCCTTGGGCAGCGGATATTCTTTCTCCACGACGGCAGGACAGCGGATCTGCTGGTGGCCATCCGCGCCCACGCCAGCGAAGGCAACCGCCAATACCGTGCATCCGAGGCAAATGGCGTGATCCGGCGGTTCAATCTACTTCCGGCGGCCCAACAGCAAAACGTACTGAACTTCTTGAGGTCGCTGTAGCGTCTGCGTTCGTGCATGAAGCGGCCTTCGTCGCTGTGCGGCGGAGGCCGCTTCGCTGTTTACGGATCTCCACTGTCCGGGCCTGGAGGCGACTAACAATCTCTTGGAGAGGGTGGAGACCGGCCGGAGAAGGGGGCGCGCCGGGGATTAAGCTAAAGAAAGCTGTGCGGGCTGACGCGGAAAAATTCCGCCAGCTTGCGGGCCGCCTCCTTGCCGATCGGCCGATGCCCAGAGAGGATCTGGCTCACGTAGGATTTGCCGCCAAGGATCGGCACAAGATCGACCTGTCGTAGACCCCGCTCCTCCATCAGGTATTTCAAGACTCCGGACGGCGATGCCTCCGGACCGGGGTCGATCTCCTCCTCGTACTGTAGGACGAGTGCGGTGAGGGTCTCGATGAACCGCTCCATGGCCGGCGTCTGCGCGGTCTCATTGGCGGCCAGGGTTTCCAGCAGCGCGGTCATCTCGTCCAAATCCTCGCGATTGCGGGGCTTGGCGGGCCGATGCGCCACCAGTAGTTCTACATAATCGGTATCGAGCATCACGATTTCCAACCTCCCTGATCGTACGCGGCGTGGCTAAGCAGTGCTTTGAAGAAGAACGTCTTCCGCAGGAAGGATACGCCGCATATCAGTCGATAGGAGCCCAAATTGAAAACCAACCTGTCGTCTACGCGATCGACAGAAGGGAACACCTCCTGCAGTTCGACGAAATTGCCGAAGTCGTTCTTCATTGCCAGCTCATACCAACGGGCCGCTTTCTCGACGAGTTGCGGATTTTTCGTTGCCCGCGCCGCCTCGAAGAGCTTCGCCTTGCCGATCACGTTCACGAGTGAAGTTTAGCAATAGCTAAACGTGAAGTCAACGGTTGCTAAACCGCGTCGCGCGCAAGCCGTCGTCATGAGGGCGGCTATCGAGCGTTGTTGTTATAGGGGATGAATGACCGGATTGCAGCGGGAATTCCGAGATCTTATGCAGGGCTGGACTTGCCGGATGTGGTGGCGCTGCGCGCGGCGAGGCTGTTGCTTTTGTCGCTGTGCAAGCGGGACCGACTGTTTCTTTTGGCGGGGATGGAGGAGAGCGTGGCGATTTATTATCGCTTCGCAGGAGAAGGCGTTTGGGTGGCAGGATTGGGCGTCGGAAGGGTGAGTGGTGAGATACTGGGGGAGATGACCATCCATATTCCAGATGATCTCGCGCGTGACCTGGAGCGGATTGCCGCCCCACAAAAGCAGAGTGTCGAGCAACTGGCCGTCGAGCGTTTGAGGGCCATCATTGATCGGTCGACATCGCCTGAAGTTTTGCTTCAGACCATTCGGGCGCTTCCGCATCCGAGCGCCGCCGCGGTGGATGAGCTTGATGCCGCTATTGCCTCGGCGCGACTGCCAGTTGTTAACCGGGGCGAATTTGACGGGCATGTGGCAGAGTGACCTACTTGCTGGATACAAATGCGATCAGCGAGCTAATGAGGGCGGACCCGCGTATTGAGAGATGGATGGGCGGCTTGAACCCGGGAGACCGTATCGTTACCTGTACCATCGTCCGCGGTGAGTTACTGTTTGGTGTTTCCCGGCTTCCCGAAGGTAGGCGGCGCACAGAGCTGGAACAAATGGGCCATCGGTTTCTGGACGCTTTCCATTGCGAACCTGTTCCGGAAGCGGCGGGTGATTTCTATGCCGCCGTCAAACTCCGCCGTCAGCGGCGCGGATTGGTGTTGGATGAAAATGATCTCTGGATTGCGGCTACGGCACTTGCGTTGCGCGCAACGCTGGTGAGCCGCGATGGGGACTTTGCCGCAATTGATGGGCTGGCCGTTGTCTCCTGCGATTAGGATCCGACGAGGCTGACCAGTGAATTTGTAACCCCTGCGTCAGGGAGGACTAATGAAGTCGAAGAGGTCCGCGAACGCCGTAAGAGACGTGGTGGTCTGATAGAACGGGAGCCAGCCGCGCTAGCCATGGTACTAAGCTGTAGGCATGACAAAATGGTCTGTCTTGGTTGGGTTTTTGCTGGCGGGTTGTTCGAAGGTTCCGGAGGCGCCGGCTAAAGTGACGGACACGGCGTCGCCCGTCTATGACGCCGCATTTTGGAAGACCTGGGGCGACGGGTTCGCGGAGTTGACCAGCTATGACTTGAAATATCCCCGATATGGCGCGCCACGGCGGGGGACGGCCGTTTCGATCTTCGTGACTGAGACGTTTGCGAATTCATTGCGGGTGAAGAGCGATCCGGATGTGCGGGACAAGAAGGACGAGTTTCCGGTGATGAAGCTGAACTTGGTGGAGGATTTTCAGACCGGGATTTATGACTACAATTTGATGCTGCAGTCGTTTGTGGCGTTGGAGAGCGTCAACGGGCGGCCGGCGGGCGTGGCGACGAAAGTGACATGGTCGAGCCAGGAGTGGTGTGGGAATTTGTTCAAGGAGGCGTTGCTGGACAAGGATGTTGTGCGGATTGTCAGCCATAGTTATTTCGACGGCGAGGGGGATCAATCGTTGTCGGAGACAACGCCCGCGGCGGCGGTTATGAGTGAGGACGCGTTGATGTTGTGGGCGCGGGGGATGGCTTGGCCGGTGTTGAAAGCTGGGGAGACGCGGGAGGTGCCGGCGCTGTTGGCTCTGCAATCGTCGCGGTTCAAAAAGGGGCCGATGCAGTGGGGGAAAGCGGTGTTGTCGCGGGCTACTTCCGGCGAGGTTGATGTGTTCCGGGCGAAGTTAAGCGACGGGAGGGAGCGGGTTTATGAGGTGGAAAAGGCGACCCCATTTCGCGTGTTGAAATACACAACTAGCGAGGGCGTGGAGGCGGTGTTGGTGGCGTCGGAACGGATGAAGTATTGGGAGTTGAATAAGCCGGAGGGCGTGAAGGCGTTGGAGAAGTTGAAGCTGGGGGTGCGGGCCGCGCGGACGATGTAGACTCGGAGTTGAAATGGACGATTTTGTGATGGAGCGATTGGTGCGGTTGGAGGACGCGGATCGGTCTTTCGACGTGGAGTATTGGCAACGGCAGGGCTCAAACGCGATCTTTGCCGCGGCCTGGGCGATGGTGGAGGAGCATTGGCGTATGAAGGGCGGAGATGAATCCGAACTCGAACTTCAGCGAACTGTTGAGTCTATTCGAAGAATTGGGAGTTAGGTATCTGGTGGTGGGCGGGTATGCGTTGATGAACTATACCGAGCCCAGATACACGAAGGATATCGACCTCTGGATACAGGCAACGCCCGAGAATGGGGCGAGGGTGTTTCAGGCGTTGTTGCGCTTTGGCGCACCCTTGGCTGGGATTGTGGCGGATGATTTTTCGACGCCCGGTTTGATTTATCAAATGGGTCGCCCGCCCATACGAGTGGATGTGTTGACGTCATTGAGCGGCGTGGAATTTTTGAGCTGTTGGGAGCGGCGGGCGACCGGGCGGTTTGGGAGCCGGGACGTGTACGTAATCTCCATTGACGATTTGATTGTGAATAAGCGGAAGGTGGGACGCCTCCAGGACCTGGCGGATGTGGAACGGCTGGAAGCGACGCGTCGAGAAAAGTGATGGGCGGCGAGGAATGGCGCTTCGTCAAGGTAAGGCGGTCAACTCCAGCGAATTCGTTTCCATGTTCTTAACTTAGCCCGGGAAACTATCGCTAATACTCATAAGGCCAATGCGGCTTCGAGAACAGCCCGCCATCGACATACAGCGTCTGGCCCGTGACAAAATCCGAAAGTTCGCCACAGAAGAAAACCACCGCGCGCCCAATATCCATGGGGGTACCCACACGCCCAAGCGGCGTGACGCCGGCCCAGGTGCCTGCGTAATCGCCAGCTTCGTCCTTGGTTCGTTCGATCTCCACCGCGCCTGGCGCGACGCAATTGACGCGGATGCCGTACTTGCCCAATTCGACCGCCGCAACCTTTGTGAACTGCTCCATGCCGCCCTTCGACGCCGTGTAGTTCACCAGCCGCGGAAAGGCTAATTTGTTGCAGCCCGAACCGATATTGATAATGCGTCCGCCGCCCGCCTCCTTCATCATCCGCGCGGCTTGTTGGGTGCACAGGAAGCAGCCCTTCAGGTTGGTATCGAGGACCTGGTCCCACTCCCGCTCGGTAAGTTCCAGGAGCGCCTTCCAAGTCTGCACGCCGGCGTTGTTGACGAGAATATCGAGACGCCCGTAGTCCTTTTTCACAGTAGCGAACATCGCTTCCACTTTCTCGGCATTGCCGACATCGCCCTGCACCACGGTGGCTGATACGCCCATGCCGCGGATCTCGGCGGCGGTGGCTTCGGCGCCGGGGAGGTCGGAGTTGTAGTTAACGACGACACTGGCGCCGTGGCGAGCGAGTTGGAGCGCGACGCCCTTCCCAACGCCTTTGCTGGCGCCGGTGACAAGGGCGACTTGGCCGTGGAGAACTTTAGTCATGCTCATTAGTTTAGTTGGGACTGGGCAGCCATTTTCTGGTGGCTAGCAACAGGAACAGGCCGAAGGCGAGATAGATGGCGGAAGTCGCGCTGAGGCAGGCGGCCATGCCGTAATGTTGGGAAGCGGCGGCAATGGCGACGGGCGCGACGCCGCCTCCGAGCCAGCCGAGCGAGTTCATGATGCCGACGGCGCTGGCGCGGCGCTCCGGCGGCACGTAGTCATAAAGCGACGCCCAAATGTTGGCGTCGTACAGTCCTTTACAGAAGCCGAAGCCAACCATGGCGAATATGAGAATCGAGACGTTGATGGTCCAGCCGGTGAGAAGGAGAAACGGCACGCCGCCGAGAAGGCCAATAGCTTGGGTCAGCGCCCGGCCGCCGAGTTGTTTCCCGGCGAAGCGGTCGGCTAGCCAACCGCCGAACAGCACGCCGAGGACGGAGGCGATTTGGAGGAACGCGGTGGCGCTGAAACCGGCCATGGTGAGGCTGAGCTTGAACGTGCGGTAGAGGTACGTCGGCATCCAGGTGAGAAAGATGAGCGCGACGAAATTAGCGCCGATGAAAGTGAGGATCAGCACCGGCACCATGGGGTGGGAAAAGACTTCGCGCAGGGGTACGGGGGCGACGGCTTTGTCCTTAGGCGCAGCAGGCTCGCGAAGGAGTTTCCACAGGCCAACTCCGAGCAGCGTGCCAGCGATGCCAAAGGCGTAAAAGCCGGAGCGCCAACCGTAATGTTGGCCCAGATAGCCGGCGAACGTTCCACCGGCGATAGTGCCCGCGTAGACGCTGGACTGATGGAGCGACATCGCGCGAGAACGGGTGGCGGGGCCGTGGAAGGCGCTGATGAGAGCCATGGAGGCGGGAAAATAGAATGCCTCGCCGAGTCCCTCCAGGCCGCGGAAGGTGACCAGATGGGCGTACCGGGTGGATAAAGCGGTGGCCACGGTGATGAGCGACCACGCGATGAGGCCGCCGAGGACGACGGTTTTGCGCGACAGGCGGTCGCCGACCCATCCGGCGAACGGACTCGCGGCGGCGTAAACCCAGGTGAACGCGCTGCCGACGATGCCGAGTTGGACATCGGTCAAGTTCATTTCGCGGCCGATGAGCGGGAAAACTGAGAAGATGGCTTGGCGGTCCGCATAGTTGAAAAAGCAGACGAACCAAAGCATGGCCACCAGCCACCATTTGTAGGCGGAGTCTTGCATGGATTTGTTGATTGTAGATCCTGTAACGATATTTAGCTTGCCGGAGGGATAGGTTTCTGCGCACACTGGAATTTTTCGGAGGCACTTGTAAGTTGAGTTTGAAAATGAGCGATTCCCCCCAGCGGCTTGAACCCGCGGATCGATGGACGACCACCGACGCGTCGGAGATGTACGATGTAGCGGCTTGGGGAAAGGGTTATTTCTCCATCAGCGCCGAGGGGCATGTTTGCGTGCACCCCGGTAAGGATCCCGCGCGGCATGTCGACTTGAAGAAGCTGGTTGACACTTTGGTGATGCGGGGCATCAATCCGCCGATTCTGATTCGCTTCGGCGAGATTCTGCAGAACCGGCTGGCGGAGATGCACGGCGCGTTTAAGACGGCGATTTCCGAGCACAACTACAAAGGCGACTATCAATGCGTGTTCCCGATTAAAGTGAACCAGCAGCGTCAGGTGGTGGAGGAAGTTTTCGAGTACGGGCGCCCGTACCACTTTGGGCTGGAGGCGGGGTCGAAGCCCGAACTGATGGCGGTGATGGCGATTGCCGCAAACGACACGCCGATCCTCTGCAACGGCTTCAAGGACGATGAGTACGTGGAACTGGCGATGATCGGGCGCAAGATCGGCCGTAATATCACGCCGGTGGTGGAGAAATACACGGAGCTCGACTTGATTCTTAAGCACGCCGAGCGGTTGGGCGTGAGACCATCGATTGGCGTGCGGTTGAAGCTTGCCAGCCGCGGATCGGGGCGTTGGAAGAGCTCCGGCGGGTACCGTTCGAAATTCGGGCTGACGGTGACGGAAGCTATGCGGGCGTTGGAGCGGTTAAAGGCGTTGGGCATGGCCGATTGCCTGACGCTGATCCACTTTCACTTGGGCAGCCAGATCACCAATATTCGGCAGATTAAGGGCGCGGTGATTGAGGCGGCGCGGATTTATGTGGAATTAAAGCGGGCGGGCGCGGGACTGGAATATATCGATGTCGGCGGTGGGTTGGGCGTTGACTACGACGGCTCACAAACCGATTTCGAATCGAGCGTGAATTACACGTTGCAGGAGTACGCCAACGACGTTGTTTATCACATACAGAATGTGTGCGAGGAGGGGGAGGTTCCAACGCCGAACATTATCAGCGAGAGCGGCCGCGCGGTAGTGGCGTATCATAGCCTGCTGGTTTTCAACGTTCTGGGCGTGAGCGGATTTGGCGATGAGCAAGTTCCGGCGCAACCGAATGACGATTGGGAACAGCCGGTGCTGGATCTTTATCACTCGATGCATTCGGTGTCCCAGAAGAATCTGCTGGAGAGCTATCACGACGCGCAAGGCGCGCTGGATTCGGCGTTGAACTTGTTTAGCCTGGGCTATCTGACACTGGAGCAGCGGAGCATCGCCGAAAACATGTATTGGCATGTTTCCCGGAAGGTGCTGAAGATGGCGAAGGAGCTCGATTACTTCCCGGAAGAGTTGGAAGGGTTGGAGAGTATGTTATCCGACACATACTTTTGTAACTTCTCGTTGTTCCAATCGATGCCGGATAGCTGGGCGGTAAAGCAGTTATTTCCCGTGATGCCGATCCACCGGTTAGAGGAACAGCCGACGCAGCATGCGGTGCTGGGCGATATCTCGTGCGATAGCGACGGTAAGATCGACCGTTTTATCGACCGCCGCGATGTGAAGAATACTTTGGAGCTGCACCGGTTCAATCCGGGCGAGCCTTACTTCCTGGGTGCATTCCTGGTGGGCGCTTATCAGGAGATCCTCGGCGATCTGCACAACCTGTTCGGCGATACGAATGCGGTGCATGTAGTGCTCGACGGGAACGGCGAAGTGGTCCTCGACCATGTGATTCAGGGCGATACGGTACGCGAGGTGCTGGACTATGTGCAGTTCAACTCGCGGTCGCTGATCGAGGCGTTTCGCAAGGACGTGGAAGTGGCGGTACGCGAAGGCAAGCTGGGTTATGAAGAGGCCGGTCGCCTGGTCCGGTTCTACGAAGACGGCATCCACGGTTATACCTATCTTGAATCTGTAGAATGAAACTGCTGGTCTTTTCCGACATACATAATGACAAGAAGGCCCTCGAGAAGTTGATGGCGATTGAGGCGGACATTTATGTCTGCGCGGGGGATTTAGTTAGTTGGTCGAACGGGTTGGACGGGATGGCGGAGTTATTGAAGCCGCACGCCGATAAGATGTATATGCTGCCGGGCAATCATGAATCGGCGGCGGACATTGCGCTGTTGTGCGATAAGTTCGGGTTTGTTAACTTGCACTGTAAGTCGATTGAGGCGGCGGGAGTACATATCGCCGGACTGGGCTATTCGAATCCGACACCATTCAACACGCCGGGGGAATATACGGAATCGCAGATCGCGGAGCGTTTGACGCCATTCGCGACCTTGAAACCGCTGATCCTGATTTGCCATTGTCCGCCGCGGGACACGGATCTGGATGGCCTGCGGGCGGGCGCTCATTTTGGCAGTCCCGCGATTCGCGAGTTTATCGACGCTTACGAACCGGTGCGCTTCTTCTGCGGCCACATTCACGAATGCGAAGGTCGCGACGTCATGATCGGCCACACGCGCGGCGCGAATGTGGGGAAGCGCGGATATCTGGTGGATCTGGCTACGCTGTTGGCGTAAGTTTGGGGAGATCGGTTAGGGCGAAGTCGTTGCCTTTGTAAAGGAGGGCGGCCCCGGCGACTTTAGCCGTGGCGTAAGAGTTGCAATCGCCAAGATTCAACCTTGCGGGATGATGCCCCTTTCCGAAGCGCGAATAAGCTTCAATTGCCTCCATCGCATGCAATTGTGTAAATTCAATGACGCGAACTCTCCAGCGTTGAATTAGCGCCAAGAGCGCGATGATGCCCGCCTGGCCTTCGCGGCGTTGAAGTACGATTCCCACCTCGGCTAGAGTGGGAGCGCCAATTACTAATTCTCGGGTGTCGTTAAGGATTCCGACGTATTGTTCGAAGTCGGCTTCTTGAAGAAGAATGGCGAAGACGATGGAGGAGTCCAGAACGACCGTGTCGAAGCGATTATTCCCAGAGAGCATCCATTTCTTCCTTAGTTACCGGTTTGCCGCGGAACTCCGGTTTGATGTGCGGCCAAACGTCGCGTTCAAGCCATTCCCGCAGGCCGTCGCAGCGTTTGCGCTGGGGGAAAGTAAGTTGCTCTTTGCGATTCGCCAGCGCTTTCCGAATCGCTTCGGTCTTGGTCTCCCCGGTCATCGCGGCGACTTCGGTGGCTAATTTTTCGACTTCGATGTTCTTAATATTGAGGCCCATGGTATAAATCTGATTAGATTATACCATTTGCTTAAGGCGTTACAATAGAAATCATGACGTTAGACGAACTCACGCGGGAGTATGAACCGCTCCGCCAGCAGGCCATCGCTGTGCGGAGCTATCTTTGACGCGGCCCAGAAGCGGGCCGAGCTCGCGAAATCCGAGGAACTGATCGTATCGCCGGACTTTTGGAACGATTCGGAGCGCAGTCAAAGGCTGATGCAGGATCGAAAACGCCTGGAGAAGTCGATTGGCGAGGACGCGGAAGTAGGCGGCATGATCGAGGAATTGGACACGTTCTTCGAGTTGGCGCGGGAGGGCGAATCGGTTCGCGATGAGATCGCCAGCGGGCTGAAGAAGCTGGCGGCGCGGCTGGAAGTGTTGGAAACAGGCATGTTGCTGTCCGGTGAAAACGATTCAAAGCCGGCGATCTTGACAATTCACCCGGGCGCGGGCGGCACGGAGAGTCAGGACTGGGCCGAAATTCTACTGCGGATGTTCCTCCGTTGGTGTGAGCGCAACAACTACCAGGCCGAGATTACTGACCGGCTGGAGGGCGAAGGCGCGGGGATCAAGTCGGCGACCATTGAGATCAACGGCGAGAACGCGTATGGCATGTTGCAAAGCGAGATCGGCGTCCACCGGCTGGTTCGAATTTCGCCGTTCGATGCCAACGCCCGGCGGCATACCTCGTTCGCTTCGGTATTCGTTATTCCGATGATCGATGACGACGTTAACATCGATATCAAGCCCGACGAACTGAAGATCGACGTGTTCCGGGCGAGCGGCGCCGGCGGTCAGCATGTGAACCGGACGGAATCGGCGGTGCGATTTACCCATTTGCCGACGGGGCTGGTTGTCCAGTGCCAGAGCGAACGATCCCAGCACAAGAATCGGGCCTCGGCGATGAAGCAGATGCGCGCGAAGCTCTTTGAGTACGAGATGAACAAGCGCCGGGCGGCGGAAAAGAAGCTGGAAGACTCGAAAATGGAAATCAACTTCGGAAGCCAGATTCGCAGTTACGTGTTGGCGCCGTACCGGCTGATCAAGGATCATCGGACGAAGAAATCGATTGGCGATGTGGACCGCGTGCTGGATGGCGATATGGGAGAGTTGATGCATGCTTTCCTGGTTTTCAAGAAAACCGGCAAGACGGCCGGTGATGACAAAGACCTTGAAGAGTAGTTTGGAACTGGACCAGGCGGTGGCGCTTCTGCGCGCGGGGCGCCTGGTGGCCTTTCCGACCGAGACTGTTTACGGACTTGGCGCGAATGCGCTTGACGCGGCGGCGGTGCGGCGAATCTATGAAGCCAAGGGCCGGCCGCCAACGAGCCCCCTGATTGTTCACGTTTCGAGTGTGGCGATGGCGAAAAAACTGGTGTCCGCGTGGCCGGAGCCGGCGGAGAAGTTGGCGGCGCGTTATTGGCCGGGGCCGCTGACGCTGGTTTTGCCTAAATCGAAAAGGGTTCCGGATGAAGTAACGGCGGGATTGGGGACGGTGGGCGTGCGGATGCCGGCGCATCCGGTGGCTTTGGCACTGATCCGGCAGGCCCGGCTGCCATTGGCGGCGCCGAGCGCGAACCGATTTACGAAATTGTCGCCGGTGACAGCGGAACAGGTGCGGCGGGGTTTGGGCCCGGCTGTGGATATGGTCCTCGATGGGGGCCCGTGCCGCGTGGGAATTGAATCGACGGTGCTGTC
This sequence comes from Bryobacteraceae bacterium, assembly GCA_046155405.1. Classification (GTDB taxonomy): domain Bacteria; phylum Acidobacteriota; class Terriglobia; order Bryobacterales; family Bryobacteraceae. The sequence goes on along the minus strand of JBJXFL010000114.1, from coordinate 36,386 downwards.
TTTGGTGGAGGCGATTCCGGTGTTGTTGCGGCCCGGTATGGTGAGCCGGGAACAGATTGAGGCTCTGATTGGGCCGGTTGTTATCGCGGGCGCCGCAGTTGACGGAGAAGCGCACGTGGCGCCGGGGCAGCATTCGAAGCATTATGCGCCGCGGGCGCGGTTGCGGCTCGGAACGCCGGTTGACATGGCGCAAACGGCGTATTTATGGTGGGCGATAGAGCGGCCGGCGGAGTATTCCGTGCGAATGGCAAACGATCCGGACCGGTATGCGGCAATGCTATACGATACGCTGCATCGGGCCGACGGATTGGGCGTTCGGGAGATAGTGGTGGAACCGGTGCCGCTTGGCTCCGATTGGGATGGCATCCGGGACCGGTTGGCGCGAGCGGCAACGGAGTAGCGAAGCTTACTCGCACTATAATTGCGTGATGTCCTCCGGGCCCTCGCAGACCAAGCAGACGCGCGTACGCTGGTGGGTATTAGCCCTATTGTTCCTGGCGACCACCATTAACTATATGGATCGGATTGCCTTCGGCTTTCTCGTACCGGAAATCCGGAAGGACATGCCGCTCGACGAACGAACCTATGGATATCTGACATCGGCGTTCGAGATGGCTTATACCGTCGGCTTCCTGGTAATGGGGAAACTGATTGACCGTTTCGGGACGAAGATCGGCTACGGCGTGGCGATTGCATGGTGGTCGGCGGCGGCATTGTTCCATGCGCTCGCCCGGACTCCTATGACGCTGGGCATCAACCGCGCTCTGCTGGGGCTGGGGGAAGCGGGTAACTTTCCGGCGGCGATTAAGAGTGTCGCCGAATGGTTCCCGAAGAAAGACCGCGCGTTTGCGACGGGGATTTTCAACGCCGGTTCGAATGTCGCATCCATGGTGGGTCCGCCACTGTTTACCGTCATCGTTTATCAATACGGATGGCGCGGATGCTTCCTCATCACGGGTGGGTTGGGGTTCGTTTGGCTGGCGGTTTGGATGTGGACCTACCGGAAACCGGAGGAGCATCCGGGCGTCAACAGCGCTGAGCGCGACTATATACTTTCCGGGGAAGACGGCACGAACGAACCGACGATCGGGTGGTTTGCCGCGCTACGCTACCGTCAGACCTGGGGTTTCGCGGCGGGCAAATTTCTCACCGATCCGGTGTGGCGATTCTACAGTTACTGGCTGCCCGTTTATCTCTATGACGTTCGCGGATTCGACATGAAGGAGGTGGGTTGGGTGCTGCCGTTCATTTACTTGATGGCGGATTTCGGCAGCGTGGCGGGCGGATGGCTTTCGGGGTACTTTATGCGGCGGGGCTACGATGTGGGCCGGTCGCGAAAAATGGCGATGGGAGTTTGCGCGGGGTGCATGCCGTTGGCGGTGACGGCGGTTTTGTTCGACAGTCCGGTGACGGCGGTGATGCTGATGAGCCTGGCTACTGCGGCGCATCAGGGCTGGTCGGCGAACCAGTTTACGACTGTATCGGACGTTTTCCCACGGCCGGCGGTGGCGAGCGTCACCGGTATTGGCGGCTGCGCGGGCGGGTTGGGCGGTGTGATCTTCGCAACGCTGCTGCCCGGATTCCTAATTCCGCTCGTTGGGTATAAGCCAATTTTTCTGACGTTCGGCACGTTCCACCTGACCGCACTCCTGCTCGTGCACCTCCTGATGCAGGACCTGAAACCGATACGTTTGCAGGAAAACTCCGAGGTACCGCTCGGCTAGTTTACCCGGACAATCCCAGGCGACATTCGCGGCTGGTTAGGTCAAACTGAGAGCGCTCATGGCTCCAACACAGTTCGCGTTCAGTTCAATGCCGGAAGAACGGCGAGATCCGGCGTGGTTTGACAGCCGTCACATGGCGGAGCTGGAACGGTCGGTTCGTTTCGGTCTGCGGCGACGGGACTTGGAGGGCGTTCTTCCGAGCGGCTCCGTAACAATAGACGCGGCGATGGGCGTGGGCGGGTTGCCGCGAGGACGCATGATTGAGCTGTTCGGACCGGAGTCGGTTGGGAAGACGACACTGGGGTTGCAAGCGGTGGCGGCGGTGCAGCGGGAGAGCGATACGGCGGCGTTTGTCGATGTGGAAAGGGCGTTTGACGGCGCCTATGCGGCACGATTGGGAGTGAATCTGGACGCACTGCTGTTGGCTCGCGCGGATGATGGCCAGCAGGCGTTTCGCATTCTGGAAAAACTGGCGGCGTGCAAGGCCGTGGATTTGATCGTCGTGGATTCGGTCGCGGCGATGTTGCCGGCGGAGGAAAAAGAGGCGGCCTTGGGAACGGCGTCTCCGTTCGGGCAGTCTGAAATGTTGGCGAGCGGTCTGCGCCGTCTCGCGCGGGCTTTGCAGGGGAGCCCCGCGTGCGTGCTATTCCTGAATCAGATTCGGTCTTACAAAGGGTTCGGGTATGCGGAGACCAGTGTCGGCGGGTGGGCGTTGAAGCTGCATGCGGCGGTACGGGCGGACCTGGTTGAGAAGGCGGAACTGCGCACGGGAAAACGGTTGCAACTACGCGTGATCAAGAATCAATTGGCGAAGGCGGTACAGACGGAGTTCGATTTTGAGGGCGGCGTGGGCGTCGTGCCGGAGGCGGAATTGGTGGATCGGGGTTTGGAGAGCGGCGTGATTACGGCGGGTTTGGTTTTCAATGGGCAAGCGCTTGGGCGGGATCGGGCGGAGGCTGTTAAGCGGTTGACGGGTCACCCTACATTGGCGGCGCATCTGCGGACGGAGGTTCGGTTAGCATTGGGGCTGACGCAACGGCGGCCGATGGGCCGGGAGGCGTTACCGGAATCGGAGGCTTGGAAAGGGGCGGCGAACGGGTAGAGGTTCGCGTTTTGAAGACGTTCGGGCTGGCCTCGGATGAGGGATTAGCTGTTGACGGGCGAAGGGAGAGTTGCCTACATCGCACGTGAGGGTCAGGCGATACTCCGCTGGCTGAACTCCTTCGGGGTGCGTCGGCCGACAATTTGATGCCAGGTTCCTTCACGCTTGGTTCCGCGCCACGCCGGCGCGCCGCTCATAAAGAGCAAGGTGCCGCTGAATCTTGCGCACGCGGACCTGAGCACGCCCGACGCCCTCGAGCGGTTCGGTAAGGCTACGCTTCACCGAACTCGAGGAGGCCCTCGAGTTCGGCAAGGGCGGACAGATCTTTCTCCCGGCCTGCCGCCCGTTTCGGCTGAATGAGCCCAGGTAGGTCGAGAGTTAAGAACCGGCGCTCAAATGCTTCCACGGCAATCGAGTGCCGCTTTACATCGTCAAAGTCACCCAGACCCGTGACCTCCGCCAGGAGGTCGATTTCACCGATGTCAGTCTGAAGCGTGAAAACCGTTCCGTTGGGCAGAGTTGCCTCGTCCCAGACAAATGGAAGGCCAGCGGGGAAACCTCTCGGCCTTGGATGGAACGGAGCGAGCGCTTGGGTAAGCTGGAGCAGATTGGCGGGGGATCGGGAGTAGCAAATGTCTAGATCGTACGTCACTCGCGCACTGCCGTGAAAAGTGGCTGAAACACCACCGATTACAACGAAATCGACACCTGTGTCGCAGAGCGCTTGGAGCGCTTTCTCGAATTGCATCAGAAATGCCTTCTGGCGATTCCGCGTACTCGTTTCAATACCGTTGAGGCGAACTCCAGTTTTCTCGCCCGTTCGGCGGGTGTCAACCGCAACTGTTCCATGAGCAGCGTCAAATCTATGCCATGATTCCGCGCCGCTTCGATTCGGCTTCCGGGGGCCGGATGAAGCAGGTAAGCTTCCGCCCGAGCTAATTGTTCCGGTGTCAGCGGGCGAAGCGTCTTCATGCCTTGATCTTAACGCTCTGGTGGCGGTTTGGCGGGCTGCGGATCGAGAAGCGCCTGGCGGCACGTTTCAAGCAGTGAAGCGATCGCTGCGGGTATCCCCCGGTCGTCGCCCGTGAGTTGATTCCGGCCGGCGAGTTCGGTGAACAGTTGACGGGCGCGCTGTAGTTCCGATTCCGTTTCCTTCCAAGCGTCGGCTTGCTTGGAAGCGGTGGCTACTTCGGACAGCGCCCGGCCAAGGACCCATTGGGCCAGCGCGCGATCCCGGCGGAAGAGGGCATTATCCTTATCCTTCTCAAGTAACGCGTCGATGACGCGGATGGCGGCGCGGGCGCCGCTGACGGCGCCGTCCCGGTCTCCGGTGCGCGGGAGAACCTCCGCCATTCTTAGTTGCGCCACGGCCAGCGTTTGATTGGCGTAAGGATTTGCGGGATCGTGCTGGATCCAGTCGCGGGCGGTTTGAAGGAATTGGCGGTAGCTGGCGAGAGCTTCGGCGTTTTTGCCGGCTTGGAGTTGGGCGTTGCCTTGACGTTCCCACGCGAGGGCGAGGTCTCGGCGGGCGAGGATATTGGCGGGGTCGGCCGTGGAGAGCTGGCGGAAGGACTCGAGCGCTTCCTGGGCGGAGCCCTGCTTCAATAGCGCATAGGCCAGATCGCGGCGTGTCTGGAGGTTCTGCGGGTCGGCGACGGCAAGTTCACGGCGGAGTTGGAGCGAGCGTTGATAAAGTGGAGCGGCGACGGCGGGAGATTCCAGGTCGGCCATATCTTCAAGGGCGACGGAGAGCTCGCGCTTAGGCCGCGTACCTACGGGGTCGGCGGCGGCTAGCTGCTGGTAGAGGTCAAGCGCGGTGCGATAGGACTCCGCGGCGGCGGTGGGGTCGCCAGTCAGTTTGAGCGCCGCGGCGAGCCGGCTGTGGCTGAGAGCTTGCTGACGAGGAGCGTCGGACCCGGTGAGAGACATGGCCAATTGGTGGGCCTTTTGAGACAGGGCGAGGGCTTCGTCGTTGGCGCCGGTGGCGGCCGCGGCGACGGCGAGGCTGTGGTAGCTGGCGGCTTTGGAGTCGGCGGGGGAGTTGGCGATCTCCCGGAGTTCGACGGCGCGGCGGAGCGATTGGAGCGCGCCGGCCGAGTCCCCATTTAGCGTCAGCATGTCGGCGACGGCTTCGTGCGCACCGGCGAGTTCACCGGCGATTTGGGTATTTTTGGGATCGCGTTGATGGAGTTGGTCCAGGAGCGATTGGGCGCGGCGATAGCTGGCGAAGGCGCCGGGAGTGTCGCCTAGATTGTGGAATTTTGGGTTACCTTGCGTGTGGCCGACTCGTAGGTAGCCGGAGGCGAGTTCGCGTTGGAGGCCTGGATCGGTGGAAGATTCCTTGGAAAGATTGGAGAGATATTCGAGCGCTTTATTGACCAGGACGCGGCGGGCGGGCGTGGTGCCGGGAAATGGGGTGAGCGAGTCCTGTACGTCAAAGAGGATGGCGTTCGACATCTTGCGGACTTCGGAGAAGCGCGCTTCGGCGCGAAGGCGTTCCGCACGAGCGAGCGCGGCCTGCCAGAGGGCAAAAACGGTGACGAGAACGAGGAGTGCGATCGCCCCGGCCGCGGCGACGGCCACGCCGGTGTTGCGTCGCAGGAAAAGGCGGACCCGGTAGGCGGGGTTGTAAGGCAGGGCGGAGACGGGGAGCTGCTGGAGATGGTTGCGGATATCCTGGGCGAACTGGGCGGTGGATTGGTAACGTTCGGCGGGATTCCGGCGGAGCGCGCGGAGAAGAATGGCGTCCAGGTCGCCTTGAAGGTTCTTAAGCAGGAGCGCTGGCGTGCCATTGCGCGTGGCGCTGACGGTGAGGGCGTTAATTGTCACCGCGCGGCGGCCGTCGGCGCTGACCTTTTCACCCATCCGGAATATGGCTTCGCTCGGTTTTTGCGGTTCGCCCTGGGCGTAGGCGCGAATAGCTTCCAGGGCGGCGTTGTTGTTCACTTCGTACGGACGGTGCCCCGTGAGCAGTTCATATAAAACGATGCCAAGCAGGTACACATCGCTGGCGGTGGTCACGGGTTCGCCCCTCAGTTGCTCGGGGCTGGCGTATTGCGGCGTCATCAGCCGCATGGATGTGGCGGTCTTGTCGGTTGCGGCGGTGGCGCCGTCGGAGTTCATCAACTTGGCGATCCCGAAGTCGAGAAGCTTGGCGGTGTTATCGGGACGGACGAGAATGTTCCCGGGCTTGATATCGCGGTGGATGATCAGGTTTTGATGCGCGTATTGAATCGCGTCACAGACCTGCAGGAAGATCTGCAAGCGTTTTTCGGTGGATAGGCGATTCTGGTCGCACCAATGGTTGATGGGCATACCGTCGACATACTCCATGACGATGTATGGACGGCCGTCTTCCGTCGCGCCGCCGTCGAGGAGACGGGCGATATTCGGGTGATCGAGCGAGGCGATGATCTGGCGTTCGCGCCGGAAACGCTGGAGAATGCGGTCCGATTCCATGCCGCGGTGGATGACCTTAATCGCGACTTGCTTGTCATAGGATTTATCCGCCCGGTAGGCCAAGTACACCGCGCCCATTCCGCCGCTGCCGAGAAGTTTTTGGACGGCGTAGGGGCCGATCTGCGATGGCAACGGTTCCTGGGCGTCGGCGGCCGCGTCGGCGAGGACCTTCGAGAGGGGCGTAATCGCCGGCTTTTCCAGGAAATTCTCGGACGTATGGTCCGACTTGAGGAGTTCGCGGACCTGTTGGAAGAGTTCCCGGTCGGCTCCGCAAGCGCGTTCGAGGAAAGCGGGGCGTTGGGCCGGAGGTTGTTCCAGGACGAGTGCGAAAAGACTCTTGACTTGGCTATATCTTTCGGGGGTCACGATGAGTCCGCGAAGATAGTATCCCGCATATTAACTTGAGTGGCGAGTGGCGGTATAGGAGAGCGAACGGGTACGGAGGCGAAATTGGCTGCCGACGGCCGGTTTGTCGAGCGGTGTAGCGGGGGCGTTGTCGGAATCGAGCAGAGCCAGGACTTGGCTGAGAAGTGTAGGGTCGGCGGCGCAGAATTGGCGGAGAAATGGTTCGCGTTGCTCGGGCGCGAGCTCAAGCGCTAGACCGAAGGCGGACTTTACCTGCTGGTAGCGTTCTGGCGTCACGGGATTCGCGATTTCTAAACGGACATGCAATACAAATTGCGAGGCCAGGTGGTTAGCCTGCCTCGCAACCTCCGACAACGTCCGGGAACCTTCGTACGGTTCCGCGTTCAATTACTAACGCTCTGAACGCGGGAAAACAGCATCACGGATTTTTGGGGCGGGCGGCGGTGAGTTGATGATGCAGCCATGCCCGCGCCATTCGCCACTCTCGTTCGACAGTGGCGGTTGAGATGCCCATCACCTCGGCGGCTTCTTCAACCGTCAGTCCGCCGAAGAAGCGAAGCTCCACCAGTTTGGCTTGATCGGCATCGAGTTCCTGGAGGCGGTTCAGTGCTTCGTCGAGTTCGTCAAAAGCGACCTCTGGAATCGACGCGATCCCGATGTTGTCTTCGATGGAGAGAACCTGGGCCTTGCCGCCGCGCTTCTGCGCGCCCTGGTTGCGGGCGTGGTCGACCAGAATGCGGCGCATGAGTTGCGCGGCGACGCCGAAGAAATGGGCGCGGCTTTGCCAGTTGACGCGGGTCTGATCCACCAACTGCATGTAGGCCTCGTGCACGAGCGCGGTGGCTTGTAGCGTATGGTCGGAACGTTCCCGGCGCATGTAGTTCGCGGCGATGCGGCGGAGCTCGGTGTAGACGATCGAGAATAGCTGATCGTGGGCGCCGGGCGTGCCCTGCCGGGCGTCGGAGAGGAGTTGGGTCACTTCGCCGCTAGGTTGAGGGGTCACAAGTTTTATCTTTTTGGGAGTAGGTGGTAGGGACGGGCAGAGTCGAACTGCCGACCTGTCGCTTAGGAGGCGACCGCTCTATCCATACTGAGCTACGTCCCCAAAACCTTTCTCATTCTACCAGCGGTTCAGCCCTTTTTTGCCGATATCTTTTCGGAATTGCATGCCTTCGAACCGGATGGCGGCGACGGCTCTGTAAGCGCTTTCCATCGCCTCGGGCAGCGATTTGGCGGATGCCGTGACGGCGACAACGCGACCGCCATTCGTTAGCAGGCGGCCTTGATCGTCTTTGCGGGTACCGGCGTGGAAGACCTTGGCCCCGTCGGTTTCGGCCTGTTCAATGCCGGTGATGACGTCTCCGGTGCGAGGTTTGCCCGGATAGCCGGCGGCGGCGAGGACGATGGCGACAGCCGGCTCGGGCGACCATTCGACCGTCGTTTTGTGAAGGCTGCCGGTCGCTCCCGCGAGAAGAACTTGAGCGAGGTCGGAGCGTAGGCGCCACATGATGGGCTGGGTTTCGGGGTCGCCGAGTCGAACGTTGAACTCGAGGGTTTTGGGGCCACTGGCCGTCATCATCAATCCGGCATAGAGGAACCCGGTGAACGGGGAGCCCTCCTTCCGCATGCCTTCGATGGCCGGACGCATGACGGTGTCCATGACGGTTTGGATCTGTTCGCCGGTCAGAATTCGCTCGTCCACATAGGCGCCCATGCCGCCGGTGTTGGGGCCTCGGTCGCCGTCGAATATGTTTTTATGGTCCTGGGAAGGCAGAAGCGGGAGGAGCGTAGTCCCGTCGGAAAGGGCGATGAAGCTAACCTCTTCGCCGGTCAGAAATTCTTCGATTACCAGACGCTGTCCCGCCGGCCCGGCAAGTTCGCCGGCCATGAACTGTTTCACCGCGGCGCGGGCTTCTTCCATGGATTGAGCGATGACGACGCCTTTGCCGGCGGCGAGGCCATCCGCTTTTAATACGACCGGCGCTGTGTATTCATCCAGCGCCTGGAGGGCGTCGGCCTCATTGCTGGCCGTGTGAAAGCAGGCGGTGGGAATGTTGTGCCGGGCGAAGAAGTTCTTGGAAAAGATCTTGCTGCCCTCGAGTTGGGCGGCTGCCTGGACGGGGCCGAAGATAGCGCGGCCCGCTTGGCGGAATTGGTCGACGACACCTTCGATGAGCGGGGCTTCGGGGCCGACCACGGTGAGGTCGATGCCATGTTTAGCGGCGAGTTGAAGATAGTTGTCGCCAGTGAGGCAAGTGGCGGATTGGGCGATGCCGGGATTGCCGGGGGCGGCATAGACCTGTTGCACAGTGGGACTTTGGGCGAGGCGCCAGGCGAGAGCGTGCTCACGGCCGCCGGAACCGATGACAAGTACGTTCAACGAAAAGCTCCTCCAGTTAGAATAGAACAGGCTCTATTTTGGCTTTGTACTACGATGTGGTTGTGATCGGCGCCGGGCATGCCGGCTGCGAGGCGGCGCGGGCTTGTGCTCGTTTGGGATTGAAGACGGCGATGATCGCGATGAACATCGATCTGATCGCGCAGATGTCGTGTAATCCCGCGATCGGGGGAATCGCCAAAGGTCACCTGGTGCGTGAAATTGACGCGTTGGGCGGTGTGATGGGCGAGGTGGCAGATGCCGTTGGAATTCAATTTCGCCTTCTGAATACCAGCCGCGGGCCGGCGGTGTGGTCGCCACGGGCCCAATGCGACAAGAAGCAATACCGGATTCGTATGCGCGATGTTTTGGAACAAGAGCCGAATTTGCGGATTCTGCAGGCGGAGGTTGCGGAGCTGGTGATTGAGCCAGGCGCGGCTGGACGGCGGCGGATCCGCGCCGTGCTGTTGCGCGATGGGCGGCGCGTGGATGCGGGGGCTGTGGTGGTGACGACCGGGACGTTTTTGAACGGTTTGGCGCACGTGGGCGAGAGCAAATACAACTGTGGCCGCAACGGAGAGGCGCCGGCGAATTTGTTGGGCGACCAACTGCGGCGCTTGGATTTGAATTGGACGCGGTTGAAGACCGGGACGCCGCCGCGGTTGGATGGGCGGTCATTGGATTGGGCTCGCTTTGAGCCTCAACCGGGAGATGCCGTTCCCACGCCATTTTCATTCATGACCGGGAAGATCGAGCGAGAGCAGATTAAGTGCTATATAGCATATACGTCGGAGGAGACGCACAAGATTCTGCGGGATAACATCGGGCGGTCGCCGCTATATAGCGGCGATATTGAGGGTATTGGGCCGCGGTACTGCCCGTCGATTGAGGATAAGGTGGTAAAGTTCCCGGAGAAGAATCGTCACCAGATTTTTCTGGAGCCGGAGGGGCTGGATACGTACGAGGTGTATGTCAACGGGATGTCGACCAGTATGCCAGTGGACGTGCAAACGGCGATGATCGCATCGGTGCCTGGGTTGGAAGACGCGGAGATGATCCGTCCCGGCTATGCTATCGAGTACGATGCTATCGACCCGCGGGAACTCTACCATTCGTTGGAAGTGAAGAAAGTGGAGGGGCTTTTCCTTGCCGGGCAGATCAACGGGACTTCGGGGTATGAGGAAGCCGGGTGCCAAGGATTGATCGCGGGATTGAATGCCGCATGTAAGGTAGGTGGCGGCGCCGCTTTCGAAATTCCCCGTTCGGAGGCGTATACCGGAATTCTGGTCGACGACTTGATCACAAAGGGGGCCGACGAACCGTATAGGATGTTTACCTCGCGTGCGGAGTACCGGCTTCATTTGCGAATCGATAACGCGGATGAGCGGTTGACGCCATTGGGCAGGCGATTAGGACTGGTGGCGACGGATCGATGGACACGATACGAGCGGAAGCAGGAACAGAAGTTACGGTTGATGAAATGGCTTTCGGAGACGAGGGTGAATCCGGCGCATTTCACGGGGGTGGGGATGTCGTTTGACGACCGGCCGCTGCTGTCGGTGTGGCTGCGGCGGCCGGAGGCGCATTTGTCTCTTCTGCGGTCCCGCATTGAGGAAGTTCTAGGCCGATCGCCGGAGCAGGGGCTGTTCGAGACCGTCGAAACGGCAATCAAGTATCGTGGTTACTTGGATCAACAGGACCGTCAGATTTCGCGGTTGAAGGAATCGGAGCGGCGCCCAGTACCGGGTTCCTTAGTCTACTCGTCAATCCCGGGGCTTTCGCGGGAGGTATCCGAGAAGCTGGATCGGGTCCGACCCACTTCTCTCGGCCAAGCGGCACGAATTCCGGGCATTACTCCGGCTGCCATCGCCGTTCTGGATATTTACCTTTCAAAGTGCTGAAGGTTCCACGTGGAACAATCGTTACTCCACGACGGGTAGGGCCGCAAGATGGCACCGCATAGTGAAATTCGTTACTTCGAACGTATTTCGGGTCAGACGTTGAGGGTTCCACGTGGAACACGTGATAGCATCTTGAAAAGGAATGAACGTTTGGCAAAAATTATAGCCATCGCTAACCAAAAAGGTGGGGTCGGGAAGACGACAACCGCCATAAATCTTGCGGCCTCGTTAGCTGCGAACGAATTCAAGGTTTTGCTTGTCGATGCGGATCCGCAGGGAAACTCCACGACAGGAATGGGAATTGGGAAGGATCCGGAAAATATTAGCCTATATCACGTGTTAACTGGAGATAAACAGGCGGTTGAGGCGATAGTCAAGACAGAGTGTGAAGGACTGGATTTGCTTCCGGCGGATCGCTCGCTGGTCGGAATCAATGTGGAATTGATCCAAATGGAACAGCGCGAGGGCACTTTGAAGGCCGGTTTGGCGCCAATTCGTGACCAATATGATTACATTCTGGTCGACTGCCCGCCTGCCTTGGACCTATTGACGCTGAATGCGCTGGTGGCGGCGGATTCGGTGCTGATTCCTATTCAGTGCGAGTTTTTCGCGCTAGAGGGGATCTCCCAGTTAATGGATACAATTGACCGAATCCGGGAATCCTTCCAGCACGATATTCGAACAGAAGGTATTCTACTGACGATGTTCGATGACCGGACCAACCTAACCCGGCAGGTAGCACAAGATCTGAAGGAATTCTTTCAGGATGAGGTTTTCAAGACCGTTATCCCGAGGAATGTCCGATTGGCCGAGGCACCCAGCCACGGGAAACCGGTTCTGATCTACGATGTAAAGTCCAAAGGCGCGGAATGCTACCTGCAACTAGCCAAGGAGATTATTGCGAATGAGCAACGGGCAAGAGAATCCGCGCAGAGCGCTGGGTAAGGGGCTTTCCTCGCTGATCCCGGGGCGCCCCGCAATTAGTCCGGTGGCGACAGCTTCGGTGGTGCCTATCGCCCTTTCGGCGGAGGTGTCGATAAGTAAGCTCCCTATTCACTCAATCGAACCCAATCCGTTACAGCCCCGTAGCGTGTTCGACGCGGCGCGGTTGGCGGAGCTGGCGCAGTCGATCCGCGCGAATGGCATTATTCAGCCGCTTATTGTCCGAAAAGTGGGTGAACAATTTCACATGATCGCGGGGGAGCGGCGGTGGCGGGCGGCGAAACTCGCCGGATTGACGGAAGTTCCGGTAGTGGTTCAGGAGTTATCGGATAGCCGTGTTCTGGAAGTCGCACTGATTGAGAATATTCAGCGTGAAGATTTGAACCCTATTGAGATCGCAACGGCCTTCGAGAAACTGGCCGGTGACCTCGGCCTGAGCCACGAAGAGATTGGGCAGCGCACCGGCAAGGAACGCTCGACCATAACAAATATGCTGCGGCTGCTACGGCTTCCAGGCGACATTCAGATCATGCTGGCGGAGAGGCGTCTCTCAATGGGGCATGCAAAGGCAATCCTATCGTTGCCCGACGAAGAATTGCAGCGCGAAGTCGCCGAGAAGGCCGCGTCGCAGGGTATGAGCGTCAGGCAAGTCGAACAGATGGTTCAGAAGATGACCCAGACGCGCGACGCAAAGAAACCAGCCGAGCCGGATATGGACCCTAACGTCAAGGCGGCGATTCTAGAGTTGGAGAATGCACTTGGCACAAAAGTACGGATTATCGAACGCGCGCCCGGCAAAGGGCGAATCGAAATCGATTTCTATTCAAGCGACGATCTGGACCGGGTGTATACAGTCATCGTCGGTGAAGCGCCCTAAAATCTAAAGTTTGGTGCCGGCGATAGGACTCGAACCTACGACCTGCGGATTATGAGACCGCCGCTCTAACCACCTGAGCTACACCGGCAACAAAATCCAGAATAAACAACAATTTGCGGCACTGTCAATGTTTGCCGCTATATAGCAACCACTTCCCTCTCCCGTGAACACTCCAAAACCAGCTTCAGTCATCCAATTCACCGACGTCTCCAAGAGCTATCCGATTTATGAAGCGGCGAGTGATCGGCTGAAAGAACTGCTCACGCTCAATCGCGTATCCTATCACCGCGACTTCTGGGCACTGCGCGAGGTTTCCTTCGATATTCGACGCGGAGAGACGTTCTGCATTATTGGCGAGAATGGCTCGGGGAAAAGCACCCTCCTCCAGATTGTAGCCGGAATCCTGCAGCCTACGACGGGGACGGCTCAGACGAACGGACGGGTAGCGGCATTGCTGGAACTTGGCTCGGGGTTCAACCCGGAGTTTACCGGCCGGGAGAACGTCTACCTAAACGCCGCTATTCTTGGCCTCTCCACCGCTGAAATCGACAGCCGCTACGCCGACATTGAGGCGTTCGCCGAAATTGGAGATTTCATTAATCACCCAGTGAAGACCTATTCGAGCGGCATGACCGTCCGGCTTGCCTTCTCGGTAGCCATTCACGTCGATCCCGGCATCCTGCTCGTTGACGAAGCCCTTGCGGTCGGTGACATCTATTTCCGCCAACGCTGTATGCGCAAGGTACACGAGTTGCGGGCGAGAGGCGTCACGATCCTCTTCGTATCGCATGCCATCGGAGACGTGAAAGCCATCGGCGACCGGACTATGTGGCTGGATAACGGCCGGATCCGAGAGATCGGCGATACAGAACTTGTCGTTTCAAAGTACTTGGCATTTATGGTGAAGAAAGATTCCCAGTTTCTCCATCTTGGCCGGAAGGAGTCCACGATCCTTCAGCCTAAGGCCGCAACGCAGGCGCCGGAACTCGTCACCGGAATCCCCAACATCGACCACCGTTATGGCGACGCCCGCGCCGAGATCGTCGGAATACAGGCGACCGATCCTAATGGCCGCGTGCTCCATTTACTCGAACCCAGCGGCCGCGTTGTCCTGCGCATCAGCGCTCGCGCCAACGAGCCGGTCCTAAACCCGAATATCGGCTTTATGCTCCGCAATCATCTGGGCGTTGATTTCGCCGGCACCAACACGCTTCGCGAGGGCCATCAACTGAGCGAGATGTGGCCCGGCGATACGGTAACGGTCGATTTCCACATCACGCTTCCCGAACTCTACCCCGCCTTTTTCTCCTTTTCTCCTGCCATCGCGGATGGGAACCTGACCGAGTATAAAATGTGCGATTGGATCGATAACGCGCTCACACTTCAGATGGGCCACGGCGAAGGGCAGGTGTATGGATACCTGCATTTGCCTTGCCGCGTGGAAGTGAACAGCCGCCTACAGGGCCAGCCGGAGGCCGCGCATGAGCGCTGAGTTTACCGGCAAATGGGTCATTTGTGGGAAAGTTTACGTCGACCTCTGGAACCGGCGTTTATTCCGCTTAGTGTCCGCCGCGCGGCGAACGCAGCGCGGATGCGGTTTAAGCCGGAAGCCGCCTAGGAGCGACAAATTTGCCGGACAGCGAGTCGTAGTTGGCAGGTTGACTTGGAGCCGCGCAACGAGCGTTTTTTCCGCTACGCATTCGCCGCGCGGGTGGGCGGTGCAAACGCGCAGAGCCCCGCCGGAGAGGGCCCATGAGCGGTGAGTTTACCGGCGAACGGGTCATACCCGGGCAGGTGGACGTCGACCTGTGGAATGAACATCTCTCGCGCTATGCGTTCGCGGCGCGGTTGGCGCGGCGGAAGCGCGTGCTCGATGTGGGCTGCGGGACGGGCTATGGTTCGGCGGAGCTGGCCAACACGGCCAGTACCGTCACCGGCATCGACATCAGCGGGGACGCGATCGCCTACGCCACCGAGAATTACGCCCGGGCAAACCTTACTTTCCAACAAGCTGGCGCGGCGCAACTTCCCTTTCCCGACGCCTCGTTCGACCTCGTGGTGGCTTTTGAGGTTATCGAACACTTGAGCGATTGGGAGCTACTCATTTCGGAGGCGCGGCGCGTGCTTTCATCGGGCGGGCAGTTCGTCGTCTCGACGCCTAACAAGGCCTATTACGCCGAATCCCGCCGCCTTACCGGACCCAACCCGTTTCACGAACACGAATTCGATTACGAAGAGTTCAAACACGCGCTCCAAGCCCACTTCCCGCATACGCTGCTATTCACGGAGAACCACGCCGACAGCATCGTTTTCCGCCCTATCGCGAACGGAGGCACGCCATCCGCCGACGTGCG
This sequence comes from Bryobacteraceae bacterium, assembly GCA_046155405.1. GTDB lineage: Bacteria > Acidobacteriota > Terriglobia > Bryobacterales > Bryobacteraceae. The sequence continues at coordinate 21,284 of JBJXFL010000114.1, read as the reverse complement.
GCTGGACGGCGAATCGGCCAGTGTCGATGAAGCTCACTTTTTCATTGCCGTATGCGCGGGCCAGATGATGACCGGGGCGCCGGCGTTCCTTTATGTGCCCACCGCGGCTAATGTGCTGCGCGAACGGGAACGGCATATACAAAGGCTGGAAGGCGAGCTGGCGACGAAGGACGCCTGGCTTCACGAATCGCAACAGAAACACGCCGAGCTTGTCGCCTTGCACGCCCAGCAAACGGTGGAGCTGAAGAGCCGCAATGAATGGGCGTTGGCGCTGAACGATCAGGTGAAGAACGCCGGGTTGCGCATTGAAGAGTTGCAGCGCGAAATCATGGCGGAGCACGCCGCGGCGAAGGAAACGGTCGCCGGCTATGAGGCTGAAGTTACGCGCTTGGAACAGGAGTTTGCCAGCGCCGCTAAATGGGCCCAGGACCGGGACGCGGAACTGCTTCGGCAACAGGGTGAACTTATCAAGGTCCTCGAGTTACTTCATGAGACGGAATCGACGGTGGAGGAGCGCACTCGCTGGGCCCTGTCGCTGAATGTCGATGTCGATAAACTCCGCGAGCTACTGGGATTTATCCGCGGCTCGAAGTGGGTCCGACTGGGCCGCCGCATCGGATTAGGTCCAAAGGTCGAATAGCGAATGGCGTTGCTTTGGCGCATTGTGCGCAATCTACCGCTGTTGATACTGTCGCCCTTTTTGCTAGGCATACCGCTCGTGGCGATTGCCATTGCGGATCTTATTCGAAAGCTGGCGCCGTCCGCAACGTTACCGCCCAGCACGCGCCCCGACACACGCGCGGCCAGCATTGTGATTCCCAATTGGAACGGCCGCGACCTTCTGGAGAAATACATCCCGTCGATTCTGGAAGCGACGAAGGGCAATCCGGCCAATGAGATCATCGTCGTCGAGAACGCCAGCGCGGATGGCAGCGCGGCATTCCTGAAGGAACGTTTCCCGGCTGTCCGCGTGTTGGAGTTGGATCGGAATTACGGCTTCGGAGGCGGATCGAATCGCGGCTTCGCGGCGGCGAAGAACGACATTGTCGTCCTGCTCAATAGCGACATGCGGGTCGCTCCGGATTTTCTGGCGCCGCTACTGGAAGGATTCGCCGACGAGAATGTGTTTGCCGTCGCCTGTCAGATCTTCTTCGCGGATCCGGACAAGCTCCGCGAGGAAACGGGTCTGACGCAGGCTTGGTGGGAGAACGGCGGATTGCGGGTGCGCCATCGAATCGACGGCAAGGTGACCGGCGCATTTCCCTGTTTCTACGGCGGTGGCGGGTCCTGCGCGTTTGACCGCCGCAAATTCGCCGAACTAGGGGGGTTCGACGAATTGCTGAGCCCCTTCTACCTGGAAGACACCGACCTGGGCTATCTCGCCTGGAAGCGGGGCTGGAAGGTGTTTTATGAACCGCGGAGCGTCGTCTGGCATGAGCATCGCGGCACCATCGGCAAGAAGTTCTCGCAGGAATTCATCCAGTCCATCCTTAAGAAGAACTTCCTTCTGTTCTGTTGGAAAAATATCCACGAGTGGCCGCGGCTGGCCTCGCATTTCTTCTTCGCGTTGGCTGGCGCGTGGCTTAGTGTCGTGTTCGGCGACTCGGTTGAACGCCCTAACCCGCTCGCGCTTTGGCGCGCGTTTGTTCAACTTCCGCAAGCGCTCCGCAGCCGCGCCCGCGCGCAGCGGTTGGCCGCCATTAGCGATACCGAGGCGTTTCACCGGCCCATGCCGGGCTATTTTCTCGATCGCTTTGTTCCGTTGCCAAAAACAAAACAACGCCCGAGTGTTTTATTCCTCTCGCCCTATCCCGTCTGCCCTCCCATTCATGGCGGCGGCGTGTTTATCTACCAAACGCTGCTTGAACTGGTGAAATACGCGGATGTGCATCTAGTGATTTTGCTGGATGAAGAATGGCAGAGAGCCGCGCACGACGAACTGACCGAAAAATGCAAAACCGCTGAATATCTAGTGCGCCTGGAGGGCCGGACCAGGGGCTTCGGATCGCTGACGCCATTCGCGGTTCGCGAATTCTCGAACGACGATCTGCGGTGGGCTATCCACCGCACGCTGTTGCTGCATAAAGTGGATGTGGTTCAGCTCGACTACACGAACATGGGCCAATACGCGGAGGACTATCGGCAAATCGCCAATGTCCTTTTCGAACACGATGTTTACTTCCAATCGATCGGGCGTTCACTAACAAAGAGCCGCGGCTGGCTGCGTCGGCCTTCCGCCGCCTACGAATACCTGCGCGCGTTGCGGTACGAGCTGAAACTATTGCCGCGAATGGATCGAATCCAGATGTGCAGCGAGGCAAATGAGGAATATCTGCTCGAGTTCGCGCCGGAGTTGCGGACGAAGACGCAGTCCGGCTTGCGAGCGGGCATAGACACGTCGCGCTACCAGTTCAACCCGGACCGGCGCGAGCCCGATACGCTGTTGTTCCTCGGCAGCTTTCGCCACCTTCCGAACCGGGAAGCGCTTGAATGGTTTGTTCGTCGCGTTTGGCCCCGCATCGTGGCCGCGCGGCCGGAGACGCGGCTGATCATCATCGGCAGCGACCCGCCGCCGCGCCATTCGCTCCCGGAGATTGGGCACGTGGAGATGATCGGATTTGTGGACGATGTGCGCGATGCGCTGGCCCGCTACGCGGTCTTCATCTGCCCGATCCTTACTGGGAGCGGCGTACGCGTAAAATTGCTGGAAGCGTTCGCGGCCGGGATTCCAGTTGTATCGACAACCATAGGCGCTGAAGGGCTCTCCAGGCATGATGGCGACACCTGTGCGTTGGCTGACGACCCCACGGATTTCGCCGCGAAAACGATAGCCCTTCTCGCCGATTCGGCGGCCGCGGCCGCACTGGCGCGCAAAGCGCGCGAGCACGTGACGGCCGCGTGGGACATGGCGGCCATCACGTACAAGTTGGTCGAAAGTTACCGGGAAGTCATTGAGGAAAAACGCCGTTAGGGAACCGGAGGAGGAGGGTCGACGCGCAACGAGCCTTCGTGTTGGACGACGATAGCAACCCCCAATGGATTTGGTCCCCCCGCCGTCGCCCGGTGCCACTCACTTGAAATTTCGCAGAATAAGCGTATGTCGCGACGACTGCTCCAACGCGGTAATCCGAATCGCGTTCCTTCGTAGCAGGCTTTCCACCCTTGCGGTCGGGTAGTTGCAATTCTCAAGCCGCACAACCTTTGGCGGTACGCCGTACCTTTCCGCCAAATCGAGGAAATCGGAATCCGCTGTCACAATGACGTAGCCGTTGTCCCTGGCGTAGTGCCGGATCTCGTCATCGGAAGTCTTCCGCGCCATACCCAACTCAAACACATGACCGGACGCGGGGAACAGACTTGCTAATCGTCCAACGAGCTTTGGCGACAAATTCGCGTCGAACAGCAGCTTCAACGCGAGAGAAGCTCCCGCCCCGTTTCCGCGGCGTACGCATATACGGCTGCGAAGTCCTCTTTCTCCAGGTACGGATAATCGCTCAAGATCTCATCCTCGGTCATGCCGGAAGCGAGCATCTCAAGCACATCCCAGACTGTCACACGCAACCCGCGAATACAGGGTTGTCCGCCACGCTGCCCGGGAAGAACAGCGATCCGGGTCAGATCTACGGAGTTCGAAACCGCCATAACCCGATTATCCCATATTCCGTTGCGGTCAGTCTGCCGACCAGCTCTCCCGGTTTCGGCGACGACGGCTTACTGCTATCCTTGAAAAGCGCTGACACAACGCAGCGACACTCCAACCAATGCGCCCATCGGGCTGCATGTAAGACCGGGACTTGATCACACCACGACAGGTACCAAGGCGATGCGCAATACTTCCAACACACCCTCAGACTTTCTTCGCGCGAAGGGCGATGGCCGTAAGCTCTCGATGGTCACCTGCTACGACTATACGTTCGCCCGTTTATTGGGTAAGAGTCCCATTGACGGCATCCTGGTCGGTGACAGCGCCGCTATGGTAATTCATGGCCATGAGACCACGCTGGCGGCCACGGTCGAAATGATGCGGCTGCATACAGTGGCTGTTGCGCGCGGCGCGGCCGGTAAATTCATCGTCGCCGACATGCCGTTCCTGTCGTTCCGGAAGGGCGTTCCGGCGGCGATGGAAGCCGCTCAAATCCTGATGGCCGCCGGCGCGCACGCCCTGAAACTGGAAGGCGTCGCTGGGCATGAGGATGTCATCCAGCGGCTGGTGCAGAGTGGCGTACCGATGATGGGTCACCTGGGTCTGCAGCCCCAGTCGGTGAGAGCGTATGGCGGCTTCAAGCCCCAAGGGCGGCGGGAATCGGACGCATTGGAAATCGCCGGGCAGGCCGTGATTTTAGAGGAACTGGGCGTCTTCGCCTTTGTTCTCGAATGCATTCCCGCGGCACTCGCCGCGTCGATCACCAAGGCCAGCCGCGTTCCTACCATCGGCATCGGCGCGGGTGCGGCGTGTGATGGGCAAATTCTGGTCCTGCAGGACCTGCTTGGAATGAACTCGGATTTCCGTCCGAAATTCGCGCGGCGGTTTTGTGATGGAGAGCGTATCATTCTCGACGCATTCGAAGGCTTCGATCAGGCCGTGAAAGCCTCCACTTTCCCGGCCATTGACGAAAGTTACTCCTGATGCATATGTCAACAACAGTTCCCGGTTGGCTGGAACGCCGCCGCTCGCTTGCCCCGCGAACCATTGGGGTGGTGGCCACGATGGGGGCTCTGCATCGGGGCCATGCTTCGCTGGTGGAGCGATGCCGCCGGGAGAACGAGATCGTCGTCGTCACCATCTTCGTGAACCCCCTCCAATTCAATGACCCCGCCGACTTGAAACGATATCCGCGCACCCTCGACAGCGACCTCGCTCTTTTGAAGGCCCTCGGTACCAACGAGGTTTTGATGCCAGAACCGTCCGGGATCTATCCGGACGGCCCCCGCTTTCGAGTGACGGAGGCGGGTCTGACGAACGAGATGGAGGGCCGGCACCGGCCCGGATTTTTCGATGGCGTGATGACGGTGGTGTTGAAGCTGCTTAACCTGGTGCGCGCCGACCGCGCCTATTTCGGGGAAAAGGACTATCAGCAGTTGCGCGTGATTCGCGAGATGGCCGCCGACTTTTTCCTTCCCGTGGAAATTGTCGGATGCCCCACTGTCCGAACCGCAGCTGGCCTTGCGGAAAGCTCCCGGAACGCCCTGCTCTCGGTCGAAGGCCAGGCAAAAGCCGCCGCCATTTTCCGCGCTTTGACTTCCGCCGTTTCAGCCGCGGAGGCGAAGGCGATCCTGGTGGCGGATGGCTTCACGGTCGACTACGTAGAGGAACATTGGGGACGCCGGTTCGCCGCGGCCTCGCTGGAAGGCATACGACTCATCGACAACGTACCGATAGGAGACACTCACGATGCTGTTTTGCCTTGATGCCGGGAATAGCGAGATCTTCGGCGGCGTGTATGCGGGTGAGGAGTTGAAGTTCACCTTCCGGCACGCGTCTAGTTCCCGCGCTTCCTCCGATGAGTTTGGAATCTTCTTTCGCACGGTCTTGCGGGAGAACGAAGTCGATCCCGCCTTGATCGACCGCGTGGCCATCTGCTCGGTTGTGCCCAGCGCGATTCATTCCTTGCGCAACTGCTTTCACAAATACTTTCGCGCGGAGCCATTCCTGCTGCAACCGGGGGTGAAGACCGGTCTCAAGATTCGTTACCGCAATCCGTTGGAGGTTGGCGCGGATAAGATCGCCAACGCCATTGGCGCCATCAGCCGTTTCCCACGCGAGAATTTGATCATCGTCGATTTCGGCACGGCCACCACTTTGTGCGCGGTCGGCGCGGACTGCGAGTATTTGGGCGGCATCATCACGCCGGGCGTGCAGATATCGATGGCCGCGCTCGACGCCAGAACCGCGCGTTTGCCCACCGTTGAGATCGTGAAACCGGCAGGGGTTCTGGGGCGATCCACCGTCGAGAGTATTCAGTCGGGTCTCTACCATGGCACCTTGGGGACGGTGCGCTCGCTGGTGGCCGCGATCGCGAGCGAGCAGTTTGCCGGCCGTCGGCCCACCGTCGTGGGAACCGGCGGAATCGGAAGGCTTTTTCAGGACGAGAAGCTATTCGACGCGTTCCTGCCGGAGCTTCCGCTTCTTGGCTTGCGCCGCGCTTTGGAACGGTCACTGGTACCATAAAAACTCACTAGCAATATGGCCGAATCACCTATCACTCCGCGCGAAAAAGACTTCGCCACATGGTATCAGGACGTTGTAATTCAAGGCGATATGGCCGAGCCGGCCGAAATCGTCAAAGGCTGCATGGTCATCAAGCCGAACGGCTATGCCGTTTGGGAAGTGCTACAGCGCGAACTGGACCAGCGCTTCAAAGCCACCGGTCACCAGAACGTCTATATGCCGCTGTTGATCCCGGAGAGCTTCCTGAAGAAGGAGGCCGAGCACGTCGAGGGATTTGCGCCCGAACTGGCCGTTGTCACCATTGCCGGCGGCAAAAAGCTGGAAGAGCCTTATGTCATCCGGCCTACCTCGGAGACGATCGTTGGCCACTTTTTCGCCAAGTGGATCCAGAGCCATCGCGACCTGCCGATGCTGATCAACCAATGGGCGAACGTGATCCGCTGGGAACTGCGCACGCGCATGTTCCTGCGCACCACGGAGTTTCTGTGGCAGGAAGGCCACACGGCGCACTCGACGCATGAAGAGGCGCTGGAGGAAGTGGTGCGCATGTTGAACGTCTACGCCGAAGTGGCCGAGGACGTCATGGCCATGCCGGTTGTTCGAGGTATGAAGACGCGGGCGGAGAAGTTCGCCGGCGCGCTGCGGTCGTACTCGATTGAGGCGATGATGCAGAATGGACTGGCGCTGCAGGCGGGGACTTCGCACGACCTGGGCCAGAACTTTGGCAAGGCGTTTGACGTGAAGTTCCAGAGTAAAGAAGGCAAGTTGGACTACGTGTGGCAGACCAGTTGGGGCGTGTCGACGCGGTTGATCGGCGGGTTGATAATGACGCACTCCGACGATAAGGGCCTGGTGCTTCCGCCGAAGATGGCGCATCGAAAAGTGGTGCTGGTGCCGATCTTCCGGAAGGACGAGGAGCGGGCCGTGGTGATGGAAGCGGCTGTTAAGCTGGCCGCCGAAGTTGGCGCGCACATCGACACGCGCGATGGCCATTCGCCGGGCGCGAAATTCTTCTATTGGGAGCGGAGGGGCGTGCCGATCGTGCTGGAACTCGGGCCGCGCGATGTGGCGGCGGGGAACATTGTGTTGAAGCGGCGCGATACGGGGATTAAGGAAGTGATTCCACAGACGGAGTTGGCCGCGAAGATTTTGTCCTCGCTGGAGGCGATGCAGAAGGATATGTTCGACCGGGCGAAACAGCGTCTGACCGATAACACTGTTGTCGCGAATTCGATTGACGAAGTACGCGCGATTCTCGACGATGTAACCGCGGAAAAGAGCGGCGGCAAGTTTGTGATGGCGCATTTGAAGGATGATCCGGCTAACGATGCGCGTATCAAGGAATTCCGGGCCAGCGTGCGGAATATTCCCCTGGTGGATGAATATGATGGGCCGGGAAAGTGTATTTTGACGGGGGAGGAAGTGGCGCGGCGCGTGGTGATTGCGAAGGCTTATTAGGTTGGTGGAGCGGGTCTTGGACTTGGGGCAAAGAGCGAAACGTGGAACACAGGCGATGGCCGACCACGTTGGAGTGCGTTGAGATCGTTGAGCGTGTGCCGAGAAGCATCCGCACCTATGCGCGCCGGGGGCTCTTGCAGACAGTCATGCTTCATGAAGGCGACACGCGACGCCACCATCTCAGAATTCAACATCGAGACGTTCAGGATCTCCGGGAGATACTCCGTCTCTGCGCTGGTTAGGCACGTTTCACCCTAGGTCCTCGACCGCTTGAAAGATACCCTTATTTGAACTTTCGACGCGCCTCATGCCGGTCGAAGTTCTTCCGAATGGCGCGTGTGAGCATAAACATTTATATGCGGTAATGTCTGGATAGGAAACATTCACGCGGTCGAGGACCTAGCCATCAATGTGGCGTGCCGTTCTTCGTCATCGTCGCCAAGTCTGGTGAATACCATCGGCGACTACGAATACAAAATGGAAATCCTCGAAAAGTTTCTTGGAATAGTTTTGTTGCACTGCCTTCCAGTTCCGAACGATCTGCGATAACCGCCGACGGTATCTCAGTGGGGCCGCTCGACGTGCCAGCGCCTCCTCCTGAGGATGAATTAGTCGTAAGTGGGATATGGACCCTATTCGCGCGACGCTGCTTCAAGGAATCCTCTTTAGTGGCGGAGTCGGCGCTGACGAGCTTAACAAGCCACGCCTCTATGCGCTGGTTGAGGAGAAGTTACTCTGGATTCCTAAGACGTCCTTTGCCGGAGAGGTCGTTCGGCGGCCGATCTACCGACTCACTGACCTCGGGCGGGTCGTGGCGTCGAGTCTCGCCCATTCAGAAACCCGGAGTCCGACGAAATCGTCGAATGACGGTCTATCGCGAAATCATCGCCGTGTATCGAAAACGCTTTCTCCTGACGATATTTTTAGTACATTTCCTTCCGCCGGGGTATCCTCGGCTCCTCGTCCCTGCGCCGGGTCGGGTCGGAGATCATCGGAGCGATAGCGGTGGGACGGAATCGCGTTCTAGGCGTCGAGCGAGACCCGGAGTTTATTCGTGTGGCGTCGCGGAGACTAAATGGCAAGCATTCTTCATGAGGAGTAGACTTTTCTGTATGCTCCAAGACCTTTTGACCGAAGTTGAATGCATCAACCTACGAATCTCACAATTCCTTGAAGGTGAATACAAAGATGACAGGCGTTTGACTCTGACGCTGGCCTACTTGAACCTTTCCCTCGATCACCACGGTTCGATAATTCTTCTCATGCGAAATGAGCGTCACAGTTCAGCGATGGCCCTTGTTCGCGTTCTGTTTGAAGCGATGATCCGGGCGTATTGGGTCGTAAAATGTGCATCTGACGCTCAGGTAGACAAGGTTGCGGAGAAGGACAGCTTCCAGTTTCCGAACATGGATGCTTTGACGAAGGCGGTCGATCAGGCGTGTTCCGATCCTCAGGGAACACCGCTGACGTTTTTTCAACAAGCGCAGGTGGACGCGTGGAAACCGATGAACAGCTATACTCACTCCGGACTTCTACAGCTAGCCCGACAATTCTCCGGTTCATTGAAGATTGAGGCGAATTATCCTGAAGGGGACCTCATCAGCGGGGTAAATGCCGCAACCGGGGCCATCTTGTTGCTCGGCCACCTTCTCGCCACATTGACCGGGCGGCAAACCGAAGCGGAGAAATTAGAGGAGCTATTCTCATTCGGGGAGAGTGAAGCAGAATGAATGAGACTCGGAGGGACGGTCCTCCCTTCATTCCCGCCTTCCTATTAGAGGGCGGACCGCCCTCAATGGACTGGACAATAATCCTCGTCATCATCGTCCTCCCACCCCTCCGAAACCAATCGGGTTCTAAGTTAGTTTTTCAATGAACAACAATCAGACGATCCGCCGAGACATCGCGAGGCAGTTTCATGCCGCTTCGAACGGAATCAATTCGTCCTTCATATAATGAAGCTGAATCAACCGGGGACACACCGGCTCTTATTGAAAATGAAGGGCAACGGCTTCCTTGACGTTAGCGCGAAGCTCGTCCCACGATTCCGCTTCCGTGAATACGGAGTGGCCGAGAGCACGGGCATAAAAGACGCCCTCTTCCGCGTACCTCGAAGAGTAGTTCCATGCCTTTAGAAAACGGGAGAGGGCGATCCTGCACGGACCGCCCCCCTCTCGCTCAAACCAGCTTAGTCTTCCGAATAGGCAAATCGCGAACGCGCTTACCGGTAGCGGCGAAGATCGCGTTCGCAATCGATGGCGGCACAGGGGGCACACCGGGCTCGCCAACGCCTGCCGCCAGTTCCTTGCTGGGAATCAAGTGAATGTGCGTCTGCATCGGCGCTTCGGGCAGCCGCGCCACTTGGTAGTTGTGAAAGTTCGATTGCTGGACCTTGCCATCCTTCACCGAAATTTCACTCATCATGGCGATGGACGTGCCGAACACGGCCGCGCCTTCGAACTGCGCCAGCACACGGTCCAGGTTGTAGGTCTGGCCGGCGTCAACGGCGATATGCATGTTCGGGATGGTCACGCGGCCGGCGTCGTCCACCTTCACTTCGGTCACCACGGCGACGTAAGTAAGGAAACTGCGGTGAGCGGCGAAGCCCCAGCCGTGGCCCTTCTCGGTTTTGCGGTTGGCCCAGCCGGACTTCTGAGCCACAAGGTCGATCACGTTGCGGAGGCGCGTGGTATCAACCGGGAAATCCGTCTGGGACTGGCTGTGATTCCAATACTTCATGCCCACCGGGTTCATCTCGATCTTGCGGCCGGGGCCGATAAGGCCGAGCGTATAGTCGATTGGATCCTTACCGGCCAGGTGCGCCAATTCGTCGGAGAAAGAGTGAATGGCGAAGGCGTGGTAGACGTTGGCCACCGCGCGAAGCCAGCCGATGCGGATGTGGTTTTTGGCCGGGCCGTTTTCGGCACGATGGTTGGGAATGTCGTATGGCAGGTCGTTCCAACCCATGCCCATCTCGAGCTCCATGGCGTACTCGGCCTTGTCGTCGAACGTGGTGCCGATGGAAGGGAAAACGCTGCGATGCAGCCACGAGGTCGGCTTGCCATTGGCGTCGAGCCCGGCCTTCATGTACATGCCGGCGGTGGAGTGATAGAAGTCGTTGCGAATATCGTCTTCGCGGCTCCACACCACTTTCACCGGCTTGCCGGTTTTCTTCGAGAGCAGCGCGGCTTCGGCCACGTAGTCCGGCTTCGATTTGCGGCCGAAGCCGCCGCCGAGCAGCGTGACGTGGCAGGTGACGTCCTTCTTATCGATGCCGAGCGCGCCGGCTACCGTTTCCTGCACGGCCTGCGGGTTCTGCGTCGCGGCCCAGGTCACCACCTTGCCGTCCTTGTATTCGGCGACGGCGGCGGGCGGCTCCATGGGCGCATGGGACAGCAGCGGAGTGGAGTACGAAGCCTCGTGAATCTTGGCCGCGCTCGCGAAGCCCGCGTCTACGTTGCCTTGATTGCGGACAACTTTGCAGGGCATTTTGGCCGTTGCCAGGAGTTGGTCGCGGTACCGGTCGCTATCGTAGGACGCGTTGGGGCCGAGATCCCATTCCACTTTCAACTTCTTGCGGCCCTGCAGCGCGGCCCAGGTGTGATCGGCCAACACGGCTACGCCGCCGAGCGGCTGGAAGTTGTGCGGAGGCTTGAAGGGGTCGATGGTCAGGACGTCGCGGACGCCGGCGACCTTCTTCGTTTCGGCTGCGTCGAACGACGCGAGCTTGCCGCCATACACGGGCGAATGTTCGATGGAGGCGATTAACATGCCGGGCATTTTGGCGTCCATGCCGAACATTCCCTTGCCTTCGCATAGGTCCTGTTGATCCACGGAGGGCACGTTCTTGTTGATGTAGCGATACTCGGATTCGGGCTTGAACTTCAGCGTGGCTTTATCGGGAACAGGCAATTTTGCGGCGGCCGCGGCCAGTTCACCGAAGCCGGCTTTCTTGCCGGATTTGGCGTGTACGATGTTGCCGAGATGCGCTTTGCATTCGCTGGCGGGGACGCCCCACTTCTGGGCGGCGGCCTGTTCCAGCATGGTGCGGGCGGTGGCGCCGGTGATTTTCATGATGGCGACAAAATCGCGGATGGAGCAGGAGCCATCGGTGTTTTGCGAGCCATACTTCTCGTCGCCGATGGCCTGTTCGACGCGGACGCGCTTCCAGTCGGCGTCGAGTTCGTCGGCCACAACCATGGGGAGCGTCGACTTCGAGCCCGTGCCCATCTCGCTGCGGTGGGCGACAATAATCACGTTACCGTTGGGTTCAATGCCCAAAAAGACGCTGGGGTGGAAGGCGGCTTTGTCGGCATCGGAGGCCCACGTTTCGACGTGCGTGCCGAGGATCAACGCCCCGGCGCCGAAGGTGTATTTAAGGAACGCGCGGCGTTCCATGACTTTGATGGTGCTCATGCTTTCACCCCCGCCGCGGACTTGATCGCGCTTCGAATGCGCCCGTAGGTGCCGCAGCGGCAGATGTTGCCCTGCATGGCTTCGTCGATGTCTTTATCGGTCGGCTTGGGTTTGTCTTTCAGCAGCGCGGCGGCCTGCATGATTTGCCCGCTCTGGCAGTAGCCGCACTGCGGCACGCTGGCGGCCATCCACGCTTTCTGCACCGGATGCTGACCTTTCAGGCCTTCAATGGTTACGACGCTTTTGCCGGCGGCGCTGGCCACGGCTGTCTGGCAACTGCGGACCGCCTTGCCATCGACGTGGACCGTGCATGCGCCGCATAGGCCCAAGCCGCAGCCGTATTTCGTGCCCGTCATTTCGAGCATGTCGCGGACATACCAAAGCAGCGGCATCTCCGGATCGCCCTCGAACTTGCGGGTGACCCCGTTCACTTTAAGTTGAACCATACATCCTCCTGGACTTTATGATTCTACGACGGCCGGGAGGGCGATGGAACAACGATTGATCGTCCGGGCGGCCCTCGCGCAAGCCCGCGTCAAAACGTCATCCGTAACGCCAACTGCAGAATCCGCGGATCGCCGGCACTGGTAATCCGCATGAATTGAACGCTATTCTGGCCCGCGTTTGGCGCTCCAAGATTGGTGCGATTAAACGCATTAAAGGCTTCGAAGCGGAATGTCGTCGTCAGCCTCTCTTTCAACTTAAACCCCTTAGCCAACCCGAAATCGACGCTGGCGAAACCGGGAGCGCGGAAGGTATTGCGGCCCAGATTGCCGAAGGTGCCCAGCGCGTTGGGAGCGAATGCGGCCTTGTTCAGATACTGGTCGATCACGGCTCCTTGCGCTCTGCCGTCGCCGAGATCTGGATCGCCGATGATATCGGCGCGTTGCCCGCTAGTCCCCGTGCGGGCGTTGTCAACTCCGCTGCCCACTGTGAACGGAAAGCCCGATTGCAGGCTGACGATGGAGTTCAAACTCCAACCGCCCAGAACCATGCGGGCGAATCGGCGCTCCGGATTTACAGGCAGTTCCCAAAGACCGGACAGGTTCACTACGTGGCGCTTATCGAAATCCGAAAGGCCCTTGTCAAAGGCCTGGTTGTTCGGATTGGTGCGAGCCTGGCCGGTGGCCTTGTTCGCTGAAGCGTCGTCGATGCTCTTGGCGAACTGGTAGTTGGCAAGGATGGAAAATCCTTTCGCAAAGCGGCGTTCGGCTGTAAGTTGCAGCGCGTGGTAGGTAGAGTTGCTCACCGGCTCAATGATCGTCACGTTGCCAAGACCGGGAGCCAGCGGGCGCCGTCCATTCGTGGTGGCGGTGGTCGCACCGGGCGCGTAGACCGCGGCGTTGAACTCACGAAGGGCGACCAGACGCGTACCCTTCGAGCCGGCATAGGAGGCGCGCCCGATAAAGCCGCCGCCAATCTCGCGCTCCATGGTCAGGTTCCAGGACTGCACATACGGATTCCGCATACCTTGCTCGTAGACGAACTGCGTGCTGGACTGCGGGAAGGCGACGGTGCTGGGCGGCGTGGTGGTCCCAGGGAACGGGTTGACGGCGCCGGCCCAGGGATTGGAGAAGCTATTAACGCCGTCTCCGTTGATAGTGACCACGGTGCCGAACGGCGCCTGATTGGCCTGGCTGTTGGTGGAGATGGTGTTGGATCGATCGAAGAAGATACCGTAGCCGCCGCGGAGGGCGGTCCGGCCGTTGCCGAAGACGTCCCAGGCGAAGCCGACACGCGGGCCGAAGTTGTTCACGGTCTTTTCAAAGCCGCCATCGGGAATACCGGCGTCGCCGGGGTAGACCACGCCGCGGGGGGCGTTCACATAGCGAGTCGACTGCTGGCCGGCCCGCCAGGTGGCCAGCTTGCCATCGACATCGGTGTACGGCAGAAACGGCTCCCAGCGGACGCCAAGGTCCAACGTGAAATTGCGGCGGACCTTGAATGAATCCTGGAAGAAAAGGCTATACATGTCGAAGCGCGTCTTCTTGTACTCGCCAACGCCTTGCGACAGCGCGTTGAATTTGCCGAGCAGGAAGTCGGCCAGCGAGTCGGTGGTGAAGGGCGCCGCGCCGTTGAAATTGAACTGGCCGTTCGCGCGGAAGTTATTGATGATGTCGCCGATACCGTGGCTCACTTCGCCGCCAAAAGTGATCTGGTGGCGGTCCTTGGACCAGCGCATGGTATCGGTGAATTGGAATTCCTTGCGAATGAAGTCGTTGGTGTCGCCGGTATTCAGGGTGTCGAAGTAGCCGGCGACGGTGATGTGATACTGCGGCTTGTCGTCGTTGTACATATTGACGCCCAAATCCTTCAGGCTCTTGGCCGGGTACACCGGAACGGCGTCGCCATTGGTATGGTTATAGCTGAACAGGAACTGGTTCGTCAGCGCGGGACTCACGATGTGCGTGTCGGTAATGGTGACGCTCGTGTTGTTCCAGCCGCGTTGGGTAACGGTCTCGAAATAATTGCTCGGATTTAGCAGCCCCGGCATGGTCGCGATGGAGCGCCAGAAGCGGCCGCTCAACCGGTTGTTGGAACTCAGTTGCTGGTCTCCACGAACCAGTATTTGATCGTCGCGAAAGGAATTCGGTGGAGCGACGGAGATGGTATTTCCGGCGGTGGGAAGCGGAATGTTATCGCGCAGAATGGCCGCGCTGACGGGATTGAAAAGCGAGACCGGAATGCGATTGCCGGGGAAGGGCGCAAGGTTATCGAAGGGGTTGCGCAGGGCGCGAGCGGTGATGTTCGAAAAGTCGCCGCCGCGCTGTGCGACCGTTGGGACCACGCGGCCGGCGGAGATCGGCGTCTGCCGCTGGGTGGTGCCCTGATAGGAGAAGAAAAAGAAGCTCTTGTCGCGGCCGTTGTAGACCTTCGGAATGAACACCGGCCCGCCGAACGTGGCGCCGAACTGGTTGCGTTTCAGGCCGTCGTCACGGCGAATATTCGATCCCGGTGAGACCGGCGGGTTGAAGAAGTTGCGCGCGTTCATCGCCTTGTTCCGGACAAACTCGAAAGCGCTACCATGAAATTCGTTGGCCCCGGATTTGGTGACGGCGTTGACGAGACCGCCGGATTGACGGCCGAACTCGGCGGAGAAGTTGTTGGTCTGGACGCTGAACTCTTGCAACGCGTCGGGGTTTGGCATCGGGTTGGCCGCGTTGCTGTAGTGGTCGTTGTTCTGTGCGCCATCCAGGACGTAGTTGGTGCTGTTTGAACGGTTGCCGTTCACGGAAACTGGCAGAGTCCCGGGATACGTGGTCCCGGAAGTGACGTCGGCGCGGGTGTCCTTGACCACGCCGACGATGAGTTGCATAAGCTGCGTGGGGTTGCGGCCATTCAGCGGCAGCTCCTCAATACGCTTCTGATCGACCACGGCCTTGAGCGTGGCCGTCGTCGTGTCCACCGCGACGGCCTGACTGCTGACTGTCACCGTCTCCGCGGCCGTACCTACGGCTAGAGTGACATCCACGCGGGCGATCTCATTCACCTGCAGACGGATGCTTCTTGTCTGGTATTTCTTGAAGCCATTCACTTCGGCGGCCAAGTCGTAGATCCCAACGGGTAAAGTGCGAAGTGCGTATGCGCCGGTGTCGTCGCTCGTCGTTTGAAAGGCGGCCGAAGTGCCGGTATTGGTGGCGGTCACATTTACCAATGGCACCACGGCGCCCGAGGGGTCGCGGACGATTCCGCTAATGGTACCCGTCACGTTCTGGGCTGGCGCGCCAAACGCGGCGATTAGGAAAAGGGCGGTCGGTCGAATGATATTCACGGCGGTCTCCTTGAAGCTACAAGTCCCGAAAAGTCTATGAGACATTTAATACCAAAAAGCGTTCCGAGTCCACCACCGGCCGGACCGTTTCGAAGAGCGCCGATCCATGTGGAAGATGCTAAATTAGTCGTGAATGACCGGGAACGTCGAGCAGATGGAGACGCATCGCACAGCGCTGACGGGGCACTGCTACCGAATGCTCGGCTCGACAGTCGACGCCGACGATGCCGCCCAGGAGACAATGATCCGGGCCTGGCGAAACCTCGATCGATTCGACGGCCGCGCCTCTCTCCGGACCTGGCTGTACCGAATCGCCACTAACGTGTGCCTGGATGAACTATCCGACCGGGGGCGTAGAGCTCGTCCGATGTAAGAAGGCCCTCCAACTTCCGGTTCGCCGGCCCCTGACATGCTGATCCAGCGGCCGCATTCTCATTGGATTGAGCCGATTCCCGACGCTCGCGCGCTACCGGCGGACAGTGACCCGGCCGAACGCGCCATTCTGCGACAGAGCATTCGGCTCGCGTTTGTGGCCGCGCTCCAGCATCTTGCGCCACGGCAGCGCGCGGTGCTGCTCCTGATCGAAGTGCTCGGCTGCTCCGCCGCGGAGACGGCCGAAACGCTCGACACCTCCATCGCTTCCGTAAATAGCGCGCTTCAACGGGCCCGCGCGACCCTCGCCAGCCTCAACCAAAGCGTCCCGTCCGAGCTTTCCGGCTCGCAAGAGCGCCTGCTGAATCGCTATGTCGCGGCCTTCGAGCGGTACGATGTCGACGAACTAACCGCGCTTCTGCGAGAGGATGCGACGTTCTCCATGCCTCCTTACGCGCTTTGGCTCCAGGGCCGGGATGCGGTTCGAAATTGGCTTTTGGGCATCGGTTCAGGCTGCCGCGGTTCCCGGTTGCTGCCGACGGCCGCCTGCGGTTCTCCCGCTTTTGGCCAATACCGCCCAAATCCGGCGGGCGGGCATAAGCCATGGGCGCTTGTTGTCCTTGAGCTGTCGGGCGATCAAGTCGCCGGATGGAACTCGTTCCTGGATACGGAAACGCTGTTCCCCCGGTTTGGTCTGCCGATGGAACTGCACAATTAGCGCCAGGGCCGGTCGCGGCCGCCAAGCCGGTCGCTAAATCTCCCCTTGCCCAGCCGCGAACGACTCCCACTTTTTTTACCGGCGCCGATGAGTTTCGCCGCGGGCGGGAGTCTATGCATTCGTAAGGAGAACGGCAATGGCAAACAACCAACCCAGAAAGATATTTCTCAACGTGGCGGTCCGGAACCTGAAGCGCTCGATGGAGTTCTTCGCGACTCTCGGCTTCACGTTCAATCCTAATTTTACCGACGACAACGCGGCCTGCATGATCGTAAATGAGGACGCGGGCGTGATGCTCCTCACGGAGCCGTACTTCAAGACGTTCACCCAAAACGAGATCTGCGACACGCGATCTCACACGGAAGGGTTCTTCGCCTTGTCTTGCGGCAGCCGCGCCGAGGTGGACGAAATGGTGAACAAGGCGATCAAGGCCGGCGGGAAACATGCCATGGCCGCCGTCGACCATGGGTTCATGTACATCTGGAGTTTCTACGATCTGGACGGACATCACTGGGAAGTTTTGTGGATGAATCCCACGGCTATCGCCGCGTAACCGGCGGGACACACATGACTACACAGACATTTTCGAGCGAAAAAATAGGGAGGATAAATCCATGCAACCACACTTTCAACCCGCCATTTCAAGGAAGCGGCTCTGGACGGGCCGCATCCTTAGCGGATGGGCCGCGCTGTTCCTTTTGGTGGATGGCGTTATGAAACTCTTCAAGCCGGCTGTGGTGGTGGAATCCACTCTGCAATTGGGGTACCCCGAATCGGCGATCACCGGTATCGGCGTCGTTTTGCTCGCCTGCACTATTTTGTACATCGTCCCTCGCACCGCGATACTCGGCGCGATCCTACTCACAGGCTACCTGGGCGGTGCGGTTGCTACCCATGTGCGCGTCGAAGGCGGGTGGTTTGCGGTATTATTTCCCGTGTTGTTTGGCGTCATGATCTGGGGCGGGCTTTGGCTGCGGGATCATCGTCTGCGGGCGTTGATTCCGGACGCTGGCGCTGAATTCAAATAATGACTGCGCGGGACAATACTACCTCCACCTTGGATCGCGACTTCGTGTTGACCCGAGTTATCGATGCGGCGCCCGAAAAGATGTCCCGGGCATGGCGCGAACCGGAGTTCCTCAAACAATAGTTCGCGCCTCTGCCGTGGGCGACACCGCACGGGGAGATTGACCTCGGGCCGGGCGGTGCGAATCTGGTAGTAATGCGCAGCCCCGAGGACAACGATATGGAGAACGCGGGCGTCTATCTCGAAGTTGTAGAAAACCGGCGCCTCGTCGTTACCGATGCCTACACGAGGGCCTGAGAGCCGTCCGCGAAACCGTTCATGACGGTGATCCTTGGCTTTTAGGGACCGGGGAGGCAAGACAAAATACACCGCCCTCGTTTGCCACTGGACGGTCGCGGACCGCGAAGCGCACGAAAAAACGGGCTTCCATCAGGGCTGCCGGACACCGCTTCGCTCTGCGTAACGTACTCTCGATTGAAGGAGCGAAGAGTGCGGAAGCGCGCGAGTTCCATTGCCGATACCTGTGATAAAGCCCATCGCCCGGCACGCGTACTCGCTCACGAGCGGAACAACCCAGGTTTCCGCGGTTCTTGACCGCGCGCCTGCCCCGGGGTTAGCGGCTCGGAACTTGGAAATGAAATGCCCAGGCACGCCCGCCGCCTGGGAGAATGTGTGGTGCCCGGCCCGGTTGTCAAAACCCGCTCGGCAGTCGCCGGGGGCACGCGGCCCCCGGGTGCAATCGCGCGCCTTACTGGATACGGACATTCAGCTTGGCCTTGCCGTTCGTCGTCATCGACATGCTGAATATGTACCCGCTGGGTGTCTCGGTTGGCGTGTCCTTCCCAGCGTAGTAGGAGTGCTTATACGCTGAGTCGTAAGCTCTCCGGTCCGGTCCGGCGGCCGAATTCACGATGTTTCCGTTGAACAGGTTGCTGTACAGATTGTAGTCGTAGGGAACCGAGTACATGATCTCGAACGTTTGCGGCGAATCGCCGAGCCGGTAGCGGAATACGCCCACCGCGCCGGTCCCAAAGGATCCTTGGCTCTTGCTGGCTATTACGAAACCTGCCGTCTGCGATGGAATTTCTCGCGAGTAGTCGCTAATACTCCCGCTAAACTCATACGTTCCGGCCCATTTGAGAGTTTTGCCGGTCCGGTTCTCGATCGTCACCACAACTCCGCGGTCAATGCTCGACAGCCGGTCGTAAAGCGTTTCCGCCACGGCAACGGCTGCTTGCACCGCGGCGACCGCCAGTTCCCCTTTCTGGGCGTGCGCGATTCCGGTACTCATTGTTAAGCTTGCCAATCCCAGTGCCATCGCACTAAGTCCATGTATTTGAGGTTTCATTGTCTTTTCCTTTTTCTCTTTCCGCCCGTCTGTTTTAGGGCACCCTCCTTAGCGCGGCTTCAGATCCAAGGGGGCCAAGAAAGTGAGTCCAGATAGATCGAAAAATATTTCGGCAATAATAGACTTGACTCACCAGCGCAAATTAAGGCACGGGATATAATCCGGCCCGGTAGATGGGCGGGTGATAGAATGGCGCGATGACCGCCCGCGAAATGATTACTACGTTTGGCGATTGGTAGCGAAGCGGAGTGGAACCTGCCTCCCCACGAACACCCTAAACCACAACGGCAGATCCTCCATACCAGATTTACCGTTCAGCCCAACGCAGACAGCCTAAACTTTCCGCCTACCGTAGAATTGCGACGCTACGAACGTCGCACAGCCGATTCGCTATAGCCTCGCCAAACAGTACCACATCGGCCCACGAGGAGAGACGTATCGACGCGCTTGCATAAAACATATTGCGCTCGCTTTGTGTATACTGACGATGTGCTGCAACAAAAGCCTATTCGGCAGGCTGGGCAAGACTCTCGCAGTTTTCCTACGTATACAATCCCGGAAGCGGCCGCGTTTTTGGCGATACCGACAAGAACTATGCAGTTTTGGTTTCTTGGGAACAGGCACCTGTTCGAGCCGTCATCGCGTATTGACCAGACTGCGCTATTGTCTTTCAGCGATTTGGCGGAAGCGTACATTGTGCAGACTTTGCGCCGCGTATACCACTTCCCTATTCCACTACTAAGGCAATCGCTATTACGGTTAAAGCAAGCGACAGGGTCCGATCACCCGCTATTAGGCCACGATATTCGTATTATCGGCAAGCGCCTCATCTTGGCATCGGGGCAGGGACCAAAAAGGCGAATGCTAGATCTGACTCATGGTCTCGGTACTCAATCCGCCATTCCCGCCGTAGTGGATGCAGTCGGAAGGCGCATAACGTTCGACAAAGCCCGAATGCCACGTCAACTATTCCCATGGAGGCATCTAGGAGATGACCAAGAAAGCCGACCGGTGTCCGTTGACCCGGAAGTGATGTCCGGGAGGCTTGTAGTTTCCGGCACAAGAATACCGGTGTTTTTTTTAGCTGGAATGCGCCGTGAAGGGAGGTCGATACAGTTTATTGCTGACGACTATGGACTACCGTTGCAAACGGTAAGGCAGGCACTCGAACACCTTGATACCAAAGCGGCGTGAACAATGTGTGCTTCTTCTGGACGACTGCTTTGATTCGGTATCGTCCTATGAAAGCATCTGCGCTCCTGGATTCAAGGCGGAGCGTTTCACGACTCACTTTCCAGATCGAAATAACCCTGAAAAAAGGCAGAAAAAGATTAAAGATCCAGACGTCATTAATTTTTGCCAGAAGCGCGGATACTTACTGCTTACGACCGATCATGAGATGAAGAAAACCTTCATCGAGGAGCTAAAGATGTCGGACATAGGCGTACTTTCGACTGCCAACAATCAAGACGGTCCTAGTGTTTGGATTGAAGCTCTCAAAAAATCCAAGAGCAGAATTCTGCGGGATTTCAAGAAAGCTCAGCGACCGTACTTCAGTATCATCCAGAAGACAGGGCAAATCAACACTCAGACCCTCACTCCACAAATGAAGACGCGTCGTTCTCGCCCAAAAGAACGAGCGGAATCGAACGAACTGGCCGAACCGGAGAGGCGAGATAAGCGGCCGTCGCGCGACAGTCCAACTCAACGCTAGCCAACTCCGCGGGTCATCATGTAGGCATGAAGCGTACCGCACATGTCACCGAACGCATAGAAGCGTTCGCGAACTTACAGAACGCTCTTAAGAAAATAGTCTCCGTTCCGAATTCTGTCACCCAAACAAGCCTGAAAGAGCACCCCGCCAAAGCGGAAGCCAATCCGAACCGGAAATAGAATCGAATCGAGGGGAGCTAATCGCCTCACGCGCTCACCCATCGAGCCAAAACGTCCCAGCCAGCGGAGGGTCCCACAAGCTATTGAAAGCAAACAACCGGAACCCAGCGC
>JBJXFL010000110.1:0-26723 GCA_046155405.1 Bryobacteraceae bacterium | reverse complement strand
CGGGGATGGCCGACCGGAAGATGGCCGAAGCGGCCGAACTGACCCCGATGGCGTGGAAGTCCCGTCGGCCAGCCTAATCTATGTGCGGGCCGACCCGCAACCATGGGGTTGGCCGAACGCTTACGATCGATTCCCGCAGGACTTTCTTTTTCAACTGACCCGAGCGGAGTTCGAGCACTTGAAGTCACAATCTGTGACTTCAAGTCACGGCGGTATCCGGCGCGCGATGCCCTACGCATTCACCGAACAAGGCGTCGCCATGCTCTCCTCGGTTCTGAACAGCCCCCGCGCAATACAGGTGAACATTGCCATCATGCGCGCCTTCGTCAAAATGCGTGAAGCCGCCCTCGCGCACAAGGATCTTCTCCGCAAACTCACGGCAATGGAAAAGAAATACGACTCCCAGTTTCAAGTCGTCTTCACGGCGATCAAGAACCTGATGGAGCCGCTGCCGGTAAAGCCGAAGAAGCGGATCGGCTTCCGCGCTCCCGCCGCCACTACCGCTGATTAGCTTTCAGGATCTTCTTCCGCAATCGGATCGACTGCGGCGTTACTTCCACAAACTCATCGTCCTTGATGAATTCAATCGACTGCTCCAAGCTCAATATTCTCGGCGGGATAATCCGGACCGCGTCGTCGGCGCTCGACGACCGCATGTTCGTCAGCTTCTTCTCTCTGACGATATTTACGTCCAGATCGGTATTCCGGGCGTTCTCGCCGATAATCTGACCTTCATACACTTCCGTCATCGGCAGCACAAAAATCGTCCCGCGCTCCTGCAGGTTTTCAATCGAATGCGGTGTCGTTTTCCCGGCGCGATCCGAAACCAAGGCTCCCGTCGGACGGCTCTCAATCTCGCCTTGCCACTCGATATACCCATGGAACAGCGAGTTCAAAATCGCCGTACCGCGCGTCTCCGTTAGCAGTTCGCCGCGAATGCCGATCAACCCGCGCGACGGTATCAGGAACTCCAGGCGCACGCGCCCCGATCCGTGATTCACCATCTTCGACATTTTCCCTTTACGCGCGCCGATGCGTTCCATCACAACGCCCACAAAGTTCTCCGGGCAGTCAATCGTCAACGTTTCCAGCGGCTCCAGCACCTGCCCGTCCACTTTGCGCGTAATGATCTCCGGCCGGCCCACCATCAGCTCGAAACCTTCGCGCCGCATCATTTCAATCAGAATCGCCAACTGCAATTCGCCGCGGCCCATCACCTTAAACGCTTCCGGGCTGCCTCCGTCTTCCACGCGGATCGAAACGTTGGTCAGCAACTCCCTGTCCAGCCGGTCGCGCAAATTTCGCGACGTGACGTACTGGCCTTCACGGCCGGAAAAGGGCGAGGTATTCACCGTAAAGGTCATCGCAATCGTCGGCTCGTCAATCTGAATCACCGGTAGCGGCATGGGCGTCTCGGGATTGGAAACCGTCTCGCCGATCGTGATCCCTTCCACGCCCGCGATCGCCAGAATCGATCCCGGCACCGCCAATTTCTCCTCCACGCGCTTCAATCCGGAGAACGAAAACATCTTCGTGATGCGCGTCTTCTGGATCTTCCCATCCAGCTTGCAGACCGATACCTCATCGCCCAGTTTCAGCGTTCCGTTGAAGACGCGCCCGATCGCCAAACGGCCCAGATAATCGGAGTAGTCCAGATTCGCCACCAGCAATTGCAGCGGCGCATCCG
The DNA here is from genome assembly GCA_046155405.1 of Bryobacteraceae bacterium. Lineage (GTDB taxonomy): Bacteria > Acidobacteriota > Terriglobia > Bryobacterales > Bryobacteraceae. Next base: position 25,036 of record JBJXFL010000110.1, on the reverse strand, counting down.
GATCGCCCTTCGGCTCGGGAATATGAGTGAGAATCGTCTCGAACAGGGGCGCCAGATTCTCGCTCGGGTCCTCCAGCGTCATCTTCGCGATACCCAGTTTCCCGTTCGTGTAAATCACCGGGAAATCCAACTGATCTTCGGTCGCGTCCAAATCGATAAACAGGTCGTAAATCTCGTTCAACACTTCCTGCGGACGCGCATCCGGGCGGTCGATCTTGTTGATGACGACAATCGGCGCCAGCTTCGCTTCCAGCGATTTCATCAGAACGTAACGCGTTTGCGGAAGAGGGCCTTCGCTCGCGTCGACCAACAGCACAACGCCATCGATGATCTTCAGCGCACGCTCCACTTCGCCGCCGAAATCGCTATGGCCCGGTGTATCCACGATGTTAATCGTGAAATCCTTGTAGTGAACGCCGGTCGTCTTGGCCAGAATCGTGATTCCGCGCTCGCGTTCCAAATCATTGGAATCCATGACGCGTTCCGTCTGCGCTTCGTTGTCGCGATAGATCCCGCTTTGACGGAACATCGAATCAACCAGCGTGGTCTTGCCGTGATCTACGTGTGCAATGATGGCGATATTGCGGATGAAAGAGGAGGGATTGGTGGAGCTCAAACTCTTTCATTGTCCCACGTTCGCGTGCTCGCGCGGGTGATATCCTAAAGAATTATGGCTGAAATTGAACGTTTGCCGAGTGTTGTCATCGTCGGCAGACCGAATGTGGGGAAATCCACGTTGTTCAATGCCATCACGGGAAGCCGCCGTTCCATCGTCGGCGATGAGCCTGGAATTACCCGCGACCGTATCGGCGGCGTCGCCGAACATGGCGGCAAACGCTTCGAACTGATCGATACCGGCGGAATTATAACGGACGACCACGCGCTGATTCCCACCCAGATATTGCGTCAGGCCCGCTTCGCTCTCGACGAGGCGGCTCAGATCATATTCGTCATCGACGGACGCCTGGAAATCACGTCCGCCGACCGCGAACTCGCGCAAATGCTTCGCAAGCTCAACAAGCCGCTCCTGCTCGCCGTCAATAAAATCGACTCCGATAAGAATCAGCATCTCGTCCCTGAGTTTCATCAACTCGGCATTGAGCCCGTCTTCCCCGTCTCCGCCGAACACAGGGTCGGGCTGTACGAAATGCTCGATCAAATTACGCGGCCATTTCCGGCGCTCGAAGAGCCGGAACCCTTGCCCGAAGGCGAAGAACCCGGCAAAGTAATTCCGCCCATCAAGGTCTCCATCATCGGCCGCCCGAACGTAGGCAAATCGACGCTGCTCAATGCCATTGTCGGTGAGGAGCGCGCCATCGTCTCTCCCGTCGCCGGCACCACGCGCGATACCGTCGATGAGCGGATCATCCACAAAGGCGTCGAATACCTGTTCATGGACACCGCCGGCATCAGGCGCAAAGGGAAGACGCACCTGATGGCGGAGAAGCTCAGCGTCGTGATGGCCCGCCGTCACATCCGGATGGCGCATGTGGTGCTTCTCATCATCGACGCCACCGAAGGCCCGCTCGGTCAGGACGCGACCATCGCCGGCTATGCGCACGAGGAGGGACGCGCCCTGATCGTGGTCGTCAACAAATGGGACGCTGCGCCGGACCGGAACCGCGCCAAGTTTGAAGAGGAGCTTCGCGATGAGCTGAAGTTCCTGGAGTATGCGCAAGTCGCGTTCCTCTCGGCGAAAACCGGCAGCGGCGTCGGCCAGTTGTTCGAGATGATTCGCAACGCGCATAAGTGGGCCTCGCACCGCGTTGGCACCGGTGAACTGAATCGCTTCTCCACCGGACTAATTCTGGAACCCGACACGCGAATCAAGTACATCACGCAGGCCTCCATCCGGCCGCCGACCTTCGTCGTTTTCCCCGACAAGAAGAACGATCTGCATTTCTCCGCCGAGCGCCAATTGATCAATCGCCTGCGCCGCGCATTCGGTTTTCAAGGCACGCCTATTGTCATCAAGACAAAGTTCGCCGTGAATCCGTTTGAGGGTATGCGGCGGAACGAGCCCGCTAAGCGGCCGCCTCGCAATACCGCGCAGAAGTCCGTCAAACGCACCAAAGGCGAATCAGGCGACGGCGATTCAGCGAAGAGGGCATCCGGAAAGGCTCGCGCCGCCAGGGCCGGTTCGACCAAGTTCGGCACTGGCAAGAACGCCGCGCGCAAAGCCAAGAGCGGCACCGTTCGCAATAAGCAAAAGACGAAGAAATAGTGGCGTACGAGATCGCTGCACTTGTTGGCGCGGGCTTTGCCTCTGCTGAAACGGTGGCTCCATCGTACTCTCTCGCGAATGTCCCGTCGTCTGCATGGTTTCCGCCACTGCCCAGCGCCATTCTCCGCCATGAGCGGGATGGAATCGCCGTTGAAACCTGCCCGGCTTCAACGGCCCTTCCACGAGAGCGAAGCGAAGAGATCACATGCCGTCAAGCGGGCAGTCCGGATTTAAGGAAAACCGCCGTTGAACACTTCTCCCGGAGAACTGTTCAAAACAGCTCTCTACGGCGGCAGGCTTAACGCCGAACTGCACGCCAATGAGCATACCCTGCCGACGCGGCTCAACCGAATTGTGAACAGAATACCCAATTCTGTTCAACGGACATTTGCAACATCAGAAGCTCAAGGTTTTACGGGCTGCCGACGACGTTGCAAAACTTACCCTTTTGGGGACGGTACGGGAGATCATGAATTACCCCCATGGGCTATAGTTGGCCATGCCCAACAATACATGTGAACACTGCGGCGGTTCACAACTCATCAGCGGCCTCACTGTTTCTGCTTCTGGTGGTGGTGGTGACGTACGTCCCGGCCTCCGTTGCAAAGCGAAAGAAAAAGGCTTTTTCAGATGGTTGGAAAGACACAAAAGGGAGACCCTTTTTGCTGACCTGTGCACCTCTTGCGGCACTGTAAAACGTTTATACGTGAAAGACCCGAAACGTGATTGGGTCGTATAACTTTCACGGTTTCAACCGGGAGTGTCCCCGGCCCAATGGGCGCAAAGGACCCGTTATGCAACATGAGCCGAGGCGTCTCGGTTGAACAGAATGGGTCATTCTGTTCAAGGGCGAACTTTTTATACTCGTTGATATGGATAGATGCTGGGCAAATGTGCTGGGCGATTGCTCGGGCGGGCTGTCTGGAGAACACATCATCACAGAAAGCCTGTTCTCAGGCAACAACATAGGAGTCAAAGGAATGCCGTGGGGGCGGGAAGGGTACAAATTCATCGGAAAAGCGTCCTACACCTCTAATATTCTTTGCCGCAAACACAACAGCGACTTGTCCCCGATTGATGAAGCGGGAACATTCGCATTTGCAACGTTTCGTACGATGGCAGAAATTTCAACCAATCGACGTGGGATGTTGCAATCCGGTGTATGGGCTGGGCGCTTCGACCTAGTCGAACAAAGGATATCGGGCAATGGCTTGGAACGCTGGCTGCTGAAAACGCTCATTAACATGGAGATCGCCGGTAAGCAAGGCTATCGTGTCGGCCCCCATGCCCCACCTAATAAGATTGATCCCGAGCTTGTAGAAATCGCATTTGGGCTGCGTTCTTTTAGGGACCGAGCAGGTTTATACTTTGCTGCCTTCGAGGCGGAAGCCATAAATATGCAAGAGCGTGTGGTATACACCAGTTGGATCAAGGGTGTTCCGCCTGATCTCAGTTACGTCGGCGCGGGGGCGTTTTCCTTCTATGGGTTTCGATATTTCCTTTGCCTGGAACCTGCTGGGTTCCCGAATTCGATTGATGTTCAAGGCCGCAAAATGAACCTGTGGCACCACGTCGATACGATCAATGTCGAGCTGGACGATAAACCTTCTCAGCAGGTCCATCTAACTTGGTGAGCATGGGGTTTGAACAGAACACGGAATTCTGTTCAACGGTTTGGCTCTTAACGTTCCCTGCGTCGGGCTGTGCTGCATTCCCAGGCGCGCGCGGTCCGGTCCGGTCCACTTGCCTACGCGAACTTGATCGGCCACGATGAAGTGTGCCAGAGTAGCGCCAGTGAACAAAGATAACGTCATAGCCACTTTGCGGGCGCACGAAGCGGAGTTGAAAAGCGCCGGGGTGTTGAGTCTTCGTCTGTTTGGGTCCGTGGCCCGTGACGAAGCCAGGCCGGATTCCGATGTGGATCTGATGGCCCGTTTCGATAAGACACGCTGCCGGACGCTCCTTGACTACGCGGGCGTGGAAGAGCAGTTGGCCCACCTCCTGAACGTCCGCGTGGACCTGGCACCGGAGGACATGATGCACGAGCCTATACAAGCTGAAGCCGAACGCCAGGCCATGCTTGTTTTTTGAGCGTTCATCCGTATTGCTGGGCCATATCGCCCAGGCCGCTCAAGCAATCGAGTCCTTTTCGGCGGGATGGATTTCGAGGATTTTCGCGCGGATCCTAAAACTGTGGCGGGGACCAAACGGATGCCGCTCACCATCAGCGAGTCCTCGAAGCGCATGGGGCCTGGCATGGACAACAGAAAAGAACGATCTGCCCCTATTGAAACTACATATCGACGGTTTGCCGATTGAGTATGATCATGCCCAGGCCGAACCACTGCAAAAGGCTACGATGAAAGAAGGGTAAGAACATGGAAACTGTTGATTGGTCACAATGCCCTTTGGTCGAAGTGATTCCCGGCACGGTCAGCGGCGCGCCGCTGCTGAGAAACACACGCTTGCCAGTCGAGGCCATCACCGGAAATTATGACGCTTTCCGCGATGAGGGACTATCGCCCAAGGAAGCCATAGCCGAAACACTCGATTGCTACCCGGAAGCCGGGATCGACACAATCCAGGCCATTCTCACGTATCGCGCCGCTCATCAACTTCAGGCGCGGCCTTGAAGGTTCTTTTCGACGAAGACGTGCCGCGCAAACTTGCGCGGTCGTTGCCCGGACACGAGATTCGCACAGTGGTCAGTATGCAATTGGCGGCGTCAAAAACGGCGCGTTGCTGAGGCTGGCTGGCCCGTGATCAGGCTGCATCTCCACAAGATTTCTGTAGCACTAGACGCGGCGCGGCCCGGTACAGTGGAAACGATTGATTGCGGCGCGTTCGTTGCACGCTCGAAGCGCGATTAAAGCGGTACGGCGCCCACGATAACGCGGATGCGCGACGTGAGCTCCTACCGCAATCGCCTCAACAACGATTAGCCCCGCCCTACCGAACCGCTCCAGCCTTCGCTCCAACCGCCACCACCGCCGGTTGCAATCCGGCCTTCGCGAGCGCCGCATACACCACCAGACCCACGAAGAAGCTATAAACGACGGCCGGCTGATACGTACTTTGGATACCAACCGCAAAGCCCGCCGCCCATGCGCCGTAGCCCGCCCAGTTAATGCCCTGCCTTGGCCCGGACCATTCCTTGCCCGAGAGGTAGTAGTCCGCCACCATCGCGCCGCAAATCGGCCCGAACGACGCACCCACGATAGCGAACACCGCCGCCAGATTCGCCGCCACGCCCGTGATGGCAAGTATGATCGACACCGTCACGCCCGCCATCGTCGAGGCCATGCGCGGCACACCCGGGATCATTGTCGAAAAGCTGTTGCCCGCAATGAACGCGCAGAAACAGGCTGGCGTGATGGAAGCGACCGCGAACAGGATGAACATCGCCGACGCCAGGAAGCCGCCCTGCGCGCCGATCACGGCGTCATAGGAATAGCTCGTGATCGACGGGTCCAGCGCGCGCGCCCCGGCCACGGAGAGAATCGGCAGCCCGCCCGCAATGACGATCGCCAACGCAATGCCGGTCAATCCGCCCATCCGCACGTCGTTCTCATTTCGGCTGTTCATCCCGAAGTCGACGCCCGCCGCGCCGGCCGTGGCGAAGAAGCCGATCACCGTCTGCAGAATTGTGACGAACGCGCCCATCGAATCGTCGACCGCCGGCCTATGCAGCGCCAAGCCGCCCATAGTTTGGAAGAACACGAACAGGATCATTAACAGCGGTATCGCATTCAGGTACAGCGACGCTTTCGCAACGTATTGAATCCCCTTCACGCCGACATAGGCCATGACGTATCCCCACAGCACCGCGACGATCGCGAACTCCATGGAGCCCGGTCCCGCCGTCGACCCAACCGCGCTGAGAATGAACTTCGTCGAATAGAACGTCCCCACCGCGAACCAGCCCAACTGCAGCAGGCCCATCAATAACCCGGGCATCAGATATCCGCCCGCCGTGCCGAACGTGGAACTGCCGACGACGTACAAAGGCAAGCCCGTTTTCATGCCCAACATGCCCGGCACGTAGTAGAACAAGGCGTAGCTCAACGCCCCCGCCAGCGCGAGCGCCAGCAGGCAAAGGCCAAGGCTCGCCTTTTCTATGGTGCCTTGGGCCAGCGTTTGATAGAACGCAATCCACAGGAACACGCCGGCGTAACTGGGCGCCGTGTTCACGAACCACGGAGCGCGGTTCGACGCCGGATTCGGCGTGGTCTTTTCAATGTAAGCGGGGAGCATGGCGTAAAAGTATATCGTGTCCCGCGCGCAAAACGAATCGGCCTCGCAACCGGTCTCTCGAAAACGGGTGGATGTTACAGCGGCACCCTCGCGACAGCCTGGCAACTTGACGAACCGGCAAAGCGCGGCGACCTAATTACGTTTAAGCGCTCCCCGCGCGGCCGCGCTAAACCAACCGTCCTCTCTTTGAAAACCCTCTCTTTGATCCACCTTCTTATAAAACAAAAAATAAGCTGTATCACTCCATAACATCAGGTCGGCCCGGTCGTGACGGGACTCCAAGTTTCGCAGTGACGGAGCGCCGCGGTTCGAGATCAACAGGAACTCCCAGAGGCCGTCTACCTGACTCGGCAAATCGAACTGCCAGTGGTGCCCCACGGTATCGGTCTTCACCACCGTCCGAATCAGCTCTTCTAGATAGGCCCGCCGGTCTTCCGCGGGCGCCAGGCCGGCCCATACAAAGGCGAAATTGACGCTCTCCGTGACGGCGAGCTGCAGCCCCGCCGCCTTGTACTTCGCTCGAAGTAGATCCATGCCCCCGGCATGGGCGCTCCATCGCACTCCCGGAGCGCCGCGGTGGGGATCCACCCGCTCTTGAAGGAACACGCTCAACGTCCCTTTCGACTCCGTCAATGGCCGGGCAAGCAAGGCCGCTAGCGGTTCGATCGGCGAAAACTGCTCGTCGGGAAGCAATAGAGCGCCGCGGATCCACTGCTCCAGCATCGGATCGTCGAAGATAAGGTTCTGCATGCGGCCTCCTTGCCGTTGCGCTACTCCATGGTCGCAGGACAGCAGAGCGGGGAGAAGGGCGAGCGCCCGCCTTCGCGACCACGACCACGGAGATGGTTTATCAGTAGGTATGAATCACTCCCGTTAACAATCCCGTTCCCTCGTCAACCCAGCGCATGGCTTTGAACACCCGGATGACCTCATTCGCGTCGTTCTTCTTGCCCACTCCGCCCGCATAATACTTTTTATCCGCGACATCGACGGAGGCGTCTGGATACGTAAAACGCAGGCAGGCCTCATACTTGTTTGTGCCGCCGCCGTGGTCTTCCAGTGTCGCCCGCCAGTTCACACGAGCCGGGTCGGGAGGCCGGTGTGAGTTGTGCCACTGTTTCGGACTCCTCACGTTCGGTTCGTAGGCGAGGTTTTCTTCCCCTTTTGTGGGAGTTGGCACCTTGGCCCATACCACGATGAATTCCGCCTTGCCGGGACACCCGACCATCTTGATCACCTTTTCCGTGTGCCGCACAATGGTCTGGCAGTCAGCCCCAATCAAGTCCCCGCTAACCGGATCGCGAGCGTCGTCGGCCAGTTCCCAGGCGTTGTCATACACCTGATTAAGATTGAAACTGCTCCATTTGCTCATCACGTGCTCGACTATCTTGTGCGGGTCCAGGCCGCCGGCGCCCGCCGTCCCCTTCACCGAATGACGCATCCGTTTAAGGGTAATGCCGGGCCGGGCCGCCGGCGTCGTAGGCGTATTCATCGTCACGAACATCGTATTGGAGGTCTGCGCCGGTGAAACCGGAACGGTCGTCCCGGTTGTCTTCCAGCTCACCTCAAAGTTCAACTCCTGAATCTTCTTTTCCAGCGGCTTATCCGACGTGACCGATACCTTGATCTGCCCCGCCGAGAAGCTGAGGCCCTTTTTCTCGAACAGCATCCCGCCGGGTCCCACTCCACTCAGCGTCCCCGTCTCAGGGCATGCATCGCTTGGCGCAACCTCCAGGACTAACTCAAGCTTTACCGCCTTGTCCATCGTATGGCTTACCGGATGTTGAGCGGCTGGAGTCCACTCAGGCTTGGGAAATCTCGCGCCGCCATCTTTCCAGTCTGTGTCGTAGTCTTTTAGCATATCGTGGTCGGACTGAAAAGTGACGCTGATGATCTTTATGCTCGACATCGGCTTGCACGGACAGTTGACGACACAACCGCCGGCGGGGCTGCCTCCGTCTCCGGCGCTCGGCGGCGTGGTCTTCTTGTCGTCGCTCACGCCGGCAATCCTTGTTCGCTTTTGTGTCGTTCATTCCCGGCGACCACATGGTTCAACCACGTCACCGGTTTCCTTTCCAGTCGCTCAACTCTAGTTCTTGAATCCTTCAGCGCTCGCGAGATGCATGAGCGCGGCGGGTCGTCGGTGCAGCCGTGGCCAAACTTCAATGCGACCGGTGACGCTCCTTGGCGGACCTCATTGAAGCCGTATTGCCGGTCTTCGACGATGCCATCATGAATCACGTTCTTCACGCTCGCTTTGCCGACTTCCTCCGCCTTCCGAAGAAAGATTTCATTCGTGGCGCACAACAATCCGGGTGAATACTCGTCCGCGGAAAAAGTAATGGGTGTCCGTACGAAAAAGTACGGATCTTTCAGCGCTTTGTGCGCGTTCTCGGCACGCGCGCCCGAAACCTTCGCGAAATAATCCACACATCTCCGAGGGATCTGTTCGGCGCGCCGCATCCGGCGGCCCAGCCTGGGAGAAAACCCCTTACTGTGGACACCCGTCTCGTTCTCGAATTGCAGGAGCGCGGATTGCTCAAGCGCCTTCACGTGTTCGGCACGAATCGGCATATTAACTCGCCTCTAATCCTCGCCAAATAATAGCAAGAGGCGGCGATGTAGCGCAGCCGATTCTCTTCAGCCCGATTCTCTTGCTATCGGCCTCGCAAAAAAAGTGGGCCCGCCAAAACGAATCGGCCCCGGTTGCCCGGGGCCGATTCGTTTACTACTGGCTATTCGCGTTCCCCTCCCGGGGAGCCACGGTTATTTTTTCTTGGCCATGGCTTTCTTGGCCGGTGCGGCTTTCTTAGCCGGAGCGGCGGCCTTCTTTGCCGGAGCGGCGGCTTTCTTGGCTGGCGGAGCAGCCTTCTTTGCCGGAGCCATAGCCTTCTTTGCCGGAGCAGCCTTCTTTGCGGGGGCTGCCTTTTTGGCGGTAGCGTATTTCATCGAGTGATTCTCCCTAACATCAAAAAATCGCGACCTCCTTGGAGATCGCAGCGTGTCCCATATATAAGTTTGTTTGCGATGCAAGTCAAGGAAAAAGTGAAGCCCGGCATGCGTCAAACCACGTCTGGTAAAGGGGCAAAGCGAAAAAAACGAAGATGCGCGAAAATGTTTGAATGAGGCGCGATGCATTTTGAGCCAATAAACATCGGCCTCCCACGCGTTGAACGACAAACGCGGCCGGTCCGCGCGCCGGCTCGCATGGCGCCGCCGAGGCGTCGAAAATATTTCTCGCGCACTTCGCGGTACACGCGCTATCCCGCACCCGCGTCTTCTTTTTTGAAGCGCTCGCGCGGCGGCCGTCGACGCTTGAAATTCGCTCCGCATTCTCTCTTCGCGCATCGCGCAACACCATGACACCCTCACCTTCTTCGCGCCTTGCCGCGGCTCTCGTCGCGCTCACGCTTCTCTCCGCATGCGGCCCTCGCCGCGCATCGGCGCCAGTGCCCGTCGCGCGCCTTGGCGCAACGGAAGAGGGCGTCGCCAGTTGGTATGGCGAGCCCTATCATGGACGCCGCGCCGCGAATGGCGAGATCTTCGATATGGAGCGATTCACGGCGGCGCATCCATCGCTTCCTTTCGAGACGTGGCTCCGCGTGCGGCATCTCGCCAACGACAAAAATACGGAGGTTCGCATCACCGATCGCGGACCCTTCGTCAAGGGCCGCATCATCGACCTCTCGCGAGCGGCCGCTCGCGAAATCGATCTCCTTCGCGCCGGCACCGCCAAGGTTCGCATCACCGTCATCGATCCTCCCAAGCGATATCTGCGCGGCCGGCAGTTCACCGTGCAGGTGAGCTCGGCGCCCATCAAAGCCCGCGCCGAATCGCTGCAACGTCAACTCTCTCAAGGGCACAAGGACGTCTCCATCCGCCACCGCTCCGCCAATCCCGAGGGCGGTCACGCCGAAGCCTGGCGTGTCCTCATCGGGCGCGAAGATTCGCCCGTCGCCGCGCGGCGTATCCTCGAACGCCTTCAAGATAAATTTCCCAACGCCTTCATCGTGCCTTGGGACGCGGAATAGGGTTGCAATCCCTGCGATCCGCGGAAACTTTTCAAATCGGCGGAGATTAATTCCCGCCGCCGCCCACTGCCTATATAGGGCCGCTGCCCCAGACGGATATCGTTCATGGCATATTTCAATCAACCGCTCGCTCCCGAACCCACTTTGGTGGGCAACTCTCCGCTCCTTCGTCATGTACAGCGAATGGTGGACAAACTCGCCACGGGTCGCTGGCCGGCGTTGATCCTGGGTGAAACCGGTACTGGTAAAGAGGTGGTGGCCCGTTCCATTCACGCCGCCAATCCGGTCGGCCCTCTCATCACCATCGATTGCTCCTCCTTTGTCGGCCCGCTGATGGAAAGCGAACTCTTCGGCCATGCCAAGGGATCCTTCACTGGCGCCGTCAACGCCAAGATCGGTCTCATCGAAGCTGCTAACGGCGGCACCGCGTTCTTCGATGAGATCGGCGAGTTGCCCCTCGATCTCCAGGCCAAACTCCTCCGCGTGCTTCAGGAGAAGGAGTTCCGCCCCGTCGGTTCGCTCCAAACGAAGCGCTCCGACTTTCGCATCATCGCGGCCACCAACCGCGACCTGCTAAAGGAAGTGGAGAAGGGAACCTTCCGCCGCGATCTCTATTACCGCCTCAATGTCGTCGCCGTCCGCCTCGCCCCGCTGCGCGACCGCAAGGAAGATATCCCGCTCCTCATGCGGCATTTCCTCGCCAAATATGGTTCCGGCCATACCTTCACGCAGGAAGCCATGGACGCGATGCTCAGCTACGAATGGCCCGGCAACGTCCGCGAACTCGAGAACATGATCCAGCAGATGGTCGCCGTTCGCACCGGTCCGCTACTTCATCTGAACGATTTGCCTTCGCCCGTCCAAAACCACCTGTACGCGCGCCGCGGCTCCGGCATGGCCATGGCTGCCGCCGCCGGCGGCGGCACGTTCCACGCCGTCCTGAGCGCCGCCGCCGCCCCATCCATCGTCGATCCCCGCTTTCTCGACTCCCCCATCGTCCCCCTTACCGAAATGGAGCGTCGCGCCATCATTCATGCGCTCGAATTCACCCACGGCGATCGTCTCATGGCGGCCGGCATGCTCGGTATCGGCCGTACCACCCTCTACAGAAAGTTGAAGGAATATCAGATGGCGGTGTGAGAAAAATCCCGCCTGTCGCCCACTACCTTCCTAGCGAATGCCTATGCCTGCGAGCGAGAAAACACGGGCGCGTCTTTTATTGGTCGAAAGCGACCCGTGGGATGCCGGATTGATCCAGGAAGCGCTGGAGGAACTCGAGGAACGCCCGCACGAAAACCTGCTCGGCCGCCCTGTCGAACTCTTCCACGCTCAGACTCTGGAAGAGGCCGTCGTCTCCGCTTCCGCCGAGACTTACGATCTCATCCTCCTCGACCTCGCTACCGGCGGCGCTCCCGGACTACATCCCTACCTTCGGCTTCGCGATCTCGCTCCTTCCACGCCGTTCGTCATCCTCACCGCTCGCGAAGATGAGTCGTTGGCTCTCACCGCCATGCGCGAAGGCGCCGCGGGGTACCTGCTGAAGGAGGACCTGGACTGCCTCCCCCTCGCCCGCACGCTTCGCGCCGCTTTCGAACGCCAACAAGCGCTAATCGCCCGCTCCGAAATGCCAGGTACTGACGATCTCACCGGCCTCACATCGCGGGATGGCTTTCTCTATCTCGGCGAAATGGTCCGCCGTCTTTCCAGCCGCTGGTGCAAATCCGCGCGTCTCTCCGTCATCACCCTCACCGGTTATGGCCGCATGGAAGATGTCTTCGGCGCGCAAGCTCGCGACATGGCTCTTATCGAAACCGGCGAGATGGTGCGCGATCTCTTCCCCGACGCCGATCTCCTCGCCCGCACCGGCTCCAAGCAGTTCGCCGTACTCTCCCTGGGCCCCGCCCCGTTCCCCGAGCCCCTCCAGGTACGCACCGTCCTCTGGGTGGAACAACGCACCGGCCGCCAGTCCGCCACGCCGCCGCTCGAGTACGAAGCGCACGAAATGTCTCTCGATGGCAATGATGACTCGCTCGCCGATCTCCTCCGCGCGCCGCTCGGTCAGGCCTTCGCCATGCAAGAATAGGCCGGTGCGCATTGCTCTCGACGCCACCTACGGCGTCGGCTCCGAACTCACCGGCGTTGGCGTCTACTCGCGCGAAATCCTCAACGGCCTCGCCCTTCGCCATCCCCAAGCCCGCTACAGCTTCTGCTACCGCCCCCACAAGTTCTTCAAATCGTTTTCCCACCGGCTTCCGCCCCGCGTCTCCCGCCGGCCGCTCTTTGAATCCTGGCTCCCGCCGCACGATCTTTTTCACGGCCTCAACCAACGCGTCCCCGCCGCCCGCACCCGCCGCTGCGTAACCACCTTTCATGACCTCTTCGTCATGACCGGCGACTATTCCACTCCCGATTTCCGTGACCGCTTCACCGCCCTCGCCCGCGCCGCCGCCAGTCGCTCCGATCTTATCCTCTGCGTCTCCGCCTACACCGCCTCCCAGGTCTCCGCGCTCCTCCATGTGCCCGCCTCACGTCTTCGCGTTATCCACCATGGCGTCCACGCGCCCGCCGATGTTCCCGCGCCCGAATCTCGCGAGCCCATCGTCCTCAGCGTTGGGTCGATCCAGAAACGCAAGAACACCGCACGGCTCGTCGAAGCCTTCGAACGAACCCAGCCTGGCTGGAAGCTCATCCTCGCCGGCGCCGCCGGCTTCGGCGCCGGCGATATCACCGCGCGAATCCAAAGCAGCCCCCGCCGGGCGGACATCCAGGTTACCGGCTTCATCGCTAACGCCGCTCTCCAAGCCCTCTACCGCCGTGCCTCCATTTTCGCCTTCCCCTCGCTTGACGAGGGATTCGGCATCCCGGTCATCGAAGCCATGGCCTGGGGCATCCCCGTCATCACCTCGGATCGCTCCGCCCTCGTCGAAATATCCGGCGACGCGGCCATGCACGTCGATCCGGACGATACCGAGCAAATCGCACATGCTCTCCAAACGCTCATGGACCAACCCGAACTCCGCCGCGATCTGATCACCCGCGGCCGCCAGTGGTCGGCCCGCCTTACCTGGGATCGGGCCGTCGACGCAACCTGGAGCGCTTATCGCGAACTACTTTAGCCGCGACTACTTCGACGAATCCTCGTCGAGCGAAATCTTCAACGCCCTCAGGAATTTCTGGTCCTGCGACGTCCACGAAAGCTTCCCCGCTCTCCCGCGCGTTTTCGGCTCCGGCTGGCTGGTTGAAAACTCGCCTGCGACTTCCGGAACCTCGTCGTCCTCGTCCTCTTCGCGCTTATTGAACCCGATCGTCGCCTCGAGCACGAGAAACACATCGTACCCCGCCCTCTTGATCTCACCAATCGCTTCCGCAATCCGGTCAGAATCGGACAGGGATTCATTAATCGCATTTCCCAAGTCCTGCATCAGCTCTTTCAACCGGTCGTCCAAATGAAAGCCTTTCTTTCCTTTTCGAGTCCCTTTACTGCCTTTTAGGATACCACCAGGTTGCCTCTGTCAATATCATCGGCCGTTCCCGCGATTTTCTGGAGGGTACCATATAATTGGAGACGGTCAACTCTTCGATGTTTGCGCTCGGCCGAAAGTTTCTATCTCATGTACTTCCCGGGATCATGCGTCCTTTGCGCATCCTTTGGAATGAGATGATTGCGTTCGTTTTCATAGTTTTCGCCATCCCCGCCGCCCCTAAGGTTTACAATTCCTGGAAAGAGTTCGATGGCGCGCCCGAACATCTTTTCCGCCTGATCCTCTCGAGCGTCTTTCTGATAACGATGCTCACCTTCGCCGTGTTCTCTTTCCTCCGCGCCAGGAAAATCTCGCGCACCGAGCCCTAATACTCTATTCTCATGGCGGAACACCGCGTTGGCCAACCCGGAGAGTTCCCATACACCCGTGGGATTTATCCGGAGATGTATCGCCACCGTCTGTGGACGATGCGCCAATACGCCGGCTTCGGAACCGCCGAAGAGAGTAACCGCCGCTACCGCTACCTGCTTTCCCAAGGCATCACCGGCCTTTCCGTCGCCTTCGACCTCCCCACTCAGCTCGGCCTTGATGCCGATCACTCCCTCGCCGCCGGCGAAGTCGGCCGGGTCGGCGTCTCCATCGCGTCGCTTAATGACATGGAGCGCCTCTTCGACGGTATCCGCCTCGATCGGGTCTCCACCTCCATGACCATCAATTCCACCGCCGCCACCCTTCTCGCCCTTTACGTCCTTGTCGCCGATGCCCAAGGCGCCAATCGCGCCAAACTCAGCGGCACCATCCAAAACGACATTCTCAAGGAATACATCGCTCGCGGAACCTACATCTACCCGCCCCGCCCCGCCATGCGCATCATCACCGATGTTTTCGCCTGGGCCGGCCGCGAAGTCCCCGAGTGGAACACCATCTCCATCAGCGGCTATCATATCCGCGAAGCCGGCTCCACCGCAGCCCAGGAAATCGCTTTCACGCTCGCCAACGCCATCGCCTACATCGAAGCCGCGCTGAAAGCCGGCCTTGCCATTGACGCCTTCGCGCCTCGCCTCTCTTTCTTTTTCAACGCCCACAACGATTTCCTTGAAGAGATCGCCAAATTCCGCGCCGCCCGCCGCATCTACGCCAATCTCCTTCGCGACCGCTTTGACGCCAAGGATCCCAAGTCGCTGCTGCTGCGTTTCCACACCCAGACCGCCGGCTCTTCGCTCCAAGCGCAACAGCCCGAAATTAACACCGTTCGCACGACGATCCAGGCTCTTGCCGCCGTCCTCGGCGGCGCCCAAAGTCTCCATACCAATGCAATGGACGAAGCCGTCGGCCTGCCCACCGAAGCCGCCGCCACCCTGGCCCTAAGGACGCAACAGGTAATCGCCCACGAATCCGGCGTCCCCGCCCACCCCGATCCCTTCGGCGGCAGCCACGTCGTCGAGGCTCTCACCGATGAACTCGAAAGCTCGGCCCTCGCTTACATAGAAAAAATCGACGCCATGGGCGGCGCCCTCTCCGCCATTGAGGCGGGCTACCAGCAAGCCGAAATTCACAACGCCGCCTATCAGTACCAACGGAAGATCGAATCCGGCGAACAAATCATCGTCGGCGTCAACAAATTCACTACGAACGAACCAACGAAAACTCCCGTCTTCCGCATCGATCCGGAGATCGAGCGTCAACAGATCGACCGTCTCCGCGACCTCCGCGCCTCCCGCAGCCAACCCGCGGTGGAAGCCGCTCTCCAACAACTCGAGACAGCCGCCCGCGGCGCCGATAACCTGATGCCGCCGATCCTGACCGCCGCCAGGGAACTCGCCACCGTTGGCGAAATCGCCACCGCCCTCCGCCGCGTTTTCGGCGAACATCGTTAGCCGGAAAACTCCCGCCGCAAGGCCTCGGTGTGCTGGCCCAGCTTCGGCGCCGCCCGCAACGGCGCCTCATGCCCGCTCATCCGCACCGGATTTCCAAACACCCGCAGCCCGTCCTCCAAAGTCCACAAACTCCGCACTCCCGGCAGCGCTAACGCTTCTCCCACCGTTCGCACCGCCGCGCACGGCACCTCCGCCGCCCGTAAAGCCGTCTCCCATTCCAACGCCGTCTTCGTCAAAAACAACGGTTCCAGCTCCCCCAACAGCGCCTCCCGATTCGCATTCCTCAAAACATTTGAAGCGTATCTCCCATCCCGATGCCAATCCTCCCGCCCCAACGCCACACAGAACCGCCCCCAAATCCGCTCATTCGTCACGCCGACGCTCACCTTCCCCTCCCTACACGCAAACACCTGATACGGAACGATATTTGCATGCCCCGCCCCGGCCGGCTTCGGATCGATCCCCGCCATCAACCACGCCGCGGTCAACGGAGACATTGCCGCCAAAACGCTATCCAACAAAGACACATCTACATACGTCCCCGCCGGGTCCCGCCGCAACAGCGCCGCCAGCAGGCCCTGTTGTAAAAACAACGCCGCCAGCACGTCCGCGATCGGGAACGACACCTTTGCCGAAGTTGTATACATCAACCCGCTCGCCGCCTGCAAAATCAGGTCGTAACCCGGCCGATCCCGATCCGCCCCCTCTTGCCCAAACCCCGAAACCGAACCATAGATCAGCCCCGGCCGTAACGTCCGCAACGCGCCATATCCCAGCCCCAACCGCTCCGCTACTCCCGGCCGGAAATTCTCAACCACAATATCCGCCCGTCCCGCCATCCGCCGCACCAACTCCAAATCGAAAGGATTCTTCAAATCCAGAACCGCGCTCTCCTTGTTCCGGTTCAGCCCCAGGAAATACGTCGAATCCTCCCCCGCAAACGGCGGTCCCCAACTTCGCGCCTCATCCCCTCCCGCCTCTTCAATCTTCAATACCCGGGCGCCCAAATCTCCCAACAGCATCGTGCACATCGGTCCCGCCACCGCCCGCGACAGGTCCAGGACAACGATACCTTCGAGTGGTCGGCTCAAACTGGCTCCAAAACGCCGTACCCAACCAACTGCCGTACATGTCCCATCCGGAATTGTCCGCCTGGCAGCACGTCAACAGTCTTCCGCCTCCCGTCAAAAAGCGCCAGAACCGCCGCCGTCTGCGGATCCACCGGATATTCCCGCGCCAGCCCCTCCGCGAACGTAATCCTTGACGATTCCGGCAGCCATTTACCACTCTCCGGCCGCAGAGTGTTCACCACTCGCACCTCCGCCGCCAGCCGAAGCTTCGTCGTTCCAATCGCGTCATCCTCCAGTTGCAACAAATCCTGACACGCAAACGCTCTCGCCACCTGATGCCCAAAATAGCCCTTCGGTTCCGCCGCTATGCTTTCCGGCAGAAACCAGTTCGGTCCCCCTGCCGTTCGCTTCCGCAGCACCACCAGCGTATTCGTAACGCCGGCTACGCCAAGTTCCCGAAAACTGTCGATCCATCGCCTTTCCTCCAACGGCTCCCCATCCTTCCGTAGCCAATTCCGCGCATACGTCGCCGCGTCCACGGCCCGGGATCCAATCGCCAACACGTCGCAGCCGTTCCCCGCCAGCCAGCCGCGCAGCCGCGCCTCGCTTGATTGCCCATCCATCGCCGCTACATCGCACATCACATGCGCCAACCCGCCCTCACGCAAGTACGCCGGCGCCTCGCGCAGTATCTTCTCCGCAAACCGGTCCCCGCCCATTCCCCCGTCCCGGTAATACGTCTGCCGGTCCGGCGTCAGCACATACGGCGGATTGCAGACAATTGCATCGAACTTTTCTCCCTCCACCGCCGAATAACAGTCGCTCTCGCGAAACGTAATGTTGTTGAATTTGTTCATTCCGGCGCCAAACCGCCCATAATTCAACGCCCGAGCGTTCCGGTCCACCGCCACTATCTGTTTCGCATGGGGCGACAACATGAAGGCTTGAATCCCGCCCCCGCAGCACAAGTCCAGCACGCGCTCATAAGGCCGCCGCGCCACCGAATGCGCGAGCTTCATCGTTGACGTTCCTATGCCCATCACCCAATGCATCGCCAGGTCGCCCAGTCGCGTGCCGGCATGGTCGCTCAACAAAAAAGTCTTCCCGTCGACCATCACCACAACTGACCCAACCACCCCTTGCTCCACGTGCGACCACAGTCCCGCCGTCTCGCAAAGGTCGAAAAACTCCGCCCCCAACTGCGCCCGCATAGCCTCTTCCGGCGTCGCCGCGTTCAACACAAATGCCCGTATTAAACAGGCCAATGGCGAGACCGGCGGCATCCGCATCGCCAGCGCGCCGTGGTCCGCCGGCGCCGCCCCCGGCGCCCGCGATTCCGATATCGCCATCCGTACCGCGTCGCCGTTGTAGCCGAATGCCAACAGACCTCTGCGTACCTCCACCGCCAACGCCGCATCTTCAACCCGCAAAGGCGCCAATAAACTAGTGTCAGTGGACAATTTAATCTAACCTCGATCTTTCACGAACCCCTCGCCATCCCGCACCGCCATCGCACTTCAACCTGCAAACACATCAAAATCGCATCGGGGGAAATATATTTCCGGTACGGTAATGTCATAATTGCCTGAGTGAAATGGCTCACGTGTAAAATAGGGCAGCGGTCACGCATTATCGGCCGCTGATGGGATATCAGATGCCAAAAACTTCTTATGCCGATGTTGTACTGGATGTCGAGCCGGGCAGGCGCCGGGTCGACCCCACCCCGGAACCGGACTCTCCGTTCCAGGTACTTATTATGGGCGATTTTTCCGGTCGCGCCAGCCGTGGCGTTGTCGAACCGGTCCTCGGCCGCCGGCCCGTCCTCGTCGATCGCGACGAAATTGAAACTCTTCCCGCTCAACTCCGCACCGAGTTGCTACTCCCGCTAGCCGGGGACCACGGCGCTGAGCTTCGGCTTTCTTTCGCCTCAATTGACGACTTCCACGCCGATAGCCTCTTCGAAAAGTGCGATCTCTTTCCCGCCCTCCGCGCCATGCGCCGCCGCCTGGAAAACCCCGAATCCCTCAAGAAAACAACCGACGAAATCCTCGGCGGCCTCATTAGCGAAACGCCCCGCGAGGCCAAAGCCTCCAGTTCCATTATCACCGGCAGCCTGCTCGATCAAATCGCCGACGAAGTTGAAGAGCCCGCTCCTTCCCGCGGCGCCAAGCCCCGCGATCCGCTCCTCGCCTACGTTCATGATCTCGTCGCCCCGCACCTCGTTCCCGGCCAGGATCCGAAGCAAAAGGAACTTCTCGCCCAACTCGATGAAGAGGTCGGCCGCCAAATGCGGGCCATCCTCCACAACACTCTGTTTCAAGGGCTTGAAGCCGCTTGGCGCGGTCTAGATCACGTCGTCCGCAACGTCGAAACCGACTCCCAACTGAAAATCTACATCCTCGACGTCTCCAAAGCCGAACTCCTCGCCGACGTCGCCGCCGCCAGCGACCTCCGCCGCACCGGCCTTCATCGTCTGCTGGCCGCCGCTCCTCCCAACGGAGAGCCCTGGTCGCTCCTCGCTTGCGACTGTTTCTTCCGCCCCTGGATTGACGATATCGAACTGCTGGCCCGCATCGCCATGCTCGCCGATTTCGCCGGCGCCCCGCTCCTCGCCGCCGCCGATCACACCCTGCTCGGCGTCAAAAATCCGGAGCACCTCGCCAGCAATGACGACTGGGAAACGCCGAATGCGGTCTGGGACGAAATTCGCTCCCTCCCTGAAGCCCGTCGCATTGGCCTCACCATGCCCCGCATAATCCTCCGCCAGCCTTACGGCAAGGATTCCAGCCCCGTCGAAAAATTCAAGTTCGAAGAGATGCCCGAAGGCAGCACCCATGCCAACTATCTTTGGGGTAACGGCATGTTTCCTTGCGTCGCATTGATCTGCCAAGCGTTTAGTGAAGATAAATGGAACATGCGTCCCGGCCAGTTCCAGGACATACACAGCCTGCCCGTCCACACGTGGAAGGAATACGGTAACCCGGAGCTAAAGCCATGCGCCGAAGTGCTGTTGACGCTGACCGCCGCGGAAACCATGATCGGGCTCGGTCTCATGCCTATGCTCAGTATGAAGGGTTCCGACCGCGTGCGCGTCGGCGCCTTCCAGTCGATTGCCAAGCCGCCTGCCCCGCTCGAAGGCCGCTGGCGCTAGAATTGGGGCAATTATGCGAACAAAATCATGGATGATCATCATCGGAGCGTCAAAGGAAAGGATCTGGCGAACCATGCTGGACGATGCGACCTACCGGCAGTGGACGAGTCCGTTCTCCGAAAGCTCCTACGCCGTCACCGACTGGCAGGAAGGGAGTAAGGTCCTGTTCCTCGACGGTCAGGGCAGTGGGATGGTGAGCCGGATTGCGGAACATCGGCCGAACGAGTTCCTTTCCATCGAACATCTGGGCGAGGTGAAAGACGGCATTGAGGATACGTCGAGCGACGCGGTGAAGTCCTGGGCGGGCGCGCGGGAAAACTATACGCTCTCCGGTAACGATAAAGAAGTGACGCTGACCGTGCATCTTGATCTGGACGAGAAGCACGAGTCCATGTTCGATGAGATGTGGCCCAAAGCGCTCGCGAAGTTGAAGGAACTGGCGGAAAGTTAGCCATCCGCTAAGGTCCGGCCCAGTTCGAAGAAAACTCTTGACTGTACTAGTAAACTAGTATACTATAGATTCAAATGGCCGCCGCAGCTCCCAAATCGACTCCGTTCCAATTCCGGCTCGATCTTGCCAGTGGCGTTCCCGTCTATAGGCAGATCATCGAACAGGTCCGCAATGGGATTGCCTTCTCCTCGCTCCGTCCCGGCGACCAGTTGCCGACCGTCCGCCAGACGGCTGTCGATCTCGCCATCAACCCCAACACCGTCGTCCGCGCCTACCGTGAACTCGAAATCCGCGGTGTCATCGAAACCCATCAAGGCACGGGGACATTCGTCAGTCCCCAAAAGGTGGAGCGTGACGACGTCGAGCGGCAACGCCAGTTGGACCAGATCGTTAACGAATTCGTCGCCCGCGCCGGCGCGGCCGGGTTCCATGTAGAAGATGTCCTCGCCTGTTTGCAGGAGAGGACTGAAAGAAACTCCCAATGAAAATCCAGCAGTTGAATACCACTATCAGCCCCATCGGGGCGGTCCTTTTTTTCGCCAGCCTCGCCGTTGGCGCCCTCGGCGTCCTCCTCATGCGCTCGCCGTGGCCCGTCGTTTTGTTCGCGGTCGTCGGCGTCTACCTGCTTCTCTCCGTCCGTGTCGCCGATCAATGGGAACGCGTCGCCCTCCTTCGTCTCGGTCGATATCTGGGCATGCGCGGCCCCGGCATGTTTTGGATTGTGCCTATCATTGACTCCGTCAGCCCCGCCGTCGATCAACGCGTCCGCGTTGGTAACGTCAAGGCCGAATCGACCCTCACTCGCGACACCGTGCCCGTCAGCGTCGATGCCGTCTATTTCTGGATCGTCTGGAACGCCGAAAAAGCCATTCTGGAAGTCGAGGACTTCGAGGAAGCGATCGCCATGGCCGCCCAAACGGCCCTCCGCGAGTCCATCGGCCGCCACGAGCTTGCCCAGATGATCACGGAGCGCGAATCGATTGGCGTGGAACTCCAGCGCACTCTCGATGAGAAAACGAACCCATGGGGCATTACGATTCAATCGGTGGAAGTACGCGACGTACAGATCCCCCAGGCGCTCGAGGACGCCATGTCCCGCGAAGCCCAGGCAGAGCGCGAGCGCCGCGCCCGCATCATCTTCGGCATGGCCGAAAGCGAAGCCGCCGAGAAATTCGTGGAAGCGTCCAGGTTCTACGAAGACCACCCCATGGCCCTCCACCTGCGCGCCATGAACATGCTCTACGAAGCCATGAAGGAAAAGGGTTCGCTGGTAATCGTCCCGTCGACCGCCGTCGAATCAATGGGCCTCGGCGGCCAACTCGGCCTGTCGGCCATGGCCCGGAAAAATGGCGGGTGAGGGACGCCGCCGTACAACTGACGCCGTGGTGCCGCCCGCAAATGAATTTTTGCCACGGGACGGGTCCACGTCTTGGCGCCAACGCTCCGCGATTTCCCCATCCGCACCGCCCCCGGCAACCCCTTCTCCACGCTCATCGTTTGATTGGCGTATGCTGCCGGGCCGCGCGACGAAGCGGCCGAAGCCGTTCCCGGCGATCCTCGGCGGCGTGAATTTCTCTCTCGCTAAGGCCGAAATAGTGACCGATTTCGTGCCACACCGTGTCGGTCACGATGCGTTCGAGGTGGGCCGGATTGCGGGCCATCTCTTCGTGGGGCCGTTGGAATATGCGGATGCGGTCGGGACCGCCGAGGGGCGCGTCGGCCGTACTGCGCTCAGTCACCGGGCGGCCTTCGTACAGACCCAGAAGGTCCGGGCTCGGCCCAACGGGCTGGACGACGATAACCAGATTCTTCATGCGGGCGCGAAAGCGGCCCGGAATGGCCGCGACCGCGCGTTCCACCATCGCGTCGAAGACTTTTGGCGCTAGCCGTAGGGGCACTTTGCCAGAATAGAGAGAAAGCGCCCCGCGGCGCAATGCCCCCCAATGAACGATTCAATAACCGATCCAACGACACTACCGGCCGTGGCCGCCAATCTGGGTATTGGCAAGGCCGCGCGCCACATCTTTCTTTGTGCCGGCCAAACGAAACCGAAGTGCGCTGGACGGGAGGAATCGGACGAAGTCTGGGAGCACCTGAAGAAACGCATTGCCGGAGCGGGACTTATGGCCGGCGATCACTGCACTTTGCGGACTAAGGCGAACTGCCTGCGCGTCTGCGAACAGGGGCCGATCGCCGTGGTTTATCCGGACGGGATCTGGTATCGCTCGGTAACAAAAGAAGTGGCCGACCGGATTGTGGACGAACATCTATTGGGAGGGAAACCGGTGGAAGAGTTTGTATTTGCCGTCGGTGCCCTGAGTGGGAACGGCGAGTAGCCGGCTCATGAAAAAACGAATCATTGTGGCCATTGACGGCCCGGCGGGCGCGGGCAAAAGCACCGTCGCTCAGGCGGTGGCCGAGCGGATGGGTTTTTTGCACGTTGACAGCGGGGCCATGTACCGGGCCGTGGCGCTGTGGGCGCTCGAAAACAGTATCGACCCCGGCGACGATCACAAAGTCGTTCCGATGGCGGAAAGCGCGGAAATCGTTCTAGACCGCGGAAGGGTGTTTCTGAACGGCCGCGACATCACGATGGAAGTGCGCCGGCCTGAGGTCTCGCAGGCGGCGTCGATGGTCTCGGCGATTCCCGGCGTGCGGCGGGAACTGGTGATGAAGCA
The DNA here is from genome assembly GCA_046155405.1 of Bryobacteraceae bacterium. Classification (GTDB taxonomy): domain Bacteria; phylum Acidobacteriota; class Terriglobia; order Bryobacterales; family Bryobacteraceae. Next base: position 1,818 of record JBJXFL010000110.1, on the reverse strand, counting down.
ACAGGAATACGCCGCGCAGTCGAGCGTCGTCATGGAGGGGCGGGACATCGGTACCGTCGTTTATCCTCGGGCGCAGGTGAAGATTTACCTGGACGCCAGCCCCGAAGTACGGGCGCGACGCCGGGTAGAGGAATTGGGCGGGGTTTACTCCGAAGTTCTGCGCGAGATTCGCGAACGGGACGACCGCGATGCGACGCGCGCGGATTCGCCGCTGCGGCAGGCGGAAGACGCCGTCTATCTGGACACAAGCGACCTGGACCAGGAGGGCGCGATCGTAGCCGTGCTGCGGATTGTGCGGGAAAGAACGTCGAACGGAAAAGGAGTAACGAGTTGAGCGATTTGATCGTGATGAAGTTTGGCGGCACATCGATGGGCACCGCCGGCCGGATCAGGATCGCGGCCGCGATCACCGCCGCCGAGCGCTCCAAACGGCCGGTGGCCATTGTCGTCTCGGCGATGTCGAAGGTGACCGATCTGTTGCTCGATACCCTGCGCCATGCCGAGGGCGGCGACCGCGCGACGATGGAAAAGAACATCGCCGGACTGCGCGAACGCCACGAAATCACGGCGCGGGAACTGTTAGCGGCACCGGATGCGGTGATCGATGACATCAACGGACTGATCGCTGAATTCGAACGGATTTCGCAAGGCGTTTTATTGCTGGGCGACCGGCCGCCGCGGTCGGTGGACGAAGCGGTGGCGATTGGCGAACGGCTTGCCGCATTGATCCTCGCCGCCTTTCTGACGGAAACCGGGACCGCGGCGGAGGCCGTGAATGCGGCGCGAGTCGTGGTTACGGATTCGGTTTTTGGGAACGCAACGCCGATCATGGAGTCGACCCGTGTGCGAGCCGAGCGAGTGGTAGCGCCGTTGCTAGTCGAGGGGAAGGTCGCCGTGATGACCGGCTTTAACGGCGCGACGGCCGACGGAAAACCGACGACGCTCGGCCGCGGTGGATCGGACTTCTCCGCGTCGATCCTGGCGAGCGCGCTCGATGCGTCGGAGCTTTGGATCTGGACCGATGTGGACGGCATCATGACGGCGGATCCGCGGCTGGTGAAAGACGCGCGCGTCTTGGACGAAGTCACCTACGCCGAGGCGGCCGAACTCGCCTACAACGGCGCGAAGGTGCTGCATCCGCGGACGCTGGCGCCGCTAGTCGAGAAGAAAATTCCGGTCTGGAGCAAGAACTCTTTCAACCTTGACGCGCGGGGAACGCACATTGTGCCGGCGTTGCGCGATGATGAGCCTCGCGGAGCCCGGGCGGTGACGTCAATGGCCAATGTCGCGCTCGTCTCCGTTGAGCCGGCCTCGGCGTCGATCAGCGGGACCCGGGTGATGGCGCGGGCGTTGGACGCTTTGGACATCGTGAACGCGGAGGTGCTGACGCTATCGAGCTCCTCGTGCCGCCAGAGCTTCTGCTTTTTGGTAAGAAAAGACGAACTGCCCGCGGTGCTGAAGGGCCTCGAAGAGGCGCTCGCGTTGGAGATCGAACACGGGTATGTGAAGCCGTTCGAGATTGACGAGAATGTGGGATTGCTGGCGGTGGTTGGCGAAGGCATGCGCGGCGTTCCCGGTCTCGCTGGCCGCGTCTTCACGGCGGTGTCGCGCGAAGGAATCAGCATAATCGCCATTGCGCAGGGCTCAAGCGAGTTGACCATCAATTTCGTGGTAAGCCGCGATGGGCTGGAGCGGGCCGTGAAGGCGATTCACGCCGAGTGCGATTTGGGACGGCGCTAATCCGCCGCCATCGCCTAAACCTTCACCACCCGCCGCAGCGTGTACAACTCCTGATTCACCTGTCCCTGTTCCAACTTC